>NZ_CAMFHX010000001.1 GCF_945952365.1 uncultured Cetobacterium sp.
AAAATGGAATCGAAATCACTTACGAAGAAGCTAGAAAACCTATGGGAATGTTAAAGATAGATCATATTAAAGCACTATTAAAAATGGAGAGAATACATGCTTTATGGTTAGAGAAATTTAATAGAGAATACACAATGGATGATATCAACTCTTTATATGAAAGATTTGAAGAGGTTCTATTCGCTTCACTAGAAAACTTTGGTGAACCAGTTCCTGGAATGTTAGAACTTCAAGCTGAATTAAGAGCTAGAAAAATCAAAATTGGAAGTACTACAGGATATACAAAGGAGATGTTAGATATCGTTGCTCCAAAAGCAAAAGAGTTTGGTTACTGTCCTGACTTTAGAATCACATCAACTGAAGTTCCTGCAGGAAGACCATACCCATATATGATTTTCCAAAACATGATAACTTTAGCTATTCCAAATAGAAACTCTGTTATAAAAATTGGAGATACTACTGTTGATATGAAAGAGGGAAAAAACGCTGGGGTTTGGGCTGTTGGAATCTTAAAAGGTGGAAGTGAGTTAGGTCTTTCTAAACAAGAAGTAGAATCTATGGATAGCACTGAACTAAAAAAATTAATGGATGCTGCTGCAAAAAGATTATATGCAGCTGGAGCTGACTATATCGTTGAAGAAGTTGGAGATTTACCACATATAATTGATGTTATAAATGCTAGAATGAATGCTGAAGAGGTTATCTAATGAACAAAATTACATCTGAAGGAGATATCAATACCTCTCAGAACCGTAAAAAGTGGCAAGAAAAAAATATAGATTTTGAAACTAACAATGTTCTTAGAGATGATGAAGAGATTTTTCTTCATCAATCTCTTTCAACACCATGCTTAAATGTTTTAAAAAAATCAAAAGGGATATACTTAGAGGATATCTCTGGAAAAATATATATGGATTTTCATGGAAATAATGTCCACCAAGTTGGATTTGGAAATGAAGATGTCAAAAAGGCTATCATCGATGAGATGGAAACTCTTCCATTCTCGCCAAGAAGATATACGAATAACTCAGCTATAACCTTGGCTCAAAAGCTTGCTGATAAAACAAATGGTGTTTTAAATAAAGTTCTGTTCTCGCCAGGTGCAACATCTTCTATCGGAATGGCTATGAAACTAGCAAGACTTGTAACTAAAAAAGATGGGTTCCTTTCTTTCTGGGATTCTTTTCACGGAGCATCTATTGATGCAATCTCTTTGGGTGGAACAGCACATTTTAGAAATGGTATCGGTGGACTTTTAGCTGGATGTGAGCATCTAGTTCCATACAACTCTTACAGACCCATGTTTGATGAAGATACTTTTTTAAACATCTTAGATTACACTTTAGAAAAGCATGGAGATATAGCAGCATTTTTTATGGAAACAATCAGAAATACAGAGGTAGAGATTCCTTCATACAAACTTATGAGAGGAATAAGAGATATCTGTTCTAAGCACAACACTCTTTTAGTTTTAGATGAAACTGCTATAGCTATGGGAAGAACAGGAAAGTTCTTTGCTTTTGAGCACTACGATATCGAGCCTGATATGGTTGTTATTGGAAAAGGCCTTGGAGGAGGGATATTTCCAATCTCAGCTCTTTTGACAAAAGATGAATTCAACATTGGACAATACACATCTTTAGGACACTACACTCATGAGAAATCATCAGTTGGATGTGCTGCTGCTAATGCAGCAATTGATTTTATTGATAGTAATAAGATTTTAGAAAAAACATCTGAGATGGAGAAATTCCTTTTAGAGAGATTGAATACACTAAAAGATAGATATAAGATTATTGGTGATGTGAGAGCAATTGGATTGCTATTTGCAGTAGAGCTTGTTAGAGATAGAAGTACTAAAGAAAAAGCTGACTCTGAAGCGGATAGGATTCTTTATAGTTGCCTTCACTCTGGGCTTAGCTTTAAAGTTTCTGGTGGAATTTTAACTCTATCACCACCACTTATTATAGAAAAACCTGAATTGAAAAAAGCTCTAGAGATTCTTGAAGAGAGCATAAAAATTGAAAATACAAAACTTTTTGGAGGAAATAACAATGAATAACAACAATTTAACAGATAGACCATACATCCTTTTAACACCAGGACCTTTAACGACATCTTCTGGAGTTAGATCAGCTATGCTTAAAGACTGGTGCACTTGGGATAACGAATACAACTCTTTAGTTCAAGATATGAGAAAAAGAGTTTTAGATGTAGCTGAAGCTGGAGATGACTACACTATGATTCCTATGCAAGGAAGTGGAACTTTCTCTGTTGAGGCTGTTTTAACTTCAACTGTTGGAGATAATGAAAAGATTTTAATTCTTTCTAACGGTGCTTATGGAGACAGAATGAAAACTATCTGTGATGTAGCTAGAGTTAAAAATACTATCTATAAAATTGAGCAAACTGAAACTTATGATTTAGCACACTTAGAGGCTATTTTAAAAGAGGATTCAGAGATTACTCACGTTGCTGTTGTTCACTGTGAAACTACATCAGGAATCTTAAATCCAATTAAAGTGATTGGAGAGATTGTAAAAAAATACAATAAAACTTTTATCGTAGATGCTATGTCAAGTTTCGGTGGAATTCACTTTAACGTACCTGAGCACAAAATTGATTTCCTAATCAGTTCAGCTAATAAATGTATTCAAGGAGTTCCTGGATTTGGATTTATCGTAGCTAAGAAATCTGAACTATTAAAGTGTGAAGGAAAAGCTCGTTCTCACTCTTTAGATATCTTTGACCAATGGAAAGTTATGGAAAGTGGAAATGGGAAATGGAGATTCACTTCACCAACTCACGTTGTTAGAGCATTCTATCAAGCTCTATTAGAGTTAGAAGCAGAAGGAGGAGTAAAAGCTAGAGAGGCAAGATATAAAGAGAACCAAGATAAACTTGTTAAAGGAATGGCTAATTTAGGATTTGATGCTATTATATCTTTAGAGCAACAGTCACCTATTATAACTACATTCTATGCTCCTAATCATCCTGAGTATAAGTTTGAAACTTTCTATTCAAAGCTAAAAGAACACGGATTTGTTATCTATCCTGGGAAATTAACTAAAGAGGAAAGCTTTAGAATTGGAAATATTGGAGAGGTTTACTCAACAGATATTGAAACTTTAATTGACTCTATCAAAAAATCTATGTTCTGGAGATAAGCTTATGCTGATGAATCAACGTAGACAACATATTTTAGAGGAGTTAAATCAAAAGAATATCGTTTATGTAAAAGAGTTATCAGAAAAATACAGTGTTACTATGGAAACTATTCGAAAAGATTTAGAGGATATTGTAGCTGAAAATATGGATATACAAAAAGTTTATGGGGGAGCTATCAAAAGCTCCTCTGTAGACGAAAGTTACTCTATAAGAGAGGAGCTTTTCTCCACTGAGAAAGATCTGCTTGGAAAAAAAGCTGCTGATCTTATCCAAGATGGTGATTGTATCTTTTTAGATGCTGGAACTACTGTTACAAAACTTATTCCTCATTTAAAAACTAAAAAAAATCTAAAAATTGTAACTGTTTCCTTAGCAGCTCTTATTGAGTTTACTAAAATTTTCAGTAACACAGAAAATACTCATAGAATTTTCTTTATGGGAGGAGAAGTAAAATTTAACCTTCTTTCAACTTCTGGAACAAAAGTTGCACTATCAATTGGAGATTACTTCTTCAATAAAGCTTTTTTAACTTTAGATGGTGTATCTCTTGAAAAAGGTATCACATCTCACAACTGTGATGAAGCACATGTGACAGCAGAAGTTTTAAAACATTGTTCTGAAAATATCTTTATGATTACAGAGGAGAAGTTTAATTCTACAAAGTTTTACAAAGTTTGTAATTTAGACTCTGTTGATACAATAATTGCTAGTAATCCTGATCATGATTTTTTAAAGAAAATCTCTAAAAACTTTAATATTAAAATCTATTAAACTTCTTAATAACTTTTACATCATTTGTAGAAGTTATTTTTTATTATATTTTTAAGTAAAAAAAAAGATGTATCTCTACATCTTAAAATTTTCTATTGGTGCGTCATACTGGGCTCGAACCAGTGACAACACGATTAAAAGTCGTGTGCTCTACCATCTGAGCTAATGACGCATCTGTGTGTTTTGGTGGCGGGGGCTGGATTCGAACCAACGACCTTCGGGTTATGAGCCCGACGAGCTGCCAACTGCTCTACCCCGCGATATTTGTAAGTTTAAGTGGTGCCTGGGGCCGGAATCGAACCGGCACGCTATCAGATAGCTCGGGATTTTAAGTCCCGTGCGTCTACCTATTCCGCCACCCAGGCTTCATAGTTAAGGTTGTTTTTCAACTTCCTCTGCGCTACATAAATATATTACCACAACTTATAAAAAAAGTCAACAAGTTTTTTTACATTATTTTAACATTAGTTTACTTTCTACTCTGCAACAACTATAAATCTTTTAAACTTACCCTTTGGCACTATACATCTGTGTTGTATTTTAAATCCACTTTGCTCGAGAATTAAATCATGATTTTCAAAAGATATTAAAACTATTCTACGTGAAATTCTTCTCGCTGTTTCTATTATTTTTCTCTGTTCACCTACAGATATATGACTAAAAAGTCCATATGGTATATCAACTATAGAGCTGTCATAACTTTTCTTAATATTATGCATATCATCATTTACAACAATTGGATTAAAACCATAAAACTCTAAATTTATATTTGCATTCTTTGCAATTTGCTTATTTATTTCATAGCCTTCTATTAAATAACCTGCATCTAAAGCTTCAACTAAAGTTGTTCCAACTCCACAGCATGGATCGATAATTGTTTTATCTTTAGAACCACCATTTGCTATGTTTACAACAGCCTTAGCTACTTTAACTCCTAAGGAATTTGAATATGAACAAGGTTTATTATCATGTGAGTGCCACTTATAATCATTTTTATTATCAATTCCAAATAACCATTTATCCTCGACTTTGGTTATTCCAAAGCTAAACTCTGGATTTTTAAAATTATGACACCCTTGAATATTATTAGATATATTTTTTATTATAGCTAATCTCTCATCGTAAGAGATATTATTTTCATTATTTAATCTTACATACTCTAATTTAAAATTATTATAAACAGTTTTATCTTTTATAATCTCTTCTAAAATCTCTTCAACACTATCTTTTTCATAGATAATCTCTAAACGAGTTTTTATAAATGGACTATTTGATGGATTGAACTCTATATCTGAAAATAGCATCTTCTCTTCCAGTTCTTTTCCAAAAACTACTTTCATCTCTAAATGACAAAGCTCCTCTTCAGCTGTTGGATAATTCACTATATACATATATTTTGGAAATTTTTTCATATATCACATTCCTTTATTTTTTATTAATATAACAATAAAATATAGCATATAAAAAAGAGTAATACAAAATAAAAATAAAATAATTAAATTTTCAAACTTTTTTCCATACAAAAACCGTCTAAAAATTATAATAATAGTTAGAAGAGATTTAAAAAGTATTTAAAGGGTTTCAAGTTTCAACTGTTTAAAGTTTTAAAAAAGCCATCACACAGTTTCAAAGATGTTCAAAAGTTATATAATTATAAAAAGTATAATAATTTATAGTAAAATGTATAATGTTTTCGTGATGAAAAAAAAATAAAAACAAATCGTGAAATTGTAAATCTAACTATTATGTGAGAAATAGATTTAAAGTTAGTAAAGTGTTTTTAAGTTTTAAAGAAGTGTTTTACAAGTTTTAAGGTTATTTAAACGTGAAAAGATTCAATTTTTAAAAGATTTATATGTTTTATGAAGTAGAGGGATTCGTGATGGTGCCCTCTACTTTTTATTTACTTTACGAATTCATTTTCTTTGATTTTTCCATACAATTTCTCATGGCTTTAATTATGGCGTTTCTAAATCCATTTTCCTCTAAAGTTGTAACTGCTTCTATTGTCGTTCCTCCGGGTGAACATACCATATCTTTTAAAGCCCCTGGATGCATTTCTGTTTCTAAAACCATCTTGGCACTTCCTAAAACAGCTTGTGCTGCTAACCTATATGCTTTATCTCTTGAAATCCCACCCAACACTGCTGCATCAGCCATGGCTTCAATAAACATATATACATAAGCTGGTGATGATCCTGTTGTTGCTACTACTGCATCCATCTCTTTTTCTTCAACTTTTTCTACGAGACCAAAGCACTTCAAAATGTTTTTGATTTCATTTTCCTCTATTAAACTTATATTTTCTCCGATACAGTAAGCTGTAACTCCCTCTCCTACCATAGCTGGAGTATTTGGCATTGTTCTTACTACTTTTACATTTTTTCCAAACATATCCTCTAACTCTTTTAAAGAGTACCCCGGTGTAATACTTACTACTACTTTATCTTCATCTGTATAATTTTTTATTTCATCAATGACTTTTGAATATATATTTGGTTTAACTCCTAAAAATACAATATCACAATTTTTTACTAACTCTATGTTGCTTTCAGAAACATTTATACTCAACAATTTCCCTAACTCTATCAACTTTTCCATATCTCTTCCACTCACGTAAATACTTGAAGACATTACATCATTTTTTAGCATTCCCTTTATCATGGCTTTTACCATATTCCCCGCTCCAATAAAACCTACTTTTTTCATAATTTCCTCCACTTTTTCTGAATATTCAATCTATTATAACAAATTTTTAAAAGGAAAAACTATCTAATTTTTGTAAAAAAAATCAATTGAATTTAATTAACTTGAGGAGGTTTTTTATGGAAAAGTGGAGATGTAATGTTTGTAACTGGATTTATGACCCTGAAACTGGAGATCCTGATAATGGTGTAGCTCCTAAAACTCATTGGGAGGATGTTCCAGAAGATTGGGTTTGTCCTATTTGTGGGGTTGGAAAAGACGAGTTTGAAAAAGAATAGATATTTGCTGAGGTCTATAAGTACCTCAGCTTTTTCATGTAAAAATATATTCTAGGAGGTTTTTATGTCAATGTTTTGTTATCAATGCCAAGAGACTGCAATGAACAAAGGATGTACTATAAGAGGGGTTTGTGGAAAAGCTCCAGATACTGCTAAGCTTCAAGATTTATTAATACATACAGCTAAAACAGTATCAGCTTATGTTGAATTACTACACGATAAAACTTCTATTTGTAACAGCTTACACCGTTGGGTTGTAAATGCACTTTTTGTAACTATCACAAATGCTAATTTTAATGATAGTGCTATTATTAAAGAGATTGAAATAGGAGAGATGTATCGAGCTGCTCTTCAAGTTGAACTTGCAAATCACGATATCTCTATTCCTGAAAAATTTGCAAAATATATAAATTGTCCCACTAACACAAACTCTAACGAATCACTTCTAGAATATGCTGAAAAAGTTGGTGTTCTTAGAACAGAAAATGATGATATCAGATCTTTAAGAGAAACTATTATTTATGGAATTAAAGGAATGACTGCATATATTGAGCACGCTTTTAATCTTGGGAAAGAAAACTTTAAAATCTATAGATTCATAGAGGAAACTCTAGCCAATGTTGACGATGACTCTTTAGGTGTAGATGGTTTAGTTCAAATGGTTTTAAATGTTGGAAAAGTTGGAGTGGATGCTATGGCTCTTTTAGATGAAGCTAATACATCTACTTATGGACATCCCGAAATTACAAAAGTTAATCTTGGTGTAAGAAATAATCCTGGAATTTTAATCTCTGGTCATGATTTGAAAGATTTAGAGATGTTACTTGAACAAACTCGTGGAACAGGAGTAGATGTTTATACTCATTCTGAAATGTTACCTGGGATAGCTTATCCATTCTTTAAAAAATATGACAATCTTGTTGGAAACTACGGTGGCTCTTGGTGGCATCAAACAAAAGAGTTTATAGATTTCAACGGCCCTATTCTATTTACAAGTAACTGCTTAGTTCCTCCTAGAGGTTCTATTGCAAACTATTTAGAAAGAGTTTACACTACAAATTCTGCTGGTATGGATGGATGTAAACATATTACAGTTAATGAGCACGGAAAAAAAGATTTCAGTGAAATTATAGAGGCTGCTAAAAATTGCAAACCTCCTGTTGAGCTGGAAAAAGGTGAGATTATCACTGGATTTGCACACAACCAAGTTTTAGCTCTTGCTGATAAGGTTATTGAAGCTGTTAAATCTGGAGCTATTAGAAAGTTTTATGTAATGGGTGGATGTGATGCTCGAATGCAAGATAGAAAATATTATACCGAGTTTGCTGCTGCTCTTCCTAAAGATACCGTAATTCTAACTGCGGGATGTGCTAAATTTAGATATAATAAATTGGATTTAGGAGATATCGGTGGAATACCAAGAGTTTTAGACGCTGGGCAGTGTAACGACTCTTACTCTTTAGCTGTTATAGCTTTAAAATTAAAAGAAGCTTTTGGTTTGGATGATGTGAATAAACTTCCAATTGTATTCAATATAGCTTGGTATGAGCAGAAAGCTGTTTTAGTTCTTCTTTCTCTTTTATATCTTGGATTTAAAAATGTACATGTTGGACCTACTATCCCCGCATTTTTAAGCCCTAATGTTCTTAATGTTTTAATCGATAACTTTGGTCTTGGAACTATAAGTAACGTTGAAGAGGATTTGAAAAACTTCTAATCTAAATTAATAAAATAACAAAATCCCTCTATCTAATGATAGAGGGATTTTTAATACCTTATCTAGTTTCCTAATCTATCTACTACTTCTTTTACTTATGAAGCCTAGCAAGAATCCAGTTAAGATTGTTACTAATATAGCTAAAAGAAACCCTCTTAAAAAACTTCTATCTACTACAAAAAGTGCAGGTAATCCTCCAGGACCTATCCCCATAGATTTTATTTTATAAATACCAGTTATAAAACATCCTATTCCTGAAGAGATTAAAGTTGCGTGAAATTTATTTTTACTTTTCAAGTTTACTTCATACATCGCCGGTTCTGTTATTCCTATATAAGCCAAGAGTGCTGCATGGAACTCTTTAAAAGATATTCCTAAAGCTACAGAACCTTGGGCTATATTTGAAATAACTATCATAGGCCATAAAAATGTTCCACCAGCAGCTAATATCAATTGTAAATCTACAAACAGTAAAATATGATGTAATCCCTTCTTCACTAGAACTGCGTAGCTAATACCAAACAGAAAAGCTAAAATTGGATAATATTTCCATATAAAAATGTAATCAATAAACTTTAGAATTTCTTTTAAAAATATATCTAAAATTGGATATAATAAAATGTCAACTATTCCAACGGATAAAAGCAACGATAATCCAGGTACCAAAAGAATTTTAAATGGATCCTTGATCATTTTATCTAAAAGTTCCTCTATTTTCATCAAAATTAAAAATCCTGCAATTAATAATATCAAATTCTCCGTTTTATTTAGAGTTACCATTATTATTCCAAACATTAAACCAATCAAAGGATTTCTATTTTTATATTTAAAAAGTGAATATCCCAACGGCACAGGGAAATATTTTATTAAAATACCCTTTAAAAGGTTTAAGTAAAAAATATCTTTTATATAGTAAATCTTACTAGCTATTAAAAGCATTCCTGTTAAAAGAATCCAAGGAATCATAGGTAAAAACATCTCAGAAAAAAAAGTCATCTTACTTCTTTTCTTTAAATTATCTTCTTTTGATTTTTGTTCGTCACTATTTTCATTATTCAACCTATTAGAAAGCTCTATAAAAACTGTTTTAACTTTAACTCCAACAATAATCTGAATATTCTTACCATTTACTACAACACCTTTTGCAAGAGTAAAACTATTCAATTGTTTATCATTAACTAATCTAGGATCTTTAACTTCAATACGTAATCTTGTCATACAGTGATTTAAACTTTTTATATTATTTTTATCACCTAAAATTTTTAATAAATCATTTATCTGATTCTCCATACCAATCTCCTAGTTTTTAAAAACTATATTGTAATCCCAACATAACTAATGTTATATCAATATCTTTCTTTGATTTTTTCTGTTCCTCTCTTTTATAACTAACTTCTCCAATCATTTTTAAAGATTCTGTTAAAGTTTTATTTCCAGAGACTCCAAATTTCGTATTATTATTTCTTCCACCATCATTATTTTTATATGGTCCTATCTCTCCCCAAAGAGATAGCCCTAAACCTACACTTTCAAAGTTTCTCCAAATGTATGGCTTAAAAAACCTTTCTCTTTCAGAAAATTTTTCATTTGAAGTTTGTCCCCATTTTAAGAAATAATTAACTCCAAAACCTATATTATGTGTTAGCTTATATCCAAAGCCAGGTTCTAATTCTAAAAATTCATAGTCATCATACCCACCTTTAAATTCTCTACCAACTAAAGTGTAATAATTTAAAGACAATTTATCACTAAGCTTATAGTATACCGACGGTTTTAATTTTATAGCATCTCTATTATCAATACTCTCTGATGTATATATAAATTCAAAAGCCCCTATTCCTTTTTCATTATTAAAAGCTCTCTGATATCTTGGAACAACTTCTATAATTGTATTTTGTGGACTAGCACTTCTATCCCACATTTTTGATTTAAAATATTGCTCTTTAGCAACATGATAAAACAGTGACCAGTTATTATAGTCTTTATGCCTTAGGCTTCCTTCAGAAAGTACAAATTTTACTTTTCCCTCATTTATATCTTTTGAAAGTTCTTCAACCTCAATTTTAGCTCCTATAAATCCTGTTAATTTTAATTCTGTTGGAATATCTTTTCCTTTTCTTAAAGCCGAATTTTCATCTTTTAACTTTTTAAGCTCATTTTCTAACTCGAAAAATCTTATTTCATTTTCATTATATTTTTTTACTGCTGAGTCCCCACCCTCTTTTTGTAAAATAATAGAATCTTCATTTGCCAAGCTGATAGGAGAATTCACCTCTGCTATAGCTTGGCTCTTGATTAAAATTAAAGATAAAATACCCAATATTATTTTTGAATTCTTTTTCATTCTTATCTCCCCGTTTTACTATTTCATTACTTCGTTAATTTTTTAATTACAAAATCTAAATCTATTTCATACATACCTTTAAATACTACATCTGCTGCACCTAAAGTTTCAATTGATCCAAGACCTATTACTTTCATCCCTGCTATCTTTCCAGCTTCAACTCCCGCTGCAGCATCCTCTAAAACAACACACTCTTTAGCTCTACATCCAATACTCCCTGCTGCATGTATAAAAACATCTGGAGCTGGTTTACTATTTTCAACAGAGTTTCCATCTGAAATATTATCAAATAAATCTTTTGCTTCTAATCTTGTTAAAACTAAGTTAGCATTTTTACTAGCTGAAGCTATCGAAGTTTTATATCCTTTATCTCTTAATTCAGTTAAGAACTCTTTTACTCCAGGTAATAAATCTTTTGGTGTAATGCTTCCTAAACTATTTATATAATTTGTATTTTTTAAATTAGCCAATCTATTTTTCTCTTCAAAAGATAAGTCTACTTCATTATAATCTAAAATAATTTGTAATGAATCTAGTCTAGAAACTCCTCTTAATTTTTCGTTTATCTCTCTTGTAAACTTCCAGTTGTTATCATCTGCTAATTTTTTCCATGCTAAATAGTGATACTCAGCTGTATCAGTTATAACTCCATCTAAATCAAATACAAAACCTTTTATCATTTTAATCTCCCTTCATCTATTAATTAGTATTTTATTTCAATTTTTTTATCTAAAATATACTCTGTTCCATAAACTGTAAACTTAATCTTTTCATCTGAATCAGAATTTTTAACTACTGTTAATAAATTTTTATCTACTTTAATAGTTAAATTAACTCCATGCCAATTTAATGGGAATATAACTTCATTCCAATTTTCAGGTAATTTTGGATCTATTCTCAACTCTCCACCTAACATTCTAACTCCTGAGAATCCATTTACAATACACTGCCAAATTCCACCAAGAGAAGCAGCATGAATTCCATGATCTGAAGTTTTCATATTAGGTCCTAAATCTATTTCTGAAGCTCTTCTAAATAAATCATACGCCATTTCTTTGTCATTCATATCACTTGCCAAAACACAATGAGTTGATAAACTTAATGATGAGTCATGTAGAGTCTTTGGCTCGTAGTAATTCCAATTTGCTCTTTTTACATCTGTGCTAAATCTATTTTCTAAAAGATAGAATAAAACCATCATATCTGCTTGTTTTGAAACTTGAATTTCATTTACTTGATCTAAGCTATAATCTTTAAATAAAGATCCAACATGCTCTTGATTTTTATATTTTGTTAAATCTATAATCTCTTTTGATAAATAAGTATCATCTTGAGGAATTACAGAATCTTCTTTTCTTGGCTCAGGTAAATAAATTTTAACTACCTTATCCTTCCAAACTTTTAAATTAGAATCTAGCTCTAACTTTTTATTTAAAATATTGAATAACTCTGGTTTTTCTGATTTTATTTTAGAATAATATTCTATTGCTAAATTTAAGTTCCAATGAGCCATATAGTTAGTAAATGCGTTATTATTTACATGTTCTTTATACTCATCAGGCCCTATTACATTATTTATATGGTACTCTTTCTTTTCCTCATTCCACTCCAATCTACTAGCCCAGAATATAGCTGTATCAAATAGAATTTCAAATCCATAGTTCTCCATAAACTCTTCATCTTTTGTTACCATATAATATTGCCAAAGCGCATATGCCACATCACAAGTTATATGTTGCTCTATAAACCCAGACCAAATTTTTGTAGCTTTTCCTGTTACAATATCTACAGCTCCCCATACAGGTGTAACCTCTCCATCATCTTTCCAAGCAGATTCCCAAGGAAACATAGCCCCCATATAACCATTATCATTAGCTTTTCTTCTTGCTCCTCCTAGAGTTTCAAATCTATACTTAGCTAAAGATCTTGCTATCTCTGGCATAGTGTAAGTGAAGAATGGCATGATAAATAGTTCTGTATCCCAGAAAGAATGACCTTTATATCCTTCACCAGAAAGACCTTTTGCTCCAACTCCCATTCTAGAGTCATGAGCAGGTGTCATTACTATTAAGTGATATTGAGCAAATCTAATTGCTAATTGATCAAATTCAACTTCTGAATCTATTTTTATATCCATAGCTGCCCATTTTTTATTCCATTCAGTTTTACTTTTTTCTAAAAGAGTTTCAAAGCCCTCTTTTTCAAAATTTTCTAATTGATTTAAAGCATAAATTCTAATATCTTTTAACTCTTTTCCATCATGAACTAAATCTCGAGTTGTATTTACCGTTGAAATTTTCTCTAATTTAAACTCTTCTCCAGCTTTTACATCTAACTTGTAAATTACATTTACTTTTCTTCTATCCATATTCAAATCTGGATCTATTTCAATTTCATCTCCATTTAAAGATAATTTATGAGTAGTCATTTGAACAAAATCAATTTTACTATTTGTAGTTTTAGAGAGCATCTCAATAAACTTTTTATTATATATCCTCTTTTCTCCTTCATGGAAATGCTGTGCTCCACTGTTACTAACCTGCCCATTTATTCCAGAAGTAATTGATACAGTAGCCTCTGCATTTAAAGGTGTTATACAAACTTCTATAGCCATTAAATTTAAATCTTTTAATGAAACAAATCTTCTAGATATAAAATGGTATTCAATACCCTTAAATATCCAATTAAATTCTCTTATAATTACTCCAGATTTTAAATTTAAATCCCTTGAGTAATTTTTGATTTCACCTTTTTCTAAATCCAATCTTTCACCATTTAAATTTATATCTAGCTGTGTGAAATCTGGTATATTTGGTAACTCAGTAACTTCATTTTCATCAAATTTATTAAAAGTTCCACTTACAAAGTGATTTCTAATCTCTTTTAAATATTTCTCCTCCGTAGCACTTCTAACTCCCATATATCCATTTCCTAAACACATAATTGCTTCACACTTACCTAAGTTATTACTGTTAAAACTATCCTCTGATACAATCCAGTTTTTTAAATCCTCTGTACCTTTGTTGTAATTCATCAAAATAATCACTCCTCTATTTAGTTAAACGTTTAAGTTGTTTTTTATTTAAAAAGGAGATTTCTCTCCTTTTATAATTTTTTTTATTACTCTTTCGAACCTGAATTTGCTATTCCAGCTATAAAATGTTTTTGAAATATTATAAAAATCAAAATTGCTGGTATTGATAGTAACATTACTCCTGCTAAAACTTGATCCCAAAATTGGAAGTACTGCCCATAGAAAGAGTTCAATCCTACAGGTAATGTATACATGCTTTGTTTTCTTCCAATCAAAGTTGGCCATAAAAAACTATTCCAATTTCCTGTGAAACTAAGAATAAATTGCGTTGATAAAGCAGATTTTGAAACAGGTAATATCACTTTAAAAAATATTCCAAACCTACTTAAACCATCTATATACCCAGCTTCTTCTAAATCTTTTGGAATCCCCATAAAAAATTGTCTCATTAAAAAGATATTAAAAAAATTAAACATAAATGGAATTGTCAGTCCATAGTATGAGTTTATCCAACCTAAGTTTACCAATATTATATACGTTGGAACCATAACTACTTGCCCAGGTATCATCATCATACCCAATATTGCAACAAATATTGATTTTTTTCCTGGAAACTCTATTCTTGCAAGAGCATAACCCGCCATTGAGTTAAATAATATATTTCCAGCTGTTACCAATCCTGCAACTACAATACTATTCAATAACCATGTAACAAATGGAAAATTTTTAAATATATAACTATAATTTTTAAAAGATAATTGACTAAATGGTATATTAAATGTATTTACATCTGTCGTAGGTTTTAAAGATGTTATAAAACTCCATATAAATGGAAATATCGATATTGCACCATAAAAAACCACAATTGAAACCATTGATATTTTTAAAATTTTTTCTAGTGTTTTTTTCATTATTAATCACTTTCCTTAAATAAGAACTTTTGAATCATCGTTAATGTAAAAATTATTCCAAATAATACAAAGGCTATTGCAGAAGCATATCCCATTTTAAAATCACGGAATCCAGAATTAAATAGATATAACACAACTGTTGATGTTGAATCTAATGGTCCGCCTGTTCCCCCTGATATAACGTAAGCTTGATCAAAAACTTGAAGAGTTCCTATAAATGATACAACTAAATTAAAGAAAAGTACGTGTTTTAATTGTGGTAGTGTTACATATAGAAATTGTTCAAATTTTGATGCTCCATCAATCTCTGCTGCTTCATATAAAGAAGGAGATATTCCTTGTAAACCAGCTAAAAATATAACCATGTAAATTCCAACAGATGACCAAACTGCTAAAGACATCATTGAAGGTAAAGCAAACGCTGGACTATTGAACCAACCAATTGGTTCAACTCCAAAAAGTCCCAAAAATTTATTCAATAATCCATCTGTTTTATATAAGAATAAAAACATAATTGATACTGCAACTGCTGATGTCACTGTTGGAATGTAATATATCGTTCTTAAAAGTCCTTTGTTTCTTATCTTAGAATTACAAATTATTGCTAATCCTAAAGCTATAATTAGTTGAGTTGGAACAACACCTAACGAATAAATAACTGTATTTTTTAAAGATTTAAAAAATATCTCATCTTTAAATACTTCTTTATAATTATTTAAACCTACCCAAGGAGCAGAAAACATTCCTTGACTATCTAATAACGAATATTCTTTAAATGAAAGTATTAACGACATTCCAGCAGGAATTAGAAAAAATACAACTGCTAAAATAAAAACTGGTAGAATGAATAACCATCCATAAATTTTATCGAATTTTTTATCAACCATAATTCCCTCTCTTTACTTTGCTTTTTCAGCATAATCATCTAGTATTTTTTTTATATCTATATTATATTTTCCATTAACATAGTTTATATAAATTATTTCATTTGCTTTTCCTAATTCATTAGCTACTTTTAAGCCTTTTTTTCCAAAGTTATATGCCCTTCCAAAAGGGGACATTTCTATCATAGCTTCTTTTGTTGGATGAAGCTTTATAAATTCATCATTGAGTGATTTTCTTGTTGGTAATCCAAGACCACTTTCAACCATTAACATTTGTGCTTCTTTTCCAGTCATAAATTTTATAAACTCTACTGCTTCTTTTGGATGTTTTGTATTTCTTCCCATCGAATAAGCAACTGAGAATAACATTGTTCCCTCTTCTTTTCCCATAGGAATTTTAGCTAAGCCATAATTTAAATTTGGTGCTGCGGTTGTTAAATATGGTATCATCCATCCGCCTTCTATTGTCATGGCAACTTTTTCTCTTGCAAAAGCATCTCCATTCCAACCTTCACCCATAGCTCTTGGTTCTCTCACATATCCATCTTTTATTAAATTATAAAAATATTTTAATCCTTCAACAGCTACATCTAAATTAAAAATAACTCTTCCATTTTCATTGTCAAATACATCCCCTCCATTTTGAAGTATAAATGTTGCAGTTCTTTCTCCTGCAGTTATACTAGACATTGGATACATAAAATTTTTCCCTAATTCTCCTGCTTCGCCTACTGATTTTAATTTTTGAAAAGCTATTAACCATTCTTCCCAATTTCTTGGTACTGAAGATATCTCTGCTTTTTCAAACATATCTTTATTATAAGCTAATACAAGGGGATTGTAATCCTTTGGCAATCCATATACTTTTCCATCTTCTGAAAAACCTTCTAAAAGATTATTATTAAAATCTTTCAAATCTTCTACATCTAAATATTCATTCAAAGGCAAAATTGCTTTTTTATCAATATACATCGGAGCAACTGCGGAATCAATGTAAAATACATCTGATTCAATTCTCGCTGCTATATTTGTTTGTAATACCTGATTGTAATCCCCGGTTACAACCTCTTTTGTCACTTTTATGTTTGGATATCTCTCTTCAAACATTAGTATTTGTCTATCAACTAAAGCTGTTTCCTCTGGTGAACTCCCCCAAACCGAAACCGATAGATTTACTTTTTCCTCTGTGCTCTCTACTCTTTTTCCACAACTAGCAATTAAAATAGTGGTCAACAGTAACAAAACTTTTTTTAACTTCATTTTACCCTCCCAAGATAAAAACTAAACTTAATTTAGTTAAACGTTTAATCAAGTGTTTATTTTTTTAGGGATTACAGTTTTTTAACTGAATCCCTTTTTATTAACTCTGGTTTTATCTTTACATTTTTTCCAAAAGAACTGTCTGTAATCAATTTTAACATCTGCTTTGCAATCTCTGATTTATTATGTGCCACTGTAGATAAGCCTGGTTTTATTATTTCACCTATAGGTATATTGTCAAATCCTATAATAGAAACCTTATCAGGAATATCTATATTTTTTTCATTAAAATACTCTATTGCACCTAAAGCCATCAAGTCACTAAATGCAAATATAGCACTAACCCCTTTCGAATATAATTCCATTGCGCCTTTGTATCCACTCTCTTTTGAAAAGTCACCTTCATAAACTTCTATATTGTTTCCAATTAAAGAGTTAGTAAATGTATATAATCTTTCAATTGAAACTTGAGCTTTAAAATGTCCTGTTATTACACCAATTTTTTTGTGATTCATCTCTCTTAAAAAAGATGTAACTTCAAGAACACCTGATTCATTGTCGGTTTTTACAGAATTTACATTTCCTCCAATACTTGTATCAAAAACTACAACTGGAAAGCTTTTATTTTCTCTTAACTCATTTATTTGTGGATCATCTAATTTCAATCCAAGAATAATTGCTCCTGCAACATTTTCTGATAAGCATAAATCTATATAACTTTTTTTCTCATCGGTATCTTCAACTGAAAAAACTAGAATATTATAATCTATTTTATGTGATTCATTTATTAAATACCTAAATATTTCATTATCTAAAAAAGAAAATCTCATATCTTCAATTTTTCTACTTAAAATAAATAATGCAATTTTATTTGTACGTTTTTGAACTAAATTTTTTGCAATCAGATTTGGAGTATATCCCATCTCTTTTGCTGCTTCTTTTACTCTTTCTCTTAAATCTTCACTTACACCAGAGAGATTATTTAGGGCTTTTGAGACAGCAGCTGTTGAAATATTTAATTTTTTAGCGATATCTTTTATTGTTACTCTCAACTTACTCTCCTGTGTTAATCGTTTAATCTGTATTGATAATAACATCTATTGTTTTAAAAGTCAACTCTTTTGTATTTATATTTTTTATCTTTTAGCAAAACTACTAAAAACAAATTTATCTGTTCTATGATGAGATTCAGTATACTCAAAAAGAAGTCCATTTTCTAAATATCCAAAATTTTTAACAATAGCAACTAAACTATTTCCATTTAAATCTAAATATTTTTGATCATCTTTGGTCGTACTTTCAATAGATATAATCTTTTGTGTTCCATTAATTTTTAAACCTTTTGTCTTCTCTAAAAATTCATAGATAGAATCCATTGCAATAGAAACTGTTAATCCATCAACGACTTCTTTTAAGAAATAGTTATCATCTAAAATTACTTTTTCGTTATTTATCTCTCTAATTCTAATCATATGATAGACCTCTTCACCAATTAAAAAATGGGTTTTTTTACTAATCTCTTCATCTACAATTAAACTTTCAAATACAGGAACTGTAGTTTTATAATTAAGTCCATTTTTTAAAGAAGCCTCTTTAAAACTTTCAGTTCCTCCTAGTAAAAAATTAACAGGAATTTTTTTTATAACAAAAACTCCTTTTCCATGAACAGAGCTTAAATATCCATTGCTTGATAAAAGTTCGATAGCTTTTCTAACAGTATTTCTACTAACTGAAAAAATATCTTTCAATTGATTTTCAGAAGGGATTTTCTCTTCAGGAGGATAAGTTCCGTTATCAATATTTTCTTTAATAAAATTATATATCTCTAAATATCTACTTTTTGCCATTTTAACTCCCAAAATTTATAATAGTTGTATTTAAAAACTATTATATCAAAAAAAATATATTATACAAAAATTTTTAACTTGTTTAAACAAGTTGTTGACAAAAGAATGAAAATTTAATATTATATGTTCAATAAGAGATTGAAATATTGTTTTTTTAAATCATGGAGGGTAATATGGGAAAATATGAGAGGGAATCAAAAGAGATTTTGGAATTAATCGGTGGAAAAAATAATATAATTAGTGCAACACATTGTATAACTAGATTGAGATTGATTTTAAAAGATGAAACTTTGGTAGAAAAAACAAAGTTAGAAAATTTATCGTTAGTAAAGGGTTCTTTTTCAACATCTGGACAATTTCAAATAATAATAGGAAATGCAGTTAAAGATTTGTATAAAGATTTTCTTACTGTTGCAGAAATATCTGAAGCTACAAAAGATGAAGTTAAAGTAGCTGCTAATCAAAAGATGGGGAGACTTCAAAAAGTTGTAGGTGGTTTTGCAGAGATATTTACACCATTGCTTCCTGTAATAATTACAGGTGGATTGATTTTAGGTTTTAGAAATATAATTGGAGATTTAGCTATTTTTGGAGATGGGACTCAGACATTAACAAGTCTAAATCCAAAGTTAGCAGAACTACATAGTTTTTTATGGATTTTAGGTGAAGCTATATTTCACTTTTTACCAGTTGGGGTGACTTGGTCTACGGTAAAAAAATATGGTGGAACCGAGATATTAGGGATTGTATTGGGAATTACCTTAGTTTCTCCTCAACTTATGAATGCTTATGGATATGCAACTGCAGCTGCAATAAATGCAGTTCCTTTCTGGGATTTTGGATTTTTAACTATAGAGAAAGTAGGTTATCAAGCTCAAGTTATACCAGCTATGTTAGCCGGGATATTTATGGCAAAGATGGAGATATATTTGAAAAAGTATTTTTCAGAAATTTTAAAAATGATATTACTTCCATTTTTAGTTTTACTGACAACATTAATTTTATCATATTTAGTCATAGGTCCAATATCACGTGAATTGGGAAATTATATAGCAGCGATATTTAACGTTCTTTTAACTGGGCCATTTAGAGTGTTTGGAGCAATTTTATTTGGAATGTTTTATGCTCCTCTAGTTATAACAGGTGTTCATCACACTTTCTTAGCTGTCGATTTACAATTGATTGCTCAAGGAGGAACAATGATCTGGCCAATGATTGCGCTAAGCAATATTGCTCAAGGTTCAGCGGCGGTAACGATGATGTTTTTAAATAGAAAAGATGAAAAATTAAAATCACTATCTTTATCATCTGCAATTTCAGCTTGGTTAGGTGTAACAGAACCAGCTCTATTTGGAGTAAATTTAAGATTTATGTATCCATTTTATGGAGCTTTAATAGGTTCAGCTTTAGCAGCAGTATATTCAACTTTAACAGGAGTTTTAGCAAACTCTATTGGTATTGGAGGATTGCCCGCATTTTTAGCAATTCAACCAAAGTTTTGGATTAACTATATTATAGCTATGTTAATAGCTTTTATAGTACCGATTATAGCAACGTACGTTTTAAATAAAAGTAATTTAATAAAAAATAAAAAGTAAAAATAAAGTGAGGAAAATATGTTAAAAAAAGATTGGTGGAAAAGTTCAAGTGTTTATCAAATATATCCAAAAAGTTTTTGTGATAGTAATGGAGATGGAATTGGTGATATAAAAGGTATTATCAGCAAGTTGGATTATATAAAATCTTTAGGTGTTGATGTTATATGGACAACTCCAATGTATGTTTCACCAATGATGGATAATGGATACGATATAGCAGATTATTATAATATTAATCCGATTTTTGGAAATATGAACGATTTTGAAGAGTTATTAAAAGAAACACATAAAAGAGGAATGAAGTTAATAATGGATATGGTTATTAATCACACTTCAATTGAAAATTTCTGGTTTAAAGAAGCTTTGAAAGGTCCAGAAAACAGATATCATAATTATTATATCTGGAAAGATGGTGAACCAAATACACCCCCAACTAATTGGAACTCAAAATTTGGTGGAAATGCTTGGGAATTTGTAGAGTCGCTAGGTAAATATTATCTTCATCTTTTTGATGTGACTCAAGCTGATCTTAATTGGGAAAATCCTGAGTTAAGAAAAGATATCTATAAGATGATAAATTTTTGGCTAGAAAAAGGTGTTGATGGATTTAGGTTAGATGTTATAAATCTAATCTCTAAAGAACAAAGTTTTTTAAATGATGATTATAAAACTGCAACTTCTGACGGTAGGAAATTTTATACAGATGGGCCAAGAGTACATGAATTTTTAAAGGAGTTAACAGCTAATACTTTTGGAAAGCACCCAGGAAGTTTGACTGTAGGAGAGATGTCATCAACAACAATTCCTCATTGCATTGAATACACAAAACCAGAGAATGAAGAGTTATCGATGGTGTTTAATTTCCATCACTTAAAAGTTGATTATCCAAATGGAGATAAGTGGGCTTTAGGAAAAATGGATTTTGCTGCACTGAAGGAGTTATTATTTAAGTGGCAACTAGAGATGCAAAAAGGAGATGGATGGAGTGCTGTTTTTTGGTGTAACCACGATCAGCCAAGAATAGTTTCAAGATTTGGAAGTGAAAAGTATTTAAAAGAATCTGCAAAGATGCTAGCAACAGCAATACATATGCTAAGAGGAACACCGTATATTTATCAAGGTGAGGAGATAGGAATGATAAATCCTCATTTTGAAACTATTGAAGAGTATAGAGATGTTGAATCTTTAAACAACTACAAAATACTTCTTCAAAAAGGAAAAACAGTAGAAGAAGCAATAGCGATTTTAGATCAAAAATCAAGAGATAATAGCAGAACTCCAGTTCAATGGACTAACTCATTGAATGCTGGTTTTTCAAAAGGAACATCATGGATAGATATTTCAAAAAATTATGAAGATATCAATGTAGATAATAGTTTGAATGATTTAGATTCAGTATTTTATTACTATAAAAAATTGATTGAATTGAGAAAAAATTACAAAGTTATATCTCATGGAATATTCGCTCCAATGTATGAAAATAACTCTAAAATTTTTGGATATACTCGTCAATTAAATGATGAAAAGCTTTTAGTAGTAAATAATTTTTATGAAGCCGAAACTGAAATTGAGATTCCCGAGGAGTTTGTAGGAAAAACAGTTTTAATAGGAAATTATAAAGAGACTCTTTTAACAAATAAAATTTTAAAATTAAGAGCTTATGAATCAATTGTAATTTTATCAAAAGCATAAAAAAGCAGGAACTAACCTCCTGCTTTTTCTCTATTTTTCAATAATATTTCAATCTCTTTTATCTCCTCTTCTTGAGCTAGTAAAATTTTCTGTGCTAATTTAATCAACTCCTGATTACTACCATATTTTAAGTATTCCTTAGCCATCTCTAAAGCTATCTCATGATGTGGTATCATCGACCTCAAATAATATTCACTTATATCTTCAGAGTTATTCCCAAGTGAATTATAAAAATCTACATTCATTTTCTCCATATTTATATTTTGTATTTTTTTTAAAAATTCTGTATTTTCATTTCCTCTTAACTCGCCCTCTTCTAAAAGAGTTTGCATCATTTCAACCTCTTTCTTTTGAACTTCTATAATCCTTTCAGCTAACTCTTTAATCTTTCCGTCTACGGTATATTTTAAAACGCCAATACTCGATACTATCGCTGCCTCATGATGTGGTATCATATAAATCACAAAGTTATTCCCTACATCATTTGTTAAAAATATTTGAGAACTAGTCGACATCATTAAACTATGTGCATATTCATCATACTCTTTATATCCTCTAAAATTTTCTGGAACAACCTTTTCTATTGGTGTCAACACACTATAAATTTTTTCCTCTGACTCTAATCTATACTTTCTTTCTTTTTGTATTTTTGATATCTCTTTTACTCCATCTCCGTAAGAGTTTATAGATACTGTTGAAAAAAGAGCTGCAATTCCTACCATTATATTTATATTTTTAAAATCAATCATTTTTTTCCTCCTGTAGTAACGGTGTGTAACGTATTATTATAAATAACTCTATAAATTCCTTTTAATAAAAGGGAAATTTATAGCTATATAGTACAATTAAGTATATAATAAACAAAAGACTTAAAATACAAATTAAGTATACAATTTATTCTACAGTTAACAGGAGGTTTTTTATGCTTGAATATTTAAAGGAATTGAATCCTATTTTATTAGCTTTTTTAGCTACTTTTTTTACATACTTTGTTACTATGCTTGGTTCTGCTATGGTTTTTTTCTTTAAAACTATAAACCAAAAAGTTTTAAACGGAATGCTTGGGTTTGCTTCTGGAGTAATGATTGCAGCTTCATTTTGGTCACTACTTAACCCTGCTATTGAGCTGGCAATAGAGATTGGTCTTCCTGGATGGAAACCAGCTTTAATCGGTTTTCTTTTAGGAGGTGGCTTTCTTTGGTGTGTTGACAAATTTCTGCCTCATCTTCACTTAAATAAAGAAACATCTGAAGCAGAAGGAATTAAAACAAAACTAAGACGAAGTGTTCTTTTAGTTCTAGCAATCACTCTTCACAATATTCCAGAGGGGCTTGCTGTTGGGGTAGCTTTTGGTGCACTCTCTGTAACAGGAAGTGATTCTAGTACTTTAATTTCTGCTATCACTCTTGCTCTTGGAATTGGACTTCAAAACTTCCCAGAAGGAGCTGCTGTTTCTATTCCTCTTAGAAGAGATGGTATGAGTAGATGGAAAGCTTTTCTGTATGGCCAAGCATCTGGGATAGTTGAACCTATCGCAGGTGTTTTAGGAGCTATTTTTGTTATTAAAATGACATCTTTACTTCCGTATGCTCTTGCTTTTGCTGCTGGTGCTATGATATATGTTGTTGCTGAAGAGCTTATTCCAACAGCAAAAGAGGTTAAAAATGATGACTCTGGTACTATTGGTGTTATGTTCGGTTTTGCACTTATGATGTTTTTAGATGTAGCTCTTGGATAGTAATTTATAATACAAAAAATGTGAAATGGAGTTCTACTGAACTCCATTTCTTTTTTTCTCTACTTGCATTATTATCACTGTCACTTTATTTGTATATTTAGATAGCTCGTTATAGTCATTCTCTACTTGCTCCCAGTTTGGATTTGGTAGTTCTATCTCTGCTGATATTTTACCGCTAATCTCCTCCATACGAGCAATCTCTTTTGCTGTCATACCTTTTTTTATCGCTTCCATAATCTCGCTTTCATCCACAGGATTAGCTGGTATATCCTGATCTAAAAACATATCTGAAACCATTTCGCTATTCATCTCTTGCTCAAAGTTAGGCTCACTTTTCTCTAACCCACCCTCTTTTAATGTTCTCATCATATTTACAGAAACCTTATTTGTATAAACTGAAAGTTCATTGTATAATCTTTCTACCTTTACCCAATCTGGATTCTCTTTTGCAACTTCTGAATCAACTATCTCACCTATCTCATTCATCTTCTCCATTATATCTGGATCAGATTCTAAACTCCCCATCACACTTATTATAAACTCTTCATTTCCCACATCAGATACAGAAACATTTTGAATAACTGGTGTACTATTTTCATTGTTTGGTTCATTGACTGACTCATTTAATATTTCAGCAGAAAAAGATACTAATGAAACAATTAAACTTAATACAATTAAAATCTTTTTCATAGTTTTTCTCCTTTTAACTTTATATTCTCTAAGATATATTACTAAAAGAATTCTCTTTTTCTTTGATTTTTTAAAATTTTATTTTGTATTATAAATATTTAAAATCTGCATCATTACACCATTTAAAATCGCTTCTTCATCTATATCAAAATTTCCATTATGAGCTGGTACAACTATATTTTTATCTGAGTTTCTAATTCCTATTGTAAAAAATGCACCCTCTGTTTTTTCAATGAAATATGAAAAATCTTCAACACCCATATTAGCTACCTTTTTTTCATGGATACTCTCTTCTCCAAATAACTCTATTGCACTTTTTTTAATAATCTCTACATTTTTATCATGATTTATCAAAGCGGTATATCCAGGTTCTATCTCAATTTTTCCCTCTCCACCAAAAGCTAACGGAATTCCTTCTACTACCTCTTTTATTCTTTTTTTCATTCTCTCTCTAACTTCAGGATTTAAAGTTCTCAATGTCCCTTTCAGCTCAATCTCGTTTGCAACAATATTCCCAGCTGTTCCGCCATTTATTGTTCCAATTGTAATTACACCACTTTCTCTAGCATCTAAATTTCTACTTACTATACTTTGAAGTGCTATAACCACATGAGAAGCTATAAGAAGTGCATCCACTCCTCGGCTTGGGTATGCTCCATGACAACTCGTCCCACTAATTTTAATTTTCAAAGTATCTGATGAAGCATTCATAGCTCCATACTTAATTCCAACTTTACCTATATCTATTGTGTCATCTACATGTAATCCATAAACAGCATTCACGCCATCTAAAGCTCCATCCTCTATCATTGGTTTTGCTCCACCAACAGTCTCTTCGGCTGGTTGAAATATTAATCTAAGGTTCACAGGAGGTTTTGTTTTTGTTTCATAAAAATATTTTGCAACTCCTAATACCACAGTTGTGTGTACATCATGACCACAAGCATGGCAAACACCTTTAATTTTAGATGAATACTCTGTTGTTTTCATATCTAAAATAGGTAGTGCATCTATATCTCCTCTTAACGCTATTGTAATATTTGAGTTCTCTCCTGCTATATCAGCTATAACCCCCGTATTGAATGAGGTTCTGTAAGGTATTTCCAGCTCTTTTAAATATTCACATATCTTATCATGAGTTCGATATTCTTGAGTTCCTAATTCTGGATGTTTATGAAAATCTCTTCTCACTTCAATTAACCAATCTTTTATTTTATCTGCTTCAAACTTTAACTTCTGTATATCCATTTTTTCTCCCTAAATACTTTCAATTAAATCGAAATCATTTTTTATTAAATCTTCGTAACTTTCTCTTTTTGAAACCAAATAGCTCTTTCCATCTTTTACAAAAACTACAGCTGGTGTTAAAGCTTTATTATAATTACTGCTCATTGAATGTCCATAAGCTCCTGTGCAACTAACTAATACTAAATCGCCCTCTGAACACTTTCCTAACTTTGTATTCTTAGCTATTATATCCCCTGATTCACAACATTTTCCAGCTATTGTTACTAACTCTTTTTTACTTTCATTTAACCTATTGGCAACAACACTTTCATATTTAGCACTATACAAAGCTGGTCTGATATTATCAGTCATTCCCCCATCTATAAAGACATATTTTTCTCCACCAAAAGTTTTCTTCTCTCCTCCAACTGTGTATAGAGTACTTCCTGCTGCTGCAACTATTGAACGCCCTGGTTCTATTATCACATTCTCAACTGATAAGTTTTCTGCTAGTAGATTCTCCTCTAAAGAGATAATAATTTTTTTCATCATCTTTTTTAAATCAGCATCTGTGTCCTCTTCAGTATACCTAACTCCGAATCCTCCACCGATATTTATTTCTGGAATTTTAATATCTAACTTCTCTGAAACTTTTTTTGTAAATTGAACCATTGTTTTTACACCTTCACAAAAAGCAAGTTCGTCAAAAATCTGTGAACCTATATGGCAATGAAAGCCTAAAAAATTCAGCTCTTTCTTTTCAACAATATCTTTTACAATATTTTCTATCTCTTTATCAAAAATTGATTCTCCAAACTTTGAAGTATGCTTTGCTGTTTTTATATATTCATGAGTGTGTGCATCTATTCCAATATTTAGCCTCAACATAACATCCATCTTTTTTCCTACTCTTTTACAAATCTGAGCTACTTTTTCAGCTTCAAATCTGTTGTCTAAAATTATACTTCCTATCTCACGTTCTACACACATATTCAGCTCTTCTAAAGATTTATTGTTTCCATGCATATGAACTCTTTTTGAAGGAAATCCAGATGAAAGAATTGTGTATAACTCTCCTGCTGAAACAGCATCTATATGTAACCCCTCTCTATTTATAACTTGAGCCATTCCTTTTGAAAGATACGCTTTAGAAGCATACACAACAGTTGTATTAAATTTTTCACTTTTAAATGAGTTTTTTATATCTCTAATTTTCTTTTGTAGTAACTCTAAATCATATATATACAAAGGTGTTCCAAAATCTTCTTTTAATTTTTTTACTGAAATACCACCTATTTCTAAAACACCATCTACATTTTTCATACTTCCTAAAAACTTCATCCCACTCCTCCTATTCAGTACAATTTATAAATTAACTTATTGATTTAATTCATACTCTTTTAATGATTTTTCTGCAAAATTAAATCCTAATAATATTAATGGTACATTTATAAATACCATAACTAAATTTGTAAAATCACTTATTACCCAAATATTATCTAACTCTAATCCCGACCAAACACACATAACCCCAAATGGAATAAATATCAGAGACGATATCAGTTTCATTGAGATTAAAAATATCTTTTTTCTGCATATCTCAGTTGCCGATATATCTATAAATGCAATCATTCCTAGTATAGTCGAAAATGCAAACATCCCATAGCACAGAGAAACTATAAATTGAATAATTCCATTTAGTGATGCTGGTGATAGTACCTTTAATGATTCTATAAAATATCCTAACTTATCACTTCTTAAAACCTCAAAGTTATGAGTATCTAAATTCCATATACTTGCTATAATTACTAAAAAACCTGAAATTGTACAGATTACAAATGTATCTATAAAAACTCCAAACTGTTGAACAAACCCTTGTTCTACTGGATGCTTTGCATCTGCTGCCGCTGCTGCCATAGTTACTGTTCCTTGTCCTGCTTCATTTGACATCAACCCTCTTTTTATTCCCTGTTGTAAGGCTATACCTATTGAACCTCCGAATAAAGCTGATGGACTAAAAGCTCCTTTAAAAACAGCTGAAAAGAAATATGGAACTTTATCTAAATTCAAAGCTATCAAGAATAAAGCCACTCCAAAATATAATACTGCCATTATTGGTACTATAAAATCCGTTACTGCTGCAACTCTTTTTATTCCACCAAAAATTATTCCAAAGGTAAATATAATTATAGATATTCCTATAACTATATAGACGTTATCTGTTCTAGTATAAGCTGCTCCTGTAATCTGACCTGCTAAGCTTCCAAATGCTGTAAACATATGGAAAACTTGTGATGGAAGAGTAAATAGAGCATAAAAGATATACGATCCTGCTATTACTACCCCTGCTAACTTACTATTATTTAAAAGTTTTCTTCCATAATATGCTATTCCTCCTACATAATCATCCTCATTTTTTTCTTTAAATATCTGTGCAAGTGTTGCTTCAACAAAACTTGTCGCCATTCCGAAGAATGCACTCACCCACATCCAAAATAGTGCTCCTGGTCCTCCTGCTAATACCGCTCCTGTAACACCCATTATATTTCCAGGACCTATTCTTGTTGCACTACTCAATAAAAATGCCGCCATTGGAGATATCCCAACTTGGTTGCTACTCTTATTTTTTAAAATCTGTAAACTTTTCTTAAAATATCTTATTTGAACAAATTTTAATCTCATCGTGAAATACATCCCACATCCCATTAACAATAATATTGCTAATGTAAAGTTTCCTATTAAAGGGATATTTTTGTAAAACTCAAAATTTCTTGGAAACTCCCATAAAAAATCGGTCACTGGACCTAAAAAGCTAAAAACTTCATTCACTCTACTTAACTGTAACATTCTCTCCGCTCCTTTTTAAATAAAAAAACTGCCCCATAAAAATAAAATAGGCAGTTTTTTGTAAATTTTATAATATTACAAATAACGGATAGCACAACATTAGATATACTAATGACAGTTATATAGATATTATCTATATACCCAATAAAAGTTTTTGACATAACCTTTATTTCGGCAAACTTCCCTTTCATTTAGTTTCAGTGCTCTGTCTAGCTCTACTAACTTACTCTTGTCGCTTGCGCCTCTACCTTAAAATTCTCTTAAATTGAATGAATAGTAACATTTTAAAAAATAAAATGCAAGTTTTTTTATATTTTTTTTAATTCGTGACAAATTTTATAAATTATGATATTAATTTAACTATAAATTTTTGGGGAGTGATTTTATGTTAAACAATCTTAATACACATCGTAATTATCTTCATACAATACCTGAAATAGCACTACATGAATTTAAAACTTCTGAGTATATTAGAAAAGTTTTAGATGAGGAATGTGTTGAGTATCATTCTATTGGAACGAGTACTGTAGCTTTTATTCCTGGTACAATTGATTCTTGTTTGGCTTTCAGAGCTGATATAGATGCTTTGCCTTTAAAAGAGGAGAGTAACAATCCATTTAAATCTAAAGTTGATGGTATGATGCACGCTTGCGGACATGACGGTCATGCTGCAATGCTTTTAACATTTATCCAGGAGATAAAAAAGTTAATAAACTCAGGTGTTAAATTACAAAAATCTTTAGTTTTCATATTTCAAGCTGGAGAAGAAGGAGCGGGTGGGGCTCGTTTTATTGTTGCTGATGATTATTACAAATCTAAGAAAATCGAAGCTATTTTTGCACTTCATGTTTATCCTGAAATTAAAGTTGGAGAGTTCGCTGTTAAATCTGGATGCGTTTCTCTTCAAAATATAAATTTAGATATCACTTTAAATGGTAAAGGGTGTCATGGTGCTCAACCACACAAAGGAGTTGATTCAATTCTAATCGGTGCTAAACTTGTAGAAGCATACCAATCTATAAAATCTAGAAACATTCCATCATATGAGCATTTCCTTCTGACTATAGGGGCTTTCCATGCTGGAACAGTTCGGAATATTATTCCTGGCAGTGTGAATATGCTTGGAACAATTAGATTAGAAAATATATCTTTAATTCCATTTATAAAAGAAAGAATGGAAAAAATAAACTCTGGTTTTGAAACTGCTTTTGATGTAGATATCAATATGTATTTTGAACCGTTTTATCCTCCTGTTATCAATGACAAAAAACTATTTGAACACGCTCTTCATGTATTAGATGGAAAAACTGTTTTTACTGATATCTCTTTAAGTGGGTCAGAAGATTTTTCATTCTACTCTCAAAATGGAACCCCAGGACTTCTAGCTCTTGTTGGTGTTAGAGATGAAGAAAACGGATATGTTTGTGCTCTTCATAACAATAGATTTGATTTTGATAACAAAGCTTTAACACATGGTGTAGAATATTTTTTAAATATTTTAAAAGAATTTAAATGTATATAATTATAACGAGTTCTTCGGAACTCTTTTTTTATTGTGGATTATTTTAATATTCTTTGACTTTTATATACTTTTCTTTTAAAATTATATTGTGTAATAAAATTACTAAATATTGGAGGTTTTAAATGTTAAAAAAATTTATAAGTTACTATAAACCTTATAAAAAACTATTTTTTTTAGATTTACTTGCTGCTATAACAGTTTCAGCCTGTGATTTAATATACCCTATGCTGAGTAGAGCTGCTGTAAATAACTATATTCCAAATAAAAACTATAGAGCTATTGTCACTTTAGGTGTAACTCTTTTAGGAATATACTTTATCAAGCTTGTTTGTAATTTCTTTATGAATTACTGGGGACATGTTGTTGGAGTTAGAATGCAGGGGGATATGAGAAGAGATGTCTATGCTAAACTTCAAAACTTTCCTATCAAATACTTTGATAACACTGCGACTGGAAGTATCATGTCGAGAATTGTAAACGACCTACAGGAGGTTTCAGAGTTAGCTCACCATGGTCCTGAAGATCTATTTATATCTATTATCATGATCTTAGGGTCATTCTTCTTACTTCTAAATATTAATATCCCTTTAACACTAATTGTATTCTCTGTTATACCGTTTATTGTCTGGTTCACGCTAAATAGAAGACAAAAGATGACAGATGCTTTCTCTGAAACTCGTGAAAAAATTGGAGCTATTAACTCAACTTTACAAAACAGTATCAGTGGAATTAGAGTTTCAAAAGCTTTTGTCAACAAAGAAGAGGAGCTACAAAAATTTAAAAAAAGTAATATTGAATTTAAAAAAGCTCGTGAAGGAGCCTATAAAGTTATGGCTGAATATGTTTCAGGGATGACATTCTTCACTGATATGTTAGATTATCTTGTTTTAGTTTTCGGAGCAATTTTTACATATCAAGGTAAAATTAATTTCGGTGACTTCTTAGCTTATCTACTTTACATTAGAATTTTTAGTCAACCTATCAAAAGGTTAGTTGGTTTTGTTGAACAATATCAAAATGGAATGAGTGGATTTAAACGTTTCAAAGAGATGCTAGATGAGGATATCGAAAAAGATTCTTCTAATGCAACAAACTTAGAAAATGTAAAAGGTGAAATCTCTTTTGAAAATATATATTTCAGTCATGATGAGAAAAACATTTTAAAGAATTTCTCTTTAAATATAAAAGCTGGTGAAAAGTTAGCTCTTGTTGGTCCATCAGGTGGAGGTAAAACAACTATTTGTAATCTGATTCCTAGATTCTATGATATCAACAGTGGAGATATTAAAATTGATTCTAAAAGTATATATGATTTTAAAATTGATTCACTGAGACAAAGTATTGGAATTGTTCAGCAAGATCCATTCCTATTTACAGGTACAATTAGAGAAAATCTAGTAATTGGTAAGCCTGAAGCTACAGATGAAGAGATTATCGACGCTGCTAGAAAAGCTAATATTCACGACTTTATTGAAACTCTTCCAAATGGATATGATACTGAAGTTGGTGAAAGAGGTGTTAAATTATCTGGTGGTCAAAAACAAAGAATTGCAATTGGTAGAATTTTCCTTAAAAATCCACCTATTCTAATTCTTGATGAAGCTACATCAGCTTTAGACAACATTACAGAACAACTTATCCAAGAGTCACTAGATGAACTTTCTAAAAATCGTACAACTATTGTTGTGGCGCATAGATTATCAACTATTAAAAATGCAGATACAATAGTTGTTTTAAAGGATGATGGAATTGTTGAAAAAGGAAATCATGAAGAACTGATAAACAATAAAGGTTTCTATTACAATCTACATCTTGGAATCTTACAATAATAATTTTATTTAATCTTTAGGGGAGGATTTGATGAACAAACTTTTTACTTTATTATTTATTTTAAATATTTTATATTTTAATATAAATACTTTTTCAAATGAAAAAAATAATATTATAGTTGCCCAAGGTTCAAAGCCTAAATCTTTAGATCCACATACTTTCAACGAGTTTCCAACTTTAGGAATAACCGAGCATATATTTAATACTTTAGTAACTCTTGATGACAAGGGAGTTCCAACTCCTGAGTTAGCTGAATCTTTTGAATATATATCACCAACAGAGATTCTTTTTACAATTAGAAAAGATGTTAAGTTTCATAACGAAGAGATTATGAATGTTGATGACGTTATATTTAGTTTAGAAAGAATGCTTCAAAAACCTGGAAGTAGAGTTATCTTAAAAGATATCAAGAGTGTTGATAAAACAAAAGATGAAAAAGTTCTTATAACTCTAAAAGAACCATCTGCTCCTTTTTTAGCAAATTTAACTCTGCCTATAGCTGCGATTATGAATAAAAAATATGTCGAATCTGGAAACAACGTTGCTTTAAAACCTTTAGGAACAGGGCCATATATGGTAACAAACTGGGGAGATGGGGACAAAATTGTAATGTCTAGTTTTAAAGATTACTTCAAAGGAGCTCCTAAAAATAGCGGTCTTACTTTTAAAATTATAACTGAAAATACTAGCCGTTTAGCTGCTTTAGAAACTGGTGAAGTAGATGTTATCTACGCAATATCTCCTATCGATTTTAATATCGTAGAAAAAAGTCCTGAATTAAATCTTTTACACAAAACCACAACTACAACTGAACTTATGGTTCTAAATGTTACAAAAGATGGGTTAGATAATGAAAATATTAGAAAAGCAATTCACATGGCTATTGATAAAGAGGGTATTTTAGAGGCTATTTTCCTTAATAGAGGCTCTGTAGCAACTTCACCTATAAATCCTAACATCTTTGGTAGTTCACAAGATTTGACACCTTTTAATAGAGATATTGAAACTGCTCAAAACATTATCAAATCTGAAAAAAAAGTTCCACCTCTTAAAATATGGACTAGTGAAAATATTGTAAGAGTTCAAATAGCTCAAATTATACAAGCTAATTTAAAAGAGATTGGAATTGAATCTACTATTGAAATTGTTGAATGGGGAACTTTCTTAAAGAGAACTTCAGAAGGAGCACATGATATTTTACTTACAACTTGGATTTTAGGAGTAAGTGATATCGATACTGTTGTAAGTACTCTCTTCCACTCTAACTCTATTGGTGCAGAGGGAAATCGTTCATTTTATAACAATCCTGAGTTAGATGCTAAAATTGATCTTGCTCGTTCTACTATAGATTCAGAAAAAAGAAAACTATACTATAAAGAGATTCAAGAGATTATTTTAAAAGATAACCCTGTAGTTCCCTTAGTCTATAAAATAGATGGAATTGGAATTAGTAAAAAAATTGAAAACTTTAATTATAATAAAGCAAGTATGAGAAACTACTATGAAGATATGAAAAAAGTAGATGCTAAATAGCATCTACTTTTTTGTTATCATACCTATTAAATCTTTTACAGTCTCTTTCAGATACTGTCCTTTTAAATAATCCATTTTTACATCTTCGTAGACATGTTTTTTTATCTCTTTAGGTCTTTCTACAAAAATATCTCCACAAACCTCATACTCTTCACTTAAAGGAACAATAAACGGAACTTTAAACTCCTCTATTTCCATTAAAGGTTTTAAAAATTTTTCACCTCTAGCTTTAGTTATTACAGCCATATCAAAATTTGGATTTAACTCACAAAACTTTTTTAACACTGTCACATTCAATTGAAAATCCATACACCAAGGCTCTCCTGCAACTAAAAAATTTATTTTCTTCTCAATATTTTTTACAGTCTCAACCTCTTCTTTAGCCATTTCTATTCTTGAATAATTTTTAGGAATTCTATCTCTTTCACTTTTAATTCCAGTTCCCATAAAAGCATCAAAATTCATTCCCGCAGAATACAGAGTTTTTATATCCACTTGTCCACCTCACTATAAGTATCTTTTACTATCTATTTAGCATTTTACAGTTTTTATATTCATTTTTAGCTCCTGATTTATAAGTACACGTTCCTGTTAAAAGTTTACACTTTATCGACATGTAATCTTCTCCTACTAGCATTCCTATTGAGTGCTCACATTCAAGAGTTGGATATTTTTCAATTACCTCTTTTTTTTCATCTTCTGTTATAAAATACTTCTCCATCTTTTCTCCTACCTTTTCGTTTTATAATATCTATCTCTTAATAAAAAATAGTAAATACCACTCAAAACATATGCTAATGACATGTAATTTAATACATTTCTACCTAAATATTTTAATCCTAAACCGACTAATAATCCTCCAGTTATAAAAGAAAGAATATTTATAGCATAATATTTCATCTTCCACATTATCTCTCTATTACCTCTTAAATAGTGACCAATAACGACACCTAAGTCAGTAACTGTTCCAGACATATGAGTAGTTCTAATTACCATTCCTTTATAACGTATAAATAAACCATTTTGTAATCCTAAAGAAAAAGCAAGAACAAATGCAAATATAATTTTATCATAAAGATATATATCTATAATCTTCAATAAAATACCAATAAATATGAAGGTATCTCCATATCTCTTTTTAAGTTCAAAATCTCTACCCGACCCTATCATAATACCAGAAACTATCGCTCCACTGAAAAACGAAACCACTAAACCTAGCATTATTTTAAGGTGGGGTATGTTTGAGTAAGCTAAGTCCGTAGAGATTCTAGTTACACTTCCTGTTATATGGCTTACTGTTAAAGAGAATTGTAAAATTGCAAATGCATTCATCCCTCCACCTAAAAGTGCTAATAAACTAATCCATAAAAACAGTTTTTTATTAATTTGCTCCATCTCTACCCTTCTTCTTAGTATTTTATTTTAAATACTACTTTCTTTAATTCTGTTGGTTCATTATTTTTTGCAATTAATGGCATATGAGGCTCATCTGGGAATACTACTAAGAAATTATCCTTAGTCATATTCATTCTGTACTCCTCTACACCTTCTAAAACTCCAAAATCTGACTCTTCATTAAACTCACTTTTCTCTTTTAGCGAATCTTTTAATGAATATCCGATTCCCTCTTCTCCTTCGATTACAACATGTATATCAATATATTTTTTATGACATTCAAAGAAGCACTCTTCTAAAATCTTAGTTTTACACTCTTGAAGGTTAAAAAATACATTGTCACCGTCTATTTCATTTTTTCCTAAAACCCCGTTTTTATAACTTCCATTCTCAATAGCTTCTATTGCTGCATCTAAACCTTGAGAAATTCCCTTATAAAATTTTAATTCATTTAATTGTCCAAAGATCATCTTTAATAATCCCCCTTAATTTTTTTTAATGTACTTTAATAATATTCCAAAATCCTTTATAAAGTCAAGCTATTATTTAATTTAGATTGATTTTTTTTGATAATTCTTTTATAATATAGTGTGAAGAAATATATTTAGAGGAGGATATTGTGTTACAAAAATTTAAAAGAAACTTTTCAATTATAGCACATATAGATCACGGTAAATCTACTGTAGCTGATAGACTACTTCAAGCTACTGGAACAGTTACTGAGAGAGAAATGAAAGAACAGCTACTAGACTCAATGGAGCTAGAAAGAGAAAAAGGAATTACGATAAAAGCTCAAGCGGTTACTTTAAAATATAAAGCAAAAGATGGTAATGATTATGAATTAAACTTAATTGATACTCCAGGTCACGTTGACTTTATATACGAGGTATCTCGTTCTTTATCAGCATGTGAAGGAGCACTACTTGTTGTAGATGCTGCTCAAGGTGTTGAGGCTCAAACTCTTGCTAACGTTTACTTAGCATTAGAAAACAATCTTGATATCGTACCTGTTATCAACAAGATTGACTTACCTGCTGCTGATGTAGATAAGGTAAAAAATGAAATTGAGGATATTATTGGATTACCTGCTGACGATGCAGTTTTAGTTTCAGCTAAAGCTGGTATTGGTATTGAGGATTTATTAGAGGCAATTGTAGAGAGAGTTCCTGCTCCTACATTCGACGAAGAAGCTCCATTAAAAGCTATGATCTTCGATTCACTATTTGACGACTACCGTGGAGTTATAACTTATGTTAAAGTTCTTGATGGATGTATCAAAAAAGGTGACAAAATCAAAATTTGGTCAACTGGAAAAGAGTTTGACATTCTTGAGTGTGGAATCTTCGCTCCTACTAAGAAAGAACAACCTGAATTAAGCTCTGGATCAGTTGGATATATCATAACTGGTATCAAAACAATTCAAGATACACAAGTTGGAGATACTATAACTCATGCTAAAAGACCTTGTCTTGAGCCATTAGAAGGATTTAGACCAGCTCAATCAATGGTATTTGCTGGATTATATCCTCTATCTACAGATGATTATGAAGATTTAAGAGAAGCTTTAGAAAAACTTCAATTAAATGATGCTTCATTAACATTTGTTCCTGAGACATCTCTTGCTCTAGGATTTGGATTCAGATGTGGATTCTTAGGATTATTACATATGGAAATTATTGTAGAAAGACTTAGAAGAGAGTATGATATAGATTTAATCTCTACATCTCCATCAGTTGAGTATAGAATCACTCCAGAAGCTAAAGAAACTTATGTTATTGATAACCCTTGTGATTTCCCAGAAGGTGGAAAATCTAAGTTCATAATTGAAGAACCATACATAAAAGGAAGTATTCTTACTCCTAAAGATTATGTTGGAAACGTTATGGAACTTTGCCAAGAAAAAAGAGGAACATATATCGATATGAAATATATCGATGACAATAGAACTATGGTAATTTATGAGTTACCACTAGCAGAGATTGTAATTGATTTCTATGATAAATTAAAATCAAGAACAAAAGGTTATGCATCATTTGAATATGAGATGATCGGATATAAAGAAGCTTCACTTGTTAAAGTAGATATTCTTGTTTCTGGAAATCCTGTGGATGCGTTCTCGTTCATCGCTCATACTGATCATGCTGCTTCTAGAGGAAGAGCAATCTGTGAGAAATTAAAAGAGATCATTCCTAGACAACAGTTCGAAGTACCTATTCAAGCTGCTTTAGGAGCTAAGATTATAGCTAGAGAAACTATCAAAGCATATAGAAAGAACGTTCTTGCTAAGTGTTATGGTGGAGATATCTCAAGAAAGAAGAAACTTTTAGAGAAGCAAAAAGAAGGAAAGAAGAGAATGAAACAAATTGGAAACGTTGAGATTCCACAAGAGGCATTCGTATCTGTACTTAAACTTAACGATTAATAAAATTAAACGGGTTTTTAAAAGACCCGTTTTTTTATTTCTAAATTTTTTTATACTATTTTCTCTTTTAAAATATTTGGATATGAAAAAAAGAAGAGATTTTTAAATCTCTTCTTTAAAAGAATCTTAGTTAGCTTTTTCAGCGTAAACTGAAACTTGCTTCTTGTCTCTTCCTAATCTCTCGAACTTTACGTATCCATCGATTAATGCGAATAGAGTATGATCTTTTCCACATCCCATGTTGTTTCCAGCGTGGAATTTGTTTCCTCTTTGTCTAACGATGATGTTTCCAGCTTTTACAACTTCTCCATCATACTTTTTAACTCCAAGGTAATTTGGATTAGAATCTCTTCCGTTCTTAACAGAACCTTGTCCTTTTTTCTTCGCAAATAATTGTATATTTAATGTAAATAGCATCTAAATTTCCTCCTTCTCTACAAGCTTTATGTGTTTAGGATAACCCTTAGATAGTTCTTTCAACATTAATACCATTGTATCTAATAATACATGAACTTCTTTTTCCTTATGAGAAAATTCCATTCCTCTCATATCAACGTCTAAGTACCCATCAGAGTCAATTTCAAATTTTGGAGTAATATCCAAAACCTCTTGCAATCCTCCTAAAGGAAACTGCATTGCCATCGAAATTGCTGCACAAACAATATCATGTCCATACTCTGCATATTCTGCATGACCATTGGCTCTGTATCTAACTACTTTGCCACTTTTTTTAAATACTTCAATCTTTGTCATAAATTAATTATGCATTGATTGCTGTAACTTTGATCTCAGTGAAAAGTTGTCTATGACCTTTCTTTCTGTGATATCCAGTTTTTGGCTTGTATTTGAAGTTAACAACTTTTGCTCCTTTACCTTGAGCTACAACCTCTGCTACTACTTTAGCACCTTCAACAACAGGAGTTCCAACTTTAACCTCTCCATTGTTTGATACTAAAAGAACATCCGTTAATTCTACAGTTGTGTTAACTTCAGCATTTAGTTTTTCAACTCTTAATACTTCACCTACTGCAACTTTGTACTGTTTTCCTCCAGTTTTTATAACTGCGTACATTCTAACACCTCCAAAAGTATAAAGATCGCTAGATTCGGTTGCTGACGACCTTATCCAAGCTTAATCTACTGTATATATTATCATTTTTTTTATTGTTTGTCAACTAATTTATTTATGCCATTCTTGTGAAGTTGGCGATCCATTTCTAAAAATAGTAACTTTTTCTAATTCACCTTTTTGTGTGAAATATCTCCATTCTCCATTTGCTAATCCGTTTGCTAGTCTTCCTTTTTCTCTAACTTGACCGTTATCCCAGTAAGCTATCCATTCTCCATTTCCACCTTTAAAATCTTCTTGATAAATCATATTACCCTTAGTATCATACCAACTCATTGGACCTGAAACTCTTCCACCTGAATATGTTATCTTTGAACGAATTTTTCCATTGTTTCTATAGTATGTTTCTTGAACTCCATTTCTAACTCCATCTACATACGGTTCTCTCATTCCAACTCTACCTGCTTCTGAATACCAGATTTTATATCCATTTAGTTTTCCATCTTTGTACTCTTCAAGATAGTGTTTATGTACACCTACAACCGCTGCAAATGATCCTGTAAATGGTGTTGTCGAAGAACCATTATATGCCAATTTATTTCTTACTTGTTTTTTTGCTATATTCACTTGATCTATTCCATTTAACTTTACTTCTGTCACAGCATTTTCAGCTATGGCTACATTTTGCCCTGTATGTATTATATCTGTTTGAGGTATAAATTGCCCTTCTGACATTGTAGATATCGTTACATCATGAGCTTCTCTCGAAACTGTTGGCAACAAAATACGTTCCTCTTCACTTTGCTTTTTTTCTAAAGGAGTACAACCGATTAATGTTAATAATATTACACCTACTACAAGTTTCATTTTTTTCATATTATACTTCTCCTAATAAGATTTTTTATAAAAAATAAAGCCAAGGAATTTGTTAAAATTTCTTGACTCTTTTCTTTTTTTTAATAGGCATTAAATAAGCCGGGTTTTGTATTAATTAATCATTTATCTAGAGCTATAATTGCTTATAGCTTCAAGCAACTTACCCTGAGAGAGGACGAGCAGCCCCTGTTTCTCTCCTATTTAGTCTTGCTCCAAAGGGGGTTTACCTAGCTTCTTTAGTCTCCTAAAGAACTGGTGGTCTCTTACACCACCGTTTCACCCTTACTACACGAAGTAGCGGTCCATTTTCTGTGGCACTTTCCTTAAAGTTTCCTTTAGTAGCCGTTAGCTACCCTTTTGCTCTATGGAGCCCGGACTTTCCTCTTGCTAATGCAAGCGATTAACTCTAATACCTATTGTTTATTAAATTTGTATTTTCTCTTTTTTCTTTTTACCTGTATTATTCTAATAGATAATACTAAAATTGTCAACACAATTCCTAAAAATACCTTACTACCTAGTGAAAACTGTTCTAAATCTTTACTATCCTCTTCATTTTCAGATGCGTTTACAAACACATCTTGTAATCCCTCTATTAGAGTTGTTGCAACAGTAGCTTCATCTTTTTCTGTTACAGTCTCCTCTACATTCGTTAAAAGTAGTGATAAATCTGAAGATATTTCATCAGGATTTAAATCCTGAGATATTTTTAATTGAACTTTTAAAACACCATTTTCATTCTCTTTATTTTTTATTAAATTTACAATCACTGTTTTTTCTTGTTCTTCAGCTTCAAATCCTTCGTTATCTTCTAATGTATTTAAATACAATTTTTTTCCAGTTTCTTTTTGAAAAGTCTGAACTAAATTTGATAAATTAGTTTTACTCTCTTCTGAAAAAACATTTCTATAATCATTTATTTTCCCAAGGACCAAAGTCGAAAGAAATAATGCACCTAATGTTACTTTTTTTAGCATCCCTATGTTCTCCTTACATTTTTTCAAAAATTGGGCCATCGTTAAAGATTGTTATCTCTATTTCAAACTCTTTCGTTAATACGTCTTCTAATAAATTTGAAAAAACCCATTCACTTTCAAAATGTCCAATATCAATTAGACTAAAGTTTTCCTCTTTTGCATCCATAGCTTCATGATATTTTACATCTCCTGTAATTAGAACTCCAGCACCCAATTTTTTAGCTTTTCTCCAGTACGATGCTCCAGAACCACTTACTAAAGCTATTTTTTTAATACCTTTTATCTCGTTTGCTTTCACTACAGTTATACTATCTAACCCTAGCTTTTCTTTCAATATTTCTGACAATTTTTCAATTGACAAAACTTCATTCAGCTTATAGATTCTACCTATTCCATATTCTATTCCATTTTTTTCCGAAGAGTCTAAAATTTTTCCATCCTTCAATCCTAAAATAGTTTCTCCTAAAAAATCATTTAATCCTGATTTTGAAGAATCTAAATTAGTGTGCATTGAATAAACCGAAATTTTATTTTCTATTAATCTTATAATTTTTTTTCCTGTTAAAGTATCACCAGTAATATTTTTTAAAGGTTTAAATATCATTGGATGATGAGTTATAATTAAGTTAGCTCCTATTTCTATAGCCTTATCAATTACCTTTTCTGTTATATCTAAAGATAGCAGTACTCTTTCCACCTCTGAATCTCTTTTTCCTACTAACAATCCGACATTATCCCACTCTTCTGCTAAATATTTCGGAAATTTCTCTTCTAAAAAATTTATAAGTTTACTTAGTTTCATATCTTTAAGGTTCTTCCTCCTCCTAAAGATATCTTAGTTAAAGCCCCCTCAAATAGTTGCTCTCCCTCTCCTCTTTTTAAATCTAAAGCATTTTCAATTTCAAATAATGACTCTCTTTTATCTCCAACTAATCCATAGTATCTTTTTAATATCTCTTCCTCTGTATGAGATATTTTCTTTGGTACAGATGTGTAATCTAATTCTTGAAGTTCATTTATTTTTTCCTCTATAATCTCAGATCTTTCCTCTGCTGGAATAGCTTCAACCTCTTCATCCTCTTCTAATGCAGCTACTATCTCATGCTCAAGAACTTCCTCTTTTCTCTTTAAGAAATATCCTTTATACATATGCTTTTCTGTTTCTACTTTTTCATCTATAAATAGTAACATCTCTCTTCTAATCCATAATTTAAGATACTCTAATAAATCTCCATTTGATGGTCTATATTCATCTAAAGCTTTAATTATTCCAATACTTCCCTCTTGCATTAAATCTAAGTAATCTATTCCAGCTACTAAATAGTCAAATGCTATATTTGCAACCTCTCTTAAATTTCCCTCTGTTAAAGTATGAATACTTTCCTCTTCATCTAAAGTTTCTAATAATTTTTCAATCTCTTCTTTTTGTAAATGTTGAATGTAAGATATCTCTTCTAAATACTCTCCTACAATTCCTTCTACAACATAGTTGTTATCTTCAACTTTCTCTTCTTTTCTAACATCTATATTATCAATTTCTAATTTTAATCCAGGATTATCTTTTAAAAACTTTATAAAATCTTTCTCTTCAATACAATTAGTTAATATCTCTTTTTCAAATACTCTTACTTTCATTTTTTCCCCTTTATCTTAATTAATATAAAATGGGGGCATAACTCTCCCCCATATTTTTATACTTTAAAATCTTCTAATTTTTTTCTTCTACTTGGATGTCTTAATTTTCTAAGTGCTTTTACTTCGATTTGTCTGATTCTCTCTCTTGTTACTTTAAAGATTTTTCCAACCTCTTCTAAAGTTTTTGGAGCACCATCATTTAATCCATATCTGAAGATTAAAACTTGCTCTTCTCTGCTACTTAAAGTTTTTAAAACGTCATTTAACTGTTCTCTAAGTAGAGTTCTATTTGTTAATTCATATGGATTTTGCATTTTGTTATCCTCTACGAAATCTCCTAATTCACTATCCTCTTCACTTCCTACTGGAGTTTCTAATGATATAGGATCTTGGTTCATCTCTTGGATACTCTTAATTTTGTCAACTTCCATACCTAATCTGTCTCCTAAAACTTCTGGAGTAGCATCTTTTCCTGTTTCTTGAAGGTATATTCTAGCTTCTTTCTTTATTTTATTTATAGTTTCAATCATATGAACTGGTATACGGATTGTTCTTCCTTGATCAGCTATAGCTCTTGTTATAGCTTGTCTAATCCACCAAGTTGCATAAGTTGAGAATTTATATCCTTTACTGTATTCAAACTTCTCAACAGCTTTCATCAGTCCGATATTTCCTTCTTGTATTAAATCAAGAAGCTTTAATCCTCTATTAGTATGCTTTTTAGCAATACTTACAACTAGTCTTAAGTTTGCCTCTATCAGTTGTTGTTGAGAGAATTCATCCCCCTCTAAAGCTGCTTTTGCATATCCTAACTCTTCTTCATGTGTTAATAATGGAATCTGCCCTATCTCTCTTAAATACATCTTTATAGGTTCATCAACTTCCATCTCACCAGTGATACTAAACAAATCATCATTTACTAAATCGTCTTCACTAACTTCCTCTATCTCATCTGGATTAAATCCAAAATCTTCAGAGTAATCTTTTACCTTATCGTCATCCTCATCATCATCCTCAAGTTCAACAACAGGTCTCTTTATTATTGGAGTTATAATTTTTTTTGTATCTTTTTTATCTTCTTCTTTTCTTTTAGGACTTTCTTGCTTTTTTGCAGGTGTACCAGAAACAATTTTAATTCCTTGTTCTGTCATACCATTTATTAAAAACTCTATTCTTTCGGGCGGGAAATCTGCACTTAATTCACTATTAATCTCTTCATAGCTTATTACTTTATTTTCCATCGCCTTTCTTAATAAAGCTAAAACCTTTTCATTTTTTATAAACTCCTTCATTAGTTGAAGCCTCCTCTATTGAATAAAATTATCTTTCAAAATTTTAGGCATTGATACTTTTAAACTCTACATACAATGCTCGAAGGTCATTGAACTCTATTTGCTGTTTCAATTTATCTTCTATTTTTTTTAACTGAATATGCTTTAAAAGGTTAACTCTCTCTTTTAAAGACTCTTTTAGTTCTAGTATAAACCATGACATAAAAATAATTTGGAATCCTTTTTCTACATCTAATTTACTTGAAAAATCATCTATAGAAAGCAAGGAAATATTTACCAACTCCTTTTCTTCTTCTTGGGTTAGATTTCCTGTTAAAATTATATCTTTAATTATATTAGTACTTTTTTGATTATTTTCTAATAAAAACTCAATATATTGGAAAATTTTATTTCCTAAACTGCTATTAATTTTTTTATTTCTAAAATCATTAAAATACTCATTTTCAGAAAGAATTAATGCTAGAGTTAATTTTTCTAGATTACATAGACCTTTTTCGTCTAAATCTTTAGTTTCCTCTTTTTTTTTGTAAGTATTTTTTATTCTCTTTTTATTACTTGTTACTAAAATTGATTTCAATATATCTATATCGATATTTAATGATTTTGCTAATTTATCCATATATAAACTTTTTTCAAGATCGTTTTCTAAGCATTGAAAAAATTCTTTAAATCTATTTATAAAATTCTGTTTAGACATATGATCATCTAAACTATATTCAGAAGAATATCTGCTATATAAGTAATCGAAAGCTTCTAATGACTCTTTAACAACTTTTAAAAATGCTTCCTTTCCAAATTTCTTTAAATAGTCATCTGGATCTTTTGCATCTTTATAAACTAAAACTCTTATATTAAAGCCTTCTGATTTTAAAATCATTATTGCTCTTTCTGTTGCTTTTTGACCCGCTTCATCCATATCAAAAGATAAAATTACATTACTTGTATATTTTTTTAATAGTTGCCCTTGCTCCTCTGTTAAAGCAGTTCCTAATGGTGCTAATGCTACATCAAAACCATATGAATGTGCTGATAAAACATCCATATATCCTTCCATTAAAATAGAATAACTTTTCTTTTTTATATTACTACCTTTTTGAATGAATCCATATAGATTTCGTCCTTTGCTAAATATTGGTGTTTCTTGAGAATTGATATACTTAGGGATCTCTTTACTGTCCTCTAAGGATCTTCCACCAAAGGCTATTACCTTTCCCGCGACTGAATATATCGGAAATATTATTCTATTTCTAAAAGAGTCATATATTCCCTTTTCACTCTCTTTAGCAAGACCTAAATCAAATATTTTCTGTTTTAAAAATCCTTTTGTTATAAGATAATCATAAAGCCCTGTCCATAAATTTGGTGCATAACCTATCCCGTTATCTTTTATTAACTTTGGATTTATCTTTCTTTTTGATAGATACTCTAATGCGTCTCTAGCCGTATTCTTAAATATCTCCTCTTTGTAGTAATTATGAGCTGCTTCCATAATATCATAGTACTCTTTATTTTCATTAACTTTACTATTTCCTACTTTTTTTATTGGGATATTATATTTCTTTGCTAATTCCTCTATTGCTTCAACAAAAGATATTTTTTTATACTCTGAGTAAAATTTTATAGGATTACCACCTGCGCCACAAACAAAGCACTTACAAATATTTTTGCTTGGACTTACTACAAATGATGGATTGTTATCTTGATGAAATGGGCACAGACCTTTATAGTTAGCCCCTGTTTTTTTTAAGTCTACAACCTCTCCTACAACATCTTCAATATGTAATTGTTGTAACAATAAATCAATATCTTCTGATTTGTATTTCATTAATATTCTCCCAATCTTTTAAGGTTTTATGAGTAAATAATATTTAAGAGCAAACCGCTCTATCCTAAATTATATTATATTTCTAGTAAATATGCAATTTTTTTTTAATAAAAAAGAAAGAAAAAGAAGGATTTTAAAAATCCTTCTTTAAACTTTTCTAATTTTCTGTAACTTTTGTGCTTAACTCTATCTCTTTTAATGCTTCTTGAGCTTTTGCATTTATATAATCTGATTTAACTTGCTCTTCATATTCTGAGAACTCAGCTTTTTTCTCATCTATCTGAGAATCTTTTCTATAGATTATATAATCTTTTTGATCCTTTATAAATCCAACTTTATTTAGTTCAGATCCATAAACTGATTTTGCTAACTCTTCATTATATCCTAATCCAGGAATATATCCCTCTTCTGTAATTCCATCTATTTTTTCAGAGAACACAACTGCTGCTTCATTTTTTAAATCTGCAAAAGTTATTGTTTTATTAGTTAAATCTGCTACAATTTGAGAAACTTGCTCTAATTTAGATGCCAATGTCTCTTCAGAAGGTTCTGGAATTATTAAAATATGGCTTGCTGTAACTGTATCATCCGCTTCATTCTTCTCTTGAACAAAGATTAAATGATATCCAAATTGAGTCTTAACAACTTCAGGATAAATCTCTCCTGCTTTTCCTGTAAAAGCTGCATCTTCAAACGGCTTTACCATATCTCCCTTTTTAAACGTTCCTAACGATCCCCCAGCTGGTCCACTTGGTCCATCTGAATTTTCTTTAGCCATTTTAGCAAAGTTTTCAGGTGTTAATTTTTTCAACAACTCCTCTGCCTTTACTTTTGCGACTTGATCGTCCCCTTCTGTTGCTTCTACTTTTAAAATAGCTATATCTGCTGTAGCACTTTTTTGTATGTCATAGTTTAGTCTGTTTTCTTCAAAAAACTCTTTTAAATCATCTTCTGTATATTTTACATCTGACTTTAATTGAGTATAAAGTTCTTTTACTGAATTTGCAACTTGTAAATCTAAAGGTAATCCAGCTTCTGGTTTTATCCCTTTAGCCTCTGCTGATTTTAAAAGTTTTATTTCAGATTCGATAGAAGTTTTAGCTAACTCTTTAGCTTCATCTACCTCTCCTTTTGTCATAGCTAAGCTATTTAAAACTCTTTTTGCATACTCTACATTAGTTACTTTAATTCCATCAAATTCAAACTCTTCTTTTTCTATATAGTTATCAAATGATCTATCTAAATCCTCTAATTTCATATCTGCTCTTGCTTTCGTCATCTCTTTTGCATAGATTTCAGCAGCTTTTTGTGCTTTTAAACCTTGCTCAATCTGAGCTTGAACATTTTCTAAAGGTTGACCTTGGAACATTGTATATTTGTAATCTGCATAATTATCGGCAATCTCTTCTGTAGTTACCTTAACCTCTGCTCCAATCATTTCAGAAACTTTTTGTAAAATTAAGTTTTCTTTTATCTCTTTTTCTAAAGTCTTTGTTGTATAACCTTGACTTAAAAGAGCATTTTTGAATTGATCCTTATCTGGGAAAGCTGCTTTTATTCCATTCATCTGTTCATTTATTTCTGAACTAGAAACCTTTACTTTTAGTTTATCTCCCATATCTAATAAAAGATTTCTATTTATTACTTCATTAAAAGCTATAACATTCATTGTTTCAGAATCTATTGTTGGTCCTAAATATCTCTTATAGTTTTCAGACATTATAGCCATAGATCTCTGAGCTTCCATCATTGTAACTTTTTTACCATTTAGTTTAAAAGCTAATTGTGAATTTGGTGAACCATTTCTAAATGATGTTGCAAATCCAGCTATCAATGTGATGAAAAACAGTATTGTTACTACCCAGATAACTGGTTTCATATTTTTTCTAAACTTTCTAATTGCCATTTTTTAACCCCTCCGAAAATTTTGTAAAATATTATTTTGTATCTAATCCGTACTTTCTTATTTTCTCATAAAGAGTTGTTCTTCCAATTCCTAAAAGTTTAGAAGTCTCTTGCTTGTTCCATCTTGTCTTTTGTAAAGCCATAGCTATTACAACTTTCTCAACTTCGTCTAAAGCGTAGATCTCTTGCTCTAATATATTTTTTAAAGGTCCTACTCCAATTACAGTTTTATTTTCTACTGTATCAGATTTCATTTTAATCTCTAAAGGTAAATCTTCTACATCGATACTTCTATCGTTACATAAAATTACCATTCTTTCGATCATATTCTTTAATTCTCTAATGTTTCCAGGGTATGAATATTCCATTAAATATTTCATAGCGTCTCCTGAAATTACAGGAATCTCTCTTCTTAAATCTTTTACTATTTTATTTAAGAAGTAGTTTGCTAACATAGGAATGTCATCTTTTCTATCTCTTAAAGGTGGAACTTCAATTGGGAAAGCAGTTAATCTATGGTATAAATCTTTTCTGAATTTACCTTTTTCAGTTTCCTCTTTTAAATCTCTATTTGTTGAAACGATAAATCTTACATCAACTCTTCTAGATTTATTTCCTCCAACTCTTCTGAATTCACCGTATTCGATAACTCTTAAAACTTTAGCTTGAGCTTTTAAATCCATAGCTGAAATCTCGTCTAAGAATACAGTTCCTCCATCAGCTTCCTCTAAAATTCCTTTTTTGCTGCTTGTTGCTCCTAAGAAAGCTCCTCTTTCATATCCGAATAACTCTCTTTCAATTAAATCTTCTGGTAATGAAGCACAAGATATTGTGATATAATTTTCTTTTCTTCTATCACTTCTCTTAAATATCTCTTTAGCGATTAGCTCTTTTCCAACTCCATTTTCTCCAGTGATTAAAACTGTTAAATCACTTTCTGCAACTTTTTCAATTAGGTTTTTAACCTCTTTAACTCTTGTAGATTGTCCGATGATTTCATTCTCATCTTCGCTATCTGAAAGTTTCTCTTCTAGCTTTCTTTTTTCTTTTACTATCTCTAAGTTTCTTAGAGCTGGTATCATTATTCTGTTCATCTCTTTAACATCTACTGGCTTTAATAAGTAGTTGTAAATATCCGCTTCTTTCATCTCTTGAATTAAAGCTTCATTTTCTTCATCTAATAATCCTATTACTACGAAGTCCTTACCTATTCCATTTAATTTTCTTTTTGCTTCTGAGAAGTTGAACCAAGTTAGGTATTCATCTAATAATACCACATCAAAGTCACTCTCTCTTAACATATCTAACGCATCTAACAGGTTATTAAATGTAATTATTTCATAAACTTCTGACAAAGATTTTCTTACTTGCTTTAACGTTTCTTTTCTTTCTGAAACTACTAATATCGATTTTTTCATTTTTCCTCCTATTTTCTATTTTCGTTAACAATGTATTATAATTGATATTTTGTTATTTTTCAAGACTTTTTTGAAATTTTCTGTTCTAGATTATTTCAAAGAGTTTCACTCTAAACATTAGTTCTATTTTTTCAGCTTTTTTCCTTCTTTTTATATAATCTATTTTACTATTGATTTTAAGAACATATCATAATACATCTCTATCTCTTTATCTATATCAAGAGTTGCATATTTTTCTACCATTTTTTTATAACTTTCTTCATTTGTAACTTCAATTCCAGTCTGTGTTATTAAATATAACAGTAAAGCTGTTAAAGATGAACTTAACATCGTTCTTATTTTTTCAATCTGATTTTTATACTCATCTTTTATATAATCTTTATTTTTTATTAAAAATTCACTAAAAATTATATCTCTTTTCATATATTCATCATAAGTTAAATTTATCTCACCATTTTCATAAATTTTAGCAAATAAAAACAGATTGTATCTATCATCTCTTAAGCTTAATCTTCTTCTTATTATCATTTTTAATTTTTCTTCAAATGGAATATCTAAATCTCCAACTTCTTTTAAAAACTCTCTTCTACTTATAACTGAGTTGTCCATTATCTCTTGTAGTAACTCTTCTTTACTTTTAAAATAATAGTAAAATCCACCTTTAGCCATCTCTAATACATTTGCTATATCCTCTATTTTTGTATTTCTTATTCCATTTGCAGCAAATAAAATCGTTGCTGTTCTTTTTATACGATCTCTTTTAGTCACAATATCACGTCCTTATTTCAATTATAATTTAAAAATATTAAATATATCGTTAGCAGTCGCAAATATTATAAGTCCAAATAGTAGTAACATTCCAGCAGTATGAACTCTTTCTTCTAGTTTTTTATCAACTTTTATTCCTACTAACTCTAAAATTACAAATATTATTCTTCCACCATCTAAAGCAGGGAAAGGTAATAAATTAAATATTCCAACATTTACAGATAAAATTGCTAAAAGCCATACTAAAATTCCTGAGCTTTGACTTCTACTAGCATCTCCTACAACTTTAACTATTCCAACAGGACCACTTATATCTTTGGCTTTAACTTTACCAGTTAAAAGCATCTTAACTCCACCTAAAGTATCTTCAAATACACCTACAAATATTTTCGAAGCTTGCTTTACTCCTTCAACCAGTCCAAATCTTTCAAAAGTATACTCTGGAACTATTCCCATTATTGGGGCTCTATCTTCACTTACTTTTGTTAAAGGAACTTGTAATGTTAAATCCTGACCTGCTCTTTCAACTATCACATCTAAAATCTCTTTTTTTTCAGAATCTTTTGCAATAGTTTCACCAATATCAGACCAATTAACTATTTTTACTCCATCTATCTCTTTTATTACATCCTTCTCTTTCAAAACAGTTGAAGCTTTAACATCTTTTATTATACTTCCAACAACTGGGTTTGTATTTTGAACTCCTTTTCCAGACATGAAAGTAGCTCCTAATATTACTGTAAATGCCAGTAGGAAATTCATAAATACTCCTGCAAATAAAACCGTAAATCTTGCAATCGGAGATTTACTATTAAATCCATTTTCAACTTTACTATCCACTTCCATTCCATCAATATTAACAAAACCACCAATCGGTATTATTCTTATTGAATATAACGTTCTTCCAGTGTAATAAGAGTATAACTCTGGTCCCATTCCGATTGAAAACTCTGAAACAGGCATTCTAAAAAATCTAGCTGCTAAAAAATGTCCTAACTCATGTATAAATATTATAACTCCTAGTAGCAATAGCGCTATTATTATATCCATTTTTCCTCCTGTTATAAAGTTTTCATTACAAGACTATATATCTCATCTGAAATCTCTTCAATTGTTTTTAATCTTCCATCTTCAACACATTTTATCTCAGACCAAGAATATTTTTTTGAAACTTCACACGCATTAGCATGAGATTTTTTTAGATACTCCTCATCTTTTTCATGAATATCTTTTTTTGCTTCACCAGTAATTTTATTTTTTCTTTCTGCCATTAATTTTTGAGCCATATCCGTTGGCATATTTAAAAATATAACTAAATCTGGTTTTGGAATCTCCATTTTGTTGTATTCTAAATCCTCTAACCAATCTAAGTATGACTCTTTATCTTTTACATTTTCTATTTTAGAAGCTTGATGAACCATATTTGATGTTGTATATCTATCTGTTACAATTACTCCACCCTCATTATAAAAAATACCCCAATCCTTTTTAAATGAAGCATATCTATCAATAGCGTACATCGTTGAAACTGGATATGGATTTACTGCTGTTGCATCTGTTCCAAACTCTCCTGCTAAATACATCTTCACTGGTTCACAAGCTGGACTTTCATAATTTGGAAATGATATCTTTCTAATTTTTTCAACTTTTTCTGATAATCTCTCAAACAATAAAGCTGTTTGAGTTTCCTTTCCACTTGAATCTGTTCCCTCTATAACTATTAATCTTCCTTTTTTAATCTCTTGCATAATTACTATAAACCCACTTTCTTGTTTCTTTATCTACATCTTTTATTACTTCTAACGAATCTATCTCTTTTACTTCATGTTGCTGCATAGCTTTTTCTATTATTTCATAAATCTCTAAGAATTTTATCTTACCTTTTAAAAATAGTTCAACCGCAACTTCATTTGCTGAATTGAAAACACAAGGCATTGTTTTTCCAGTTCTACCCGCTTTAAATGCTAAATCTACACCTTTGAAAACTTCACTATCTACTTCATCAAAAGTTAACTCTTTCAGTTTTCTTAGATTCAATCTTTCTAACTCTGAACTAGCCTCTCTTTTAGGATATGTAAAAGCATATTGAATTGGTAACTTCATATCAGGAACACCTATTTGAGCAATTATAGAGCTATCTTCAAACTCAACCATCGAGTGAATAATACTCTGTGGATGAACCAAAACCTCTATATTGTCATAATCTATATTAAACAGCATATGTGCTTCAATAACTTCTAATCCTTTATTTACTAATGTTGATGAATCTATTGTTATTTTTCTTCCCATAGACCAGTTTGGATGTTTTAAAGCTTGTTCCACAGTAACATCTTTTAATTCCTCTAACTTTTTCCCTCTAAATGTTCCACCACTAGCTGTTATAATTAAAGTTTTAACCTCGTCCTTAGAACTTCCTTGCATACTTTGGAAAAGTGCTGAGTGCTCACTATCAACTGGAATTATCTCAGCTTTAGGATAATCTTTTAAAAGTTTATTTATATATTCTCCCGCTGCAACCATTGTCTCTTTATTTGCAAGAGCTATTCTCTTCTCTTTTTTTATAGCTTCGACTGTAGCTTCAATCCCAACAGCTCCACTTATTGCAGTTAAAACTATATCAGCTTCGTCTAAAGCTCCCATAGTTTTCAATCCTTCATCTCCAAAATAAATAATTTTTTCAGGATATATACTTTCTAACTCTTTTGCTTTATTTTCATCACCTATACAAATATATTTTGGATTAAATTTTTCAATCTGCTCTTTTAACAGTTCAAAATTTGAATATCCAGATATTCCTAAAACATTGAACTCCTCTTTTTTTGCTTCTATAACCTTTAAAGCACTTGTTCCTATGCTTCCCGTAGAACCTAAAATAGTTATATTTTTCATACTCTACTCCTCTTAAATCGTTTGTTTTCTAAAAAAATGGTAGCTTTTTTAATAAGCTACCCTATTTTTTAAATAAGTTTTAATAAATAATACACCGTTGGAACTACAAATAACATACTGTCAAATCTATCCAAAATTCCACCATGTTCTCCTAATAATCTTCCTGAATCTTTAACCTTAAACTCTCTTTTGAACATAGATTCTCCTAAATCACCTATTTGAGCTACAATACTTATAAGGAATCCAACTAATAAAACCATTACTGTACTAACATCTGCTCCAAAGATATTGAAATATTTATTTATTAAATAAATTGTCAGCATTGTAAAAACAGTTCCTCCTATAGATCCTTCTATAGATTTTTTAGGACTTATTGAACTAAAACCTCTTTTAAATATCTTTCTACCAATTCCCATTCCTACAAAGTATGCAAACGAGTCACAAACCCAAACTAAAATTTGAATTGATAAAAGCCACTTTCCGCCATTAGGGAGATAGTTCATCAATAGTAAATGTGAGAATAAACCAGAAACATAAACTACTCCTAAAACAGTTATTCCTATATCTCTACTCGAATTTTCTACTTTATTTTGTAAAACTTTTTTTCCAATCAATATTATAGTCAACATCGTCAAAGGCATAAGTATTAGTGTTGTATCATTTGCATTTGAAAAATAAATTATATTTGGAATTGCCAATCCTGCAAAGTATCCTAAGTTTACATCTGCTTTTTTTCCACCAATCTCTGCCATCTTATAGAATTCAAACAATCCAACTAAAATAACAAAGTTTACAAACAGTAATAGTAAAAACCCTCCCTTTAATAACATCGTCATTAAAAGTGGTATTCCTACCAAAGCTACTAATATTCTATTTAACATCTATTTTACTCCTCCAAAACGCCTATCTCTTTTTTGATAACTTTCTATTGCTTTTATTAGCTCGGCTTTATCAAAGTCTGGCCAATAAGTATCTGTTACATATATTTCAGAATAGGCTATCTGCCACAATAAAAAATTAGAAATTCTTATCTCTCCACTTGTTCTTATCAGCAACTCTGGATCTGGTAATTGATTGTATAAATATTTTTCTACAGTTTCCTCTGTTATATTTTCCTCTTTATTTTCTACAATTTTTTTAATAGCATCAACTAACTCAGCTCTTCCTCCATAGTTAAACGCTATATTCAAAGTTATTCCAGTGTTTCCTTTTGTCGCTTCCTCTAGCTTTTTAATCTCATTTAAAAGATCCTCACTAACGCCCTCTTTTCTTCCTGAAACTATGAATTTTACATTGTTTCTCATCAACAATCTCTTCTCATTTTTTAAATAAGTTTTAAAAAGAAACATCAATGTATCTACTTCCTCTTTAGCTCTTTTCCAATTCTCTGTAGAAAATGCATAAACTGTTAGATATTTCACTCCTAATTCCCCACAAGATGTCAATATCTTCCTTAATGTATCTGCTCCAGCTTTATGTCCATATGTTCTAGGCATTCCTTTAGATTTTGCCCAACGACCATTTCCATCCATAATAATTGCTATATGATTTGGTACTAATAAACTCATCTTTTATCTCCTCTCAATAAATCAATAAATTTTACCATATTTAGAACATTTTTTCCATAAAAAAAATGGCCTTTAAGTGAACAAAAGAGGTAGTTTTTATGCTACCTCTTTTTACTTCATATATAATTTATTGTTTTTTATAAACTCCTCAATCTCTTTTGGAACCATATTTTCTATACTATAACCTGACATTACAGCTTTTCTAAGTTCAGTTGATGAAAAGTTTAAAAACTTATTTTTTATATGTATAATATTTTGATTTTTTATTGTTGTTGTATAACCTTTTCTTTGTAAAATTACAACTTTAGACAGTTTTAAAATCTCTTCATAGTTTTTCCACTTTTGAAAATAAGCACCTGAATCCTCTCCAATAATTTCAAAGTACTCAGAATTAGGATACATTTTTATAACTTCTAAAAGTGTATCATAAGTATAACATACCTCTTTTGAATTAATTTCAATATCAGATATCTCTATTTGAACTTCATTTCTAAACGCAATTTTACACATCTCTAACCTTAGCTTTCCATCTAATAAAGAGTTTTCTCTATGAGATGGATTACCAACAGGGATTATCAGTAGTTTATCTAATTTTAACTTTTTTAAAATAAATTTTGCTATATATATGTGCCCATTGTGAATGGGATTAAAGCTTCCGCCATATATACCTATTTTCATCTATCCAATCTCCGCAATCGCTTCTATTAAACACTCTGTTGTCGTACTCTCTAAAATACTCTCTCTTGTTCTCTTATCTCTAAAAATACGTGATAACGAAGATAATAACTCCAAGTATTTTTTACTTTCACCTTTTGGTGCTCCAACCAATATAACTATTTTGACTTTTTCATTATCTAAAGAGTTGAAATCTACTGGTTGCTTTAAAAGCCCAACTGATACTACAATATCTTGTACAGCTTCTGTTCTAGCATGAGGAATTGCAACACCCATACCTATCCCTGTTGTTCCGACTTTCTCTCTTTCTAAAACCTCTTCATAAAATTTATCTCTATCTAATATAAGCTTGCTATTTTCAGCCATATTGAATACTAATTTTTTCAATATTTCATCTTTTGAAACAGACTTATTGTCTAAAATGTTAATCATTTTTATATTAAAATAATTTAACACCTAATGCCCCCTTTAAAGTTTTATACTTTTTAAAATTTCACTTTCTATTTCTGAACAATTTTTAACTTTAGCCTTCGCAGAGCTTTCATTTAAAACTCCAATATACTTTTTGATGTTTTTATACTCATAACTCTCTAAAACTTTTTTATATGCAACAAGTGCTAATGACTCATTTGGAATAGCTTCTAATGTCTCATTTTCCTCTGCATTTTCTAAAAGATATAAATCATATCTTTGTTTTGTAAAATAGCTTATTACTAAATACCCTATTTCATCAATCCAACCTATTGTATTCATAATCTCTCTCATAGATAAAGCCATAAGAGGTTTCATTGATGAAGGATTATCCATTAAAGATAAGTTAAATAAAGCTTTTAAGAACTCCTCTTTATCTCTTAAAGCTAACTCTTTTGCATATCTTTTTGAAAACTCAATCTCACCCTTTATAACTAATTTAACAAAGTTTTCTTTCAATTTTTCGATAGAGATATTTGATAATCTTTCAATCTTCTTTTCTTTCTCTCTCTCAACTTTGTTACACTCTTTTTCTAAAGTTGCATTAAATATTTCATCATCTTTACAAAATGCCATTGCTGGTATTGTAAAGTTCATATTTTTTCTGCTAATAACACCCTCAGTGTCTATTGTTAAATATGCTCTTTTATCAAGAATTTCTGCATTTTCAACAACTTTTGTAACTCTTTTTTCTATTCTATCTTTCATTACTTTCACCAAATCCTTCTAAACTATTATCTTCTAACATTGTAAACTCTATTTTAAGAACAAATAAATTTTCTATATTTAAGTCCTTCGGTATTTTTACTAAATCTTTTTCTGTTGTTATTATAAAATCTGCATCCATTGCTGCTGCTCTTCTTTTTATAACTTCAAAGTCTCTCTCTTTAAAATCGTGATGATCCATAAAGTCAACTCTCTCGATATATTCTGGATTTAAAGAGATAACTGTCTTTTCAAAATTAAGTGGGTTTGCTAATCCTGAGAAAAGTAATACTCTTTTTCCAGCTACCCAAAATAATGGTTTTGCATTTCCTTTTACATCACAGAGAGATGTCACTCCATGCTTTGCTACTGAAACTGGTTTTTTAAATTTAACTTTTAAAAATCTTTTTATTGTTTCTAGTTCACTTTCTGATATCAAATCTGATTTTGTTATTATAAACTCACTAGCTCTCTCTCCACCCGTTTGAAAGTCCTCTCTTAAAGTACCTTTAGGTAGTAAAGCTCCCCAACCAAATGGATTTGTTGCGTCAATTAAAACTATATCTCTGTCTCTTTTTAGCTTTCTATGTTGGAAACCATCATCTAATATGATTGTGTCCACACCAAATTTTTCTACTGCTAATTTGCAAGCTGTGTATCTATCTTTTCCTACTATAACAGGAACTTTTAAGTTTAAAGCGTGAATATATGGCTCATCTCCACTCTCTTTTGAGCTTACTAATATTTTTTTTCCATCACTTACAATTAATGGATCAACCTTTCTTTTTCCTCTATATCCCCTTGATACTATCGCAACTTTTCTCTCCATTTTCAGAAGTTTTCTTGCAAAGAATTGAACTGCTGGAGTTTTTCCAGTCCCTCCAACAGTTATATTCCCTATGCATAAAATATCAACATCTGGTATCTCATTGATTTTAAGATACCTTTTATCGTAAAGCCAATTTCGTATTGAGGTTATTAAAAAATATATATACGATAAAAGTTTCATCTTTTCCTCTCTTCTCTAAATTTTAACTTGAACCAATTTAGAAATTCCTATTTTTTTATTCATTGTCACTCCATATAGAGAATCTGATGCTTTCATAGTTTCTTTATTATGTGTTATTAAAATAAATTGAGATCTATCAGTAAACTCTTTTAATTTTCCAATTAATTTTCTAGTATTTTTTTCATCTAAAGCTGCTTCTATCTCATCTAAGAATGTGAATGGACTTGGCTTATACATAAATATTGCCATAATGAAAGCTATTGCTACCATTGATTTTTCTCCACCCGACAGCAATGATAGTGCTTGTCTCTTTTTATTTTTATACTTCACAGATATTTCAACTCCACAGTTTGCAAAATCCTCTCCATTATGAAGAGAAAGTTTCCCTTCTGAATTATCTAAAGTTTCTACACACATCTCATTGAAGTTTGTATTTATCTCCTCGTAAGCTTCATAGAATTTTTCCTCTATTGTTTCATCAATCTCTTTAATTAATAGAGATAAACTTTTCTCTCCCTTAACTAAATCCTCTCTTTGAAGGTCAATGAACTTATATTTGTTATCTAACTCTTTAAACTCTTCAATTGAAAGAAGATTTACAGAATCAAAGCTTTTCAATTTCAACTCTAACTCTCTTACTCTAACTCTCGAAGTCTTTATCTCCTCTTCATTCAATAGATGAATCTCTACCTCTAAGAGCTCTTCTAATTGAGTTGATATCTCCTCTATCTCTTTTGAAATTCTCTCTTTTCTTTCTAATTCTCTATTTAAAATCTCTTTCTCTTTAAATAAAGTTGATTCAATCTCTCTAGATGACTTCATTAACTCTTTAGATTTCTCCTCTAAAGCATGATCCTCTTTTCTCATCTCTTTTAACTCTGCATTTTCATTTTCAAACTTTACATTTTTATTCTTTATCTCATCTATTATAGTATGAGCCTTTTCTTCTAATTTTTCAAGTTCTTTTTTTATTTCTGATAAAATATTTAAAACTTTTTGTTTTTTATCTAAAATTTCATTTTGCTCATGCTTCTCTCTAGATTCTTCTCTTTCTATTTGAACAAATCTATCTTTACTGTTTAAATATAAAATTCTTATATCTGAGAATTGATTTTTAAGTTCATTTATTTCAGAATTTAAATTTTGAATAGCAATATTTTCACTGTCTAATTCATTTTTCAATTCAAGAACTATTTTTTCTGTTATCTCTTTTTCACTTTGTGAACTTTCAACTCTTTTAGCATACTCTTTGCTATAATTTTCCTCTTCTGCTATCTCAATAGTTATTACTCTACTATCTTTACTTAGTTTTTCACCTTTAGATTTCAAATCATTATATAGCTCTTCTGCTAGCTTCGATTGTTTTCTTAGCGAATCTTCTAAAGCATCTATTCCACCGATTTCATCTTCATATTTTTCAAGCTTATCACTCATTATAGTAACTTTTTCGTTCCACTCTTTTAACTTTGATGTCATCTCTTTTATACTATCTTCTAAAATTTTTATCTCTTTTTTTCTCTCAAAAATTTGACTTACTATAGAGTTAGTATTTTCTCCACCTGTAATTCTTCCTCTAGAGCTCAGCAACTCTCCAGATAGCGTTACAATATTTCCACTATAACTATTACTTTTTAAAATCTTTAAAGCGATATCTGTCTCTTTTACAACTAAAATATTTCCTAGTAACATATCTAATACTTTAGAATATTTTTTTTCAGCTGAAACTAAATCACTTGCTCTTCCAATAACTCCATCTAGTTTAGGAACATCTTTAATTCCTCCAACTTTTATTGTATCTAATGCTAAGAATGATGCTCTTCCAGCTTTTTTCTCTTTTAAAACTTCAATACCTTTTTTTGCAACTTCACTAGTTGTAACAACTATATCTTGTAGATTTCCTGGAATAGCTGCTTCAATTGCTTTTTGATAATCTTCTGGAACTGTTATTAAAGATATTACAGCACCTTCTACTCCGGCTATCTTAGCATTTAAAACCTCTTTAACCCCTTTATAGAACCCTTCATTACTCTCTTGAACTCTATAAAGACCTCCAAGTCTTGCAGAAGCTCTTTTCTCTTCAAACTCAGCATTTCTTATAAGTTCAGCAGCTTTATTCATATCACGGCTTAACTCACTAATCTCTTGCTCTAGCTTTATCTGTCTCTCTTCTGTCTCTTTTAGCTCTTTTAACTTTAAATCTCTATTTTTTAAAGCTTTCTCTAGCTCTACTGAATTCTCATCAATTTTTTTCTGGAATCCTTCTTGCTCCTCTTTTAAAGAGTTAATCTTGAATTCGCTTCCCTTCATTCTTCTTGTTGAACTCTCTATCTCATTTAATAGCTTTAGTTTTTCAACTTCTAAATCCATTATTTTTCTCTTTTTTAGCTCAATACCAATCTCTTTATCTTTTTTACCGCTCTCTTTTTCTTCGATAGCTTTTTCAAACTCTCTGTTTTTACCCTCTATCTCAAGAACTCTCTCTTTTACTCTCTCTTTTTCCTCTTCTAACTTTTGAGCTATCTCTTTTTTAGAAAGAATTGTTTTTTCAATTGAAATTAACTCTTCCTCTTTTTGTTTTAACTCTCTAGTGTAAGATGTAGTTCTTTCTCTTACTCTTATCTCCTCTTTTTCTAAAACCTCTATCTCTGATTTTAAAGAGGTATTACTTTCTGAGAAGTTTTCTATTTTTTCATATAACTCTTTTCTTCTAGAATCTATACTATTCAATTGTACTTCAGCTTTCTTTAACTCTTCATCTAAAGTTGAAGTCATACTTTGAAGTCTTTCCTGCTCTTTCTCTCCAGATTTTAGAATCTCCTCTTTCGAAGTTAAATCAAATGTTAAAACTCCCTTTTGAAGAGTATTTTTTTCATCTTTTATCTCTAGATACTCCACTGCTTTTTTAGATTGTCTCTCTACTCTACTTCTATTTTCTCCAATTTCAGTTAAAACTAGCTCTATTTTCTCAAGTTCATTTTGAACTTTTTCCAATCTTTTTTCAGCTTCTAGTTTTTTATATTGGAATTTTTTTACTCCAGCAGCTTCCTCGATTATACTTTTTATCTCTTTATTTGAAGATGATATTATTCTTTCAACTTTTCCTTGTCCAATTACAGAGTAAGCACTTTTTCCAACTCCAGTATCTAAGAATAACTCTCCTATATCTTTAAGTCTAACCTTTTTATCATTTATTAAATAATCATTATCACCATTTTGTGACATTTTTCTTGTTATCTTTATATTTTCAGCTTCTATCGGGAAAAAATTATCTTTATTGTCTATAAAAAGTGATACCTCAGCATAACTAGCAGGTTTCTTTCCTTCTCCACCTGAGAATATAATATCCTTACTCTCTTTTGCTCTTATATTTTTATATGATTGTTCACCTAAAACCCATAATATTCCATCTAATATATTTGATTTTCCACTTCCGTTAGGTCCTACGATTGAGGTGATTCCACCATCAAAGTCGATTCTTATTCTCTCTCCGAAAGATTTAAAACCATAAATCTCTACACCTTTTAAGTACATTTCAACTCCCTAATAACTTCTTTTATCTTAAAAAAAGCTAACCCTTAGGTTAGCCTCTATTTAATATTTTATCAATTCCACTTTTTAAGGCTTCTAAAGCCTTTGCTCTGTGACTAATTTGATTTTTTATCTCAGGCATCTCTGCAAATGTTTTATCATACTCTGGTAAATAGAAATGAGGGTCATAACCAAATCCTTCTTTCCCTCTTGCTTCATCTACAATTACTCCTTCAATCTCTCCTCTGAAAGAGTGTGACTCTCCATTTGGCATTCCTAAAGTTATAACTGTTACAAACTTAGCTTTTCTATTCTCTATACCTTTCAGATTCTCTATAAGCTTTTTGTTGTTAGCAGCGTCATTGCTATCCTCACCAGCATATCTAGCAGAATAAACTCCCGGCTCACCATTTAAGGCTTCTACACAAAGCCCTGAGTCATCTGAAATTGTAATCATATTTGTAAACTTTGCAAGTTCTAGAGCTTTTTTCTTTGAGTTTTCTTCAAAAGTATCTCCATCTTCTATAACCTCAGGAATCTCGATTCCATCTTTTATAGAAAGTATCTCAAAATTAGAGTTACTTAAAATTTTAGACATTTCATCTATTTTTTTCTTATTTCCTGTGGCTAAAAATATCTTCATTACTTTGAAAACTCCTCCTCTATCTCTTTTCTTTGGATATCTATTAACTCGTAGATACCTTTTTCAGCTAAATCTAACATAGCATTTAACTCTTTTCTTGAGAATGTTGATTCCTCTCCAGTTCCTTGAATCTCAACAAACTCTCCTTTGTCGTTCATGATAACGTTCATATCAACTTCAGCTTCTGAATCCTCTGTGTACATTAAATCTAAAATTGGAGTTCCTTTTACAACACCTACTGAAATTGCTGCTAAATTAGAAACGATTGGATTCTCTTTTAAAGTTCCAGCTTCCATAAGTCTTCTCATAGCCATCTCTAAAGCGATAAACCCACCTGTTATAGAAGTAGTTCTTGTTCCACCATCAGCTTGAATAACATCACAGTCAACAGTGATTGTTCTTTCTCCTAATTTCTCTAAGTCTATACAAGCTCTTAAAGCTCTTCCTATAAGTCTTTGAATCTCCATAGTTCTTCCACCAAGTTTACCTTTAGCAGCTTCTCTTTGATTTCTCTCTCCAGTCGCTCTTGGTAACATTGAATATTCAGCTGTTATCCAACCTTTCCCTTGATTTCTTAAGAATGGAGGCACTTTATCTACAACTGTTGCTGTACATATTACCTTTGTATTTCCCATCTCTATTAATACACAACCTTCTGCATACATTGTGTAATTTCTCGTTATTTTTACTGCTCTTTTTTCATCTGTTTGTCTTCCGTCTAATCTTATCATCATCTCTTCCTTTCTATACGTACTGCTCTAACTCTTCAAGCTTTTGAGCTTCAATTAAATCCACTATCTCTATTGGTTCTATCTTCCCAAATTGAATTTCGTAAAGTTTTCTGTATATTCCATTATTTTGTAGTAATTCTTTGTGGTTTCCAACCTCTTTTATCTCTCCATTTTCCATCACAACAATCTTATCAGCATTTATTATTGTTGAAAGTCTATGAGCTATAACAAAAGTTGTTCTACCTTTCATCAATTTATCTAAAGCGTCCTGTACCAATCTTTCTGATTCAGTATCTAGAGCTGAAGTTGCTTCATCTAATATCATTATACTTGGGTTTTGAACTAAAGCTCTAGCTATAGCTATTCTTTGCTTTTGTCCTCCAGAAAGAAGAACACCTCTTTCTCCAACCTCAGTATTAAATTGATTTGGTAACTCCATTATGAAGTTATAAGCATTTGCCATCTTAGCAGCATTCATTATCTCTTCCTCAGTGACATTATCTTTTCCAAATCCTATATTTTCACCTATAGTTCCACTGAATAAGAAAGTTTCTTGTGGAACTATTCCTATATGGTTTCTATATTGTTTTAGTGACATCTCTCTTATATCTGTTCCATTAATTTTAATACTTCCCGCAGTTATATCGTAATATCTTGGCAGTAAGTTTACTAGAGTAGTTTTTCCACTTCCACTTTTCCCAACTAAAGCTACAACCTCTCCTGCTTTTACATTCAATGTAAAGTTTTTAAGAACTTTTTCATCTCCATCATCATATTTAAAATCAACGTTATTAAACTTAATAGTTTCTATAATCTCTGGAACCTCTTTTGGAGTTTCTCCTATATAATCAACCTCTAAATTTACATCTAAAATCTCTATAACTCTATCAGCTGAAGGTAGTGCTTCTTGCAACTCACTATTTCTTTTTATTAAAGTTTTCAGTGGTTGTTGCATAAGTCCTATCGCTGTTATAAATGATATTAAATCTCCTGGAGTCATTGTTTGAGCAACTATTATTTGATATCCTCCATAAGCTGCAACTAACAATATCATTATTGTTGATAAAACCTCATTTATCGGTGAAACTTTTGCTTTTATCTTTGTAGCTTTATATATCTTATCAAACTCGTCCTGAGTTACACCTCTATAGTTATCTATCATCTTCTCACTTCTATTAAACCCCTTTATAACAGAGATTCCAGATAGTGACTCTTGAACGAAAGCTGTTACATCTCCAACAGTATCCTGTCTAATTCTTCCAGATTTTCTAATCTTTTTAGTATACTTTTTTACCAATGATAAAATAGCTGGTAAAACTGTCAGTGATATCAATGCCAAAATGAAATCCACTTGGAACATTCTAACTAAAAGCGCTATAACTGTCACAAACTCTTTTAGCATATCAAATAACATAAACCCAATTCTTCCTAAAGTTGTTGAATCTCCAGAAAGTCTAGCCATTAAATCCCCAAGCTTATTTTGTTTGAAATAAGCTAAAGGTAAGTTTTGTAGATGCGAAAAAACATCTATTTTAATATCTCTTCTAATTTTTTCTGTTATGTATCCAGAATAAACATCTGAGAAATAGTTTGTAATAACTTTTAAAATTGTAGAAAAGAATATAGCCCCTATTACAATTGACATCATTTTAGAATTTTTTGCAACAAGAACATCATCTATTAAATATTTACTAAGCCAAGCTGGTACAGCACTCATTAAAGAGGTAACTGTAGATAATATTATTACACCTAACATAGCCATTTTATATTTTAAACTATATCTTAAAAAAGTTTTTAAAGATTTATTTTTAAAAAACCCCATTATTTTCGAATCTATTTTATTAACTTTTTCCATTCTATTTTCCTTTCAATAAAAATTCAGCATACCTTTTTGTAATGTCTGTACCTGAAAGTTTCTCTCTTATTCTCTCTATATCTTTTTGAACAGAGTCTAAATCTTTTAAAATTATTTTCATGCTCTTTTCTATCTCATTTGCATTACACTCTTTTTGAAGTAGCTCTGGGAAAACTTCCTCATTCAATGTTAAGTTTGGCAGTGATACAAAACCAACATTCAGAATATATTTGGCTATAAAATAGTTTATAAAATTAGTTTTATAAACAACAATCGTAGGTATACCTAGCAGTGCTAACTCTAAAGTTACCGTTCCTGACGCTGCTATTGCAATTTTACTTTTTCTTACTGCTGATGATAAAGTCAAATCATAACTAATCTCTAAGTTACTATATTTTGTTAAATCCTCATCAATCCATTTCAGATGATCTTTCGAAGATAGTTTTAAAAGATAACTTTCACTTTTATTTCTTTTTACAATCTCTAAGAAATCAGGCATTAAAGATTTTATCTCCTGTTTTCTACTTCCAGGCAATAAAAGAATACTTTTATTTTCTCTTTCTATATTTTGATATCTCTCTGTGAAAGGATTTCCATAATAAATCGCATCCACTCCATGACTCTTATAAAAATCAACTTCCCAAGGAAATATAACCATTATATGGTCAGCTAATTTTAACTTTTCAATTCTTTTCTCCCCCCAAATCCAAAGTTTTGGTGGAATATAGTAAAATACTTCGATATCCTCAATCTCTTTTTTTAGCATCTCTAAAAATTTAAGATTAAATCCTCCATAATCTACCATAATAACTTTTTTTATCTCTTCTTTTTTTATAAACTCTAAATACTCTAGTGCTTTATTTTTTAGATAACTATATTTTTTTATAGCTTCTGTAAATCCCATAATTGAGAGTTCGTCTATATCTTGAATAATATTGACACCTGCATTTTTAGAGTGCTTTCCAGCAACTCCATAAAATTGCACACTTCCATCCAACTCTTTAGCCTCTTTAACTAAATAAGATAGATGTAAATCTCCTGATACCTCTCCTGTTGAAACAAATATTTTCATATTTTCACTCCAATAATAAAGATATTATTTTTTTCTGCTAACTCTATACACTCTTTCATATCCAAGAATAACATTTTATTAGCTTCTGCTACTATCCCTTTAGCTTTTATTTTAACAGCTCTTTTCACTGTTTCAATTCCTACAGCAGGAATATCTACTCTCATATCTTGTTGAGGTCTTGCCATTTTTACTATCACACAACCCTCGCCTGCATACTCTCCAGCTCTATCAATTGTTTTATCAGTTCCCTCTATTCCTTCTAAAGCAACAACAGAGGATTCTTTACAAACAACAGTTTGCCCTGCATCAACTTCACTTAAAGCTTTTGCAGCTTCTGTTCCTATTTTGAGTGTTTTCTCATCCTCTTTAGTAGGTTTAATAGACGTGTAACATCTCTCTTTAAACATCATATCACCTAAAAGATGATTTTGAGGTAATACTTTTATTTTGTTTAATCTTAAAAAAGAGATTACTCCAAATAAAAGTGTTTCATCTTTCTTATCTGGTAGCTTCTCCATTAATCCTTCACCAAAAGAATCTAACTTCATCTCTTGGAAGAGTATTGACTTTTCAACTTTTCCAAGCATAACTACCTCTTTAATATCATTTAACAGTAAAAATTTTGTAATTTTTCCAATCTCTCCAATATTAAATCCTCTATAATTTTTATGAGATTTAATCTCCTCTTCGATAGTTTCAAATAATCCTATTAAGTATACCTCTATCCCTTTAGCCTCAGCTTCTCTAAGGAAATATAGAGGTAACTTCCCGTTACCTACTATTATTCCAACTTTTTTCATTATCTTGTAATCCCCCTATTACTATCTTTTATGAAGTCTACAAGATATTTTATATTTTTATCCTCTGGGAATGTAGCCTCTAATTCAGCTAAAGCATCCTTCAGTGGATTTCCATTTCTAAATATTATTCTGTAAGCTTTTTTCAGATTTGAACGATCCTCTTCTGTGAACCCTTTTCTTCTAAGCCCAACTGTATTCAATCCTCTTATTACAGCTTTGTTTCCTTCAGCCATAACAAATGGACAGATATCCTGGTTTATTGCACTTCCTCCACCTGTCATAGAGTATGATCCTACTCTACAGAATTGATGAACTGGTGTTAATCCACCTATTATTGCAAAGTCATCCACTGTAACATGACCAGCTAAAGTAACTCCATTAGCTAATATGCAATTGCTTCCAACAATAACATCATGAGCAACGTGAACGTAAGCCATCAATAAGTTGTTACTTCCAACTCTTGTTTCCCATCTATCATCTGTTCCTCTATGAATTGTTACAAACTCTCTAATACTATTATTATCTCCAATTATAGTTTTAGTTGGTTCTCCTTTATATTTTAAATCTTGAGAAGCCTTTCCTATTGAAACAAAAGAGTAAATTGTATTATTCTCTCCTATCTCTGTTATTCCTTCAACTACAACGTGAGATTGTAACTCTGTATTTTTTCCTATTTTAACATCTTTCCCCACTATACAGAAAGGACCTATCTTAACTCCAGGTTCCAGTATCGCTCCATCCTCAACTATAGCAGTGCTATGTATTTCAGCCACTATTTTTTCACCCTACTCTCTATTTGTCCATTATAGTAAATGTAAACGATGCTTCTGTTACAACTTTTCCATCTACTTTTGCTACTCCTGTAGCTTTTACTATATTTCTTCTTAATTTATCTACTTGTACTTCATATATTAATTGGTCTCCTGGTCTAACTGGAGCCTTAAATTTTACTCCTTCTATAGCTGCGAAGTAAGGAACTTTTGATCCTGAATCATCAAGTATTAAAACTCCTAAGCATTGAGCCATTCCTTCAACGATTAAAACACCTGGCATAATTGGATGTCCTGGGAAGTGACCATTAAAAAACTCCTCATTTACTGTTACGTTTTTTAATCCTCTTATTTTTTGTCCTTCTACATCCATCTCTAAAATTCTATCAACTAATAAAAACGGATATCTGTGTGGTATTCTCTTCATTATCTCCATAACATCTAACATATTTCTTCCTCCTGCTTTTTAAGTAATTTTGCAAATTCTATATCTAAAGCATGTCCTGCTTTAATAGCTATTATGTGCCCTTTGATCGGTTTGTTTAAAACCTTTAAATCTCCAATTAAATCAAGTATCTTATGTCTTACAAACTCATCCTCATATCTCAATCCACTTGGATTTAAAACACCATCTTTTTTTACAACAATAGCATTATCTAAAGTTCCACCTAAAGCTAAGTTGTTTTTCTTTAAATAATCAATCTCATAGTCAAATCCAAAAGTTCTAGCGTTAGCTATCTCATTTTTATAAGACTCCATATTTAAAACAACTTCTAACATTTGGCTTTTTAAAAACGTATGATCAAACTTTATAGTGTAAGTAACTTTATATCCATCAAATGGTAGTGCTACAATATGTTTATCTCCTACCGTTAAGTTCAGTGGTGATTTTATAACAATCTCTTCAATCTCCTCTTCTAACTCTTTCACTCCAACACTCTCAATAACTTCTATAAAAACTTTAGCACTTCCATCTCCTATTGGTAATTCGTTACCATCTAGTTCAACTACTAAATCTGTTATTTCTGCTATATAAAGTGCTGATAAGAAGTGTTCTATTGTATAAACTGCTGCTCCGAACTCGTTTTTCAGATTCGTTCCTCTTGTTAGATCAAACGTATTTTCTAAAGACATTGAGATTATATTTTTTCCCTCTTCTAAATCAACTCTTTTAAAAATTATTCCACCTTTTTGGGCTGGAACTAATCTCATTTTAATCTCTTCTCCTTTATGAAGTCCAATCCCGTTATATTGAACCTCTCTGTTCAGAGTTTTTCTTTTCATAAAATTCTCTCCTTTGAACTATGCTTTAGTTAAAAATTTCGTAGCTAAAACTAAAGCAATCTCTTTTTTCCCATCTACAAATTGAACTCCTATTTTTTTCTCTGATATCTCTACCACTTTTCCTAGTCCAAATTTTGTATGCATTACTTTCTCACCCATTTTAAATGGCGAATTTGCAATATTTTTCATCTTTTTTAAATCACTTGCATCTATAACATTTTTAAACCCTGTTACTTTTTTTGTTTCAGTTGAAATTCTTGATTTAGGCAGAAGCTCTTCAACTTTTCTTTCCTCTTCAACAACCTCTCTAGGTAACTCATCTATAAACCTAGACTTTATCTTACCTAAAAACTCGCCATATACAAATCTACTTTTAGCATAACTCATATATAACTTCTCTTCAGCTCTCGTTATAGCTACATAACAAAGTCTTCTTTCCTCTTCTAACTCTTCAGGATTGAAGAGAATCTTTTTAGACCCTGGGAATATATCATCCTCTACTCCAGTTAAAAATACAACTGGAAACTCCAATCCTTTTGAGTTGTGAATAGTCATAAGTTTTACATAGTCTACATCAGTATTTAAATCATCTGTTGCACTCACTAAAGAGATATTCTCTAAATACTCTCTTAAAGTTAGGAAATCTACTGTTTTTTCTAACTCGACGATTGAGTTCTTCAACTCTTCAACGTTTTCTATTCTTCCCTCAGCTTCAACTCCATAAGTTGAATTTAAGTATGAGAAATATCCGACTCTTCTTATAAGTTCGTCATATATCTCACTCACAGACCCATCATTTGTTAGCTCTATTAAATCAGTTAGTGTTGTATACAGCTCATCTAAAGCAATTTTAACTCCAGCTGTCAATCCTGGAATATCACTTCCTTTTCCAAGAGCTTCAAACATTGAAATTCCACTTTCATTTGCAAAATCTCTGATTTTCTCTATACTTTTATCTCCTATTTTTCTTTTAGGAACATTTATTATTCTATTTAAATTGATTGTATCTTGAGGATTATTTATAACTGTTAAATAAGCTACAACATCTTTTATCTCTGCTCTTTGATAGAACTGCATTCCACCAAAAACCTTATATGGAATATTGTATTTTAATAACCCTTCTTCAAAAAGTCTTGACTGAGCATTTGTTCTATAAAGAACTGTAAAATCTTTATAAGCTTTTCCAAGATTTTTTCTTTTTATAATCTCCTCGATTACATAGTTTACTTCTGCTCTTCCATCTAGACACTCTTTAACTGTTATAAGCTCCCCTTGAGGTTTCTTAGTCCAAAGGTTTTTATCTTTTGAAGTTTTGTTATTTTTTATTACCTCATTTGCTGCTGTTAAAATTGCAGATGTCGAACGATAATTTTCCTCTAGTTTTACAACTAAGGCATCTTTATAATCCTTCTCAAAATCAAGTATATTTTTTATATTAGCTCCTCTAAATCCATATATACTTTGATTTTCATCTCCAACTACACATATATTTCTATACTTAGCAGCTATTTTAGTTATAATGTTGTATTGGATATTATTTGTATCCTGATACTCATCCACCATAACATATTGGAATTTATCCTGTAACTTCTCTAAAACTTCAGGTACATCTAACAATTTATGTAGATTTACCAATATATCTGAGAAATCCATTCCATTATTTTCTTTTAAAACTCCATTATATCTTCTATAACACTCTAAAATTATTTTATAGTTGTTATCAAATCTATTTTCTTTTTCATAATCAGATACACTTACACTATTTTCTTTTAACTTTGAGATTATTGATACAACTGCACCCTCTGTTAAAGTTTTATCTCCAACAACAAGCTCTTTCATTATAGCTCTAATAACTCTTTTCTGATCGTCTGTGTCGTATATTGTAAAGTTAGCTCCATAACCTAGTTTATCTCCATAAACTCTAAGTAATCTTACTCCAAACGAGTGGAATGTTGATATCATAGCTTTATGTGCATCATCACCTATCAGTGACTCAACTCTCTCTCTCATCTCTTTAGCGGCTTTATTTGTAAATGTAACTGCCAGTATTTTATACGGAGAGATACCTTTTTCATTTATCATATGAGCTATTCTGTAAGTTATTGTTCTTGTTTTCCCTGACCCAGCTCCCGCTAATATTAGAAGTGGACCCTCTATTTTTTGAGCTGCTGCTCTTTGCTTTTCATTTAATTTATCTAATATACTCATTTTTTTCTCCTTTAAAATTATACCATAGAAACGTATTATTCTTCAAATAAAATACCCGATTTTCCAATAGTTTTTTTGGATTTTATCGGGTATCATCGTTAATTATTTTCTATTCAAGTTCCTCTTTTGATCTCTCCGAGAAAAACTTTATTAAATTTACTAAAATATAGTAACATGTAACTATAAACATACTATATTTCAGCGTAACTAATATTACCACAACAAATGGTAACATAAGTTTTTTAGGAACAAATCCAAACACCTTATCTGGAGTCTTAAATGGAATTGTACTTACCATCAATATGGCTGCTAATAAAGTTAACCCTACAAAAGCTTCTATTGAAAAGAGATTCATTCCAAAACTTTCTTTCATCGCTTCAACAAACAGAAGATATGAACAAACTACTGACGCTCCAGACGGAATAGGCATTCCACTAAAGTCATCTTTTTCACTTGAAGCTGTCGTCACTATGTTAAACTTTACCAATCTCATAACTCCACATAACGCATATATAAACGATATAGGAACTACAAATGATTTTATGCTATTTAATCCTAGTGCATTAAGACGTGAGTAAACTAATATTGCCGGTGCTAATCCAAAAGTTATTGCGTCACAGAAAGAGTCAAACTCTTTTCCGAATTCACTAAATGCATCTAATTTCCTTGCTGTTTTTCCATCCAAACCATCGCAAACCATCCCCAAAATTATAAACCAGATAGCTTTTGAATAATCCCCCGCTATAGAAGCTGTGATGCTTAGATATCCTAAAAACATATTCGCTGCTGTAATTGCATTAGGTGCAATATACTTTCTTTCTACCATCTTTAACCATCTCCCTATTTTTACAAATCTATTTGATTTTATCACAAATGTACGATAAAATCAACTTATCTATGTTTTTCAAAATATTTAAGAGAAAGAGAGATTTTATGAATAAAAACTATTTTTTTAATCTTTTCAAAGGAGAGGATGAGTTTCTAATTGCGTCTATTTTCGAGGATATATCTCTATGTATAGATATCGATTACCCTGTTTATGGAACAACTTTTTTACCACCTCAAATTGCGAGTAAACTTTGTGAATTTTGTAGCTCTATCGGGCTCCAAACTAAGAGTTTTAGTTTAACTCAAAGTAGTGAAAAAAAGCTGATTGTATTCACTCCAAAAGATTTTGATATCTCTACACTAGATTCACCTGTAACCTATTTTAAAATCGACGCCAGTAATAAATTCAAAACTTTACAGCATAAAGATTTTTTAGGATCAATTATGAGTCTTGGTCTAAAAAGAGAGGGGTTAGGTGATATCTTAGTTAAAGATAATATCGGTTACTGTGTCGCTTTAACTGATATTTACAATATTATTTTTAACTCTTTAGAAGGAATAAATACAATCCCTATAAAAATTAAAGAGCTTTCCTCTTCAGAGATTCCAGAACCTCAATTTAAAGAGTTCACTGATACAATTCCATCTTTTAGATTGGATTCTATAATTGCATCTATCGGTAATTTTTCAAGAAATGTCAGTGTAAATTTGATTGAAAGTGGAGATGTTCTCGTTAACTACTCTATTGAAAAAAGTAAAAGTAAAACTGTTGAAATTGGCTCAGTCATAACTATCAGAAAAAAAGGAAAGTTTATCTTAGAGCAAAATCTAGGGGAAAACAAAAAAGGAAAATTTAAAATTCTAATCAAACAATACATTTAGGAGGAAAAATGAAAACTGTTAAAACTGTAGATGCTGTTGGTATGATTTTATGCCACGATATAACAAAAATTGTCCCTGGTGAATTTAAAGGTGTTGCTTTTAAAAAAGGACATATTATCACTGAAGAGGATGTTCCTGAACTTTTAAAGTTAGGTAAGGATAATCTTTTCGTTTGGGAGCACATAGAGGGAACACTTCATGAAAATGATGCTGCTATAAGAATTAAAGAGCACACTGCTGGTTGCGGTTTAGATTTTTCTGCTATCAAAGAGGGTAAAATAGATTTTTTAGCTGCTGAAGATGGTCTTTTAAAAGTTGATGTTGACGAGCTTTTAAAAATTAATAGTCTAAGAGAGATTGTTATTGCAACTTTACACAACAATACTCCTGTAAAAAAAGGAACTAAAGTTGCTGGGACTAGAGTTATTCCTTTAGTTATAAACGAAGAGAAAATTCTAGAGATGGAAAAAATCTCTAAAAAAGAGATTATAAAAGTTTTACCTATAAAACCAAAAAAGGTTGCTATAATTACAACTGGCAACGAAGTTTTTTATGGTAGAATCACAGATAAATTTGGACCTATTCTAACTAGAAAAGTTAATGAATACGGATGCGAAGTTGTTTATCACACATTCTCATCTGATGATAAAGAGATGATAAAAGAGAAAATTGCTCAAGCTTTAAACTCTGAGGCGGAAGTTATACTTTGTACTGGTGGAATGTCTGTTGACCCAGATGATAGAACACCTCTTGCTATAAGAGAGATGGGTGGAGAACTTATAACTTATGGATCACCCGTTCTTCCAGGAGCTATGCTTCTTTTAGCATATCATGGTGAAAAAGCAATTCTTGGACTACCTGGATGTGTTATGCACTCTAAAAGAACTGCTTTTGATTTAGTTCTTCCAAGAATTTTAACAGATGAAAAACTTACTTTTGAAGATATAGCAAAATATGGTCATGGTGGACTTTGTCTTGATTGTCCAATCTGCACATATCCTCACTGTTCATTTGGAAAATAATTTTTTTATATTTTAAAATAAAAAATAGCAACTCACGTCATTTTTGTGAGCTGCTATTTTTTATATTTTTATTTCATTCTTAATCTTATTCAACTTTTGTAAAAAATTTTTATCTCCTATTTTTTTCAATTCTAATTTCATTTTTTTTATGCTAACTTTCAAGTTATATAATTGATGTAATTTTTTACCTTTTATTTCATCCAACTCTTTATTTAATAGATTGATTTCAAAATCTATATGTCTATTTAACGGTGTATCCTGTTTCTCATCTTTTTTTATCAGTTTTGAAATCTTTTTTACCTCTGATAATTTCTCTCTTAATTGAATTAACTCTTTCTCTAAATCTTCTTTTAATTTATCAATATCCTTTAGATTTTCCATATTTTGCAACAAATCATCTTGTAGATTTTCTTTTCTTGAAATTAAACTAATTTTACCTAAAAAATCTTTTTCATTGTAAGAATCCGCATTTTTAATATTTTCCTCTTCTTTCTCTTTCAAGAAATAATTTTTTTCAATTGAATCAAAAAACTTTTTCTTTCCAACAACCTGAATATCTTCATAAAATCCATCATACTCTTTTACGGCATTCCAGCCAGAATCTTTCGTAGTTAGAAAATATATACCGTATTTTGCATTTGTATATTTAGTTTTTAACTCATCTTTCATTTTTTTGGCTTCTATCAAAAATTTTTGTGAGTTATCCTCCTCTATATGATACCCTATTCTTTTTCCAGAATTATAATCACTAAAAACAAAAATATAATGTCTATACATAAACTATTCACCACCTTTATAAACAAACGGAGCTTTTACATAACCTATTTTATATTTTTTATGAGATTCTAAATTCATTTTCTCATTTTTAACATCCCAAATTTGAACTTCAATATGAAATACAAAATTATCTTTTCCTTTTATATATATGTGATGAGCTCTATAATCTTCACTCGGATTATTTTTGGGTAAAAAACGATAATCTCTTTCTTTACACTTTAATTCCAACTTTTCTATAAAACTATCTACATCAGTAACTATACACCTTACTCCAAACAAATCATTTAGAACCCTTGAAACCATAATATGATCTTTTGAATTTCTTATTATTTTACTCATTATTGAGTCTGGACTCTTTTTTCTCATATTTACTTTAAAATCTTCACTTATATATTTAGATGAAATTTCTAAAACACGAAATTCAAAATCATCTATTTTATCTAAATAATACTGTAATTCCTTATTAAATTCACCATTTAAAGATTCGTTAGTGTATATTTTATTTGTTCTTAACTTATGTATATTTAAAGATATTTTTACATCTTCATGAAATGATAGATACTCTTTCTCTACATCTAAAATAAATTCTAAAATTTTATTTAATGTAATTTCCTTCTCCAAATTTAACCTCCTATATATCACAACCTAAGTTAGCTCTTATTTCTTCTAGGTGCTTACTCTTTAGAAATCACTCACATAGAATTGTCCTTCATTTTTCCCTCCGAGTTAGTAAACTTTTCTAAGAAAATTCATAAACTTAACCAAGTCCATCTTGCCCTTTATCTGTTTTAGCCTATAAGTTAATTCCACCAACTATATCTATCAACTCTCTTAGCTTTCCTTTATTTAAAAGAGAGTTTGAATACATCTTATATATTTTAAAAATACCAATCCTAGTGGCTAACTTTAACAAGTCTATTCATACATAGTATACCATATTTAAACTATCTATTTTAGATTTATTTTATAGTTGAAATAAACAAAAAGAGTGCTAAAAGCACCCTTCTAATTGTTCTTAAATTTTGTATACTTCCTAATACACTCTTATTATTTGAGTATGTTTTTTCTGCTCGTTTGAATTTAACTTTTGGATGTGCTTTTTCTCTTCAACTCTATTAGAGTTTTCAGTGAAATCAGTTATTCCAGCCCAAGGCTCTAAACAGATAAATTCGCTCGAATCAACACTTGTCCATACAGCTAAAGTATCTAGTTCTTCAAAAGTAAACTCAACACCATGTGATGATTTTGTATGCTTTATATTTACAGTGTTGCTCTCTAAACCTTCAAATACTAAAGCATCTTTTAAGAACTTCTCTTTAGATAACATAAACTTTTCTGGCAATCTATACTTTTGAATTTCTGATGATAAGAAGCTATTATTTCTAGCATCTATCATATATAAATCGCACTCTTGTTCTTGAAACTCAATATAATAATTTTCAAAGTTTTTATCCCCGTTATAGTTACAATAAAAAGCTGTATGTCCTCCTATGTGGTAGTACATCTCTATGACACCATTGTTTTTCACGTAATAGTTGTGATAAACTTTGTCTTCAACTAAGATATATTCTACTATTAAAGAGAAATTATACGGATATCTTTCCTCTGTATAAGCATTTGGTTTCAATTGAAACTTTGCTGTACTCTCTGTTATCTCTAAAATCTCAAAGTCTACATCTCTAGCAAAACCATGCTTAGTCATTGGAAGAGTTACCCTTTCATTTTTACCTAAAGGATAATCAATTGTCCCTGTAACTATATTTCCAATAAATGGAAAAAGATTGGGAGCACTTTTTTTGAAAGAACCCTCTGTTCCTGGCCAAATATATTCAATACCATTCTCTTTATTCGTTATACTTTTTAGTTCTGCACCGAATTTATTTATCAGTACAACCAACTTTTCATTCTCTATTCTTATCACGAGAATCTCCCCCTGTTTAAAATTAGTATTGTACTAAATTTGGAAATTGAGCGTCTAAAGCGTCATCCATATCAGCTATTATCTCTGCGTTTTCTTGACTCTTTAAGAACTCTTGAACATCTCCAGTTATTTCGATTTTCTCGATTATATCTCCTTGCTTTATAGAGTCTACAACTTTTTGGTCAGCTTCAGAAACAACTTCTCCAAATATTGTATGCTTATAGTTTAACCAAGGTGTTGGAACGTGAGTGATGAAGAATTGAGAACCGTTTGTTTCTGGTCCTGCATTAGCCATAGCTAAAATTCCTTTCTTATCAAAAACTACTCCTTCTTGGAACTCATCTATAAAGTTATATCCTGGTCCACCTGATCCAGTTCCTGTAGGGTCTCCACCTTGAACCATGAAGTCCTCAATCACTCTGTGGAATTTAATTCCGTTGTAGTACTCTCTCATTGCTAAATGAGCAAAGTTTAATACTGTTATAGGTGCTACTTCAGGGAAAAGAGTTAAATTAACCTCTCCTCTTGTTGTAACTATTTTTGCATTTAATTTAACTTGTTTCATAATTCTTACCTCCGTATTTTTTCCTAAAACTACTTTTTGTTTTGCAAACATCTTTTTCGAAAGAAAAAAGACAATAAATACTGCCAATAAAATTAAAATCTGTTTGAACCCTTTTTCCATTTCTAACTAGTCCTCCATTTTAAAAGCTTCTTTATATGTTTCTAAAAGTTCCTCCTCTGAAACAACCCCATACATCTCATAAGGCCATTTTGATTCTAACTTTCTTTTTAACTGATTAATATCTCTTTCTACTGATAGATATCTCTGTTCTATTTCTCTCAGTTTTTCTCTCACCGGTTGCAGCTTATAAATTATATCAAATTGTTCCTCTTCTTGTATAGTCTCTTTTAATAAGTTTTCTAAATTTTGTTCTTCTAAAGCTAACTCATTATATTTCTCAGTTATTTTATCCTTCTTATCTAAAAGTCTATTCAAGTTATATTTGAAAAATCTTTTTACTACTGTCGCTCCTGAAATTCCTTTTAACTTCTCTCTTTTCTCTAAGTTTTCCAATACTTTTTCCACTGATAAAGAGTTTTTCTCTCTTATCTCTTCTACCATCTCTTCAAAAGGTTTAAACTCATCATCTGACATGTTTTCAACCTTCATCTCTAAAAGAGCACCGTAGATTTTTTCGTAAGGAATAACAACCTTCTCTTCCAATATCTCTACTCCAGATAGATCTCCCATCTCTCTTAGTTTATCTATCTGTACAGAAGTCATCTTTAAAACTGTTAAAATAACTTCCTGTGCATATACTCTAAATCTTTCTCTCTCCATCTACCTCATCTCCTTTTTCTTCATAGACTTAGCAGCTAAAACTCCCATAGAACATGCAGCTTGAATATTATATCCACCTGTATCTCCATCTATATCTAAAATTTCACCAACTAAGTACAGTCCTGAAACTTTTTTAGATTCCATTGTTTTAGAATTTACCTCATCAATAGCTACTCCACCTCTAGTTACCATAGCCATTTCAAAGCTTCCAACTTTTGTTACCTCCATTTTATTAGATGATAACATTTTTACTAAATTTTCTCTTTTCTCTTTTGATAACTCAGATAGTTTCAACTCTTCAGATATCTCTGCTAAATATAAAACTCTTCTTATGAATCTATCCGGTAAGAAATAGCTATTTAAAACTCTTTTAACAGTTTTCTTTCCATCTTTATTCATCTCTTCAATTATCTCTCTATTCAAAGTTTCAAAATCTTTATCCACATAGTTTATCTCTAAGAAACTTCCGTTTTCTATGTATCTAGAGTTGTCTAAAATTCCTGGTCCACTAAAATTAGTATGTGTAAATAATACTGGCCCTCTTTTCTCAACAACTTTTTTATTCTCTCTCCAAACTGTCACTTTAACATCTTGGAAACTTATTCCAGATAACTCTTCAAACATATAGTCTCTAACAAAAACTGGTGTCAAAGCTGGTTTTGGTGGAACGATTTTATGCCCTAGCTCTTTAGCCATAACGTATCCATCCCCTGTTGTTCCAACTCCTGGATATGATTTTCCTCCAGTAGCTAAAGCCACATTGTCAGATATATATGTATCTTTATCTGTTGTTATTATAAATTCATCCTCTGATTTTGTAACGTTCTCTATTTTTATATTTTCAACTATTTTTACACCTAGATTTTCCATTTTTCTTTTTAATAAAGCTACTACATCTAGCGAACTAAACGTTTGTGGGAAATACTTCCCACTCTCCTCTACTAAAACCAAAGGTAATCCATTCTCTTTAAAGAAAGTTTTCAACATCTCTGGTGAAAATTTATTTATAGCTTCTTTTAAAAATTTTCCATTCATACCATACTTATCTAAAAATTCTTTTGGCTTTCCTGTATGAGTTAAATTACACTTTCCACTCCCAGCAACAAGGATTTTATTTCCAATACGTTTATTTTTTTCAAGCAAAGCAACTTTCAATCCTTTTTCTGCTGCTGTTATAGCTGTAAAAATCCCACCAGGACCTCCACCAACTACTATTAAATCAAATCTATTCATTATCTAGCTCCGTAATATTGGTAATAGTGACACTTTATTCCACCATTATATAACTTTCTATTTTTTGTAGCTTTCTTTCCGAAAGTTTTTTCAAAGTTTTCATACGATGTAATTATGTAGTAAGACCATCTAGGGAATCTCATTTGGAAAATATCTCCCATAAGTCCATATAATCTTTCTACTGCATCCTCATCTAAAAGACGATCTCCGTAAGGTGGGTTAGTTACTATACAACCTTTTTCTATTGTATTTTCTAATTCTAGGAAGTTCATACATCTAAACTCTATCTCTTCATCTACTCCAGCTCTCTTTGCATTTAATTTCGCAACTTCTACTGTCTCCTCATCTATATCAGAAGCATAGATAGTTACCTCTTTGTCGTAGTCCTCTCTTGAGAAAGCGTCATCTCTTAAATCAACCCAAAGATTTTCAGGTATGATTGGCCACTTCTCAGATGCAAAGTTTCTATTTACTCCTGGAGCAACATTTCTAGCTATCATAGCTGCTTCTATAGCTATAGTTCCCGTTCCACACATTGGATCTATAAGTGGTCTATCTCCACCTTTCCAACGACTTAATAAAACTAAAGCCGCTGCCATAGTCTCTTTTAATGGTGCTTCATTTATTAGGTTTCTATACCCTCTTTTATGTAGCCCCTCTCCACTTGTATCTACCATAACTAAGAATATATCGTTATGAGCTTGAATCTTAACTCTATACGCTCCTCCAGTTTCTGGCAATCTTTCCGTTTGATAAGCTACTCTAAGTCTTTCAACAATCGCTTTTTTTACAATCTTTTGAATATCTGATTTTGAGAATAACTTACACTTAACTGAACTAACCCAGCTAATTGGAAACTCTCCATCAGCAGATATTATATTTTCCCAAGGTAATCTTTTAATATTTTCAAAAAGATTATCAAATGTCAGAGCTTTAAACTCTCCCATTTTTATGAAAACTCTATCAGCACATCTAAGATGTAAGTTTGCTTCTACAATTTCTTTTTCATCTCCATCAAACTCAACTCTTCCGTTGAATGTCTCAACATTTTCAAATCCTAACTCTTTACACTCATCTTTTACAACACTTTCTAATCCCATTGTTGCTGACGCTATTAATCTGTACTTCTTCATCTATTCACTCCTTCTTTTTAAACACTCTAAATATATAAATTTTATAACCACAAATATAGGTACTCCTAAGAACATCCCTAGTGGTCCAAAAAAGTTTCCACAAACCATTACACCTATGATAGTCCAAAAACTACTCATTCCAACTGACTCTTCCATAATTTTAGGCCCTATTACAAATCCATCAACTGTTTGCCCTATAGCGATTGCTATAAATAGGTAAATCACTTTTAAAGGCGCAGCTAACAGTATTAAAAATGTAGCTATCGTTCCAGCTACTATAGAACCTACATACGGAATCATATTTCCAACTCCAACCATCACACCACTAAGTAAGGCATATGGTACTTTTGCTATGAATAGAACTATAAATACTAAAAGTCCTACAACTGCTGAAGTTAAAACTCTTCCTAAAACATATTTCAAGAAAACATCATTTACTTTTCTTACAAAGTCAACACCATATCTAGCATTTTTCTTTGTCATAAATAATAAAAATAGATTTTCTAAAAACTCCATAAAATACTCTTTACTATACATTAAATATAGTGAAATAAAAACTCCAATAAAAAAGTTTAATACTCCAACTAAGCTTCTTAAAACTCCTGCACCTAATCCAAAAGCTAAGTTTTTAAAATTACCCAAATTCGTTTTTATAACTGAAATCAAATTAGCTTCTATCTCCTTTGGATCAAAAAATAATAAATCTTTCGCCTCTAGAAAATGGATAACATTCTCTGTATTAGTTGTTAAAGTTCCTAACATTGTTGGAAATTTCTCAACTAAATCTGAAATACTATTAATTATATTTGGAATTACAATTAAAAACAACCCCAAAATAGTTGTAAAAACAATTATTAAACTTAATCCAATTGATGTAGCTCTTTTCAATTTAGTTTTACTCTCAAAAATTTTTACAAGAGGACTCACTAAAATCGCTATAAAAATAGCATATATAAATGGCTTTATAGAACTTACAGCTTGACCTACAATTGATGTAAAAGCGTCGTTATATTGAAAAAACGTTTGAATTAAAACTAGAATTACTCCAACAATAAAAAGATGTAAATACTCTTTTTTCATAAACTTACTCATCTCCTATAACTCTAATTACTTTATAATAAAATCAACCTCATCTGATCCTTCACTCTTTTTTCCAACTATTTTTATTATAAGTTTATCCGGAACCCCTATTATAACCTCACCTGGTTGTCCGATCCAACCCTGTTTGACATTTAATTTCAAAGGTGAATTTGATGTTATAACTCTTATTTTTTTATCCTTAATTTTTATATTTACTCCACCTATATCGGTTGGAACAAACATATCTTTCTCTTCATTTTGTAATGGATATACATATTTCAGAGAGTTATTTACATATATCTCTGCGTTAGCTGCATCTGCTGCTTTAAACTGCGTTATTCCATAGCCCAATGTAGAGAATGTAATTATTAAAATAAGATAGATTAATATATCCCCTTTTCTAAAATATTCCCTTCGTCTTTTCACAACTACACCTACTTAGCTTTCCCTATTTTTTCACCCATGTAAACTTTTGTTTCTAATCCTTTTTTACTATTTTCTAAAATATCCTCATCAAATTGAACTTTATCTTTCTCAAATAATAACACACAAGATGACCCTCCAAAGAAGAAGTATCCCTTTTCATCCCCTTTTTTTACAAAGCCCTCTTTATAAGTTTGCTCTATTCCACCAACCATAGTTGCACCAATCTCACTTAAAACTATCTCTCCAAACTTTTCTGTTTTTAAAATTGAAACCTCTCTTTTATTTTCACAGTAAACTCTAAAGTTCTTCTTTATAGCATAAGGAGAAACTGAATAGTAATATCCATCTATCAATTTAGATTTTCCAATTTGACCTGTAGCTGGGAAATGGAATCTGTGGTAATCAACAGGAGCTAATCTTATTATAAGAATTGTTCCTCCATGGAATTTTTTAGCTTCATCTTTATCCATTAAAAACTCTTCTATTGTAAATTCGTCACCTTTTAAAAAGAATTTTGTTGTTTCCTTTAAATCATTAAAAACTAAAACTTTACCATCAGCTGGAGATACAAGAGCTTCTGGATTATTATCAATCTCTCTTGCTCCTTCTTTTAGCTCTCTTATAAAAAAGTCATTAAATGATGTAAAATCCTCTACAGATTTTTTTGATTCCTCCATATTTATACAATTTTCTTGAACAAATGGCTTTATTTTTTCTTTAGATGAGGCTTCTGACATCTTCTTTCCATAAAAATCTGTTAAAAACTTTTTTCTAACTACTAAATTCAAAGGTAATTTTCCTAATGGATTATAATATAAAAACTTTAAAAATCCTTCTCCTGGTGGATTTTCTGTCTTTAATTCCTTAGTTTTTCTCTCAATATAATTAATTTTATCAAAATTCATACACTTACTCCTTTTACATATTAATTTTTTGTTGTATAATAGTTATAGCAAAACTTATGGAGGTCCAAATGAAAAAAATAGCATTAATCGCTCACGACAACATGAAGCCGGAAATAGTTAGCTTTGCACAAAGACATGAGCACATACTAGCAAAATATCCTCTAGTTTCTACTGGTACAACAGGACTTAGAATTATGGAGGCTACTGATTTAGAAATCCATCGCTTTAAATCTGGTCCCATCGGTGGTGATCAACAAATCGGTGCTGAAGTAGCTACAGATAAAATAGCCGCTATTTTATTTTTCAGAGATCCGCTAACTTCACAGCCACACGAACCAGATATCTCCGCTCTTATAAGAGTTGCAGATGTTCACAAAGTACCAATTGCTACAAACTTAGCTACTGCTGAACTGCTTATTTTAGGTTTAGACAAGTGATTATAATAGGCTGACTAAAGTCAGCCTATTTTTAATTTATCTGATTTTTTATTTTTTTAATTAAGTTATACTTTAATTCCAATAGATCTTTAGATAAATCAACTTTATACTGATGAGGGTTCTCAAGTCTTTTTCTTTCATCTGAAACTTTTTCTAAAGAGCTTAAGTAATACTTTCTCGATGATACAACATCATTTAACTGTGAAGCCTCTGGTTTTATAACTCCATTTTTTACAAATTCATTAGTTATTTTTCTAAATGAGTATTCTCCATTTTTTAATAAGCTCGATTTGAACTCATATTTTTCATCTCTTATAGTTAAGTCGTCCCCATTTAATAGTTTAACTTTATCTGTATCTTTATTTACAAGCGTTATTAAATCTGCGTATGCAAGACCTTCGCTATCATAAATTCTATAAACCTCTTTGAATCCTGGGTTTGAAATTTTTATTACATCTTCAGATAGCTTTATAACTGGATTACTATCTATTTCAACTATTTTATAAACTCCACCAAAACAAGGATTTGATTTACTCACTGCAATAGCATCTCCAACCCCGAATATATCCACTGCTGCTCCTTGCTCTTTTAAAGATTTAATCAACGACTCGTTTAAAGAGTTTGTTAAAAATATCTTTGCTTTTTTTAGCCCAGCCATATCTAAAGCTTTTCTACATTTTTTAGAAAGATATGCCAAATCTCCAGAATCTATTCTTATTCCATATATCCCTTCATATGAATCATCTATCCCACTATCTTTAAAACTTTGAATAGCATTTTTCAATCCAATACCTACTGTATTGTAAGTATCTATCAGTAAAATAAGCGAATTTGCTTTTCTTTCTCTTCTATGTTTTATAAATGTATCGAAAGCTTTTTTTTCAGCTTCAGCTCCAACACCAAAAGCTTGTATATAAGAGTGCGCCATTGTCCCAACACTTGGAACACCATATTTATACTCTGTCACTAAATTAGAGTGTGATAAACACCCTCCTATTATAGACGCCTTTGTTCCTGCTACAGCACTGTCAAAACCATGAGCTCTTCTACTTCCAAATGATGTAACTGGAATTGGTGAAGCTGCTCTAGTTATTCTAGAAGCTTTTGTTGCTATAGCTAGTTGCATATTCATCAAGTTTAAAATTGGAGTTTCCAATATTTTTGCTTGAATCAATGGTGCCTTTATCGTTATTATTGGCTCATTTGGATATACAATCTCCCCATCTCTCATAGCATATAAATTTCCAGTAAATTTCATTTTAACTAAGTACTCTAAAAGATGTTTCTCTTCTATTATTTTAGAAAAATACTCTCTTTTTTCATCCTCACTAGTTCTATTTAAAATATCAATAAGCTCAATTACTTCTTGTACTCCTGAAACAACTGCAAAACCACCATCTTCAGTTTTTCTAAAGTACATATCAAATATAGCTTCCTTCTCCTGCATCTCTTCCATTAAAAAAATGTCACTTTCAGTATATTGATATCTATCTGAATTAATAACCTTTGCAAAATCCGTTAAAACTCTTTCTCTCCCCATTTTGTACCTCTTTTTAAATTGTTAGTTTTTTATTTTTTCTTAATAATTATATCATTTTTATGGTATAATTACCAATAAAAATAGAAAAGGAGATATTGATGAGAGCTGTTATACAAAGAGTCAAACATGCAAGTGTTACTGTAGATAATGAAATTACTGGAAAAATAAACCACGGATTCTTAATACTTTTAGGTGTTACACATAGCGACACTGAAAAAGAGGTGGATTGGTTAGCTAAAAAAATAACTGATTTAAGAGTTTTTAATGATGCTGATGACAAAATGAATCTTGGATTAAAAGATGTTGATGGAGAACTACTTGTAATCTCACAATTTACGCTTTATGGAAACTGTATCAAAGGACGTAGGCCAGCGTTTATTGACGCTGCTAAACCAGATATGGCGAACGAGCTTTATGAAAAGTTTTTAGCAAAATGTAAAAGTCTTGGTTTCAAAACTGAAGCTGGTATTTTTGGTGCTGATATGAAAGTAGAACTTTTAAATGACGGACCTGTAACTTTAATTATTGATACAAACGACAGATAATTAATTTTGAAATAAACTATGAGTATTTTTTGGAGGGGATTATGGATATAAAAGAGATTAAAAAAAATGCAAAGGAAAGAATGAAAGATTTTTGTATACTATGTCCAGAGTGTAACGGACGTTGGTGTGCTGGAAAAGTTCCTGGCATGGGTGGAGCTGGAAATGGTGGAAGTTTTAATAGAACTTATGAAAAACTTAAAGAGGTTAAAGTTGCAATGAGAACTCTTCATAATGTTTCTGATCCAAAACTCTCTTGCTCTATATTCGGTGAAGAACTTTCTTTCCCAGCTATGATTGCACCTATAACAGGAACAAAATTTAATATGGGTGGATATGTTAACGATATTGAATATTCTGATGATGTTGTTTTAGGAGCCCTTGACGCTGGAACAATAGCTATGATTGGAGATACAGGAGACCCTAACTGTTTTGCAGCTGGAATTGAAGCTATAAAAAAAGGAAACGGAAAAGGAATCGCTATAATAAAACCTAGAGAAAATTCAGAAATTATAAAAAGAATTAAAATAGCTGAAGCTGCTGGTGCAGTAGCTATTGGAGTGGATGTTGACGGTGCTGGATTAGTTACAATGAAACTTTTCAACCAACCCGTTGGTCCTAAATCACTAAATGATTTAAAAGAGATTATCTCTTCAACTAATCTTCCATTTATAGTAAAAGGAATTTTAACTGTAGATGAAGCTAAACTTTGTGTTGCTGCTGGTGCTGCTGCTCTTGTCGTATCAAATCATGGTGGTCGTTGCTTGAATGAAACTTTTGCACCTGCAGAAGTTTTAAAAGATATTGCCGATGCTGTCGGAGACGAAATTATTGTTTTAGCTGATGGTGGAGTTAGAGAAGGTGTGGATATTTTAAAATATCTTGCTCTTGGAGCTAAAGCTGTTTTAATTGGAAGACCTATCATTTGGGGTTCGATTGGCGGAAGACAAGAGGGTGTAAAAGTTGTTTTAGATACTTTCAAATCTCAACTTTATCAAAGTATGATACTTACTGGTGCAGAGGATGTTAAAAATTATAAAAATTTCTCTTGCATTTTATACACTAAATAAGTATAATTTAAATACAAAATTTAGGGAGGTTTTATCATGGAAAGAAAAGATGTTATTACATTCGCAGGAAGTCCACTAACATTAGTAGGAAAAGAGGTAGTTGTTGGAGATGTAGCTCCTAACTTTACTGTTACTAAAACTGATTTATCACCTCTTTCTTTAGCAGATTTAAAAGGAAAAACAATAGTTATTTCGGCTATGCCATCTATTGATACTCCTGTTTGTGAGTTACAAACAATCAGATTCAACAAAGAAGCTGCTGCATTAGAAAACGTTGTTATTTTAACAGTTTCAATGGATTTACCATTTGCATTAAGCAGATTCTGTGGAGCAAAGAGTATAGAAAATGCTATAACTACTTCAGATTATAAAGATAGAGATTTTTCAAACAACTACGGATTATTTATCAAAGAGCTTGCACTTGTTTCAAGAGCAGTTATCATCGTTGATAAAGATGGAAAAGTTGCTTACACTGAATACTTAAAAGAGATTACTGAAGAGCCTAACTACGATTTAGCTTTAGAAGCATTAAAAAAATTATAATAAAAAAATAACCCCACTCAGATATATTTTATATCTGGGTGGGGATTTTTTTATATAAATAAAGTTTGTATAATTTCAAACAGTGATACTATAATAATTCCTACTATAAAGTTTAATGTGTAACTTCTATATCTATTTAAAAGTATATTTATTCCTTTTGAAACTAAAACCAGTCCAATTCCTGTTCCAGCTGCAAAAAAGATTAATGGCAGTATCGCAAAACTTTTTATATATCCTAAAATATTATAATACTCACCTAACAATATAAGAAGTAACGATCCTGAAATTCCAGGGATAACCATTGCTCCCGCAGCAACTAACCCACATAAAAACAGTTTCATACCATATCCAATTGTAAATAAACTTTCAGCTGTTCTAGCTATCTCCTCTCCTGCTATAGCTTTTGTTAAAAACATAAAAGCTCCTGTAAAAGCTACTCCGCCAAAGAAAGCAATCAGATTATCTTTTTTAAAGAACTTCTCTCCTTTTAAAATAACAGGAATCGAAGGTAAAATTAAAAATAAAAATACAACCGTCGTTCCTTTAGGATAAAGTTCATACATCTTAGATATAACTCCTGCAAATGCCACTATTCCTAAAGCTGCACCCGCACCAATCTGAGATAAAAATTTAGCATACTCTATCTTTTTTTCAATTGAGGCTGTTAAAAAATTCCCCACCGCTTCTGTCAAATTATCATAAATGCCTAATACTACTGCTAATGTTCCTCCTGAAACTCCCGGCAATACATTTGCTATTCCTATTACAATTCCTATTAAAAAATTTCTTATCATAATCTCTCCTAGTATTCTTTTATCAATTTAGCACTACCTATAAACTTATCTTTTAAATATACATCTACACATTCATTAGTAAATTCACTATAAAAAACATCTGCAATTTCACCCTCATACTCCTTCAATATAGGGCTATTATATAAGTTATTTTTCACTCTAACTCCATTATTATAGATTTTCCTTTTATATCTATTTAAAAAATACAACAACTTTTGAATCTCATCGGGTAAAACTTTCTTTTCCTCATTTATTTCAATAAATAGATATTTTTTTATAAAAATACAAATTTTTTCTAATGTTATCATTTTTTCTTTATTAAACTCTTTCAATATATCTGTATCTATATATCTAACAAAGCCAAGCATATTTTCATCTGGTTCCTCTTGAAGAATATTTATTTTCGTTTCAAAATATATACTTCTTAACAGGTTTTTAGAAACCCCATCTATTTTGAAATCTAAAGATATATTTTTTGGATAGGCTCCCTCAATTATAATACTTTCTCTTATAAAATTAAACAAATTTTTTAACTCTCTTTTTTTTTCTTCAAAAATAAAATTAATCATTTTATAATTTTCTTTATTATAAAAAATAGTTAAATAAAATATTTTATTTTTATTATTAAAAAAAGGAATTGGAACTGCTTTTTGTATAATAGCATATTCATACACTTGATTTTTTTTTACAGATTTTATTGAATTTAGTTTTATATTTTCATCTAGATTGTTTATTATTCTAAAAAAAGTTGGATAACTTATCATGCTATTATATGAGTTTAAGGTTTTCTTTGCTTTTTCATATAGCTTTGTAATTGGCAGAGTGTGATACTCTTTATATAGAGTTTTTAGATGATCTAAAGCATCATCATTGACTTTTTTAAAGGTGTTTTTATCTGCTCTTATTTTTTTTGCTAAACCTTTTTCTCCAGAATCTTTATATTGACTCACCCATCTTTTAAGAGTAGCATAGGATATTTGAGTTTCTCTCTCTATCTCCCTGAGCTTTTTCTCTTTCTTGAAAAAGGGCTCAAGTATCTTATATTTTTTATTTTTTTCGTCCTGTTGCATAACTCGCTTACTCCCTTTTAAATTCTTTTGTTAAATTATAACACAGATGATGCGTAAAAAAAAGGCTCATTTATTTTGATAATTTTCTTGACTTTTTTTAAAATAAAATGTATTCTTTTAGTGACTTAATGATTCTTTATTATCACAATATAATATATGGAGGAGTTTTATGAAATTATTTGCTGAAGTTCAAAAAATCGGTAAAGCTTTAATGACACCGGTTGCAATTCTACCAGCTGCTGGTATATTCCTTGCTGCTGGAAACAAATTAGGAATACCTTTAATGGAACAAGCAGGGGGAATAATATTTGGTAACTTACCACTTCTATTCGCTGTAGGAGCTGCTATCGGTCTTGTTGGAGGAGACGGAATCGCTGCCCTTGCTGCTATTGTTGCTCTTTTAATAATGAACACAACTATGGGATCACTTACAGATGCTGCTAATGGAATCGCTGCTGGAAACCCAGCTTTCGCTGAAGTTTTAGGAATCCCTACACTTCAAACTGGAGTTTTTGGAGGATTAATCGCTGGTATTATCGCTGCTATTTGTTATAAGAAATTCTACAAAACAGAATTACCTGCATTCTTAGGATTCTTTGCTGGAAAAAGATTAGTTCCAATTATGACTGCTGTTCTTGCTTTCTTAGTTGGTTTAGCTATGCCATACATCTGGCAACCAGTTCAAGCTGGACTTGCTCAACTTTCTTTCCTAGCTAACGAAACAAACACAAACGTATCAACATTACTATTTGGTATCACAGAAAGAGCGTTAATCCCATTCGGATTACACCACATCTTCTACTCACCATTCTGGTACCAATTTGGTGAATATACAAACGCTGCTGGACAAATCGTTAACGGAGACCAAGGAATCTGGTTTGCAATGTTTAAAGATGGAGTTCACTCATTCGATTCAGCTACTTATTCTGGTGCTGGTAAGTTCTTAACTGGTAAGTTCCCATTCATGATGTTTGGATTACCTGCTGCTGCTCTTGCTATGTATCATGAAGCTAAATCTGAAAACAAAAAAATGGCTGCTGGAATTTTATTCTCTGCTGCTCTTACTTCATTCTTAACTGGAATAACTGAGCCTTTAGAGTTCTCATTCCTATTCGTTGCACCTGTACTATACGGAATTCACTGTGTATTCGCAGGATTATCATTCATGTTAATGAATATGTTTAAAGTTAGAATTGGTATGACATTCTCTGGTGGAGTTATTGACTATATCATGTTCGGTGTTTTACCTGGAACTGAAGGATTCAAAACTAACTGGCCAATGGTTATCGTTATCGGATTAGGATTCTCTGTTATATACTACTTAGGATTCAGATTCTTCATCAGAAAGTTCAACTTAGCTACTCCTGGAAGAGAAGCTGGAACTGATATGGACGATGCACCAAAAGCTGAAGGAAGCGAATTAGCTGCATTAGTTCTTGCCGCACTTGGTGGAAAAGAAAACATAATCTCTGTTGACGCTTGTATCACAAGATTAAGACTTGAGGTTAAAGATTCTTCAATCGTTAACGACGCTGAGTTAAAAAGATTAGGAGCTTCTGGAGTTTTAAAAGTTGGACAAAATGGGGTTCAAGCTATATTTGGTGCTAAAGCACAATTTATCGCTAACGACATAAAAGCATTATAATTAAAATCATAAAATAAAACTAAAGGGAGGAGCTTATTGCTCCTCCCTTATATCTATATTCATAACTTTACTAAAGTATAAATCTATCTCTTCTTGAGTTTCATCACTATAATTTTCTAACTGCTTTTTTACCAAAGAAACAACTTCTATTAACTCTTCAGATTTTTCTGGATAATAAAGCGGACACTCTTTTAAAGGTGTCGAATAAAACTCTAAATTCTTTCCTTTTTTCTTTCCTATATAATTAAACCAATAATAAAAAACTTTCGAATTTAAATAACCTAGAATATAAAATAGATTTACCTCAGAGGCTTTAGCTGTTAAATAGTATACATCAGCACTACTATAAAACGGATCCTCAGTATACCCGAAATTATTTGTCTTACATCTTTGTCTAACAACAATTTTTGGCTTTAAGAAAATCTCCTCATCTCTTCCCCATTGTAACTCCCACCAATTTATTCTGTTATTAACGACCTCTCTTCTCAAAGATAATTTTGCTTTATATTCCAATAGATAATTCATTAAATTCTCATCCAAAGTTGATTTTCCATTTAGATATATTATCCAAAATGGTGGTTTTTTTGAAACTTCATACTTTCCTATATCTTTATTTTTATAAAATGGTTTCAAATAGTTTTTAAACTCCTCTTTATACTCGTCAAAAACAAAGACCTTATCTGCTCCACTAACTATCCCTTGATTCACTTTCAATAGTTCTCCTAAAGTTCTATTGCTATTATCTCTTATTTTTTGAATATTTTTTTTACAAAATGGTGGTATCAAAATTATTTTACTGTGCTCTTGTGCAAATATATTGTTTTGCTCAATCGTATAGTCTATATTGTCATCATTTATAAAAACATCACTATTTTCCTTAGATTTCTGCCAATAAAATATGATATTATGTTGACCTATCGCATCTTTAAAAATAGAGTGACTATAGTTTTCAATTCTAAAAAATTCACCTTCAGCTCTCAATTTATCTCTCAACCCTTCTGCACTATCAGCTTTTAGCCAATAGTTAGTTGTAAGATAAACTAAAATTCCATTCTCTTTTAAAATATCTACTCCTTTTTCAATGAAAAAGTAAAAATAGTCCATTTTAGGTTTATAATATTTTTTCCCAAAATCAGTTTCTTTTATCGTATGAAAAATCTCTTTATGGTTTTTTTCACCTAAATAGGGTGGATTTCCAATAACTATATCATACTTTTCATCTATTATTTCATAAAGTGAATCACACTCTTTTAAATTTAAGTTGCCCTTTATACCATATGTAAAGAAAAGAGCCTCCGCTCTTTTTTTTAAAATATTTAATGCATTCGAATCTATATCATATCCTGTTAACCATTTTTCACTGTATCTATATTCTCCAAATACTTTCTTTGAAGTTTTCAATAACTCCTCTAACATAGCTAAAAGTAGATTTCCTGATCCACAAGATATATCTACTATTTTTATATCTAAAATATTTTCATTACAATTTTTTTCTAAATATTTAGCTAATGATATTTTTGCCATGCTCACAGCATATTGTTCTGGAGTATATATTTTATAATTATATTCCAAATCAGCCCCTCCTAAAGAGTTTTAAGCTACCTTCACCCTCTATTGATATAACCCCATCTCTGTACAAATCTAGAACCGCTAAAAATATATATACCAAGTGAGTTCTATTCTCTGCTCTTCTAAAAAGATCCACTACATTTTTCTCTGCTGAATAAAGTATTACTTTTATTCTATCCATCTCCTCTTTTAAAGAGTATCTTTTCTCCACTTCAATCTCTAAAAACTCCTCATCTTTTGGAAGATATTTAACATAGCTATTAAATACATCCTGAAGTTTTAAAGTTGTCAAATCAAACTCTTTAGGGATATTTTTTGTTATCTTTCTTCCCTCTCCTCTTGTATAAGCAATATTATATTCACACTCTATAGTAGCTATAACTGTCGCTACCTCTTTAAAGACTTTATAGTCCTCTAATCTTCTTTTTAAATCCTTTTCTTTTTCCTCTTCTTTATTTACACTTAAAATAGACACTGCTTTTATCTCTAAAAGTTCAGAAGCTATCTCTAAAAACTCTACCTTTATACCTAAATTGTCAGTTTGTGCTTTTTCTATATAGTGAATATATTCATCTATTATCTGAGATATTTTTATTTCAGATATTTTCATTTTTTTCTTTTCGATAAGATGTAGTAGAAGGTCTAATGGACCTTCAAAATTATCTATCTTTAGTACTATCTCCATCCTCTATTACCCTAACCTTAGCTCTCCAATTAAGAACATCATTTTTTATTGTTTCTTTTAACTCATCCATTGAATTAAATTTTTTCTCTTCTCTTAAAAACTCCATTAAAGATACATATATTCTTTTTCCATAAATATCTCTATCAAAATCTAAGATATGTACTTCTATACTTCTTTCATCAGGCTTTAGTGTTGGATTTTTACCAATATTAATGACAGCACTCCAACTTCTCTCTTCCCCTTCTACTACTACTCTTCCTCCATATAATCCAAATGGAGGATATATTTTATTTAAAATTTTCAAATTAGCTGTTGGAAACCCCATAACTCTTCCTAATTTTCTTCCATGTACAACCTCACCAATAATTAAAAATGGTTGCCCTAAACATCTATTTGCTATATCCAAATTCCCTGTTGCTAACATCTCTCTTATAAAAGTTGAACTTATTACCTGCTCTTGAAGCTTTATTGGCTCAATCACATTTACGTTCATATCTAAATTTTTTGCAAAACATTTTAAGTTATGAACTGTCCCTTTCCCACCTTTTCCAAAAGAAAAGTTAAATCCTACATAGATCTCTTTTGTATTTAAAGTTTCCTTTAACACTGTCTTTATAAATTGCTCAGGGCTCATACTTGAAAACTCTTTAGTAAAAGGTTGTAAAATTAAATAGTCTACTCCTAAAGATTTTATTATATGTACCTTCTCCTCTAAAGAGCTAATTAACTTCGGTGCTTTTATACTATTTGTCACCTCTAAAGGATGGTTTAAAAACGTAAATACCGCGGATTTACCTCCAGCTTTTTTCGCCTCTTCAACTGCTTTAGATATCAACTCCCTATGTCCCATATGAATTCCATCAAAAGCACCGATAGCAACATAAATATTTTCAAATTTTTCTTCAGTTAGCAAAATATTATCTATTATCTTCATAGTACTCCCCTTATGCCTCTCTATCTTTTTCTAAAAGTTCATTGTGTATATCTTCAATTCTTCTAAATCTGTTTCTTATTCCAGATTTAGATATTCCTATTATTTCTGCTAACTCTTGCAAAGAAGCTTCTGGATTTTCTAATCTCAAGAATGCAATCTCTTCAAGAACAGGACTAAGGTTATTTAGCCCCATTCTATTTCCTATTAGGTTTATCATTTTTATCTGTTTTCTCGCTGTATCCAATGTTTTCGTTTCATTGGCAACTTCCCAGTTCATCTCTCTAATAGTTTTATTTTTCAAATCTTTAATCATAGTAGTCTCTTCATAATTATAAAACTCTTTCATCGATCCTATTAAAACTATTATATCCATAATATCTTCAGCGTTTCTCATATAAACTAAAGGTTTATTTCTCTTGATTGTCTTATATGCTCTTTTCTCCATCTTTATTAAAAGATTATATAGTTCATCAGCTAATTCATCACTATCTACGAAAAAGTCTAATGCATACTCTTTTTCAGGAGATTTTATATATCCACACCCTAAGAACATCCCTCTTATAAATCCTTTTTCTATTGTCTCATTTATATTTTCACTATGTAAACTATACCTATCTAAACTATCTATAAATCTCTTTACACCTGGTTGAGACGGAATAGTTATTACATATGTATTATGTTCTCCAAACTTTTTACTTTTAGAAAATTTTATGAATATCTTTAATTTTGTTAATTCCTTTAGCATTGTGTATATTCTTTCAGCTATCTCTTTATTCTCTAGCTTCAACTCTATACTATTTTCATTTATGGCGTGTTTTAACAAGAGTATCGCTCTTATTTCAGCGTACTTTTCATCTTCTAATAGTTCACACCTATGAAGTATCTCATTTTTCACTTTATAAGTATACGACACAATTTTTCCTCCTACTTCGTTTCAGACCAATTCTGTCCTATAGAGCTATTTACCTCTAGATTTACTTTAGAGAACTTTATACTTTCTCTCATAACTTTCTCTATTTCAGTTTTATACTCTAAGGCTTTATCTTTTTCCACTTCGAATATAAGTTCATCGTGTACTTGAAGTAACATATGAATATCATTTTTATCTTTTAAAAGATTATATAAATTTATCATAACTTTTTTTAAAACCTCAGCAGCTGTTCCTTGAATCACTGTATTTACAGCCATTCTTTCAGCCTGACTTTTTATAACTCTATTGTTTGAATTGATTCCATCTATTATTCTTTTTCTTTTGAAATATGTTTCTACATATCCATTTTCTTCAGCAGACATTATAATCTCTTTCTCTAAATGTTTCACCGAAGGGTATTGTTCAAAATATCTACTGATATAATCAGACGCTTCTTTTGGAGTTATCTTTAACTCTTGAGATAATCCAAATGCTGTCTTACCATATATTATACTGAAGTTTACTGTTTTTGCTGCATCTCTTTGCTCTCTTGAAACACTCTCTTCATCTGACAATTGGAATAACTTTCTAGCTGTTAAACTATGTAAATCTAAATTTTCAGCATAAGCTTTTATCAGATTTTCATCCTGTGATATCTCTGCTAAAACTCTCAACTCAATTTGAGAGTAGTCTATACCTAAAAGTACACATCCCTCTTTAGCTACAAATCCAGCTCTTATCTTCATTCCCTCCTCTGTTCTCACAGGGATATTTTGAAGATTTGGGTCTGATGATGACAATCTTCCTGTAGCTGTTCCTGTTTGATTGAATGTCGTATGAAGCCTATCATTTTCATCAGCCATCTTTGGAAGTGGATCTACATATGTAGATTTCAGTTTACTCAGTTTTCTATATTCTAAAATATACTTAGCTATTGGGTAGCCTTGTTCATCTAACTTTTCTAAAACTTCACTGTCTGTTGAGAACCCTGTTTTTGTTTTCTTTACAGGTGGAATATTTAAGTTGATAAACAGAATCTCTCCTAGTTGCTTTGGAGAGTTAATATTGAACTCGCCCTCTGCTTCCTCATATATTTTAGCTGTTAAATTTTCTAGTTTTACTTCTAGCTCTGTACTATACTCTGCAAAATACTTTGGACATATTTTTATTCCCTCTATTTCCATAGCTGCTAAAACTTTTATTAAAGGCATCTCTGTATCTTTTAAAACTTCATATAGATTGTTATGCTTTAACTCTTTTAAAAGCTCTGGATATGCTAATAGCATCCCTCTAGTTCTCTTTGCTAAAAACTTTCCATACTCTTCAGCTGACACATCGTCTATTTTTGTTTTTCCAAATACCTCTGAATATTTCTCAATATCTTCCTCTATAACATTTCTTAACATAACCTCAATCTCTTCTCTAGTTTGAGATGTTAAAAGATGATAAGCTAACATTGTATCAAACTCCATATTTTTTATAGAGTAACCTTTTCTTAAAATATTCTTAAATCCGTAAGAGATAAATTGAGTATCTGATTCTAGTAGTTTTTTTAATGAATCAATACTTTCGTTATCATCTAGTGGTAAATAGTAATCTCTACTTTTTAAAGAAGCTGCCACTCCTTTATCACCTAAATATATTGCTACTTTCTCATTTGAAGATAACTTTTTAAAAATCTCTTCTCCTTTTAAAATGAAAAAACCTTTTTCTTCAGGAGATACAATTTCTGTAGAAGCCATAAAATTAAACAATCCAAGTTGCATTCCACCACTTGCAGGAGCTGAAGCTACAACCTTCTCTTCTGCTGGTTCTATACTCAATGTCATCTGTGTTTCAGATTTTTCTTCAGAAGATGTTTGTGATATTTCTGTACTCACTAGATTTTCAAGTCCTAACTTTTTTATTAGAGATTTAAACTCTAACATCTTAAAGAACTCCAACAACCTTGCATTATCCCTTTTATATTCCAACTCTTCATCTTTTAAATCCAAATGGATATATTGAATAGTAGCTAACTCTCTACTTAAAAATGCCATCTCTTTATCTTCAATTAAATTATTTATTAATGATTTACCAATTCCAGGAAGTTCTGTTAAAGAATCTATATTTTTATATACACCCTCTAGATTTCCATACTTTTCTAACATCGGTATAGCTTTTTTTGATCCTATTTTTCTAACACCTGGTATTCCATCACTTGTATCTCCAATTAATCCAAACAGATCAGGAATCATATCTGGTTTTACACCTAGCTGTTCTATTACATCCTCTTCAGTTCTAAGTATTTTTAAACCTCCACCATCTCCTTTTCCTAAAAGAGCTATATTTACGTGGTCATTTAATATTTGAGATAAGTCTTTATCTCCTGTTATCACATATGACTCGATTCCTTTCGCTGCTAAATCTTTAGCTAAACTTCCTAAGACATCATCTGCTTCATAGCCATCTATTTTAAATTTCTTTATTCCAAAACAATCTAAAAGTTCCTCTATTCTTGGAATTTGAACTACTAAATCCTCAGGGGCTGCATCTCTTTTTGCTTTATAATCCTTATACATCTCACTTCTTTTTAGAGTCGCTCTTTTAACATCAAAAGCAGCTCCTATATAATCAGGTTCTAACTGATTTATTACACTTAACAGTGTGTTTATGAATCCATAAACCGCTCCTGTCGGTTCATTTTTAGTTCTAAAATTAAGATTCCCATAAAAAGCTCTGTACATTATTGCACTTACATCTAATAAAACTGCTTTTTTCATCTTTGTCCCCTTTCATTCTTTTTACATTTTTCATATTATTATACCATACAGACTAACTTTATAAAAAAAATTATTTTATAAATAAATATTATTTTTTCTATTTTTCTGTTATAATTTGAATGTATAAACTAAAATATAGGAGGTATTTATGAATCTAGTTGTATTAATTGGACGTTTAACTAGAGATCCTGAACTTAAATTTGGACAAAGTGGTAAAGCTTACTCAAGATTTAGCTTAGCTGTTGACAGACCTTTCTCTAAAGGTGAAGCAGATTTCATCAACTGTGTCGCTTTCGGAAAGACAGCTGAACTTATTGGTGAGTACCTAAGAAAAGGAAGAAAAGTTGCTGTTAACGGTAGACTTCAAATGAATAGATATGAAGTAAATGGAGAAAAAAGAACTAGTTACGATGTACTAGTTGAAAGTATGGAGTTTGTTGAAGGAAGAGGAGAGGCTTCTCCATCAAATGACTTCGCACCAACACCATCATACTCAGCACCAAGAGCTGCTGAGGCACCATCAAAAGATGACTTCGGTGGATCATCTTTCGATGAGGACGAATTCCCGTTCTAATAATTAAATAATTTATAAACTACTAGGGGTGCCTTCGGGCTGAGATTTTACCCTTAGAACCTGATCTAGTTAATACTAGCGTAGGGAAGTAGTCTTAACACACATTTATCTTCTATAATTGTGTTCTAAAAGCTATTTTCCTAATTTTTTGGAAAATAGCTTTTTTTATTTTTACAAAATTTTCGACAAATTTTACAGGAGGATTTTATGTTTTCAAAAGAGTTATATTTAAGTGCAAAAGAGATTTGGGATAGCTACTACGAGCATCCGTTTGTAAAAGAGATAGGTGAAAATAGTTTAGAAAAAGAGAGATTTAAATTCTATATTATTCAAGATTATCTGTATCTTTTAGAATATGCAAAACTTTTTGCTCTTGGAGTTATAAAAAGTAAAAATGAAAGTGATATGAAAAAGTTTGCAAAACTTACTGATGGAATTTTAAACTCTGAGATGGGAATACATAGAGTTTATATGAAAAAATTAGGTATAACCGAAGAGGATATTTCAAAAATAAAACCAACTTTAGATAATGTCTCTTATACAAGTTATATGCTTTCAGTTTCACACTGTGGAGATATAAAAGAGATTGCTGTTGCTGCTCTTTCATGTATGTGGAGTTATAAAATGATTGGTGATAAATTAAAAGAGCTCTATGGAACTGAACAAGATTTTTATGGAGATTGGATTAAAACATATTCATCTTCTACTTATGAAGAGCTTACAAATTGGAATATTGAACTTGTTGAAAAATATTGTATAAATATCTCTGAAGAGGAGAAAGAGCATCTAAAAACTATATTTATCAACTGTAGTATCTACGAGTATAAATTCTGGGATATGTCATATAAGGGGTCTCATTAAAATGGATATTCTTAATGTTAGCAATCTTACTTTTAATTACAATAACAACTTAGAAAATTTGCCGATTTTAAAAAATCTATCATTTAATGTCAAGAGTAATGAACTAGTAAGTATAGTTGGTGGAAGTGGTTGTGGAAAATCAACTATCATAAAACTTTTAGCAAGTATTGAAAAACCTATTCAGGGTGATATCGTTATAAACAGCATCTCATACATGCCACAATCGGATACTCTGCTACCTTGGAGGACTATCCTTCAAAATATTCTTCTTCCAATTGAGATTGAAAAAGGAGATTTGATTAAAGAGAAAGAAAACGCTTTAAACCTTTTAAAAAGGTTTAATCTTTTACCCTATGCTGATAATTATCCAAAAGAACTTTCTGGTGGAATGAAACAGCGTATCTCTCTAATTAGGACTCTTATGAACAAAGGTGAACTTTTACTTTTAGATGAGCCTTTCTCTGCTCTTGATGCTATTACACGTGAGGATTTACAAAAATGGCTTTTAGATAGTTTAAACTCTCTTCAAAAAAGTATGATTTTTATTACTCATGATATTGATGAAGCTATATTTTTATCCGATCGTATCTTAGTTTGTAATGAAAAACCACTTTCATCTTTTAAGGAGTTTAAAGTTCCTAAAGATATAACTTTTGAAGAAACAGCAAAATTAAAAAAAGAGATTTTGAAATCTGTGAAAGGTGTTGAAGATGAAAAAATTTAATCCTGGAACAATATCTATATCATTATTTTTTATATTCTGGGAGATTTTAGGACGAGTTATAAATAAAGGGTATATTCTTCCTACTCCTATAAATATTCTTCTAAAAATATGGGCTTTAAAGGAAAGTATTTTTCTAACTCATCTACCCGCTACTTTAACAATAGCTGTTATTGCTTCTATTTTGACTTTAATTCTAGGTGTTGCCTTAGCTATTGCTATGGATTCTAACAAAACTGTTTATGACTCAATCTATCCTTTGATTGTCACAAGCCAGACTATTCCAATAACTGCATTAGCACCAATTTTTATTTTATGGTTTGGCTACTCTATTTGGAGTAAAATTATTGTTGCAGTTATAATCTCATTTTTTCCAATAACCATAACTATTTATAACGGATTTCAAAACATTGAAAATGATGAGATTAACTATTTTAAAAGTTTAAAAGCTACAAAGACTCAGATTTTTTTCAAATTGAAACTACCGAGAGCACTCCCGAACTTTTTCTCGGCTTTAAAAATGAGTGTTCCTTTAGTTTTAATTGGTTCTGCCATAGGAGAATGGCTTGGAGCTACATCTGGACTTGGATATTTTAGTAAAAGAATGATGTCGCAACTTGATGGAGCAGGAGTATTTGCTCCGATTGTAGTTATCTCTCTTTTAGCAATCATTTTAGTGAGAATAATTACAAGCTTAGAAGATAAAATTTTACATTGGAGGAAAAAATAGTGAAAAAATTACTAACTTTATTTATTTTAGCAACTCTATTTTTTAGCTGTAACTCAAAAAGTTCAGAAAAAACAAAAAATTTAAAAGAAGTTTCTATAATTTTAGATTGGTATCCAAATGCTGTTCACTCTTTTTTATACACAGCTATTGAAAAGGGATATTTTGAAGAGGAGGGAATAAAACTTAATATTATATACCCATCTTCTCCGTCTGACTCTCTAACTTTACCCGCTGCAAAAAAAGCTGATATTGGAATATCTTATTTAAATAGTGTGGTTATGGCTAAAGTAAACGAAAATGTTCCTGTGAAATCTTTTGGTGCTGTTCTTCAAAGGTCTGTAAATACAGTTATCTCTTTAAAAGAGAAAAATATAACTTCTCCAAAAGATTTCGAAAATAAAATTGCAGGAACAAGCGGTGGTGTTTTATCTGAAACATACCTTAACTCTATGATGAAATTTGAAAGCTTAGACCCTAAGTCTCTGAAAATAATTGATGTCGGTTTTGAACTTCTAACTGCAATGATAACAAATAGAGTTGATTTTACTATTGGAAATATGGTTAATCACGAGGTGCCTGTTATTAAGGAAAAAGGGATTGATATAAACTACTTCCTTATAGATAATTTTGGTATTCCTCAAGCTTATGAACTTATCTTAGTTGCAAATGAAGATCTTTTAAATCAAAATAAAGATATCTATGAAAAAGTTTTAAAAGCTATGAAAAAAGGGTTCTATGCTGTTCAAAATAACCCTGAAGAAGCTTTAAAACTTTTACTTTCAAAACAAGCCGTAGAACAGTTCCCTCTAAGTGAAAATGTTGAGAAAGAAAGCCTAGAGATTCTGTTACCAATTATGGAAACTGAGAGTGCCAAATTCTTAGAGCAAAATGAGAACATCTGGGAAAATAATATAAATTGGCTATATGAAAATGGTATTATTCAAAAAAAATTACCTGCTCAAAATTTTATATATCAATTTTAAATTTTTTAAAGTATAATACCCTTTAGAATGAAAATTTGGAGGGATTATTTTGAAACAACTTCGCTCTTTATGGAGAGAAAACAAAAGTGAAATTTTATCAATTTTTACAATTGCTTTACCAACTATCGTCGATATGTTTGTACAAACATTACTCGGTTTCTTCGACTTAATTATGGTTGGTAGACTTGGACCTGAGGCAATTGCTGCTGTCGGACTTGGAACTGCACCTATCTTAACTGTAATACCAATATTTTTTGCTATAAGTGTGGGAACTACAGCTATGGTAAGTAGAGCGTACGGAGCTAAAAACTACTCTGAAGCTCGTGATGGTATGAGTCAAAGTTTAATCTTGGGGATTCCTGCTGCTCTTATTGTTACAATTGCTTTTATCATTTTTGGACAAAATATTTTAGGGCTTATCAGTAAAAATCAGCCGATTGGTGATGCTTTAAGCTACTTAAAAGTTGTTTCATTGGGAATTCCATTTCTATGTTTCAATATCATTTTCTCTTATGGATTTAGATCTATAAGTAAGTCTAAAATTCCAATGATAAACAACACTATAAGTATTTTTTCGAATATACTTTTGAACTACATATTTATTTTCGTATTAAATCTTGGAGTTTTTGGAGCTGGAATTGCAACTACAATATCAAGAGGAATAGTTACACTTATCTTCTCTTTCCTTATAATATATAAGAAAAACTATTGTATTTCTTTAACTAAAAAGGATTTTAAAATAAAAAAAGAGGTTTGTAAAAGACTTATAAAAGTTGGATTACCATCTGCTGGTGAGCAGAGTATATTTAGAATTGGAATGCTTATATTTGAAGCTATGGTTATAAACTTAGGAACACTTCAATATGCAGCTCATAAAATTGCCCTTACAGCTGAATCGTTCTCTTTCAATTTAGGATTGGGATTCTCAGTTGCAGGAACTGCTCTTGTTGGTCAACATCTTGGAGCTAAAAAATACCAAGATGCTAAAAAAGCTGGTTATCTGAATATGTTTTTAGCTATGTTTGTTATGACTGCATTTGGATTTATCTTTATGGTATTTCCTAAATTCGTTATATCAATGTTTACAAAAGAGCAAAACATTGTTCCTATGGCTAGTTCTGCACTTAGAATAGTTTCAATAGCTCAACCTATTCTTGCAGTATCTATGGTTTTGAGTGGTGCTTTAAGAGGTGCTGGAGATACTAAATCTGTTCTTTGGATAACATCTTTAGGAATGTTTCTTATTAGAATCCCTATAACATATCTGTTCCTTTATGTATTTAACTTTGGATTAAATGGTGCTTGGATGGTTATGATTATAGATTTAACTTATAGAGGAATTGCTTGTTTATACAGATTCAGACAGGGAAAATGGAGATATATAGAGGTGTAATATGATAATACAAATTTTTGGCAGAAAAAACTGCAATGAAACTAAAAAAGTTCAAAGATTTTTTAAAGAGAGAGGAATAAAGTTTCAATTTATTGATCTTATTGAAAAAGCCCCTTCTAAAAAAGAATTAGAAACTTTTTTAAGATATTTTGATATTGAGGAGTTATTAGACAAATCTAGTAATGAGTACAAAAAAAGAAACTTAGAATATATGGTTTATGATACCGAGGAACTTCTTTTAGAAAGTCCTGTTCTATTTAAAACTCCTATTATTAGATGGGATAAAGGTGTTTCTTTAGGATATTGTCTTGACGAACTTAAAAAAATGTCTTAATTTTTAATTTTAATAAAAAAAGGAACCACGCTGAAATAATTTCAGCAGGTTCCTTTATTTTTTATACTGTTCTAAAGCTTTTATATATTTATTTTTAAACCACTCTCTCAACTCAATGGGCTCTAAAATCTCCACTTCATCTAAAAAGAAACTAAAGTATCTTTTAGCTTTCTCTTCAGAGCACTCTAAGATATATTCGTTTAATTTTTTTTGAATAACTTTAGGTCGATTTGTTTGAAGCTCTTTAAATAGATTTTCTCCAGAATTTGTTAATCTTATTTTTACTTTTTTCCCAAAGGAGATAAATGGATCGAAATCCTCTTTCATTCTTTGAACAAAATCTATATCTCTTATTTTAAAATTACTATTTTTTGTATAAACTGAATCTATATACTTTATTCTATAATTTTTCCACAATTTTTCTTTTAAATTATAACAAAACAGATAATTTGCAACCTCTAACTTTGAGCTCTCAATCAAATATGGTTCAACCTCAATACTCTTACCATCTCTGAAGTTTACTTTTATCAATTTTCTCTCAGCAATAGAATCATTAATTCTCTCTACTTTTTCTTTAAACAGAAAAAGTTCTCTTTTCTTTTTACAATTTTCAGAGTAATCACTTAAAATCTCTCTAAAAAATTCTGATTCATTTTGAATCTTATTCTCTTCTAAAAAATTATAATATCCTCTAAGATTTTTTTTGTTTAAATTGAACTGTATAACTGAAGTTTCACTTTTATCAACTTCAACTTCTACTCTTGTATAATTCTCTTTTGCATACTCTTCATATAAATAATTCAATAAAGTATTTTTTTTTATAAAAAACTCCTCAATATCACTCTCTAATATTTCAGCTATTCTTTTTGGTAATGTTACTCTTATTTTTTTTTCCATAAATCACTCCAATAGAATCTTTCTCAAAAAGAATTATATCATACAAATAACTGTTTTTTTAAGTAAATATTTATGATATTATTATATTATCATATTCTATAGGAGGATTTTTTTTGGATGTAATCTACGAAATAAAACAAAAATATAACAGCTTTTCTTCTAAAGAAAAAGAGATTGCAAACTATATTTTAGAAAATAAAAATAACATTGAAAATATATCTATTACAAATTTATCAAAAGCTATTGGAGCTTCAACTTCGACTATTACAAGATTTTCAAAAAAAATAAATTGTGAAAGCTTTGTTCAGATGAAGATGAAACTGAATGCTCACTCTGCTAACTCTTCTAGTAAAGAAGAGGATATCTTTTCTGCTGTTCACGATTATTATACAGAGGTTGTTGAAAAAACAAATCAACTTCTTAATAAAGAGCTTATTCTTAAAGTGATTGAAGAGATTAAAAAAGCTAAAAAAATATATATCTATGGGGTTGGAAGTTCTGGTTTAAGTGCCCAAGAGTTTATGCAAAGACTTTTAAGAATGGGATTCAATGTCTCTTCTATCACGGATTCACATATGATGATTATAAATAGTGCCATTCTAAAAGAAAGTGATCTTGTTATTGGAATCTCTATCTCTGGAGAAACTAAAGAACTTGTAGATTCTTTTAGAGTAGCTCGGAAAAATGGTGCTAAAACAATTGGAGTTACTAGTTTACCTAATAGTAGCTTAAAAGATTTTTCTGATGATTTAATTCTAATCTGTGCATCTAACTTTATAAATAAAAGAGATTTTATAAATACTCAATTTTCAACTATGTATCTCTTCGATCTAATCTCAACTATTTTATTAGAAGATTCAAATTTAAGAGATAAAATGCAACTAACCATTAAGGCAATTCTAAAATAAGACCAACTTTTGAATAGTTTGGTCTTATTTTTTCTATAACTTTTTCCATTTCATTACAAACTCTTTCTCAGATGTATCCTCATCAATTTTTTCAGATACAACTTTAAACCCCTCTCTTTCATAAAACTTCTTTGCTCTTTCATTTTTTTTGTAAACACTCAGTATTAAAATACTTTTATCATTTTTTAGATAATCTAATAATACTTTTCCAATGCCTCTCGATTGAGATAAATTTGACACAAAAATACCAGCTATATAAGCATCTACAACACCTACAAATGCTTCAATTTCACCTTGAACTTCATATACATGAACTTCTGCTTGAGGCAACATACTTTTTACCTCTTCATATTTACCTTCCCAATAAATTTCCGGAATAAAATTATGTGCTTCTTTATTTGCTTCAAACCAAATTTGGGCTACTCTATCTATATCTCTATTTTGTAATTTTCTTATCATTAATTTTCTCCTTTAGATATACTTTTATTTAAATGATTATATCATATATTCTAAAAACTTCATTCATTGTATTTTTATCATATATTTCGAACATATTTTTGCAACTTTTTCTTGTATTTTTAAAAGTTATATGATATATTCATACTACATTACAAGAAAACATTTTTCATTAATTTAAAAAAAATGAAAATAATTTTAGGAGGATACAACAATGAATAAAGGTCTTATTGTTTCGTGTCAAGCATTGGAGAATGAACCACTACATAGTTCTTTCATTATGGGTAGAATGGCTGTAGCTGCTGAAATGGGAGGAGCAGTTGGTATTAGGGCCAATGGTATAGAGGATATTTTAGAAATAAAGAAATTGGTTAATCTACCTATCATTGGTATTATCAAAAAAGATTATGAAAATATGATTTCATACATAACTCCAACTGAAAAAGAGTTAGAAGCTTTAATTGCGACTGATATAGATGTTATCGCTCTTGATGCAACTATAAATGCTGATATTGAGCTTTTAAAATCTTTAAAAATAAAGTATCCAAATCAAAAATTTATGGCAGATATCTCAACTGTTGATGAGGGAATTCGTGCTGAAGAGTTAGGGTTTGATTTTATTGGAACAACTTTAGTTGGTTATACTGAACATTCTAAAGGATTAAATAACTTTGATGTTTTAAAGGAGCTTATAGCTAAATGTAAAAAACCTGTTATTGCTGAAGGGAATTTTGATACACCTGAGAAATCTAGGTCTGCTATGGAGATGGGCTCATATGCTGTTGTTGTGGGTGGAGCTATAACTAGACCTCAGCTAATAGCTAAAAAATTCAGCGATGAAATAAACAAAGCAAATTTTTAAAATAATAAAAGAGGCTGATCCTTTTGATCAGCCTAAATTTTTTCCAAACTTTTCTTAAACTCCTCTAAATAAAAAAATTAAACCTCTTCTGTATTAAACTCACTATAGCCCTCATAGTAATAGCTAATATCTATCCCTTTCATAAACACATTACGATTATTGATTTCATCAGTTAAAGCTTGTTTTAAAAGATATTTAATCTCAATATCTTTAACAACACTTCTCTCCATAGCAGATAAATACTCATCTTTGTCAACTAAGTTCCAATCAACTACTTTTTTGATATTTACTTTTAATATAAGATCAAGCCAGATACGAGTCGCTCTTCCATTTCCTTCACGGAAAGGATGAGCTATATTCATCTCAACATATTTCTCAATAATTTCATCAAATGTTGATTGTGGCATAGTATCTATATATTTTAATGAGTGCTCAAGATACATTAGTGGTGCAAAACGAAAATTATTTTTAGCTATATTAACCGTTCTTATTTTTCCTGCAAAATCATAAATATCTTCAAATAGATATTTATGAATATATTGAAGTCCTTCAAATGTTCCTATTTCAATTTTATTGATATCTCCAGAATCAAAAAGCTGCTTAGCTTTTTGTTTACTAATTTTCTCCTCTACCTTTGAAAGCTCAATTTGATTATTAATTTTTAATTTATTTTCTAAAATCATTGTTAATCCACCTCAACCTCTATAATTATTTATTATATAATATTTACTTCAAAATACTAAGTATTTTTAGAGATGAATTAATTTTTACTGACAAAATCTACAAACCTATCAATAGCCTCATTTAAAATCTCTTTATCCTTAACCAAAGATATTCTGATATAGTTATCCATTCCAAAGGCAACTCCAGGAACAACAGCTACCCTCTCCACTTCTAAAAGTTTTTGAGCAAACTCTAAAGAACCTAGTTCAGTTATTCCATCCAATGAAATAAATATGTATATAGCCCCTTTTGGCTCTATTGCAGATATATTTGCTTCTTTCAATTTTTTATAAACTAACTGAGCACGCTCCTTATAAATTCCAACTTGCTTACTTATATCCTGACACTTTCTAGCAGCAATAAGAGCTCCCCTTTGAGATATAATACTTGGTGACGTCACCGCATATTGATGAACTTTAACAAGGTAATCTCTCAATTTTTTATGAGCTATAATATAACCTATTCTCCATCCTGTCAATGAATGAGACTTTGAGAATCCATTTACTAGAATTACATTCTCTCTGTATCTATCATCTAAAAACGTATTATGCTCAACATCAAAAACAAGCTCACTATAAACCTCATCACTGATTATATAGATATGATTCTCTTTTACAAACTCTAAAATTTCATCTCTATTCTTTTTCGATATCACTACTCCTGAAGGGTTTGATGGATAATTTAAAATTATAGCTTTTGTTTTTGAAGTGACGTATTTTTTTAAAGTTTCCACTGTCAATTCAAAATTGTCTTTCGAAGTATCTACTTTTACTAAATTAGCTCCTGCTAAATTTATTAGAGGTTCATATCCTGGATAAACTGGTAGAGGTGCAATAACCTCATCACCTGGTAAAATAACAGTTCTAATTGCTGTTGATAATCCCTCTGTACTTCCAACTGTTATTATTATTTCATCTGATCTTACATCAACTTTATATTTTTCTCTATAAAATTTTGCAATCTCATCTCTTAGCTCTATCATCCCACCAAGTTGTGGATAACCTAACTTCCCCTCTTGCATATACTCTATAGTTCCATCTATAATCTCTTTTGGCTGAGGTAAATCTGGTTCACCAATTGTTAAATTGATAAGCTCTTTCTCTCCACCTTCATACTCTCTACACGCTTCTGCTATTTTTCTAATAACAGATATCTCTATTTTATCTAAATTTGGATTTATTTTTAACATATTTTCTCCTCGAACTACTTTTTCATTAAAACCTCTGCAATCTGAATTGCATTCGTTGCTGCTCCTTTTCTTATGTTATCAGCTACAACCCAAAGATTTAATCCATTTTGAATACTAAAATCTTTTCTAATACGCCCAACAAAAACATCATCTTTTCCTGTTGCTGAAGCAGCTAAAGGATAAACACTGTTCTGTACATCATCCTCTAAAGTTATTCCATCAAACTCTCTAAATTTAGCTTTTAACTCCTCAATATTAGCTTCTCTTTCTAATTCAACATTTATAGATACAGAGTGCCCATTCATAACAGGAACTCTAACACAAGTGGCTGTTACAGGAAGCTCCCAGTTCCCTAAAATTTTACGAGTTTCATTTATCATCTTTTCCTCTTCTTTTGTGTACCCATTTTCTAGGAAAGAATCTATCTGTGGTAAACAGTTATTCACTATTGGATGAGGATAAGTTTTTGGTGCCTCTCCTCTAAGCCCTCTTTCTAGGTCCTCTATACCTTTTATTCCACTTCCAGATACAGCTTGATAAGTTGAATAAACAACTCTTTTTATTCCATAAAGATCATTAATCACTTTTAAAGGAACAACCGATTGAATCGTTGAACAATTCGGATTAGCTATTATACCTTTATTTTTAAATATATCCTCTGGATTTACTTCTGGTACAACTAAAGGAACTGTTTCGTCCATTCTCCAAGCACTACTATTATCAACTACAATCACACCTTTTTCACTTGCAATAGGTGCAAACTTTTTACTGATATCTCCTCCTGCTGAAAATAGTGCTATATCTATTTTTCTATCAAAACTATTTTCAGTTAGCTCCTCTATAACTAAAGTTTTTCCTTTAAAAGTAACCTCTTTTCCAGCCGAACGAGCTGATGCAAATAGATATAGATTATCTATCGGTAAATCCCTCTCCTCTAAAACTTTTAAAAATGTTCCTCCAACTAATCCACTCGCTCCAACTATCGCTATATTATACATTGCTTTATCCTCCTATTATATTGAAAATACTTCTGCTAATCTTTCTACTACTTTTACCGCTTCATCCTCTTTTATGATTAACGATATTGAAATCTCTGATGTTGTACATTGATAAAACTCTGCATCTATGTCTGCTAAAACTTCAAACACTTTTGCTGCTACTCCAAAGTTACTTATCATTCCTATTCCTACTAAAGATATTTTTACAACCCCTGTTCTCTTTGTAACCTCTATTGAAGGAATCTCTTTTCTAATATCCTCTAATGAATTATTTAAAAAATGATCATCCGTTAAAGGACAAGTAAATCCTATACTTCCTTTTATATTCTGAACCTCATTTTGTGATATCATATCTACATTTACACTGTGCTTTGCCAGATTATTAAAAACAGTAGCTACATTTTTAGGTATTCCTGAAAAATTCTCTAGATTTACCATTATAACATTTTTATTTATAGATATTCCAGTCACAGCTTTTTTCTCTATTATCTCATTACTGTCACAAATATATGTACCCGTTTCTACTCCTAAAGTTTGCCCTACATATATTCTCACTCCATACTTCTTTCCTATCTCAACCGCTCTTGTCTCCATTACACCAGCTCCTAAATTTGCCATCTCCATCATCTCCTCGTATGAAATTTTTTCTAGTTTTTTTGCATTTTTATAAACTCTAGGGTCTACTCCAAATATACCTGTAACATCTGTATAAATCTCACAATCACATTTTAAAGCTGCCGCCAAAGCCACAGCACTTGTATCTGAGCCACCTCTTCCAAGAGTAGTTACATCTCCATCTTCATTTATACCTTGAAACCCCGCTACTATAACTATTTTCCGATCTTCTAAGTGCTTTTCTATTCTATCTATCTTTATACTCTCTATCTTATTTTTGGTATGAACTCCACCAGTTCTGATTCCTGCTTGAGCTCCTGTTAAAGATATCGCCTTACATCCTTGCTCTTTCAAAGCCATACTCAAAAGAGAGGTTGTTTGTTGCTCTCCTGTAGATAAAAGAGAATCTAACTCTCTTACATCAGGGGTATCCGATATCTCCTTAGCTAACTTTATAAGTGCATCCGTTGTTTTACCCATTGCTGAAACTACAATTACAACTTCATCACCCTCTTTATAATTTTTAGCTATATCCATAGCTATATTTTTTATTTTTTCTGTTGTTGCAACTGAACTTCCACCAAATTTTTTTACTACTCTCATTAGTTCCTCCTCCGATGACATTATAATAAAAAAAACGATAGTTAAAAAATAACTATCGCCTGAAAAACTCATTTCAACTATGTTAGCTTAAAATAATAATCTACGATAGCACAACACCATTTCGGTGACAGTTGTATAAATCTTCTTTATACACCCAGCTCATCTTTCTAGTAGAAAAAGTTGAACTTCGGCGAACTTCCCTTTCAACAAACCTCTTTGACCTACTAAATCTTAGTTTGTTTACTTTTGAATTTCGCAACCTCTATCAAATATTAATTTAAAGTAGAATATCATTTTTCTTTTCGAATGTCAAAACTTTTTTCTTAATAAAGCTTCTATTTTTATTGGAAGTCCAAACAGATTTATAAATCCTTCTGCGTCCTGTTGGTTATAAACACTATCTTTTTCAAACGTTGAGTACTCCTCTGAGTATAAAGAAAATGGTGATGTTGTCCCTGCTAAAATTATATTTCCTTTATACAATTTTAACTTCACTTCACCTGTAACAAACTCCTGTGTAACATCTACAAAAGCTGAAATAGCTGCTCTTAAAGTTGTAAACCACTGTCCATTATAAACTAATTTTGAAAAATCGTGAGAAAGTTTTACTTTCTCTTGGTAGGTATCTTTATCTAAGCATAATCTTTCTAACTCTTCATGTGCAAAGTATAGAATTGTTCCACCCGGTGTTTCATAGACTCCTCTAGATTTCATTCCAACCAATCTATTTTCAATCATATCTAAAACACCAATTCCATGCTCCCCACCTATTTTATTAAGTTTTTTTATAATTTCAACACCTGACAGTTTCTCTCCATTTAAAGCTACAGGAACTCCTTTGATAAACTCTAAAGTTATATATTCACTCTTCTCGTTTGCAGCTTCTAAAGTTTTTACCCATTGCAATACATTTTCAAAATTTGGCTCTTTTGATGGATATTCCAAATCGAACCCTTCGTGGCTCACATGGAAAAGATTTTCATCTCTACTGTATGGAGATTTTTTATGAAACGGAAGAGTTATTCCTTTTTTCTCTAAATATTCTATCTCCTCCTCTCTAGATTTTATATCCCAAATACGCCATGGTGCTATCACCTTTAAAGATGGATCAAGAGCTTTTATAGCTAACTCAAATCTAACCTGATCGTTTCCTTTTCCTGTTGCTCCATGCGAAATATATTTCGCTCCTTCTTTGTGTGCTATTTCTACTAAGGCTTTTCCTATTACTGGTCTTGCCATAGATGTTCCTAATAGGTATTTATTTTCATATATTGCACCAGCTTTCAGGGTTGGAAATATATAATCATTTACAAACTCCTCTACTTTATCCACCAAATAAAATTTTGATGCTCCTGTCACATAAGCTTTCTCCTCAATGGCTTTAAAATCCTCTTTTTGTCCAACATCCACAGCAACAGCTATAACCTCGTAATCATAATTTTCCTTTAACCACGGTACTATAACCGATGTATCCAATCCCCCAGAATATGCTAAAATAACCTTTTCTTTCATAACTTTCCTCCCTAGTTAAAATATTTTATAATAAGTTTGTCGTAAGTTCCCTCTTCTTTTATCTCTTTTAAAGCTTTGTTTATCGATTCTAGAAGCTCTTTTTTTCCTTTAGCAACAGCTATAGCATACTTCTCCTCTTCTGCATCAATTTTTACTATTTTCAATCCTTTATTTTGTACTATATAACTTCCAGCTGGTGCTGAATCAAGAATCATAGCATCCACTTTTCCTGAAGTCAAAGCCATAATTGCTCCTGGGGCTGAGTTATACTGAACTTTATCTACTCCCTCTATTTTTGAAACCATCAAATCTCCTGTATACCCCAATACTACTCCTACTTTTTTCCCTTTTAATGAATCTAAATTTACAATATTTGAATCTTTTTCAGGTACTATTATCACTTGGTTAGCAACAAAATAATCATCCGAAAAATCTACAAACTTCTCTCTTTCTGCTGTCATAGTCATTCCAGCAATAACTAAATCCAATTTATTTGTTTGAAGTGCTGGTAGTAATCCATCAAACGTAATATTTTTTATTTTTATCTCTTTTCCAATTTTTTCTCCAACTTTATTTATCAAGTCAATATCAAATCCAACAATCTCTCCATTTTCTAAATATTCGAATGGTGCAAACTCTGCATTTGTTCCCACATATAAAACATCATTTCCAAAACTTAAAACTCCCATAATACAAAATAAAACCAACGATAAAATCTTTTTCATAACTCTCTCCTCCTAATTTTTATATTTTTATTTATTTTTTTGTATAAAAAAAGCCAGTGCTATAAAAACACTGACTCAAAATACAATTGTAGCTTTATAGAATAATAAAAAAATCTACAGCATAACAACATTCGTGAGATTGTTTTTTAGGGCACACAAAAACATATTTTTTTTAATCATTTTAGTTTGTGTCCTTAAAATCCTTCTCATAGTCATCTGCTTTCCTCCTTTAATTTTTTTATTTGAAATGATGATATCAGATTTAATATGAAAATGTCAATCTTTTTTTGAAAAAATTTTTTCATTTTTTATTTTTTGATTTTATTTATACTGTATATTTTTTTAATTATAATTCTATATAGAATATATTTTATTTTTCTGACTTTATGGGGTAATAAATTACTGTTCTTAAATATATTTTATTTACTGGAGGAGATTATGTTAAATCAAGAAATTTTCAATGCTATGACTATTAAATTAACTGCCCATGATATTCCTTTAGAGACTCAAAAGTTTGATCCTAAAATCAGAAGAGCTCCTAAAAGAGTTGTTCATTTAGAAAAAGATGAGATCGCACTTGCTCTAAAAAATGCTCTTAGATATATTCCAGAAGAGTTTCACGAAATGCTTGCACCTGAGTTTTTAGATGAACTTCAGACTTATGGAAGAATTTATGGATATAGATTTAGACCAACTGGTAATATCTATGGTAAACCTATATTTGAATATGAAGGTAAGTGTACTGATGCTAAAGCTATTCAAGTTATGATTGATAATAATCTTGATTTTGATATCGCTCTTTATCCTTATGAACTTGTTACTTATGGTGAAACAGGACAAGTTTGTCAAAACTGGATGCAATATAGATTAATTAAAAAATATTTAGAAAATATAACTATGGACCAAACTCTTGTTGTAGCTTCTGGTCATCCAACTGGAGTTTTTAAATCTCACCCTTCAGCTCCTAGAGTTATAATTACAAATGCTCTTATGATTGGAGCTTTTGATGATTATGACAACTGGGCTAGAGCCGCTGCTCTTGGAGTTGCAAACTACGGACAGATGACAGCAGGTGGATGGATGTATATCGGTCCCCAAGGAATTGTTCATGGAACTTATTCAACAATTTTAAATGCTGGTAGACTTTTCTGTGGAGTTCCTGCTGATGGAGATTTAAGTGGAAAACTTTTTGTTACGTCAGGTCTTGGTGGAATGAGTGGAGCTCAAGGAAAAGCCACTGTTATTGCTAAAGGGGTATCTATTATTGCAGAGGTTGATCTATCTAGAATTCAAACCAGATTAGAGCAGGGATGGATAAACAAGTTCCTTTCGACTCCAGCAGAAGTTTTCACTTTAGCAAAAGAGAAAATGGATTCTAAAACTCCATATGCAATAGCTTATCATGGTAATATCGTAGATTTATTAGAATACGCTGACAAAAACAACATTCATATAGATTTATTATCTGATCAAACCTCTTGTCATGCTGTTTATGATGGGGGATATTGCCCTGTTGGAATAACGTTTGAAGAGAGAACTAGACTTCTAGCTGAAGATAGAAAAACATTTAGTAAATTAGTTGATGAAACTTTAGAAAGACACTATAATGTTATTAAAAGTTTAACTAGTAAAGGTGTGTATTTCTTTGATTATGGTAATAGCTTCCTAAAGTCTATATATGATATAGGTATTAAAGAGATTTCAAAAAATGGAAGAGATGATAAAGGTGGATTTATATTCCCTTCATATGTCGAAGATATCTTAGGTCCTGAACTCTTTGATTATGGTTATGGTCCTTTCAGATGGGTTTGTTTATCTGGAAAAAAAGAGGATCTACTTAAAACCGATGCTGCTGCTTTAGAGTTAGTTGACCCAAACAGAAGATACCAAGATAGAGATAACTACGTTTGGATTAAAGATGCTGACGAAAATGGTCTTGTTGTTGGAACTCAAGCTAGAATATTCTATCAAGACGCTATGAGTAGAACTGCTATAGCTTTAAAGTTCAACGATATGGTTAGAAAAGGTGAAATTGGCCCTGTTATGTTAGGGCGTGATCACCACGATGTATCTGGAACTGACTCTCCATTTAGAGAAACTTCAAATATAAAAGATGGAAGTAACATCATGGCTGATATGGCGACTCAATGTTTTGCTGGAAATGCAGCTAGAGGAATGACTATGATTGCTCTTCATAATGGTGGAGGAGTTGGAATAGGAAAATCTATCAACGGTGGGTTTGGAATGGTACTAGATGGAAGCAAAAGAGTAGATGAAATTTTATCTACTGCTATGCCTTGGGATGTTATGGGAGGAGTTGCAAGAAGAGCTTGGGCTAGAAACCCACACTCTATTGAAACAGTTATCGAGTTCAACAGTAATAACTCTGGAACTGATCATATTACACTACCATATATTGCTAGTGAAGACTTAATTAATAAACTATTAGATAAATAACAGGAGTGAGTTATGTACTGGAATGGAAGAGTAGATGGAGAAGAGTTAGATGTTCTTAGGATTCATCAAGTTGTTAAAATTATGACTCTTGAAGAGTTAATAACTGTAGACTTCGATGAAAAAAAAGTTTGTTTTGTCAGTTTTAACTCGGATGAAGGAGTAAGAAGAAACTCTGGAAGATTAGGAGCTAAAGATGGATGGATTCAGGTTAAAAAAGCTTTATCAGGCTTCCCTATATTTAAAGAGGACTTAAAATTTTATGATTTAAAGTTTCCAATTGAAGTAGTTGGGCATGACCTTGAATCAGCCCATGCTGAACTAGCTAATATTGTCACAGAACTTAAAAAAAGAAACTTCTTAGTTGTACTTTTGGGTGGTGGACACGATGTCGCTTTTGCTAACTATAGTGGGATTTTACAATACGCTTCTGAAAAAAGTATAGCTCCAAAAATTGGAATTATAAACTTTGACGCTCATTTTGATATGAGAGAGTATTCTAACGGTAGAAACTCTGGAACTATGTTTTTACAAATAGCTGATATCTGTAAAGAAAAAAATCTTAGTTTTGACTACAATGTTTTTGGAGTTCAGAAATTCTCTAATACAAAAAGACTTTTTGATAGAGCTGATAGCTTAGGTGTTAATTACTATTTTGCAGAAGAGATAAGAACAATCCCTAACGATGAACTTTACTCTATTTTAAATAGAAATGATTATATTCATCTCACTTTATGTACAGATGTATTTCATATTACATCTGCACCTGGAGTTAGTGCACCCCAAACTTTTGGTGTAAATCCTAGAAATGCATTACCATTACTTAAAACAATTGCTAGATATTCTAAAAATTTAACAATTGATGTAGCTGAAATCAATCCAACATTTGACTATGATGATAGAACGTCTCGATTGATGGCTAACATAATATACGAACTTATTCTCTGTCATTTTGAATAGTATACTGGAGAGGATAAATTTTGAAAGAGTTATTTAATAGATTAAAATCTGAGTCGCTATTTCTTATAGCGACCCTTTTTGCTGTAATTACGAGTTTTATTTCATTGCCAAAATTTTCATATATTGATACTCATGTATTGATGATACTTTTTAATCTGATGGTTGTTGTTGAACTCTATAAAAAAGAGAATATTTTGGATTTTATAGCTATCAGTTTTTTAAAAAAGTATAGTAATCAAAGAGTAATTTGTGCAGTTCTAATATTTTTAGTTTTTTTCTTTAGTATGTTTTTAACTAATGATGTGGCACTTATAACTTTTGTTCCATTAACTATAATAATTGGAAAAAAATCCAATTTTTCTACTTTAAAAATTATTATTTTAGAAACTATCGCTGCTAATTTAGGCTGTGCTCTAACCCCTATGGGTAGTCCACAAAATATTTTCATATTTTCTAAATATGCACCTTCAGCTTTTGAATTTTTTAAAGTTACAATCGGTATATCCGCTTTAGGTTTAGTTATTCTTTTAACTATTAATTTTTTTACACCAAAGGATCAGCTATCTTTTGAGTTAGACATACCTATTTTGAATAAAAATTTAAATGTTTTATTTTCATCAACTATTTTTATTTTAGTTTTGATGAATATATTTTTTAAATTTCCAATAACCTATGTAACTCTTTTAAATCTAACTTATCTTATTTTAAGAAAAGAAAATATTTTTAAAGAATTAGATTGGATTCTTTTGGCTACTTTTGTCAGCTTCTTTATATTTGTTGGTAATCTTTCTAATATAACTTTTATAAAAGAGATAATGACAAATTTACTGGCAACTGATTTAGGAATATATTTAACTGGAATTTTTATGAGTCAAATTATCAGTAATGTTCCTGCTGCAATTCTTATTTCTGGTTTCACAGCAGAATGGAAACCTCTTCTTATAGGAGTTAATATTGGTGGTCTTGGAACTTTAATCGCATCGTTAGCTAGTTTAATATCATATAAACTATATCTTGATGAATATCCTGAAGATAAAAAAGAATACTTTAAAGTTTTTTCGATTTTAAATTTTTCAATTTTAATTCTTTTAGGAAGTTTATTTATACTTTTTATTTAAAACAAAAGCCTAGCATTTTTTTTGCTAGGCTTTTTTTAATAGTATAAATCTATAATATTTATCTCACTCGTGCTGTTTACTCTATATGGTACAAGCCATGAACTAAATCCTGCACTCACAAGTGTATGAGTTTCATCAAATTTTTTATACCCATGATAATTCTTATACATCTTTTTTACTATAAGATTATAAGGGAAAAATTGTCCTCTATGTGTGTGACCACAAAGCTCTAAATCAATTTTATTTAAAATTGCTTCCTCTATCGAATTTGGATTGTGATCTAGAAGGATTGTTGGTAAATCAGTATCTATCTTTTTTGTTAAATATGCAATTTTTTTTCTTCTTTTATTTGTAACATCATCTCTTCCAATTATATTTACACCATCAACTGTTAAAACTTCATCTCTTAAAATTTTTATTCCCAAATTTTCAATATATTTTATATTTGATTCAATTCCACCTTGATATTCATGATTTCCAACAATAGCATAAACTCCATATCGAGGTGTAACTCTTCTAAAACTATTTGAAAAATTTGATTTTATATCTCTACAGCTATAATCTATTAAATCTCCACCTATCAAAAGAATATCTGGTTCCTCTTCAAACATTCGTTCTAATGAACGCTCTATATTTTGTTTATTAGTCAATGCAGATAAGTGAACATCAGATATAAAAGCTATTCTCAATTTTTTGCCTATATTATGGTTTTTTAAATGAATCTCTGTTCTTATTACTCGAGCAACTGAAAAATTGTAATAAGAAAAAATAAAAAATATTGGCAAAACTATAAAAGCTACAGTCAACATATCAAATTTAGTTAAGTTATAAAAATGATTTACAACTCCTAGTATAATCAATAGAAAAAATATATAGTGAGTTATAAAAATATAGTTACCCAAAAATCTTCCTAAAAAAATATTTCTTCTAAAATAACTACGTCTTAAATATATAATTGGTAAAATTGCTAATAAAAACATAAAATTTACTAAAAACAATCGTTCCATAATCTCTCCTCTTTAGATAAAGTGACTTACGAAAGCTTTCAATCCCATCAAAACTAAAATTCCTCCACCTAGATACTCTGTTTTATAGCTTATTAGATGACCCATCTTATGCCCTAAGAAAACTCCAATTGAAGCTATAAAGAAAGTTATTATTCCTATTATCTCTATTGAATAATAGATATCTAAATTTGGAACTAATGAGAATGAGAATCCAATAGCCAAAGCATCAATACTTGTAGCAAATCCTAATAAAAGTAAATTTGATACCATATCGCATTTACCTTTCTCTTCGCACTCTTGCTCTTGCCATCCATCATAAATCATTTTCCCACCAACAAATAATAGTAATACTGTTGTTACAATATAATCATACTTCGATATTTTCTCTGCAAAAACTCCACCTATTCTCCATCCTATATACGGCATTAGAGCTTGGAATCCTCCAAAAACAAGTGCAATTCTAAATATATTCCTTTTTTTTAATCTCTTCATTGCCAATCCCTCTGTCAATGAAACTGCAAATGCATCCATAGCCAACCCTATAGATATTAATACTAGTGATAACGTGTCCATATCTTCCTCCAAATTAGTTTTGTCAATTTACATTATACATTTTCCTCAGAATTTTCTCAATTCCTTTAAGAAATTTCTAAAAAAAAAGAGAGAACTAACTCTCTCTTAAATACTAACTATGATACCACTAAGTTTAAAACTGATAAAGCCCCTATTACCCAAAGTGTTAAATTTATTTTCTTTATCTCTCCCGCAGCTATGTGAGTTATTATATAAGCAACAAATCCAAAACTAAGTCCAATACTAATACTATAAGTCAACGGCATTATAACTATTGTTATAAATGCTGGTACAGCTAACTTCATATCTGTAAAATCTATATTTCCTATAGATTTAAACATAAATACTCCAACTAGTACTAATGCTGGTGCTGATGCATATCCTGGAACTACTCCTACTAAAGGAGTGAAAAGTAACGCTAATAAAAATAGTCCACTTGTAACTAATGAAGCCAATCCTGTTCTAGCTCCAGCTGCTATTCCTGCTGCTGATTCAGCAAATGATGTTACTGTACTTGTTCCTAAAACAGCTCCGATTAAAGTTGAAGACACATCTACTTGAAGCATTCTTTTTAAACCTTTTGCTCCTTCATCCCCTTGAACCAATCCCATGTTTTTATAACAAGCCATCATAAACCCTAAAGAATCAAATAAATCTATAAACATAAACGAGAAAATTGATCCTATTAATGATATTTTTAAAGCTCCTAAAATATTCACCTTCATAAAGATTGGTGTAATTGCTGGTGGCAGTGAAACTATTGCTGTTGGAGCATCTACTATTCCTAATACCATACCAATTACTGTTGTTATTGCTATACTTATTAAAATTCCACCTCTAACTCTTTTTATCTCACAAACAGCCATTATAGCTAATCCTAAAATTCCTAAAACAGTCGGTAAAGAGAATTTTCCTAATCCTACAAAAGTTGCTGGATTGGCTACAATTACCTCCATATTTTTTAATCCTATGAAAGCTATAAATAGTCCAATTCCTGATGTTGCCGCTGTTGAAACAACTGATGGAATAGCATTTGCTATCTTTTCTCTAATCCCACCTAACGTCATAAGTAAAAAGAATAGTCCTGATATAAATACAACACCTAATGCATCCTCCCAAGAAACTCCTTGCCCTAAAACTAATGTATAAGTGAAAAATGCGTTCAATCCCATTCCTGGTGCTAACGCAAACGGTGCATTTGCCCACAGTGCAGCTATTCCAGTTCCAATAGCTGTCGCTAAACATGTAACTGTTATTAGTGCTCCTTTATCCATTCCAGTAGCCGAAAGTATTGCTGGGTTAACGAATACTATATAAGCCATTGTTAAAAATGTTGTAAGCCCTCCTAAAACCTCGGTTCTAATAGAACTTCCTCTCTCCTCTATTCTAAAAAATCTATTTAATTTATTTGTTAATGTGCTCACTTTATCCTCCGTTATATTATATCCACTACTGGGAATCTATTTGGTAACTCAATCTTTGCTTTCTTTTTTATCTCTGCTGCTTTCTCTTTTAACTTTTCAATCAGCTCAGCTTCATCTAAAACTAAAATCTCTCTATTTTTCATTAACCACTGCCCATTACACATTGTCGATTCAACATTTTCACTCGACATTGTATAAACTATATTAGCTATAGGGTCATGAAGTGGTAATGAGTGAAGTGTATTTGGATTTAAAACTATTAAGTCAGCTTTTTTTCCAACTTCTAAGCTTCCAATCTCTTTATCTAACAGTGCACATTTAGCTCCATGAACAGTTGCCATCTCTAGAACTTGTTCTGCTGGAACAGCTTTTGGATTTAAAGTTCTACCTTTATGAATAAGTGATGTTAAATACATCTCCCTCATCATATCCATTCTATTATTCGAAGGTGCTCCATCTGTTCCGATAGAAACATTCAGTCCTTTTTCTAACATCTCTGGAATTCTTGCAAATCCTAATACAACCTTCATTGCTGCCGCTGGGTTATGGGATACTTTTACATCATATAATCTAAACAAATCAATCTCTCTATCCGTTAACCAAACCGTATGAACAGCTAATAAATTTGGTCCTAAAGCACCTAATTTATGCAGATGCTCTACTGTTGAATCTCCTCTACTCGCTTTTACATAATCATTCTCTGCTGCTATCTCTGCTATATGCATATGAATTCCTGTGTTTAACTCATCTGCCATCTTTTTTGTTTTTAATATCAGTTCATCTGAGTTATTAAATATAGTTCTCAATCCAAACCAAATTCTAACTCTTCCATCTGCGGTATTATTAAATCTATCATACAAATCTTTTTGAGTTGCAATCTCTTCATCCGCTGTTTTTATCCAGTTTTCTGGAAGTCCAACGCCCTCATCCATAACTGATTTTGAAAGTGCTGCTCTAATTCCTGTAGTTTTTACTGCTTCAACCATAGCATCTACATATTGTCCACCAGATTCTAAAAATGTTGTAACTCCAGATTTTATCATCTCAACACAACAAGCTGTTGATGATATTAAAGAACTCTCATAATCAAAACTACTTTCATATGGCCAAACTCTCTCTCTTAACCAAGTTAAAAGATCTACATCATCAGCAATCCCTCTCCCTAATTGCTGTGATAGATGAACGTGAGTATTTACAAATCCAGGTAATACAATTTTCCCCTTTGCATCTAAAACTTCTACATCTGCTAATAAATTTTTCTCATCTATTTTTCCAATCTCTTTTATTCTATCATTTTCAATTAAGATAGAACCGTTGTTAAAAATTTCTCTTTTTGCATTCATAGAAACTATATATGCATTCTTTATTAAAATCTGTCTCACAAAAAACCTCCGATTAAATAATAAAAAAAGTGTAAACTCTAATCTAGGATAGAATTTACACTCAAGTACCACTTAAAATATATTTTTCAAGAAGTTTTTTCGTATAATCTCTACCCATAGCATCCATATTTGTGGTTAGGACGTAGAAACTTTTGGACCATATCTCCAAAATATACGAGTAAACTTTTTATTTTTTATAATACCATATTTGTATGCAAAGTTCAATAACCTTGTGAAAAATATATACTTATTCTTTTTTTAAAATTCATGCTATAATTAACTATTATATTAATCATGAAAGGAGTTTTCGTTATGAAAAAATATTCTTTTTTTAAAATTGCTCTGTTATCATTTACTCTACTCTTACTATCTAGTTGTAGTGCTATTATGACCTCTATTGGAAATAGTAAAATTGATAATGCTTTGAAAATCTATTACTCAAGAGGATTGACTTCTGAAGGAACTTCTGATTTAATATCTGGATTGGATTATGTCCCTGACTCAGGTGTTGGTATAGCTCAATATCAAAAGCAATACGCAGAGATTACTTCTCAAAAAAATAGAGTACTTCAAAATAGATATTTTTCTACTCAAGATATAAACTCGTTAAATTTATATCTTCTTACTGTTGAAGAATTTAGAAAAATACATTCTAAATTTCCTACAGTTAAAATTGATTACAATGACTTTAACTCTTCAAAGTTAAAAATTACTAAGATATTTGAAGATTTTGTTTTAAAAGATGAAAAAATCTATATTCCTAGAAATCAAAAAATACAAAATATTAACTATTATAAAATTTTAAATAAATATGTTAGTAGCTATATAATAAACAGTGCTATTGCTAATCTTGAAAGAGACGTCACTATCAACCTTTATGTTTCCTCATCTTTTAGAGGATTTTCTAGATTGGATTACTTAGTTACAAACTCTTTAGTTTATGCTTCTGATATGAATAGAGATAGAAATCTTGGAGACTATGTTATTTTTAAAGGTTTTTCAAATTCAATAATGCCTACATCTAAAGATTACTTTATTGATTTTAATTTCTCGAATGTATATATTAGAACACTTGAAACAAGAGAGGAAGTAAAAGATAAAAACAAGATATTCGTAGCAAGAAAAAGAGTTACAATCAGTGGATTTTATAAAGTTTATTCACCAAATAAAAAAACAACTACAAAATATTTTGATTTCAGTGAAAATTACACTATTAGAGTAAGAAGTTACGATCACTCAACTTTTTATGATGACGAAAGAGATATAATTAAAGATATTTTAGAAGATAAGTTCTCAAATATTATTCGTTATGATTTAAATAACTTAATTACTCCCTAAAAAAATACTTAACTGATAATTCTTTTAAAACATGCTATAATAATCTAAATATATAACTTAAAAGAGGTTTTTTATGGAAAAAAAATTTATACAGTCTTTAGGAAGAGCAATTGATATTCTTGAATATTTAGCTTTAAATCCTAAAGCTAGATTACAAGATATAAGTAGTAGCCTAAATTTGAATAAAAGTACTCTACATTCGTTAATATCTACGTTAGAACAACTCGGATATGTCGAAAGAGGAGATACTCCTATTTATTCTCTTGGAGTAAAAGTTTTTCAATTGGGTAAAGTTTACGAAAGAGATTTTGAAATAAAAAAGTTAATTAATCCAATATTAAAAGAGTTAACTGAGTTTTCTTCTGAAACAACATATTTAACACTACAAATTGGTAGTTCATATATATATGTCGACAAATCTGAAAGTAAAAATAATTTAAAATTAGACCCAGAACTTGGAATAGAAGAGAGTGTTTATTCAAAGTCTGCTATTGGAAAAATATATAAAAGTTTTTCTAATAATGAATTTTTAGAATTTGCTTTAGATTTAGAAGAAATTGAAATAGGAATGAACTGTATTGCATTTCCTATATTAAAGAATAATAAATTATTAGGTGTAATTGGAATTGGTGGCCCATCTTCTAGATTAAATTTAGAAAAAATGATGAAATGTAAAGAAAAATATTATGAAATTTCAAGTAGAGTTTTTAAATAACTCTACTTTTTTATTTAATCCCCAATCACACAAGAATCTAAATATTTTTCAGCCCACTTTTCAATTAATTCTAAAGCTGGTAGTAAAGCTAACCCTTTTTCTGTAAGCTTATATTCAACTCTTGGTGGAACTTCTGGATAAATAATTCTTTCAACAATTCCTTCTTCTTCTAGTGCTTTCAATTGTTCATTTAATATTTTTTGAGTTATACCCTTCGTTCTTCTTTGAAGCTCTAAAAATCTAACAGGCTCATTTTTTAAGTGACAAATTATAAGTCCCTTCCATTTCCCACGAATAAACTCTAATCCTAAATCTAATTGGCAAAAGTAATTTTTATCTTTATAGTTTAACATTTTATCTCCTTTCATTTTAAAATTCTTTCTTTTTATTTTAACATTTTAATCAATATTGTCAAATTATAAAATAATTTTAAAATATTTTTCGACAATATAAAATATTTTTTTTATTCTATCAAAGTTTAATTTTATTAAATTCCTACAAAAAAGTAAGTAGTCTTACAAAAAAGTGCCTAATTTTCAAATTTTTAATTTTATTGTACACTGACTTTGTTAAGAAAAATTGAAAACTTTAGGAGGATTTTATATGAGTACAAAAACAAAAATGCCAAGAGCACTGTTAGCTCTTACACTAAGTTCATTTGCAATAGGTGTAACTGAATTTATTCCATTAGGATTATTAGCTGAGATGTCAAATTATTTTAGCACATCTCTTAGTTCTATGGGAATGGTGGTTTCTATGTATGCCATTGGAGTTGCTATTGGTGCACCAATTTTAACAAATTTAATAAGTAGTTTAAGTAGAAAAAATCAACTTATTTTCACATTAGTCTTATTTACATTAGGTAATCTTTTAGCAGCAGTCTCAACTAGTTTTAATATGTTAATTTTAGCTAGAGTAATTTCTGGATTATCTCATGGAGTATTCTTTACGATTGGAAGTATTATTGCATCTGAGGTTTCAGCTCCTGAAAAGAGAAGTCAAGCGATTGCAATTATGTTTGCTGGATTAACTGTTGCCTTAGTTATTGGAGTTCCTTTAGGAACATTTTTAGGTAAAACATTCTCGTGGAATTTCTCATTCTACTTAGTTACTATATTAGGAGCAATCGCTACTTTTCTTTCTTATATTTTAACACCTAAAACTTTAAAAAAATCTGAAAAGGGAAGTATTGCAGATCAATTTTCTGTTTTAAAAGAAGAAAGATTAATTAAATCATATCTTCTAACTATCATCGGTTATGGTGGATCGTTTGTTCTTCTAACTTATTTAGCTGAAGTGTTAAAAAATGTAAGTGGATTTGGTTCGAACGCTATAAGTGTTTTACTTCTAATTTATGGTGTTGCTGTTGCAATTGGAAATATCTATGGTGGTAAAATTTCAGATAAAATGGGAGCTATGAACTCTTTAAAATTACTTTTCTTTATTCAAGTAATTGCGTTTGGAGCTTTCTACTTTACAGCTAAATCCCCAATTTTAGCAGTAATCAATGTGTTTGCATTAGGACTATTAGATTTTGCAATTGTACCACCACTTCAGATGAATGTTGTGGAAGTAGCAAGTGAAGTAGCTCCAAAAGCTACTGATTCAGCGGCTGGATTAAATATTGCCGCATTCAACTTAGGAATAGCTGGAGCCTCTACAATAGGAGGAGTTGTTGTTTCTACAGTAGGTGTTGAACATACTCCATGGGTAGCCGCTTCAATTTTATCTATTGCATTCTTAATGTCAGCTTATGAAGTAGCTAAAAATAAAAAAGTAGCTCAACTTTGTAGATAAAACTAAAAAAATTGTAAGCTAGAATATATCGTTATATATTGTTTCTAGCTTATTTTACACAATTCTTACTTTTTTGTAACTAATCTTACAAAAATGTGCCTACTTGTTAGAAGTGAAAAAACAGATTATAATCCATTTAGAAAATAAATTTATAAATAGTTAGAAGGAGAACCCATGAAAAGTATTTTTGATAAAACAAAATTAGGTAATTTAGAAATGAAAAATAGAATAATAAGAGGAGCCCTTTGGGAAGATTTAGCAGATGAAAACGGTCATTTGACTCCTGAGCTTTCAGCTATATATGAAGAGCTAGCTGCAGGCGGAGCAGGAACACTTATTACTGGATATGCTTTTGTTACTGAAGATGAACAACCTAATCCTGGAATGATGGGAATATATAATGATAGTTTTATAGATGAATACAAAATATTTACTGATAAAATCCATCAACATGGAACTAATATTATTATGCAAATAGTTTATGGTGGATTCATGACTAACTATAAAGTTGGAGATAGAGTTATTTGGGGCCCATCAACTATACAAAATGAAAATACTGGAACTTGGGCTAAAGAGATTTCTAAAGAGGAGATTAAATACTTAGTTAAAGCATTTGCTGACGCAGCATTAAGAGTTAAAAAATCTGGATTTGATGGTGTTCAAATACATGGAGGACATGGATATTTATTAAGTCAATTTTTATCTCCATACTACAATAAGAGAGAAGATGAGTATGGTGGCAGTATCGAAAATAGAGGAAGAATCATTTTTGAAATTTTTACAGCAATGAGAGAGGCTGTAGGAAAAGAGTTTCCTATTTGGATAAAATTAAATTCTGCTGACTACATTAAAGATGGAGGACTTACAGAAGATGACAGTATGTATGTAGCTAAAAAATTAGCAGAGTTAGGAATCGATGCGATAGAAGTTACTGGTGGAAACGAATCAATAAAAGAAGTTGGAGAAAACAATTTAGGAGCTGCAAGAACTAAGGTTATTGTTTCAAAAGAAAATGAATCATACTTTAGAAATTATGCTAAAAAGTTGGCAGAAGAGATAGAGACTCCTGTTATTTTAATCGGTGGAAATAGACATGTGGATGTTATGGAGGATATTTTAAATTCTTCTAAAGTGCAGTATTTCTCTTTATCTAGACCACTTACTTGCGAACCTGATTTAGTTAATATCTGGATGTCTGGAGATTTAAAAAGACCTAAATGTGTATCGTGTAATAAATGCTACTTTACACCTGGAAAAAGATGTATTTTTAATTTAAAAAAATAGATGAAGGAGCTTATAATGAATTCAATTTTTTATAGAAGAAGTATTAGAAATTTTACTGATAAAGATGTCGAGTGTGAAAAAATAGAGCGTATTTTAAGAGCTGCTATGCAAGCACCATCAGCTCATAATTTTAAGCCGTGGGAGTTTATTATAGTTGAAAGTGATGAAAAGAAAAAAGAAATCTCTTTAATGAGCCCTCATGCAACGCCAGCTGGAAAATCAAAAGTTTCTATTGTTGTTTTGGGTAATTCAAAATTAATAGAAAAAGATGATATGTGGCTACAGCAAGATTTAGGAGCAGCTATTCAAAATATGCTACTTCAGATTGTTGAAGAAGGGTTAGGTGGAGTTTGGCTTGGATTCTATCCTGAAGTTGAAAGAGTTCAAAAAATAAAAAAATATTTTAATCTTCCTGAACATATAATTCCATTTGGTGTTGTATCGTTTGGATATTCAGAAGAGGAAAATAAATTTATCAATAGATATGATAAATCTAAAGTTCATTGTGAAAAATATTGTTCTATAGAAGAATAATATTTAAAAACTACCCTGCTATAGATAGCAGGGTAGTTTTTATTATTTATGCAAAGGCAGATAAAGCTCTTCGTAATCTTTTTGCTTTTTAATTTTTAATATTGTATCTTGAATAGTATCTTTTAACTCTTTTGAATCTATCCCTAGGTCTTCTATCAAAAATGAAACCTCTTCATAGTTATTAAGTGAATTTTCTAAAACTTGGACTGCGCCCTTAAAGTTTTTATTTCTCCAATGAAGCAATCCAACCGAAATCAACAATAAATTTATCGCTACGTGTTTTCTTGTTTCACACTTTGTTTCCTCTACCCAAATCTCTTCTAAAATCTCATGACACTCAAAGAAATCTCTCTCATTTTGGAAAATCTCTATAAATTTTAAATAGCTTTCTTTATTTTTCATTTAAATCCTCTTCAAAATTTTCTATCAACCAATTATTAAGTCTATCTTTTATCTCTTTTAACATAAACATCTCATCTAAAACTAATCCTATAAATTTACCATTCACAACAGCTGTGCTTTTTACAAAAGCATATCCCTCTATTGAAGTTTCTCCAACTATATTTGCATTTTTTTCTAATAAAACATCATAAATAGGTTTCATTCCGTTAACAAAGGTAGCTGCATAAAAGCCTTGATTTCCTCTTCCTATCAATCCCACATCTTTTCCACTGAAATCTATCTCTCTTAATTTTTCAATTACATTTATCCACTCTTGATGAGGAACTCCAAAACCATAGGTTGGAATTATAAAAATTAACCTATTATATTCCTTTACTTTCTCAACTAAATTTTCATCCGAAACTTTATATACATCACACTTTTCTTTTAATTTATCCTTAATTAAAGTCGTAACAAACTCGCTTTTTCCTCTTTGACTACTATAAAATACTCCAATCATAAATTGATACACCTCCATTTATACAACTTAAGTATACTATTTTTTGTTTTCTTTTTCAATCTTTCTAATGTTTTTTAGAAAAAAATATGTTAAGCTATCAATAACTATTTTTTTAATATTATTTGGAGGGAAAATGAAAAATTTTATATTTACAGGATTACTATTTAGTTCATTACTTTACGCAAATACAGGGATTATTAATCAATCTCAATTAAAAGATCAACTTCTACCTAAATTAGAGACAAGTGTTATTTTCGAAAAATTCAAACCAATTTTAGCTAGAGAAGCTGTATTAGGTGAAACTATCCAAACCTTTACTAAAGATGGATTAGAAACAACTAACACTGTTACTGTTCCAAGCTACATAGTTAAAAATACAACCGAAGCTAAAGAGGAATATATTGTTCCAAAAGATAAATTTGATAAAAGATATGTTTTCTTAAAAAAAGAAAACTCTACTTGGAATGTTTTCAAGCCAATCGGAGAGATAAAAGCTATAAAAGTTAAAAATAAAGAGGAATTTTTTATCATTGCACCATGGGGAGAAAAAATGATAGTGAAAGAGAATGATTTCTTGGTTTCACCATTAGATTACTCTGAAATCTATAGAATTGCTAATCATGAGTTCTTTGAAACTTATCAACAACAAAAATAATATTTTTATAAAAGGATTTTTCTTTTTTCACAGTATTGACTAATGAAGTACATAACTATATTTATGAGGTGATTTTATGTGGAAAAATGCTGGACCAATTGTTGCTTTATATCCCACTCCTACTGTAGTTGTAGGAATGATTGATGAAAATGAAAGAGTTAATTGGATTAATGTTGCCCATGTTGGACTTATCGGATTGGATTCAATTATGTTAAGTATCAATAAGCTTCATTTTAGTAATGAGATTATTAAGGATAAATATGCTGTTTCTGTGAATATCGTAACAGAAGAGATGCTAGAAGCTACAGATTTTGTTGGGATAGTTAGTGGTAGAAAAGTGGATAAATCAAATGTTTTTGAATATACAATGGGAATTAGAAATGTTCCTATGATCAATCTTTCTCCTATCGTTATGGAGTGTGAACTAACTGATAACTTTGAAACTAAAGAGCACAATCAATATATTTTTAAAGTTAGACATACACATATAAAACCTGAAGTTTTAGATGAAAATGGAAATATTAGTTATGATATTTTAAAGCCTATACTCTTTGAAATGCCTACTAAGTCATACTATAAACTTGGTGATAAAGTTGGAAATTGCTGGAAAATTGGTGAAAATTTCTATAAATAAAATAACATAAAAGGGTCTATCACATAAGACCCTTTTTTCATTATATCACTAAAATTTTTGTTAAAATCGTACTTCCTAAAAATATTATCCCTACCAAAATCATCAATCCAAATTCTATTTTATTACTTTTCATTTTTTCTCCTATTTTTTAGTTTTTTTATCCTAACAACCTAATAAAAAATTTCCAAACCCTCTAAACATAAATGGTGACATACCATTTAAATATAGATATCTAGTTCCGAAAAATGCTATTACATGACCTACTATCATTACTATAAAAATTCCTAATAAAAAATAGATTAAACCAAAGTTACTTTTTTTAGTTCCTATTGAATCATATGTATTACTCTCTCTTCTTTCAGTTAATAAAAAAATAATTAAAATAAGTAAAATTATCGTCATATTGCAACACATCCTTTAACAAAGTTTTTTGTTTATTACTTATAATACAAAATTTTTGTTTCAGAATTATGTCAAACAAAAAAAGCCCAGAAGGGCTTTTTTATAATTTATTTCTTAAAATCAGCTTTCTTATAGTCAAAAGCTTTTAATGTATTTCTAAGTTCTCCGTTTACACTATAAGCATGGAATGTTGATCCTGCTAAAGAGTCTACTGGTAAATCCTCTGCTACTTTTCCTAAATATTTATTAATCCATTCTTGATCATGAACATTTTGATGCTTATCATTTGCATCTGGTAAATAGAAACCTAATAATTTTCCTTCTGGAGATATAACAGTTATTAACGCTTCATGCTTATTGTATGACTTTACATGAGTTAATCCTGTATAAGCCACAACCTTTCCGTCTTTCTCTATCGTTGCAAAGTTATAATACCCTAAATTTGGTGCTTCATACACATCTCCTAATCCATCAAAAGCTATCCCCGCTTTTTTTATAGCTTCCTGTATTTGTGGTTTGTATCCCTCTATTGAATATTTCCCCAAATCTTCTGATTTTGCTTTATAAGCAAAAGCTAATTGTGATAAACAACAAACCATTAATAATATCTTTTTCATTTTTTCCTCCCGTTTTTAGTTGATGGTGTACTATTACAACATATTTTAACTTATTTTGTAGAGTTTTTCAAATATTTTTTTTATAAAAATAAATATTAATAGTTGAATTATTATTCAAAAAGATGTAAAATACTAAAAAAGAATATGTTCTAATAAAGGAGTTTTATTATGGAAAGAATTAAAAGTAAATTGCATGAAATTGAAAAAGAATATCTCGAACTTGAAACAGGTATTGTAGATTATTCAAACAACATTATCAAATCACCTGACTTAAAAAAGAAAGGTTCTAAATTTGGAATCTATGAACAAAAAGGTAAGAAAATGATGCTTAGATTAAAAGCTGTTGGTGGAGAACTTTCAAAAGAAAATTTCAAAAATTTAGTAGATATTATGTACAGTGAAAATATTCCTTACTTACATCTTTCTACTAGACAAAACTATCAACTTCACGAAGTTGAATTTGATAAAGTAAAATCAACAATTAACCTTTGTAATGAAAAAGAGATGTACTTCAGAGGTGGAGGTGGAAATACTTTCAGAAGTATTTTAGTTTCTACATATACTGGTGTGGATAAAAAAAGTAATTTCGATGTTGCTCCTTATGCTAAAATGATTGAAAATGAAGTTTTCCTAATGGATAAAGCTTTTGATTTTGGAAGAAAATTAAAAATTGGTTTCTCTAATAACACTGAAGATGAATTTGTTATGGCTGTCCAAGATATGGGATTTGTAGCTAAAGAGATTAATGGAAAAAAAGGATTTAAAGTTTTTGCTGGTGGTGGAATGGGAAGAGGTAGTAAAATTGGACATATTTTACTAGAGTTTTTACCTGAAGAACATCTATTAAAAGCTGTTAAAGCTATGATTGAACTTTTCCATGACCGTGGAGATAGAGTTAACAGAATGCAAGCTAGACTTAGATTCCTTGTTGAAAAAGTTGGTATTGAAGGATTCAGAAAAATATTCCTTGAGTATTTCAACAAAGAAAAAATAGAGAATGGCCACATTGAAGCTGTAAGTTATACAAATCATATTTTAAAATTAAATAAATTTGATTTAACTAATTCTAATGATAATTTTAATCAATGGACAGATATTTGTACTAAAGAAACTAAATTTAAAGATATTGTATCTCTTGTACTATATGTAAAAAATGGAGATTTAACAAAAGAGCATGCAAAAAAATTAGCTACACTTTTAGATGAAATCAACACTCCTATAGTAAGAGCTACAATAAACCAGAACTTAGTTCTTCCACTAGTTCATAAATCTGCTTTACCTTATATTTATGAATTTTTAAATAATGAAATTCCTGAAATTGTAACTGAATCATTCTCTATTAGAGGACAAATTAGAGCTTGTGTTGGAGCTAAAATATGTATGATTGGAGTTCAAGATTCTGTTGCTGTTGCTGACTCAATAAGTATCGAATTAGATTCATTAGCTAATAAGTATCCACAATACAAAAAAATTATATTTAAAGAAGCTAAGAACATTAGAATCTCTGGATGCCCAAGTTCATGTGCTGGAATTCCTGTTGCTCCTTTAGGATTTATTGGTTTAAAAAAGAAAATAAATGATGTTTTAACAGATTGTATGCAAGTTTATATGGGTGGAATTCTAACTGAATCTGTTCAATCTTTAGCATTTGAAATTCCTAACCTTATAATTCCAATAGACGAAGTTCCTCTTCTCGTAAAAAGATTATTTGAGGATTACTTAGAAATGTTACAAGTTTATGATATCACTTTTGCACAATACATGTATGAAAGAAGATTAGAAGAGTTTTAATCACTATTTAAAGGAAGATTTTTTCTTCCTTTTTTATTGAATTTTTCTGAAAATATTTTTTTATTTATTTATTTATTAGAAAAAATATTTTGTTTCTTCTTGACTTATTAGCTATTTTCATTTAAAATTAACTTGAAAAATAAAATTTATGAGGTGATTTTTATGTTAGCAGAACACTCTAAAAATAAAAAAGTATTTGATAATGGATTCCAGATTGCTAAAAATGCAGATTTGGCATCTAAAAAATATGGTCAAAAAAATGTTATAAATGGAACTTTAGGAATTTTTTATAACGACAATGAAGAGATGCATACTTTAGATATTGTAAATAAAGAATATAAAAATCTTTCTGATAAAGAACTTTTCAATTACTCTTCTAGTATCAGTGGTGAAGAAAGATTTATTGAAGCGGTTAAGCAATATGTTCTTGGAAAAAACTATTCAAATAATTTAGATAACAATTTTTTAGAAGTTATTGCAACTCCTGGTGGAAGTGGAGCTATCTACAACACTTTTAGAAACTATATAAATCCAGGAGAAGTGGTTCTACTTCCAAATTATATGTGGAGCTCTTACAAACTTATGAGCAAAGAAGTTGGCGGTGGATTCCAAACTTACTCTTTATTCAACAACAGGGGCAAGTTTGATCTTGTAAATTTTGAAAACTCTGTCATAGAATTAGCTAAAATTCAAAAAAATCTTGTTATAGTTCTAAATAACCCTTGCCATAATCCAACTGGATATACTATGTCTACCTCTGAAGTTAAAGGTGTTATGGAAATTCTAAGAGCAGCTTGTTCTCTTTGTAATATTATTTTAATCAATGATATAGCCTATATGGACTTCAATAATAAAGTAAATAACTTCAGAGATTTCTATCAAGATTTACCAAACAATCTATTGGTTATAATAACTTTCAGTATGTCTAAATCATTTTGCTGCTATGGACTTAGAGTTGGAGCTCAAATTGCAATCTCTTCATCTACTGAAACTATAAATAGCTTCTTAGATGCTAGTCTTTATACTTGTAGAAGTGTCTGGTCAAACATTCCAAAAGGTGGTATGACTCTATTCAGTAATATTGTTTTAGATAAGAAAAAATATAAACAACTTTTATTAGAACAAAGTTATATGAAAAATATGCTTAAAGAGAGAACTGATATTTTTCTTGATGAGGCCGCTAGTGTAAATTTAAAAACTTTACCATACAAAAGTGGGTTCTTCATAACAATCCCTTTTGAAAATATGAGTGATGAAAAAATGGCTGACAAACTAAAAGATGAAAACATTTTTACTATTATTATCCCGGGAGCTATAAGACTTGCAGTTTGCAGTATTCCAAAATATAAAATTTACGGATTAGCTAAAACATTGAAGAATATAATTACAACAAATTGTTAAAAAAATAACTTTTCTAAAAAAAATAAAAAATATTTTTTATTTTTTTATTGACTTTTATATAAAAATAGTTTATTATCTGTCTTAAATAAAAAGACAAAAGGAGGAAATATATGAACACTAAATTAAAATTCGGATTTTTACTAGCACTGATAATTATAATATTAAGCTCTTCGGTTTGAATTTAGTAGAATTTTTTCTCTAAACTATTCAAGCCTTATTTTAGTACAAAACTAAGGCTTGAGCAATCGTGATACATTTTATGGCTTGAGTCTAAATAGATTCAAGCCTTTTTTATTTAATAAAATTTCGGGAGGAGATAATTATGATAAATACAGGAAAAATTTGGTTCAATGGAGAGTTTAAAGAGCATGATGATGCAAAGGTACATGTACTCTCTCATGTTTTACACTATGGTTCTGGATGCTTTGAAGGAATTAGATTATATAAATTAAAAAATGGAAAAACAGCTATTTTTAGATTAGAAGAACATATTGATAGACTTTATGATTCTTGTAAAATTTATAGAATGGAGGTTCCCTACTCAAAAGAGGAATTTTTAAAAGCTGTTGTAGATACAGTTAAAGTTAATAATTTAAAAAGCGGATATATCAGACCTCTTGTTTTCAGGGGATATAATCAACTTGGAGTCAATCCTGCTGTTTGTCCAGTTGAAGCAATTATTGCTGCTTGGGAATGGGGGGCTTATCTTGGAGAGGATGGTTTAGAGAATGGAATTAAAGTTTGTGTTTCATCTTGGAGACGACCTGCTCCAAATACTCTTCCAGCTCTTGCTAAAGCTTCTGGAAACTATTTAAGTTCACAACTTATCAAAATGGAAGCTCTTGAAAATGGATTTGAAGAGGGACTTGCTCTAGATTACTTTGGAAATATCAGTGAAGGTAGCGGAGAAAATATTTTTCTAGTTAAAAATGGAGAACTTTTAACTCCACCAGTTGCTTCATCATCTCTTGCTGGAATTACAAGAGATGCAGTTATAAAACTTGCTAGAGATTTAAATTTAGTTGTTAAGTTTGAAACTCTTCCTAGAGAGTTCTTATACCTTGCTGATGAAATATTTTTAACTGGAACAGCTGCAGAGATAACTCCAGTTAGTAGTGTAGATAATATAAAAGTTGGAAATGGAAGTAGAGGTAACATTACAAAATTAATTCAAGATGAATTTTTCAAAGTTGTCACTGGAGAGAATAAAAAATATACCGACTGGTTAACAACAGTTGAATAAAATATAGAGGAATAGAGGAGGATGTTATGAAAAGTTATTTTATGGGAGTTCTTGCTTTAATCATTGCATATTATACATACGGTAAATATTTAGAAAAAAATTTCGGAGTGGACGAAAGAGAAACTCCAGCTCTTTCTAAAGGTGATGGAGTTGATTTTGTTCCAATGAACTGGTTCAAAAGTTTACTCGTTCAATTTTTAAATATTGCTGGATTGGGACCAATAACAGGAGCTGTAGCTGGTGCTATGTGGGGAAGCTCATCTTTCCTTTGGATAGTTTTTGGTACTATTTTTGCTGGAGCTGTTCATGACTATTATACTGGAATGATCTCTATCAGAAATGATGGTCAAAATATGCAAGAGTTAATTGGAAGGTATCTAGGTAAACCTGCAAAAACTTTCACAAAATATTTTTTAGTCGTTCTTCTGGTTATTGTTGGAGTGGCTTTTATTACTGGTCCAGCTGAAATATTACAATCTTTTACTGGAGTAAATAAAACTTTTTGGTTAGGATTAATCGTTGTTTACTATATCGTTGCTACTTTATTACCAATCGATAAAATCATCGGAAGAGTATATCCTTTATTCGGAGGCGCTCTTGTTTTAATGATGTTTTTATTAATTGGAGCAATGCTGATAAAAGGAGTTTCTATTCCAGAAGTAAATTTTTCTAACTTACATCCTAAAAATCTTCCAATTTTCCCTTATATGTTTGTTGTTATCTCTTGTGGAGCTATCTCTGGCTTCCATTCGACACAATCGGTATTAGTTGCAAGATGCTTAAAAAGTGAGAAAGACGGCAGAAAATCTTTCATGGCTGCAATGTATTTAGAAGGATTTGTGGCTTTAACTTGGGCAGCTATATCTTTAGGATTCTTCAGTGGTGTTGAAGGGTTAGCAGCAAGTGGTGGCGGAATGGTTGCTGTTAGTAAAATGATTACTGGTCTTTTAGGTAAATACGGCTTAATCTTCACTCTTTTTGGTTTGATTGCTCTTCCTGTTACCACAGGTGATACTGCCTTTAGAAGTGCTCGAATCACTATTGCTGAAGTTATAAATTATAATCAAAGCTCTTTAAAAAATAGACTTTTGATTGCTCTTCCTCTATTTGCTTTAGCTGGATTTTTATCACAATTTGGCTTCAATACTCTTTGGAGATATGTGGCATCTACAAATCAGCTTTTAGCTACATTAGGTTTATGGACTTGTACATTTTATTTTATTGAGAAGAAAAGAAACTATTGGGTTGCTGGTGTTCCAGCTTCGTTTATGACTGCTATGATTAGTTGTTATTTCCTAGTTGCACCTGAAGGGCTTAAGTTATCAAATATGAATCTAGCTTATACTTTTGCAATTATGGTTTTCTTTATATCTTTAATTTTAATTGGATTAAAAGGTACAAAAGAAAGTAAAAAAGTTACAATTTAAATATCATATAAAATAAAAGGTAGGAAAAATATCTTCCTACCTTCTGCTTTATACTACTTTATAACAATCTCTTTTGATTTTATTTTTTCTATAATCAATTTTAATCTCTCTATTTTTTCTGCTCCAATAATATCTTTTGTATTTCTAAAATCTGTTGTTCCTACTCCACCCTCTTCTAATCCATAGTAGAAATCTCCACCTATAAATTCGTTATTTAATATCGATTGAACCGTATTGTATACCGCTATATCTACATTTTTCATCATTGATGTTAAAACAGTTCCTTTAACGAAATCATCTTGGTCTGAGTCGACTCCAATTGCATAGATACCATTGTCTTTCGCCGCTTCTAAAACTCCCAGTCCACTTCCACCAGCAGCATGATATAAAACATCTGCACCTTGTTTTATTTGCATAGTTGCCATCTCATTTGCTTTTAATGGGTCACTAAATGCTGATGTCCCACCTATATACGCACTTAAAACTTTTATTTCTGGATTAATATATTTAGCTCCCTCTTCATAGCCATCTTTAAATTTATTTATTAAAGGTATATCAATTCCACCAACAAAACCTATAACTCCATTTTTACTCATCATTGCAGCTAAAGCTCCCATTAAGAATGACCCTTCACTCTCTCTAAATAATAGATTTTTGACATTTTCTTCACTAGTAGTGTTATCTATCATCGCAAATTTTAACTCTGGATAATCTCTTGCAACATTCTCTATTGCATCCCTCATTGGAAATCCTACTCCAATTATAAAATCATACCCTGCTTCTGCATACTCTCTTAAAAATTCTTCATCCTCTAATGAATTTTTTGGTTCAACATATTTAAAATCTATTCCAAAATCTTTCTTAGCCATCTCTAAACCTCTATAAGCTGAATCATTAAATGATTTATCTCCCAATCCTCCAGTTGATAAAACCAATCCAACCTTTAAATTTGCAAAACTATTTAGACTCTTTCCTAAGAACATTGTAATAATAATAACTAAAACTTTAAAAAAATTTCTCATAAAAATAAAAACCTCCAATTATATTAAACCCATGCTTTACATGAGCTTAAATCAAAATTGAAGATTTTACAATTTTTAAATTAAGCCCATAGTAAGTTATTTTCGGTAACTTGTAGAAACGTTTCACCATATTAGAAACATATACAGGATTTGTATTAATTATATATTAAATTTATACTTTTGTACAGTTTTTTATTTTCATCTTTCTAAAAAAAGAAAATAAATTTTTATTTTTTCTTGACTTGTTGACATTTTTTTCATAAAATCTAGTTATCAAATATAATTTAGGAGGATTTCATGAAGCAAGAGATTTTTATAGGTAGAAATAGTGCAATTTTAAATTTTTCAACAAAATACTGTGATACATCTGAGAATTTACTTTCAAGTTCATCTTTTAAAAAAGTTCTTTCAAAATATATTAGATTAATTGAAAGCAAAAATACTTCTGTTTTTCAATTTTTAAAATCTAGTTGTAATGAGGATATATCTGAAACTATGATTAGACTTTTTAAACTGCTAATTATTCTAGATAAAAAAGAAGTGTCAAAACTTGATCCTACACTGACTTCTCTTTTAAATAAAGAATCTCTTCTTTTTGAATTTATTGAAGGGCTTTACTCTTACTGGAGAAAATATGAAAGATATGCAATTATTCGTAATAAAAATGCAAGTCTAGGACTTCAAAATATCAATTTCATTGATTCAATGAACAGTTTTACAAATTTAATTTTAAAAACATATAGAGTTGTAGAGGAAAATATCTTAGGTGAACACCACAGAGTTTACAGACAGCTTCATGCTGGAGTTAATGCTGGACTTATTTTAAATGATATTACTTGGAAATGTCCTAAAGAGTATTCTTTTTTAGAAAAAATTCCATTTGTAGAATCTATAGTTTTACAACCGCCTTTTATCACATACCCTGGAAAAAATACTAGAAAAGGAATCTTCTGTGAAAACAAAGAAAACCCTATTGAAAACTTGACTCTTAACTTAGAAAATTGGATTTGCTTCCCTGCTAAAGTTGGAGAGCTACTTGCTTTTGTATACTTCGATATCAACTTTATGGCACAAGGAGTTACTTTAAGTAATCTTTTTGAATTAGCTAAGAAAGAGGAGTATATAGATAAAAAACCAGATATTATATATATGTACGGAGTTAAAGATTTCCACTCAGAAATGAGAACAGAGTTTTATAAAGATTCTCAAAATGATATCATGGTTGGATATGTTAACTTTAATGAAGGAATCGATTACTTCGGTTATATGAAAAAAATGATTCTAACTCTACATAATCTAAAAATGATAGATTCTGGATATCTTCCTATCCACGGTGCTATGGTAAATCTTACATTTAAAAATGGTTTAGAAAAAAATGTTATTATTATGGGAGATAGTGGTGCTGGTAAATCTGAAAGTTTAGAAGCATTTAGAAAACTTAGTGAAGACTATGTTAAAGATATGAAGATAATCTTTGATGATATGGGAGTTTTAAAACTAGACAATAACACTCTTACTGCTTCTGGAACTGAGATTGGAGCTTTCGTAAGACTTGATGATTTAGATATAGGATATCCATATAAAGAGATTGATAGAAGTATATTTATGAATCCTGATAAAATAAACTCACGTATAATTATTCCAATATCTACTCATGCAGATATTACAAAAAAATATCCTGTTGATATGTTCTTATACGCAAACAACTATGAAGAGGGAGAGGAGTTAGAATTTTTTGAAAGTTCAAATCTTGCAAAACCTACTTTTATAAACGGAGCACGTAATGCTAAAGGAACAACTAGTGAAATTGGTTTAGTTACATCATATTTTGCTAATCCGTTTGGTCCTGTGCAAAGAAAAGATGATACTGATATTCTTATTGATAAATACTTTGATAAGATGTTTAACGATAACACTTTAGTTGGACAAATAAGAACTGGATTGGGTATAGAAGGACTTGAAAAAGCAGGACCTGAAAAAGCAGCTAAAAAACTATTTGAACTATTAATAAAGTAATTAAAATTTATGGGAGTTAGCTAGCTAACTCCTATTTCTAATTTATTTTACAGTTTCTAATTTTTCCTCTTCTAAGTGATATCTTTCTAAATCTAATTTCCCTTCACTTTTCGAAACATAAACTGCAACAACACTATCTCCAACAACATTAAGAGCCGTTAATAACATCTCTAAAGGTCTGTTTATACCAAGTATTATTGCATAAGCTGATACAGCTACTTCATTACTATATCCCATTCCTGTTAAAATTGTAAATAGTATTATAGCTCCACTTCCTGGTGCTGCTGGAGTTCCAATTGATGCTAGTAAAGCCAATATAGAGATTGTAACTAAATTAAATACTGTAATCTCATATCCTGCTACTCCTGCTATAAACAGTGTTGCTATAACTTGCATTATTGCTGTTCCATTCATGTTTACTGTCATTCCCATCGGAAGTACAAATGATGTTGTAACCTCATCTACACCTAGTTTTTCAATAGTAGCTTTTGTATTCAACGGAAGTGATGCCGCTGATGATGAAGTTGAGAATGCAAACATTGCCACATTTGATATCTTTTTCATAAAGTGAATTGGATTCAATCCTGTTGAAATCCAAACAATAAACGAATATCCAAAAACTAAGAATGTTAACAATGTAATTGCTGTCAAAACAAAATAGATACTTGCTATTTTTAAATATCCTATTCCATAGATAGCAAACGTTCTAACTAATAAAGAGAAAATAGCTATCGGTGCAAACTTATTAATAACAAAAGTTAAAAATATTTGTGACATCTTATTTAATTCAACTACACCTTTTTTTATAATAGAATCCTCTTCATTCATTTTATTTAAAATTATTCCAGCAGATATTCCTAAGAAAACAGCCACAAGAACATTTCCATTATTTGATAATCCAGCTAATATATTTTGTGGTATAGCTTTTATTAAAATCATCAGTGGATTTGAAGATGTTGCTCCTCCTGTCATAGATACATTTTGAATTGATACTGAAAACAGTTTTGCTTTATAAGCCATCATTCCAACTATCGAAGCATACACTAAAGCTAAAATTGAACTCGATCCAAATCCTAAAAATGTTTTATATGATATTCTTTTTAAGCTTTTCGAGTCTTGAATATTTGTAACCGCTATTATTATTGATGTAAATACCATTGGAATTATTACTAATTGAAGTGCATTTATAAAAAGCTGCCCTATTATATAAAATATTCCAAATGCTTTTGCTGCTTCTGGTCTTGTTATATCTTGGAATAAAATTGAATTTATCATATTCCATGTTTCAATTTTTCCATTTTGGATTAGATTCTCTCTTAAAAATAAAAATCCAATACCTAAAGTTACTCCTAACACCAAGGCAAAAAATATTTTTTTTGTTAAATTGTTTTTCTTCACGACTATCACTCCTATTTTTTTCTAAAAAAAATAGGAATAGTAACTACAAAATGTAGTCACCACTCCTATTTATAATGTATAATATTTAAAAGAAGAAAATATAAAATTAAAAAATGAAAATGTTGTCGATACTAAATCTCTTTTCTTTTTCAATCTTATCTTAACCACTATTTCCTCCTTTTTTTAACAAACGTTTAGTTTTTAAACTTTTGTTATTGTATCATACTTTTCGATTCTTCGCAACTATTTTTATTTTAAAGGAATTTTATTATTTTCACGAAATACTACTTGAGGTGATTTTATGGAACAACATTACGAAGGGTTTTTATTACAAGTTTTTAAGACTTTTACCAGTGAAGAGTTCTTAATTAATTTAACTAATAATTTTATTATTTTACTTTTTAGATTCTCAATGGCTTTAGTTTTCTTTTTGATTGGAAGAAAAATATTTAGAAAATCTCTTTCTAAATATTATACAACTAACGCTTTTAAATCTATTGATTCATCTTTTAGAACTTTTCTATCTTCAATAATTGATACAGGTTCTATTATTATTTTACTTATTATTTCACTACTTATCGTAGGTTTCCAACAAAGTTCTTTAATCGCTTTTTTAGGAAGTATCGGAATTGGAGTTGGTTTAGCTTTAAAAGATAATCTATCTAATTTTGTTGGTGGACTAATTATTCTTATATTTAAAACATACTCTGTCGATGATGAGGTTGAAATTATTGGAAACTATGGGCTTATATCTTCTATTGATGTTTTCTCTACAACAATCACAACATTCAGTGGAGATATTGTCAGTATCCCTAATGGTAATGTTATAACTAATCAAGTTATAAACTACTCTAAAACTCCTAATAGAAGAATGAAAATTATTGTTTCTGTGGCGTATGAAAGTAACATTGATTTAGTTTTTGAAGTTTTAAATAACTTGATAAAAACTAATCAAAATATTTTAAAAAATCCAGGGCCATTTATTAATATTGAAAAATATAATAATAGTTCTATTGATATAGCGTTAAAAGTTTGGACTAAAAATCAAACCTATTGGGACACATATTTTGATATCTTAAAAAAATTAAAACCAGCATTAGATGAAGTTAATATCTCTATTCCATTTCCACAAATGGATCTTCATATCAAAGACCAAAATTTTTACAAAAAAGAAAGCTGAGATTAACTCAGCTTTTTTTATATCAAGATATTTTTATACGTAACTGCTTCTTTCTAAATAGTTAGTATCATTTCCATAAGCAAATATTACAGACCCATTTTTTATCATATCGATAGTTTTCTTTGATATATCTCTAGGCAGTGCTGGACATCCTAAACTTCTTCCAAGTCTTCCTAATGACTTAGCCATCTTTGGATTTGCATAATCTGCACCGTGAATAACAATGTATCTCTCTTTTGCTTTATCATTTATTCCTTCTTCTAAACCATTTAAAACTAGTGAATATCCATTTCCACCCATATAAGTATTTTCAGTTAAAAAGAATCCTAAAGAACTTTTATTTGAACTTACCTTATTTGAAAAAGATGTAGCTATATTTCCACCACTATTTTTTCCATGTGACACATGAGAATTAACCAATATCTTTTTTTGTTTCATATCAATTACAAAAAATCTTTTTTCTGTTGATGGTTTTGAATAATCAATTATTGTCAAAAGATCTTTTTTTCTTTCAATTTTATTATAACCATTTAAAGCTGTTTTAAATACATCATAATCCAATTTACCAGCTAATCCAATCTCTTGATATAGATTTTTTTCTGTATCTTCTTTAGATACCTGTACAATTTTTTTCTCTGTCTTTGTAGGATTCTTTAATGTAAAACCAAAAGATGTTGTTGATATTGAACCTAAAATAAGAGCTAACATTAAATACTTTTTCCCTAACACAAAAACCTCCATTTACTACTTTTTTCCTAATAAAACCCTTTATATTTTAACATTTTACACAAAAAAAGTCAAGAATACGCAATCCTTGACTTTTCTCAACATATTTATTCAATTACTATTACTAAACCTTTATTTATTTCTGCCCACTCATATATATATTTAGCATGTGATGTAGCATTTCTTACACACATATGTGAACGAGGAGTTGTTCCTAAAGTTTGAGAGTACTCTATCATCTCTGTTCTAGGTAAATTCACTGGAACTCCATGAATATATCCCCCTCCTGAAAACCGACTTGCATATGGAGCATAACCATCTATCTCTGTTTGGCTACCATCTCTCAAATACTCCATCTTTAACTTCTTACTTTGAATTACAAATACACCTAATGGTGTTGGAAGCTGATGTGGTGGATTATCAAGTCCAGTTGATGCTGGATTCATACTTCTTACTTTCCAAATATCTCCAACTTTTTCTAATGTCACTATATTTTGATTTTTTCTATCTACAACTATAACTTTTGAAAAAGTTTTAGCCTCTATAAAACTTACATATTTGCTTGGTATTATCCATTCTCCATCTATATTTTCTACATTTACCTTATAGATACCTGGTCCAGACCCTAATATTGAAACCAATGATCCATCTGGTGCATATCTTTCTGGTCTATCCATCTCTCCCTCTATATATAATGGAATTCCTTGAGTTCTTCTATTCCCATATATATCCTTTACAGCTGGTCTACTTCCATCACTATATTTTTCCATCGCAACTTGCTTTGCCACGGGCGGTAATCCATTTATATTTTTATAATTTTTTAAGCTTCCCAATGTTAAATTTTGATTTTGAAAACTATCTAACCTATCTAGGTGAGCTGAAATCTTTTCCCATTGAAAACTTCTTGTTGCTTTTCCATATTTGTAAGAATCCGTTAACGTATATTTTTTATATGTCAACTCTTTTTCAATTGTTGCAGCTTCAGAAACTACATAAGTCACAAATGATAAAAGTCCTAAAAATAGATATTTTAGTTTTTTCTTCATAAGATACTCCTCTAACATTTTTTATATTCTATGTTAGATATACTTAGAAATCTTCTTTTTTCCTACTTCATATAGATAAAATAGTATAGGAATTACAATCAATGTCAGCAATGTCGAGAATACTAACCCGAAGATTACTGCTATCGCCATTCCTTTATACATCTCACTTCCTTGTCCAAGACCTAAAGAAAGTGGAATCATTCCAAATACTGTTGTCATTGTTGTCATAAATATTGGTCTTAATCTCGTTTTACCAGCTTCTAATATAGCTTCGTTTAGTGGATACTCTCTTTCTATTAGAATCTTTATATAATCTATTAAAACTATTGCATTATTTACAACTATTCCAGCAAGCATTATTATTCCAACAAAAACCATCGTATTCGTTTTCTGTCCTGTTAATAACAATCCACTATAAACTCCTATTATAGAAAGTGGTACAGTTCCCATAACTATTGCAGGAAGGATATAAGATTCAAATTGAGCTGCCAGTATAAAGTAAACTAAGAACATCGCAACCATAAATGCAAACTTCAATTGCTCATTTACTTCAACTAAGTTTCTTCCACTTCCACCAAACGAGTATGAAATTGTTCTAGGTAAACCTGCTTCTTCTAAAATCTCTCTTATATATTTTTGTCCAGTTACTAAATCCAATCCATTTGCTGTATTGGCATCAATTGTAACCATGGTAATTTTATCCTCTTTTTCTATTCCATAAGCTCCCTCTCCAATTTCTAGTTTAGCAATATCTTTTAATTTTACTACTCCACCATTTTGAGATTTTATTCTCATCTCTTGAAGTTTTTCAGGGGAGTTTCTAAACTGTTCTGCAAGTCTTAAACTTACATCAACCTCTTCATTTCCAGTTTTTATTTTTATTGGAGCTCCACCTAATATCTGGTAACTAACCGATAAAGTTAAATCATTTACTTTTACTCCATAGTACTCCATCTTTTTTCTATCTAATAATATTCTTACCTCTGGATTTCCATTTACCATAGAGTTATTTATATCTGTAAACCCTGGATTCTGGCTTAGCTTTTCTGTTATCATTCTAGAAACATAACTCAATTGATTTAAGTCATCTGATTTTAAAATCAGAGATATGTCTCTACTTGTACCTCTTCCAAAAGCCATTCTCGGAACTAAATTTAATTTTACATCAGGTATGTGAGCAACCTTTTTTCTTGTTTCTCCCATAATCTCTTGAACCTTTTTACTTCTTTCACCTTTAGGTCCAATATCTACAATTACAGATACTGCTTCACTTGATACTGACGATATAAACTTTTGCGTTTGAGGATCTTTACTTACAATCTCCTCTAACTCCTTTGCCACTCTATTTGACTTTTCAACATCCATACCACTTGGTAATTCAGCTATTATTGTATATATTCCATCATCTGTTGTAGGCATAAACTCTCCACCTATATTTTTAGAACCATATCCAACTATCCCAACAAACAATAGTACCATTCCCATTAAAACCGCAGCTTTATATTTTAAAGATACCTTTAAAATATTTTCATAGTGACCTTTTATGTACTTTAAAATTCTTCCCTCTTCGTGAACTGTTGTCTTTGATTTTAATATTCTACTCGAAATCATCGGAACAAAAGTTATTGCTATTATTAACGAAGCTAATAACGAAAATGTTATTGAATAAGCCATATCCTTATATATCTCTTTTGCTCTTCCCTCTCTAATTACAATTGGGATAAAAACAGCTATCGTTGTTGCTGTTGAAGCTATAATTGGAATAACAACCTCTGTTGCTCCATTTTCTGCTGCTTCCATTCTATCTTGCCCTAGCTCTGTTAGATGTCTAAATATATTATCTAATACTACAATTGAGTTGTCAACTAACATTCCAACTCCTAACGACAGTCCCATTAAAGATATTATATTTAGAGTCATTCCTTTAGCTCCAAAGAAACCAAATGTTGCAATTATTGATACTGGAATAGCTACCGTTACTACAAGAGTTGCTCTCCAATCTCTTAAAAATATAAATAAAATTATTCCCGCTAAAACTAATCCTGTTACTGCATTGTTTTTAACTGTATTTATTGATCTTGTTATATCTACTGCTGAATCTCTATTTATTGTAAACGAAGCACCCTTTGGTAATAAAGGCTCAATTTTTATAAGCTCCTCTTTAGCTATTTTTGATATCTCTACAGTATTTCCAACATCACTTTTTTCTATATTTATAATAATATTTTCAATCCCATCTGTTCTTCCATAACTACTTCTATCTTTAATTCCTAATTTAACATCTGCTACATCTGTTAAATACAGTGTTTCACCATTACTATTATTAAGAACAATCTCTTGAATATCTTCTAATGTTTTTGCTTCTCCCGAAACTTTTACAAGATATTCTTTATCTCCCTCTCTGATGTAACCTGATGGGAAGTTTAAACTTGCACTTTTTAAAGTACTATATAAATCTGTTATACTTAAGTTATAAGCCTCTAATCTTTCTGGATCAATATTTATACTAATCTCTTTTTCTAATCCTCCAAAAACACTTACTGTTCCTACTCCTTCTATTCTTTCTAATCTCGGAATAACAACATTATCTGCAAAACTTTTCAGGTTTATTAAGTCTTCTCCTCTAAGTCCAATAAGCATTACTCTATCACCAGAAGATGAAGTTTTTCTTATTACAGGTTCATCTATATCATCTGGTAAACTATTTCTTATTCTACTTACAGCTGTAACCAAATCATTAACTTTGTTATCAATAATAACTCCATATTCAAACTCTATTGTCAATGCTGATTTACCCATTGTTGATTTTGTTGAAATTCTTTTTATTCCTTCAACACTTGTTAATCCTTTTTCAACCTCTTTTGTCACCAACTTCTCCATATCATCTGGAGATGCCCCTTTCCAACTTACTCTTATAGCTGCCATCGGCATATTATAATTAGGCATAAGTTGTGTTTTCAAATTAACTAAAGTCAATATTCCTAGAATAACCATCGATATTATTATCATCATAGTAACTACAGGACGCTTTATTGAAAATTGTGATATGTTCATCTGTCCCTCCTAGTTTAAAATATTTACTTTATCTCTATCTTCTAATAAAAATTGTCCATCTACTACTAGTTTCATATTAGAATAAAGCTCATCACTTAAAATCTCTTGTTTATCTCCGTTTGAATATCCTCTATCAACTTTTATTCTTTTAGCCTCTCCATCTTCAACAATGAAAATATATGAATACAACTCTTTTATAACTATCGCATTTTTAGGAACTAAGTAACCCTCTTTTGCTCCAGTTTGAACTGCAACTTTAGAATACATACCCTTTTTTATCTGCCCTTCTGGGTTATCAATTTCAACTTTTATCTGATATTTTTTATTATCTTTGTTTGCTACAGGATTTATCTCATAAACATTTCCAAAATAATTATTTTGTACTCCTTCTAAATCCACTTCAGCTTTATTTCCTACTGATAGTTCATTTATCTCATGTACAGATACTCCTGTTTTCACTAAAATTTTACTATCATCTACTAATGTTACTACATCTGTATTTGCTGAAACTTTTTCATATAACTTTAAATTTAAATCTGTTACAACTCCTGTAAATTTTGCTTTTACTATTAAATCTTCATAATCTTTTTTAGCTGATAAATATGTTGCTTCTGAATTTTTTAAACTACTTTCTGCACTTAAATGATTTGATCTTTTTACTAAATACTCCTCTTCTGATATTAGTTGTTTATCAAAGAGTTGTTTAAATTTCACATAATTTCTTTCCTTTATTTCAAAATCTGCTTTATTTGCTATATATGTTGCTTGAGCTCTTAGATAAGCCGATTGTACCTCTTGATCTTCTAAGACTAATATTATTTGACCTTTCTGTACTTTATCTCCATTTTTAAAGTTTATTTTTTTTACTGTTCCTCCAGTTTTAGTTACTGTTTTTATTTCACTTAAAGGTTCTGTAACTCCACTTGATATATTTAATCTTACAATATTTTCAGGAATAACTTCAGATATCTTTATATTCTTTCCTGCACTTTCTCTTGCTTTAGGTTTTGCATTATTACTCCCGCATGATAGTAACAATAGCATCGTTGATGCTATCAGTAATTTTTTTACCACTTTTTCTCCTCCAACTATTTTCATTTTGTATATAAAAATATTTTAACATACATGGTATATATTTTATACTTTTTTAATTTTCTTTTACATATAATTAAATAAGTGATGATCTGTATTTTTCAAACGCTACATAATAATTTAATACTGC
>NZ_CAMFHX010000002.1 GCF_945952365.1 uncultured Cetobacterium sp.
ATTATACCTCAAAGGATTGGAGTAGTTTCAATAAATTTTAAGTTAACAGAAACAGCTTTTAGAGGAGGGGGAAAAGAATGAAACCAATTAAATTAGAAATTACTGGTCTGCAAAGCTTTTCTAAAAAACAAACAATAGATTTTAATGAGCTAACTTCTCTTGGTCTTTTTGGGATATTTGGAGAAACTGGAAGTGGAAAATCAACAATCTTAGATGCTATGATTTTTGCTATATTTGATGAAATACCGAGAACTATGGGAAGTAAGGGGAAAAATATCAGACCATGTTTAAACCAAGATAGTCAAAACATCGAGGTTTATTTCAAATTCTCTTTAGGTGAAGATATATTTGAAATAGATAGATGCTATAAGAAAAAGTATAATAGAAAAGGTGAGGAAAAATTTGAGCAAAGCAATCCTATTTTAAAAATAAATGGTGATGTTATTGCAGATACAGTCACAAATGTTCAAAGTAAAATAAATGAGCACTTTGGAATAAGTGTAAGTGATTTTACAAGATCAGTTGTTCTTCCTCAAGGAAAATTTAGTGAATTTTTGAAACTTAAAGGCTCTGATAAAATGAGTATGCTTGAAAATATATTTGATTTAGAAAAATATGGTACGAAGATGTCTGATAAGATAAGTGGTCGTTTAAATATTTTAAAAGAGAGTATTAACTCTCTCCAAAATCAGATTAAAGGAAAGGGAGATTTCTCTTTAGAGCTTATAGATACTTTAAAATCTAATTTAGAGGTTAAAAATGTTGAACATATTAATTTAATTGATGAAAAAAAGAGTTTAACATCTGAATTTTTAGAATTGACCGAGGTAAAGAACCTTTTTCAAAAACTAGAGTTTTATAACTTTGAGATTTCAAAATTAGAAGAGATAAAAGAAAAAATAGCTCAAAATAAAGATAAAATTTCAAAACATGAAGTTGCAAGCTCATTGAAAAGTTTAATTGAAGAGTTAGAGTTACTTCAAAAAGATATTACTCAAAATAGTTTTGATTTAAAAAATCTTGAAATAGATTTATCTAAAGAGAGTGAATCTTTAAATCTTGAAAAAATAAACGAGGCAACTCTTGAAAAAAATATAGAAAAAATAAACCAACAGCTTTTAGAGAAAAAGATAGATTACGATACTCTTGATTCTCTTAGAAAAGCCGTAGGATATCTTCAAACTATAAAATTAAAAGAAAATCTTTTAAAAGAGGTTTTAGAATACAATAAGAGCATAGACGAAGAGATAAACTCATTTAAAGAGAGGTTTAAAAATTCTGAAGCTGAATTAGATACAACGCAAAAAGAGTTAGATTCTTTAATCAAAATAGATCCTATTTTAATTTATACTTTTGAAAAAGAGATTTCAGATATTAAAACAACACTTCGAATTGAAAGTGAAAAGATTTTAAATAAATCCAATCTAGAAAAAGAGTTGGAGAAATATTTGGAAAATAAAAACTCTTTATTGGATGATTTCTCTAAAATAAATGAAGTAGTTTCAGAATTACAAAAGCAAACTCTTCAAAATCAAGCTTTTGAATTAGCTCAACATCTAAAGCATGGAGACAACTGCCCTGTTTGCGGCTCAAAAGAGCATCCAACTTTAGCTCAAAGTACACATAGTATAGATATCTCAGTTCTTCAAGAAAATATAGATGAGAGAAACAACTTAGAGAAAAAATTGATAGCAATTGATACTAAAATAGAGTATACAACTAAGGCTATATTCAGTATTGAAGTTATTGAAAATATTGATTTGTTAGAAGAGAGTTTAATACAAAAAGAGATTGAACTGAAATCTCTAAAAGAAAAAGATAATGAGTTTTCTATAAAAGAGCGTAATATCTCTAAATCTTTAGCTACTTTAACTTCTATATTATCTAACTTAAAGGAAAATATATCACATAGAGAAGAGATTTTAAAAAGTTCCCTAGATAAAGCTTCACTATATGAAAATGAAGTTTTGAAGGAGAAAGAGAGCCTATCTCATTTAAACCTTTGTAATATACTTAATAATTCTTTAGAGATAACTTTAGATTCGGTTTTAAAAGAGAAGGAGATTTTAGAAAGTATGGATAAAGAGCATCGAGCTATGCTTTCTTCTAAAGAACTATCTGAAAAAGATTTAAAGCAGATAAGGAATAATATACTTTCGGTTTTAGATAAAGTTCAATCTATTAATTTAGAGATTGTTACATTGAAAGAGAAAATATCTAATTCTGAAAATAGTTTCCAAGAAAAAAATAAACATTTACATGAAATCTCACTCTCTAAAGGATTTAATTCAAAAGAGGAGATTCTTTTATATCTTTTAAACGAAAGCCATTATCTATCTTTAAAAGATGGAATTTCAGAATTTGAAAATAATTATGTAAAATACAATCATCTAAAAGATGAATTACTTTCTGAAATTAACAATAGAGAGTTGAACTCTGAAAGATGGGAGAGTATTAACTTATCTTTAGAAGATTTAGCTAAAAAAGAGAGTTCTTTAGTTAAAGAGATTACAGAGTTAAATAGTGACTTAACTAGAATTGAGCTTTTAGCTGAAGAAGCTAAAGAGTTATTGAAAGAGATTGAAACGTTAACTTTAAAACAAGATGATCTTTTACTTCTTCAAAAGAGATTCAAAGGAAGAAAATTTGTTAACTTCCTTGCTAGAAAACGTTTAGATTATATAACTTACGAAGCTTCAAAAAGATTACAAAAGATTACTATGGGAAGATACCTTTTAAAAGTTGATAACAATTGTGACTTTATAATAATAGATACTTTTAATAGTAACCACTCTAGAGATTGTTCAACACTTTCTGGTGGAGAAACATTTATAGTCTCTCTTGTGTTAGCTTTAGCTTTATCTGGGCAATTGCAACTGAAGGGAAAAATCCAATTGGAGTTCTTCTTCTTAGATGAAGGGTTTGGAACGCTTGACAGTGTGCTTTTAGATAGAGTTATTGAAATACTTGAAGAGATTGGTTGGAAGGAAAAAATGAAAATAGGTATTATAAGTCACGTTGAGGATTTAAAAATAAGAATACCTAGAAGACTTGAGGTTTCACCTGCAATTCCTGGTGAAATAGGAAGTACAATAAAATTAATATAAAAATATATAATAAAGAATGCGAGGTTTTAATGAGAACAATTGGAGTATTTGATTCTGGAGTAGGGGGAGTTTCAGTTTTAAAAGAGGTGTTAAGAAAATTTCCTGCGGATAATATCATCTATTTTGGTGATAGTTTACATGCTCCTTACGGAGAAAAAGAGATTGATGAAATTCGTTCTCTATGTTTAAAGGTCTCAGATTTCTTGGTATATGAAAAAAAAGTTGATGCTCTTGTTATTGCTTGTAATACAGCAACTGGAGCAGCAATGGATATAATGCAAAAGAGATATGGTATACCTGTGGTTGGGGTAGTTGAAAATGGAGCTGCTGAAGGTGTGAAACATACACATAACAAAAATATAGGAGTTATAGCTACTCCAGCCACAATAAAAATGGATTTATATAAAAAATCTATAGCTAAAATAGATTCATCTATTAAGACATATAGTGTTAAGTGCCCTCTTTTTGTTGGTATGATTGAAAAAGGATGGGAGGATACCCTTGAAAATGATGAGCTGATTAAAAGTTATTTAAATGAGTTTTCAGTTGAGATTGATACTTTAATTTTAGGATGTACTCACTACCCTTTAATTAGAAAGTATATTGCTAGACATTTTAACGGAAATATTATTGATCCTGCAGAAGAAACTGCAAAATCTCTGAAAAAAATAATAGGAGAGGGAGAGTACCTTCAAAAACCTTATCTTAAATTTTATGCGAGTGGGGATCCTGAAAAATTTAAAAAAGTTGCTCAAGAGTTTTTAGGTCAAGAGATTTGTGAAGTAGAAAAAATTATTTTATAGGAGATTTTTATGAAAAGAGTTAAACTACTTTTATTTTTTATGTTACTGTTCACTATAAATATATTTTCAGCGAGTATAAATGTTATTCAAGAAGGAGACCCTAGAACATTTGATCCTCATTTTGGAAACGATGGATTCTCTTTAAGAGTAAATCGTCTTCTATATTCTAGACTTCTTGAAAAAAATTCTGAGATGGAAACAGTGTTAGGAGTTGCTAAAAGTTATAGATTTATTGACAATCAAAAAATTGAATTTACTTTGAAAGATAATATCTTTTTCCAAAATGGGGATAAACTTACATCAGAAGATGTTAAGTTTTCATTCCATAGAATGAAAAACTCTCCAAGGATAGCTGGAGTATTACCACCAATAAAAGAGATTATAATAAAAGATGATTACAACTTCGAAATGATACTAGAAAAGCCATTTTCAGCTATTTTAGACCAGCTGACACATCCTGCGCTAAGTATTGTAAGTAAAAATTATCTAACAAAAAATTCTAAAGCTTTGATTGAGCACCCTATGGGAAGTGGAAAATATATTTTAGAAAGTTGGAACCCAGGAGAGGGATTGGTTTTAGAAAGATTTGAAAACTATTTTGATCCTAAACCAACATATAAAAAAATAAATATAAAGACAATTCCATTGGCTACCAATAGAACAATCGCTCTTGAAACAGGCGAAGCTGATATGGCTTTTTCTCTTCCACCACAAGATAAAGTTACGATTGAGAAAAATAAAAATCTTCAGTTTTTATCAATACCATCTTACTCTTATACATATATGGGGTTAAATATGAAAAATGAAGTTTTTAGCGATGCAAATATCAGAAAAGGAATTAACTTAGCAATCGATAAAGAAGCCATCGTAGAAACTGTATTAAATGGAGAGGGAGTTATTGCCAACTCTCCTGTTGCAAAAGGTGTTCAAGGACACAATCCTAATACTAAAAATCTTGAATATAATAAAGAGGAAGCAAGTACTTTATTAAAACCTTTAAAAGGAAAAACTTTGACATTAGCTACTATGAGTTCAAATCTAGATATTCAAACTGCTGAAATAATTGCCGCATACTTAAAAGAAGTTGAGATTAATGTTTCAATAGTTATTCTTGAACCTAGTGTTTATTGGATAAAAACAAATAGTGGGGAGTTCGATATGTTTATAGGGTCTTGGGGAAGTGTAACAGGAGACTCTGACTACGCTCTTTATCCAACTCATCATAGTAATTCATTTGGAGCTTCAGGAAATAGAACTTTCTTTAGTGATAAAAAAGTCGATACTCTTTTAGAAGAAGCCAGAGAAACTCTTGATAAAAATAAAAGAGACAAAATTTATAAAGAGATTCAAGAGATAATTGTAAATAATAATAGTGAAGTTATGTTATTCTATAGAGATTTAAATGGTGCACTTAATAAAAAAATAAAAGACTTCCACATGTATCCTATCCCTATACATGACTATTCTTTAGGAACTATTTATTAGACTGATGATTCAAATTGAAGGAAAGCATTTGACTTTAGAGTATATATGAGGTAATAAATATAACAATTAAGATGATAGAAGGGGTTGATACCATGATAATAGCTTATGAAAAATTAACTAACTCTTACAGAAATATTGTAAAGGAAAATATGTTTCATATTGGAGAGGGACTTATTTTAGACCGAGAAAATAATGTTCTTCATAGATTTGAAAACATAAACGATATTACCTTAGATACTTTAAAAATGCTTAATAAGTTAAAAGAAGAGATTGTAGTTGTTTATCCTTGTAACTTGAGAGAAAGAAAAACTACTTTAGATGTCTGTGTTGAATCTTATATTGTTAGACACTACAACTTAGAGACTATATTCCACTCTATCCACGGATGCGAATGTACAAAGAGAAATATTAAATTATTATGGAATGTCGATTTAAGACATTGTAACGTTTTCTTTTAAAGAGTATAGTTGGATTACATTTTAATCCATAAAAAATCTTTTTTTACTCAAAACAAAATGGTGTGATTATAATCACACCTAATTTTTTTTATTCTAGTATAAAATGCTAGTATATTATTTATTTTAGGAGGATTCTATGTTTTTAGAAACAATTGAAAAAGTTGCAAATGCAGGAGTGGCTAAAAGTAATTTTTTAAAAAATAGCTTAGGAAAATACTTCGTATTATCAACTTTCGCTGGATTTTTTGTTGGATTAGGAATTTTATTAATTTTCTCTCTTGGTGGATTAGCTGCACCAGTTATTGGACCATTAGGTGCTAGAACACTTATGGGAGCTTGCTTTGGAGTTGCACTTAGTTTAGTTATTATGTGTGGAAGTGAACTATTTACTGGAAACAACTTTGTTATGACTATATCTACACTGTCAAAGAAAACTACTTGGGCAGATACTATAAAACTTTGGGTTGTATGTTACTTTGGAAATTTATTTGGTTCGATTCTTTGTGGATGGTTCTTCTCAATGACTAACTTAACTGTTCACTTTGTTCCTGGGGCAGAAAGCGTTGGAAAGTTCATGGTAACTATAGCTACTTTAAAAGCTACAGCACCATTCATGGATTTATTCTATAGAGGAGTTCTTTGTAACATTCTTGTTTGTTTAGCAGTTTGGTGTTCAATCAAAATGACATCTGAATCTGGAAAATTAATCATGATCTGGTGGTGTCTATTTGTATTCATTACTGTTGGATTAGAGCATAGTATTGCAAACATGACTCTTTTCTCTGCTTTAATGTTTAAAGACCCTCAATTCTTTATGGGAATGATTACTAACTTAATTCCAGTAACTCTTGGAAATATTCTTGGTGGAGTAGGTTTAGCAGCAGCATACTTCTATGTATCTAAAAAAGATTAATTTATTGAAATGGAGATTTTGAAAGTCTCCATTTTTTTTATGAATTTTTATTGACTTAGAGTTAAGTCTAAGTGATATAATACTTTTATATTTAAAATATTTAAATTACAAAATGGAGGCATAAATGATTTTTATTTTACAAAGGCTACTTCCAGTAGTTTTATTTATAATGACAGCAGCATATTTTTTTTCTAAAGTTTACAGTAGTTTATGGTTCTTTTTAATTGTTCCATTAATAAGTTTTTCACCATTTATTTTCTTTTATTTTTTAAGAGAAAATAGAAGTGATATTTTTGAAATAGCACTTGGACACTATCTATTTTATTTAAATTATATTTTGATTGGAGCGGTATCGATAGTTTTAATATCTTTTATTTTAAAATTATTTTCACTAGATCTATTAGGATTGATTTCACAGAAAAAAATATTTTTCCATATTTTTATATTACTATCTTTTATAGGTCTTAGTTATATTGGTAATAGAAACTTTCAAAATATACTCGTTGAGAATTATGAAGTTCCTTCACAAAATATTAATTTAGATAAAGATTTAAAATTTGCTTTTATCAGTGATATCCATTTAAATGGAAAATTTGATGGAAGTAAACTTAGAGAATCATTTAAAAAAATGGAAGATGAAGGTGTTGAATTAGTTCTTATCGGCGGAGATTTTTTAGACAACAGTTATAAAACTGTTACCAATGATATCAAAAGTATAATAGATGCTACATCTTTTAAACATGGAATCTATTTAGCTTTAGGGAACCATGAATACTATGGTGGAATTGATGAGAATATAAATTATATAAAAACTCTTGGAATAAATATCTTAAGAGATGAATCTGTAGAAATTGAAGGTGTCACTATTATTGGAAGAGATGATAGACATAATAAAAACAGAAAATCTTTAGATGAGCTCTTAAAAAATGTAGAATCTGAGAATACTGTTATCGTTGTAGACCATAACCCTGAATCTTTAAAAGAGTTAAAAGGTGAAAAAGTTGATTTGTATCTTTCGGGTCATACACATAGAGGTCAAATTTTCCCTTTCAATCTTTTAGTAGATTATATGTATGAAAACTCTAGAGGTTATAAAAAAATAAATAATACGCACTCTTATGTTAGTTCAGGTCTCGGTACTTGGATGATTCCATACAGAATTGGAAGCCAAAGTGAGATGTTTATTTTGAATTTGATGGCAAAATAGATTACAGTTTTATCTGAGAGAGAAAGTAAAATTTCTCTCTTTTTTAATACAAAAAAGGGAGGAACCTCTGCGGGGGGAACAGAGGTTCTTGGGGGATTAAATCTATATATTATTAGCCTTTTATATAATAATTAGACATAGATTTTTAGAAAAAAGTTTTAAAAATTTCTATTTAAATAACATCTTTATATTTTTCAGGATATTTATTAAAAAGAAATTTAACAAAAGAACATTCAGGTATAATCTTAAAACTATTTTTTCGAACAAATACAACAGCTTCATCCATTAAGAGATTTCCAATTCCTTTTCCCTTATAAGATTCATCAACTAATGTGTGTTCAATTATTATAGTATGGTCATCTTTTTTTCGATAAGACATTCTACCTATAGTTTTGTTAGCGTTATCTTCATCTTTTATATAAAACAACTCTTTATTTTCATCATGAAAAATTTTCATTTGTGACCATCTCCTTTTAACTATAGTATTAATATACCAAAATTTAGGAAGAATCTTTTTTTATTTGTTAAACTCTTTCAATAGCCAACCTAAAAGATTTAATTTACTATGTCTTTAGAATAATACAAATAAATTATAAACGCAATTAGGTAGCATTTTTTTACGTGAGGAAATATTTCTTATATTTATATATTAGATAAAAATTTTAAAAGTTGTTTATTCACAAAAATTGGATTTTCCAAGTTTGATATATGACCTGCGTTTGGAATAATAATAAATTTTGAATTTTTAACTAATTTATGCATTTTTAAACTTTCTTCTTGAGGTCTTGGAATATCTTCATCACCAACCATAAATAAAATTTCATTTTTAATTTCTTCCATTTTATCTAAAATATCTTCTCTTCCAAAAATACCTTTTCCTAAATTTACAATAGTTTTTATTTTGATGTTTTCTTTATTTAATAACTCTTTTTTAAAGTTTCTATAAAGCTCTCCGTTATTTATAACTTCTTTTTTTGTGAAAAACATTGGTGCTATTATATTTGCTAACTCTTCAGGTATATATCCTAACTCCTCTATAGAATTAAGCATTAAGAAATATTTACTTTGAGTTTCTTTAGGTTCTATTCCAGAGTAACCATCCATTAATACTAATTTATTTATACTCTCTTTATAATTTAAAGCAAGATATGTCCCTATCATTGCTCCAACTGATAGTCCAACATAATTGAATTTACTAATATTTAAAGATTTTGCTACATCAATTATATCCTTACTAAGGCTTGCAAGAGAATAGCAGTCTTTCTCATTTAAAATGTCTGATTCTCCATGACCCCACAAATCGATTGAAATACATTTAAAATATTTCGAGAGCTCTTCTAATTGAGGCTGCCACATATTTTTATCCCAAAGGTATGAATGAACAAAAATTATAGGCTCACCTTCTCCTAAAATATTTATTTTCATTTTTTTATTTTCTCTTAATACCACGTACATATGAATTGTCACCATCCTATTTTAATAAAAGTTGTTCTAATATAAATTTCACTTCTCCTCGACTTAAACTTTTAATTTGTTATGCTTTTAGAATAATACAAATAAATTATAAAAACAATTAGGCACTATTTTGTAACTAGTCACAAAATAGTGCCTAATTTACAATCATATTTAGTATATGATATCCTTTGTTAAATTAAAAATAATTGATTTATATGAACTATTGTATCACGATATCTTTAAAATAAAAATATATTAAATTTATACAAAAATTATATAAAATTTGAATGAAGAGGTGTTTAGAATGACTTTAGAAAATGAAAAAAATTATGGTTTTTTATCTTTTTTAGCCTTAACTCCGTATGATGGTGGAATGCTTATAATAACAGGTTTAAGTAATGTTTCTCCACTAGAAGTTTTAAAATATTCTTTCTATATTTTTTCACTTCTAATTGTAACTTCAGTTAATATATATTTTAATAAAAATAAAAAAGTATTAAATAATGGTTTAAGTGCTAAAAAATAAGAGTCCCGTCGGGAAAATACGTTTTTACAGTTAGTATTACGTATTTTCCTAATAGAACTCTATCATCCTAATTTCATTTTTTAATACTCTAATTTAACAAGAAATCTTTATCCAATTTCCCCTCTTTTCTCCATTGAGAATATTCTGCTATACTTGTGAATAAAACATCTGTTGAAGAGTTCAAAGCTGTTTCACAAGAATCCTGAACAACCCCAATTACAAACCCCACACCTACAACTTGCATAGCTATATCATTTGATATTCCAAATAAGCTACATGCTAGCGGTATTAATAATAGTGATCCACCTGCAACTCCAGAAGCACCACAAGCACTTATAGCCGCCACTAAACTTAAAATAACTGCTGAAAGAAAGTCAACTTCAACTCCCAATGTATGAGCTGCACTCAATGCAAAAACAGATATTGTTACAGCTGCACCAGCCATATTTATTGTTGCTCCTAAAGGAATTGATACAGAGTACATATCTTTTTCCAATCCTATCTTCTCACACAAGTTCATATTCACAGGTATATTAGCAGCTGAACTTCTTGTAAAGAAAGCTGTCAATCCACTTTCTCTTAAACAAGTCAGTACCAATGGATATGGATTTTTTCCCATCATTAAAAATGCAATTAATGGATTAACTATAAAAGCCACAACTCCCATGCATCCTAAAAGTAATACTAAGATTTTCCCATAAGATAGCAATCCGCTACTTCCACTTTCTATAATCGAAGAGAAAACTAATCCCATAACTCCAAATGGTGTAAATTCAATTATAACTTTAACAACTTTTAAAAGAGCTTCTGAAGTATCAATTACTACAACTTTTGTAGTATCACTAACCTCTTTTAAAAATATTCCTAGCAGAGAACTCCAAAATAATATTCCAATATAGTTACCATTTAAAATTGCTTTTAGTGGATTATCAATCAAATTCAGTAGTAGTGTTTTTAGTACTCCTCCAATATTTTGAGGAGCTGAACTCATATTAACATTTGAAACTAAAGATAAGTTTACTGGGAATATAAAACTACCTATCACTGCAACTAAACTTGCTAAAAAAGTTCCCAAAATATAAAGAGTTACTATTGATTTGATATTTGTTTTCTGCCCTTTCTTATGTTGAACTATAGCTGCCAATACTAAAAAGAATACTAATACAGGTGCAACAGCTTTTAAGGCTCCTACAAAAATATCTCCAAATATTGTTATCCAACTCATCATATTAGGCGTGATATAAGCAAATATAATACCTATAACCAAGCCACCTAAAACTCTTTTTACCAATCCTATACTACACCAATCTTTAAAAACTTTCTCCATCTCGACTCTCCTCCTGTCTCTATTTTAAAAACAATTGTTTCTATTTAAGAGACAATATAACATATAATTTTTTAGAATACAAGATTTTTTTTATAGACATATTTTTTTTTAAACGTTATACTATGTTAAATGTATATAAACCGGGAGGCTTTTATGAATGGAAAGTTTTTAGTAGTAGATAAATCTATTCTTCCAGATTATCTAGAAAAAGTAATTGCTGTAAGGAATCTTCTTGAAGAAGGAAAATTACAAAGTGTTAGTGAAGCCGTGAAAATTGTTGGTATAAGTCGTAGTACTTATTATAAATATAAAGATTTTGTTTTTCTTCCATCTGATAATGCTCTTGGAAAAAAAGCTTTAATCTCTCTTATGGTTTCTCATAAAAAGGGAGCTCTTTCAGAAATTTTAAATTTTTTATCATCAGTTAATTGCAACATTATCACAATAAATCAAAATATTCCTATAAATAATGTCGCATCTGTTGTTATCTCATTTGAAATCGCTTCAGCTACTCTTCCACCTGAAGATATTGTTATAGAGTTAAAAAAAATAGATTGTGTTAAAATGTCTAGACTTTTAGCCTTTGAATAATTCCAAAATGTCAACTTTGTTCCACGACGAATGTTGACATTTTTTTATTTTAATTATAAAATATAATAAAAAATTTTAAAGGAGAAGTTGTGTCAACTAAAGAACTTATTATCTCAATTTTAGAAGAAAACAAAGGCCAATATCTTTCTGGTGAAGATATCGGTAAAAAATTAAATATTTCTAGAGCCGCTGTTTCTAAAGCTATTAAAGAGTTGAAAAATAATGGTTATACAATCCTTTCAGTAAATAAAAGAGGTCATTGCATTCCAAGTGAAAGCAATACTCTTTCAGCTATTGAAATAAAAAAGAATCTGAAATATAATAACCAAATTATAATAAAAAATAGTATTGATTCTACTAATACAGATGGAAAACGTTTACTTATTGAAAATCCATCACATGGAACTACTATTATTAGTAACGAACAAACTAATGGTCGAGGACGAAAAGGTAGATACTTCTTTTCACCCAAAGATACAGGAATATATATGAGTATTCTTTTGAAACCAGAACTTTTATCTTTAGAAAATCCATTAAAAATTACAATTGCGACAGCAGTTGCACTTACTAAAAGCATCGATGAACTTTGTAAAAAAAACACACTCATCAAATGGGTAAATGATATTTATATCGATAATAAAAAAATAGCTGGAATCTTAACCGAAGCTACGACTGACTTTGAAAGTGGATCTATTCAAAATATTATTATTGGAATTGGAATAAATTTTAATACCTCTATTTTTCCCGAAGAGTTGTCTTCAATAGCTGGGGCAATTTTTTCAGAAAAAGATTCTGTTGTTAATAGAAATGAATTGATTGCTCGTATCATAAATGAGATTATGGATACTATAAATGATTTAAATAACGAAAATATAATAAAAAAATATAGAGAGAAATCTTTCTTAATTGGAAGAGATATAGTGTTTTATGAAAAGAATATTGAAAGTTCTGGAAGAGTTAGCGATATTGATGATAATGGATACCTTTTAGTTCAAACTGATTCAGGTTCTAAGAAAACATTATATGCAGGGGAGGTTAATATTAAATGGTAGAAAATGTTTTTCTAAACTTATATTTTATCGGAATTTTAGCTATAGGATACAACTCTTTTAAAAAAGTTAAAAGTAGTTCACATTTTTTTATAGCTAATCGTGAAGCAAATGTTTTCCAAGTGACTGGAAGTTTACTCGCAACAGTTCTTGGAAGTTCGGCAATCCTTGGAAATATTGCCTCAACATATCATATTGGATGGGCAGGTATATGGCTCTTACTATGTGCAGCATTTGGTTTGTCTATGCTGTTGCCTCTTATTAAAAAATTTGAAAAATTTAAAGGTTATAATCTTCCCGAAATGCTAGGTGGATTTCATGGAGAAGAGGTTAGGATTTTAAGCTCTTTTATCATCTCTATTGCATGGATTGGAATTGTTGCTGCTCAAATTATGGGTGCTGCTCAAATCATGGGAATTATTAGTAATTTTTCTTATTTTGAAAGTGTTATTCTGAGTGGAACAGTTTTTATAATATATACAATTTTAGGTGGACAACTTTCTATAATAAAAACTGATTGTATTCAACTAATCTTTATTTTATTTGGAATACTTTTATGTTTCTTATTTTTACCTAATTTCAACCTAAACTATGTTCCATTAAATGTTATTAATGAAAAGTTTAATACTCTTGATTTATTAGTTTTAATTTTAACATATTCATCAACTTTTTTAGTTGGTCCTGACATATATTCTAGAATTTTTTGTGCAAAAAGTACTGAAGTAGCTAAAAAATCAATTATTATCAGTATCAGTATTTTAATACCTTTAGCATTTGTTTTAACAAAAATTGGAATATATGCAGCTGGAGCTTACCCTAATTTATCTAGTGGACAATCTCCATTACTACATGTAGCTGCTCATACTTTACCTAAAGGAATTAGCTTGTTACTTTATTTTGGATTGTTATCTGCTATTATTTCTACAGCGGATACTTGTCTACTGACATCAGCCTCTATCTTTACAGAGATTTTTACAAAAAATTTAGAAAATAAAAAATCGATTAAATTAACAAGAATTTCAATAGCTATTTTTGGAGTTTTCAGTATCTTAGTTGCTTTGAAATTAAAGTTTATTTTAAGCTCTCTTTTATTAGCTCTTTCAGTTTATTCTGGAGCTCTTATTATTCCTGTTTTCGCTGGAATTTTAGGGTTTAGATTTAAAAAAGAATTTGTTATTAGTGCTATTATTTTAGGCGGTGGAACAGCTGCACTTGGAAAAATTTATGGGGGTAATAATGCAAACTATATTTTAATCTTTGCATTTTTTATAAATTCATTAACTTTATTTCTTGGAAGAAAAAAATAAAAAATTATTTTGACAAATATTTTTTTATATGTTATCATTCTTTAAAATAAATTTTCAAGGAGGGTGTAGAATGATTTTAAGGAACAAAAGGGCGTTTTCAAAATATAATAATTTAGAAAAACTATCTCTTTTGTTGTGGAAATTTTGACTATTAACCTTTTAATATTTTAGTCTATTATTTGCCGAACTAATTTTGAGTTAGTTCGGTTTTTTTTATACAAAAATTTTATAAATATATAAAAATGGGAGGAATTATTATGAAAAAATTTTTATTTTTACTTATGTCTGGAGTTATATCTACATCAATTTTAGCTGAAAAACTTTATGTTGGTACAAATGCAGAATTTGTTCCGTATGAATATTTGGAAAATGGAAAATTAACTGGATTTGATATTGAACTAATGGAAATAGTTGCTCAAAAATCTGGCTATGAAATCGTTTGGAAAGACATGTCTTTTGATGGTCTAATACCAGCTTTACAAACTGGAAAAATAGATGCTGTCATAGCAGGAATGGCACAAACTCCTGAGAGACAAAAAGCTGTCGATTTTTCTAATCCATATCTTTATTTTGATTCTGAGCATTTAGTTTTAGTTAATGAAAAAAGTATTTTAAAGAACAAAGGTGATTTAAAAGATAAAATTGTTGGAGTTCAGTTAGGTTCAATGCAAGAGGAATTTGCTAAAAATCTTGGGTCTAATGTGCGGCCATACAACTCTTTTTTAGGGGCTCTTATGGATTTAGAAAACAATAAAATTGATGGAGTTATCATCGCAGATAAAACTGGTTACGAATACTTAAAATCTATGAAAACTTTAAAAATTTTAGATAAAGTTGTTGACCAATACCCTGGAGCTTCTATTGCATTTAAAAAAGGTAGCCAAGATAAAGTTAATAAAATTAACAAAGCTTTAAATGAACTGAAAGATACTTCTGAATACAATAATCTTGTTTTTAAATATTTCCCTGAAAAAAAGAAATAACTCTATAATTTTATAAATAATATAAAATGGCGTGAGGGTTAAAAACTTTCACGCCATTTTTGATTTATATATCCTTTATAGTTTCTAATATATATGTAGGTTTAAAGTCTGTTTTTTCCTGCCCAGTTGCTTCTCCTGTTAATACAAGAATCGTATCACAATTATTTAAAGTTCCACAAGCTATATCTGTGTAAAGTCTATCTCCCACTATAGCAATCTCCTCTTTATCTAAATCAATTCTTTCAAGAGCATAACTCAACATAATAGAATTTGGTTTTCCAAAATAGATTGGTACTTTCCCTGTACAAAGCTCTAACATATTGCAAATAGCTTTACAATCTGGAAGATATACCTTATCCTCTACTGGATATACTAGATCCTCATTTGCAGCAAAATATTTCACATCATTTTTTAATAATCTACACGCCATTTCTAATTTTTGAAAATTTAGCTCTGGATCCAAAGCCACTATTACTATATCTACATTTGGATTTTTAAAATCGGTAATATTTTCTACAACTTCAACTCCAATTTCACGGTATAGATTTTTATACTCCTCAGTTCCTATTATAAAAACCTTTTTATCCTTATAATTTTTTTTAATATGATTCAGAAGAACTATTCCAGCAGTAATAATATCTTCTACAACAACATCTATCCCCACAGATCTAAATTTTTCAACATATCTCTGTGGATTTTTAGAAGAGTTATTTGTAAAAAATGCTACTTTTTTTCCAGATTTTTTCAACTCATCTATTTTCTCTTTTGCTCCTGGAATTAATGTATCTCCAAGTAAAATTGTTCCATCGATATCAAAAAGATATCCTTTATATTGTTTCATTAAGCTATAATCTCCTCTATTTTTCAAACTTCAAAATATAATATCAGATGAATGTTAATCTAAAATTAATTTAAAGTTAAAAATTATTTGAATTTGTAAAAGATTAGTAAATTTCTATTTTTATTTAGAATCAAAAAAAAGCCCACAAGATTTTTTTAATCCTGTGAACTTTTCTATCAATCTATTTTATAATTTTTGCAGCGTTTTCACCAGCAACTTTACCAAATACTATTATATCAGTTACTGCATTTCCACCGATTCTATTTCCTCCGTGTACTCCTCCAGTTATCTCTCCTGCAGCATAAAGCCCCTCTATTTTCTTTCCATTTTTATCCAGCACTTCTGCGTTATCATTTATTCTAACTCCTCCCATTGTATGGTGGATAGCTGGTGAAACTTCTATTGCATAGAAAGGTTTTTGTAATATTACTCTTGGTAACCCTTTTTTTCCAAACTCTAAATCTTTTCCGTTCTTTACAAATTCATTGTATTTTCCTACTGTTTTTTCTAACTCTTTAGAATCTACACCTATTATTTTCCCTAATTCAACTATTGAATCTGCTTCTTTCGTTAACCCTTTACTTACATACCCATTTATAGCAGATAAATTATTTCTTGTTTCTTGGTCAAATATAAGGAATGCTGATCCACCTTTTTGTTCTAATTCAGCTTTAGAAACAACATCTCTTGTTTCTAACTCGTTTATAAATCTTTTTCCATCTCTATTAACAAGAATAGCTCCCTCTCCTCTTACGCTTTCTGTTATTAAATTCGATGTTTTATGAGCTACAGTTGGATGAGTTTGTATTTGAGTCATATCTACAACATCTCCTCCTACAGCTTGAATAAGTTGAATTCCCTCTCCTGTAATTGCTGGGTTATTTGTTGTTCCAAACCCTTCTAGTTTTGGATTATACTGCTTTATCATCTCAGCATTAGCACCAAATCCTCCAGTAGCCATTACAACTGCTTTTGCATTAACCTTATATTTTTTACCATTAGTTTCAACTTCTACTCCACTAATTTTATTATTTTCCATTAAAAGATTTACAACTTTACTATTAGTTCTTGTCTCAACACCCATATTTTCAAGAGTTGAGTTTAAAGCATCTACGATTACTGGTCCAACAGCTTTTCCACCTGTAGGTCTGTGAATTCTTTTCACACTTTGTCCTCCAGAGAAAGAAACCTCTGTTAAATCAGTACCCTTTGATATTAGCCAATCAATAGCATATTTTGATTCTTGCGTTAGTTTTTTTACAAGAGAAACATCATTAAGGTTTTTTCCACCTTTCATAGTATCATTATAGTATAACTCTGCTGAATCCTCTATTCCTAACTTCTTTTGAACTGAAGTATCTGCTGCATTAATTCCACCTGTTGCATAGTTTGTATTTCCACCAACCATTGGCATCTTCTCTAACAGAATTACTCTAGCTCCATTTTCTTTTGCAGCTATAGCTGCAGCTAGTCCAGCTCCTCCTCCTCCAACTACTACTACATCTGTATCTATATCTTTATATTCAGAAATCATTTTATTTTTTACTGCAACTTTTTTTAATATTATCCCCGAAGAAGCGATTGCTTTAGCTACTGCCTCTTTAAGTCCTTCACTTGTGTATGTAGCTCCTGCTATATTATCAACATCTAAAGATTGAGTTGTTATTATTTCATCACTTATCTTTTTCATTGCCCTTCTTGTAAATCCAGATTCTTCATGCTTAATAACCTCAATCTCTTTTATTTGATTATTTTCCCCAGATACTTTAACTTTAATTTCACCATTATATCCTTTTCCACTTCCTATAAATTCACCTTTTGACGCTACTGCTATACTTGATACCAGTGCCGACATACATAAAACTTTTTTTATCATTACCCGATTCTCCCTTTATTTTATTAAAACTTGCTCTATATTATATACTTTATTTTCTTGATTATCCAATACGAAATAGTATATAATCTTTATAAAATATTTGAATATAGTTTATAATACTTATTTAAGCAAACTATAAAAATGGAGTGAATATGGATTTAAATAAATTAGGTTATCTTCTTGTAATTTCAGAAGAAAAAAGCTTTTCTAAAGCAGCAAAAAAACTTTTTATATCTCAACCATCTTTAAGTCAATATGTATCAAATCTTGAAGCTGAATTAGGTATAAAAATTTTTGATAGAAATAAATACCCCATTACTTTGACATCCAGCGGTAAAATTTTTATTAAAAATATAAAAGAGATGTTGAATTTAAAAGGAAAAATGTTAAGAGATATTAATAATCACTCTACAAAAAAAGTAGACTCTTTAAAATTAGGAATATCTCCTTTTCGTAGCCCTTATATTTTACCTTTAATTCTTCCAGAAATAAAAAAATTCTATCCAAATATAAAGTTAATCATTATTGAAAAGAATGCAAAAGAATTAGAAAAGCTTCTAGAAAAAGAAGAGATTGATATAGCTTTAATGTCTCTACCCTTAACAAAGAAAAATTTAAATTTTATTAAATTTTATACTGAAGAAACGTTTTTAATCACCCCGAAAAATGATTATTATTCTACTCTTTCAGTAAAGAATGAAATATCTTTAAAAAATCTAAAAACCGAAAGTTTTATATTACCATCAAAAGGTATAAAAATTCGTGAAAAAATAAATTCTTTATTCTATAACAATCATTTCTTTCCACAAATTTATTTAGAGATAGAAACACAAGAAACTATTTTGTCTCTTATAAAAATAGGATTGGGGATTGGTTTTACTTCTAATATGAGCTTAATACATAAAGATTGGAAAAATGATTTCTATATTTTCTCATTAAAAGAGGAAAATATAATTAGAGATTTTGCAATTGTTTATAAAAAAAATCGATTATTAAATGAAGTTGAAAATACATTAGTAGAAATACTTTTAAAAATATTTAAAAGTGAGGAGTTCTCATGAATTGGAATTGACGTTTAGTAAAAAGAAAAGATTAAGCTTTTTATCACTTAATCTTTTTTTTATTAAAATAGTATTTCTAATATATCTTTTGTTAGGATATATAAATCTTCTCCATCAACATATGGAGCTTTTGAGAACCTAGGTGTAAAATCAAGTTTATCTTCATCTTTCGTTCTCGAATTTGAATCCTCTTTATAACGCTCAAAGTTTTTTCTGTATTTTAACTCTCCTGGAACTAAATTAATACAAAAATTTTTATAAATAATTGTTATATAATCAAGAGCTTCCTCTGGTTTATTGTCATATGAGTTTACGTTATAGTATTTAAAATCATCTCCTAAAACTTTCTTTAACTCTTTTAAAGAAACAAACTCTTTATTTTCTAAAGATTTTATATCTGGAATACTTTCTTTATTTTTTTCCTTTAAATTTTCCTCGAAAAATTCAAAAATAATATCTAAAATACTTCCCCAATTTTGTGAGTGATTACCTCTTTCTACTGCTAAATATTTTGCATTCGATAGTACTGGAACAACGTCTTTTGTTAACCAACCTAACTCCTCTTTATTTCCTATTTCGGTTTTAAATGAGAATGTCTTATCTAAAGTTCCTATTCCAATTAAACTAGGTAACTCTTTAATATCTTGAACTGAATATTTTGATTGTTTCCATTGACTATGCTCTTTAACTCCCCAAGCTGGTGCTGTAGAAACCATTGCTTTAAATAAAGTTGGATAACGCATTGTTATATCAAAGGCTCCTCTTCCTCCCAATGAATTCCCCATAATAAAAATCTTATTTTTATCTACAGGATATTCTTCCATAATTGAATCGAAAGATTTTTCAAATGAATACAGTGCCTGTCTATGCATCCACATCGGATTTTGAGTCCATCCATTCGGAGAAACAAAAATATAGTTATACTTCTCTGCATAAACATCTAAATTTTTACCTCTATCCATTGTTCTATACAATGAAGCATTTTCATTTCCTGTTCCACCGTGTAATATATAAACTAAACGACTCTCTTTCTTTGTATAATTTTTAGGTATATACATAGTATATGGAACTATTCTATTTGCTTCTAAGGTAATTTCATTTCCATCAGCATCTTTAAAATGACTTCCCGAAGGTATATATATTCCCTTCCATTTCCATCCATAATCTCTTTTATTGGCGATTATATCATTCATGTAATCAGCCCAAGTATAATTATTTAATTTCTCTACATTTCCACTTCTCCATAAATTTGAAGCTCTTGGTATAATTGTTTTAGATACTACACCTTCTCTTTCTATATTTTCTGTAACATCGGCAAGATTCTTTATTTGAATAGCTATATAGCCATTCTCTTTAATCGTTTTTATATTAGTTAATCCCATGATTTCAGATACAGAAATATAGTATTTATTATCTTTTATCTCTATACTATCAGCATTTAATTTAAATTTAATATTTTTAAAACCTTTATCCTCTGCTATTTCAACATTGTTATCAAAAGGTTTATTTCTTCCTCCGAATGCAGGTTGATATTCAGTATAACTATACTTTCCAGATATTTTAGTTTTATTTTTTTTAGAATCTACCATTATATTCCAAGTTTTCTTTATATACTCTATCGATGTTGATCTTTTCCCAAAACCTTGAACTATTTTTTTGTCATAATAAGTATACTTTATTTCTAAAGTATCTTTCAAAATTTTATAGTCAAAATAAGGGTCATAAATTTTCTTTAAGTCACTTATTTCAACCATTAAATTTCCATTAGAATTAAAATAATAGTTATTTTCTAATTCAAAAGATACTAATGGATCGAAATATTCAACTTTTACAGTTGGGTCAAACGGAGAGAAAAAATCTGAAAAAATAATCTTATTATTTTTTAAATCAGATTTGAAAAACCATGTTGAACGATCCGTTGAAAAATCTATATAATTATGCTTCGGAAAATTTTGAGCAGAAACAACATTATACAAATTTAAAATAAAATATAAAATGTAAATCCAATATTTTTTTAACACTCACACACACTCCTAATATATTTTTTAAAATTATATTACCATATTCTTGTTAAAAAATAAACATTTTTATAATCAAAATATTAACTTGACTTTTTTATATTAAAAATATATACTAAAACCCTAGTTTATAAAGTTGTTAATTTATTAACAACAGTTAGAGGAGGAATTTTATGAAGTTAAAGTTTGCAGCTATCGGAACACTTTTATTCTCACAAATTTATGCATCGGAATCTTTTTTTGTAGATAATTTTGAATTTGATGAGAATTCTGCTGTAAAATTAGAGGAATCAGTTATAACAACAACAGGATTTGAAACAAGTGTTAGAAACACTACTTCAAATATAGCAGTTATAAATAGTACTGAGATTCAGGAGAAAGGTTATAAATCTGTTGAAGAGATTTTACAAAGTCAACCTACAATAAATCTTACAAAAGATGCCTTTGGAAGCAGAGTTGATTTAAGAGGACAAGGTGGAAACAAAGCTAGAAGTAACGTTAAAATTTTGGTTGATGGTGTCTCTATTGTTCCATTAAACAAAAGTCACTCAAGTCTTCCTCTTGATATGATTAATGTAGATAATATTGAAGCAATTGAAGTTATTCCTGGTGGTGGAGCTGTTTTATATGGAAGCGGAACTTCAGGTGGAGTAATCAATATAATTACTAAAACTGGGGCAGCAATGAATCCTGTTAATAAAGTTAATTTTGAAATTGGCTCATATAATAGAGGAAAAACATCTCTTTCTACCGGTGCATTGATTAATCCAAATACATTAATTCAAACAAATATTGTCTACGAAAAATCTGATTCCTATTTAGATGAAAAAGATAGTAAAGTAGTAAGTGCTGATATTCTTACTAAATACAAAATTTCTAACGATTCTGATATCAGTTTTAAATATGAAAAATATAATAATAAATCTCATGATCCTGGAGCTTTATTAACAGCAGAAGAGTATGAAGAAGATAGAACTCAAGTTGGAAGTAATGCTGATGAAAATCAATTTACTAAAACAAATAAAGATTTAATTAATACAACATATAATAAAAAAATAAATGATAGTTTAAAATTTAGTATACAAGGAACTTATCAATTAAAAAAAGATGAGTTTGATTCTGATAATGGAAATAGATTAAAAGAGTTTACAAATAATAATGTTAGAGAAGAACAGATTGATTTCAAACCTAAATTACAACTAAAATATGGAAATGATAATGTATTAGTTGTGGGATACGACTATAACTATGTGACATCTTCAAGAGATGTATTTTCACTAACTCCTAAAAAAACTCAAAATAGTAAAGATAATAGATCTGTTGAAAGTCACTCTATATATGCTTTAAATACATATAAGATTAACAAATTAGAATTAACTCAAGGAATTAGATACAATCACACTGAAAATAATTATGAAACAAAAGATAATATTTCTTCTTCAAACAGTACTCCAAAAACTACAGGAAAGATGGATAACTTTGCATATGAATTAGCTGCTAATTATCTTTATTCTGATACTGGAAATATTTATTCAAAGTGGGAAAGAGGATTTAACACACCTAATCCAACAAGTTTATTTAATAACCCTGATGATACACAAATTGCAAATGGATATACTTACGGTTTATCAGATGTAAAAGAAGAAACTTATAACTCATTTGAAGTTGGGGTAAGAGACTTTGTTTTAGGGTCTTATATTAGCTTATCAACATTCTATAGTAAAACTGACAATGAAATCTACAGAGATGGAACATCTAAAAATTGGGTTTCATACAATGTTGATGAAACTGAAAGAAAAGGAGTTGAGCTTTATTTAGAACAATATTTTGGAAAATTAACTCTATCGGAAAGCTATTCTTATATTGATGCTGAAATAACAAAAGGAAAATACGAAGGTAGTAAAGTTCCTGATGTTTCTCAAAATAGCTTTACTCTAGGAGTAAAATATGAGTTTACATCTAACTTTAATGCTATTGCTACTACAATTTATAAAGATGCCGTATATATTGATAATGAAAATGATGGTGGTAAGATTAATGAGCATGTTGTTACAAATCTAGTTTTCAATTATAATATAAAGGAAAATATAAGGGTATACGCCGGAATTAACAATCTATTCAATGAAATCTATGCCAGCCAATACAGAACTAATATGTACAGAGCTGCTAACGAAAGAAACTATTTTGCTGGTTTAAATTATACTTTTTAAAATACTTGACTTTTATTTTAATCCGATATTACAATATATATCCAGATTAAAATATTAAATTAACACAGGAGTTTTAAATGAACATAGGTAAAATAATTTCAATTATCCATAGAAAAAGACAGCAATTTATAAAAAAACAGATAAAAGATTTAAATTTAGATATCGCTATAAGCGATTACCCTATTGTTTTAATAGTAAATGCTAAAGGTAAAACGGGGACAACAGAAATTGCTCACGACTATGCAATGACTAAAGCTCAAGTTTCTCAAAGTACAAAAAAATTAGAAGAATTAGGTTATATCACTCAAAGTCGTAATGAAAATTTGAGAAACAGAGTTGATATCGATATTACTCCAAAAGGAAAAATTTTAGCAGAAAAACTTAGAGCTATTCAGAAAGAATGGCAAGAAAATAATGTTAAAAATTTAGATACTGAAACAATTTCTAATCTTTATCAAGTTTTAGAATCGATAGCTTTAGCTACCGAGAGTGAAGATATTTAAATAGCAATTCTAAAAATAGCCTCAATCTACGAGGCTATTTTTTAACTCTTCTTTTATATCATTTTCTATATATTCAAATAATTCATTATATCTAATTCTATAAAGAAGATTTGGAGATAGATATAACGAATTATTTTCCCCTTTCAATCTCAAATCACCTAAAATAGAGTTTTGACCATATATTGAATTATTTGGAGATATTGGAATTGAAACATGTGAAAGAGAAAAATTAGATTCATTCCATTTTAAATTTGTATTTCTCTCTTCACTAAATTTACCGCTACTATAGTTTAATACCTCTACAGCATCATCTTTTTTTGTATTATAATTTGAAACAAACGAAACGTTAAATTTAAAATCTAAGTCTAAAGCTTCATCTCTTAGATTTAAATTAATCACATTAGGTTTAAAAAACTCTTCAAACTTTCTATTTACATCAAATATAACCAATTTATTTTCAGGATTCTCCATCTTAAAGAAAATATCATAAAGATCTTTATCTAAAACTGTTGAATCAACGAGTGAGGTATAACTATATATTGGTGGCAACTCCTCTTTCTCTTTTTTACTTAACTTCATAAAATTAATTTTAGCTTTTTTTATTAAATAATAAACTTGGATTCCAGAATTTTTCGGAAACGAGTTATATTTTGCTGGATCATACTCTGGATTTATATCTAACCACTGAAACTTTTTAAAAGTAGGAATTAAACTCACCCAAGAATCTAAAAAACCAAACTTCGCCGCTGGTGACACTCCCATAGCGGGAGATAACCAGAATATCTTTTTAGGCTTTAATAAATCTTTATCTTTTCTTATACTACTACTTATATACTGAAGAGTCGCTGCTGCTCCTGTTGAAAATCCAACCATATAAAATTCTGGATTTTTTATATCCTTTAACTTTTCCTTTATCATTTTCGAACCAAAAACAGCCGCATCTTCAAAATCTTTTTGAGAAACTTTTACAAGCTCTCCAGGATATGTTCCATGATACTTATATCTTAATCCAAGTACATAATAACCATTTTCATAAAATATTTTGGCAGTATCTCTCATCATAAAAGGAGAATCAGTTAAGCCATGAAGAAGTAAAACTCCACCCTTTATATTTTCTGGTATCATTTGAAAAGATGCATTTATATTATTTCCATCTTTATCTAAAGAGGATAAAATTCCACTCTTTGAAAACCTTGTCAAATTATCTTTAGAATCTATCTCAACCTCTTTAAATACTTCATCTAAAAATATTTTTTCAGCTATTAAATATTCATCTATTGTTTTAAACTTTTTATAATCTGGTTCTTTAAACGAACTTTTTTCATGCCATTTTTTTAGCTCAGGTGCAATTTTATTGTAAACATAAGCTCTTACAAATTGAATAGAGATTATTATAACTATTAAAAAAACAATTATCTTTTTTAAAACTCCAACAATCTTCCTCATCTATCTCTCCTCGTTATTTTTTTATAAAAATAAAGGCTACCTCCAAACTTTTTATAAATTTGTTAGTAGCCTTTTACTTCTATTTTTAAATTAACTCTCTCAATAATTTAGCTAATTGATCTGGGCAAGATGTTCCTCTTGATGAACAATCAATTCCCTCTAGTCTTTTTATAACTTCCCCAATAGACATTCCTTCAACTAATTTTTCAATAGCAACAGTATTCCCGTCACATCCTCCAAAAAACTCTATTTTCTCAACAATATCCCCATTTAATTCTATTCCAATCTCTTTTGCACAAACACCCTTTGTTTTTAAAATTTTCATTCCTAAAATCTCCCTTTTCTATTCTTCTTAATACCCGTATAACCTATATTGTTGTATATCCTGAACAATTATCTAATTTATCCATTGTTATTTTCTTTAACTCTTCTTTAATTTTTAAATTTACTTCTTCTAATTTACATCTTAATCCACATAAAGCCATTTTAGATCCTGTACAACTCGTCTTATCTTCAAAGCAACCATTAACTTTTATTCCGCCTTCTAAAACTTTTACTATATCGTACACACTTATCTCTTCAGGTTTTTTTGCTGCTACATAACCGCCTTTAGCACCACGAAACGATTCTACTAAATCAGATGAAGTTAATTTCCCAAGAATTTTTAGTGTAAATCTTATAGATACACCTGAAATTTCAGAAATCTCCTTTGCATCCATTTTTCTATTTGCTTCACACAGTAAAAGTACAATTCTTATACCATAGTCAACTTCTCTACTAATTAACATTATTCCTCCAAATTTTAAAATTTCAATATTAATATTGTAGACCATTTCTCATTATAAATCAATACATATTTTATATAAATTCAACTAAAACCATCTAATTAAACAATATAAAAAAAAGTACAACTATGAAATCAACTATAAAAATTTTAGTCAGCAAACTCTTTCTATACATAGGATTACTAAATAATCTTATATAGTCATTTATTTTCAAATATCCTCTATATTTTTCATTCATAAAAAAATATGTAAATGCATCGAAAGTTAGCACTATTAAGTTATAGATTATCAACCTTTGTACCATGTTCCCCTCCTCAAGTTTTCTTATTATAATAATATATTACTTTATGTATCATATAATGTCAAATATTTGAAGAATCCTATATTTTAAATTGAATTTTTAATTAAAATGAATTATAATGTTAGCAGTTAGTATAATATCTATATATAAATAATCTATTAATATATAAGGGGGAGAGAAATGAGTTTTTTATCTAAACTTTTTAACAATAAGAATATCAAGGAACTCGAAAAAATTAATCTAACTTTAAATGAGCAGTTATTAAATCTTCAAAAAGAGTTACAAGAAAAAGAGATTCTTATTAATAACTACTCTTCTTTGCAATCTAAGCCAAATACTGACTATTCTAAACAATGGCAACTTATGGAAAAAAATCTTAGAAATTTACAAGAGGAAAATAAAGTTTTAAAAGAGCATCTTATGAAACTAAATAAAATTATTCCTACGCAGCAGTGGCAATACTCCTTTTTAGTTGATTTACACCACTTCTACTCTACTAATAAGTTCATTGGTATAAGAGAGAAATTAAATGAATGTGGTATTAAGTATATTCAAGAGATCACAGAGGAGCTTTTTTCTACAGTTTTAAAAGAGGATCGCTATGTTCAAGAGGGACTTCAAAAATTTTTAGATTATAAAAATGGAACTATTGATTGGGATGTGAAAACTTTCTTATTAAAAGGTGATAAAGTAACAAAAATATATCAAAAGTCTAGAAAGTTTTTAAATATATTAGCTGAAAAAAATATCGAATTCATGATCGACTTAGAAGCATTCAACTTTAGCTCTCTAAAAGAGTATGGATTCTCTGATGAAGATATAAGTAACTTTAAAGAAAAATACGAATCGTACAATACCGAAAGAAAAATATAATAGCTTTTACCTAGTTACATATTAGGCTAGAGTTTTGGGGAGGGAATTTTGATGAGTACATACAAATTATGGTGCAACTACCTTAGAATTGATAGATTTATATATCCTGATGAAAAAAAATTAAAATTTTTAAATTTTTGTGAGGAAAATAATGTAACCTATCTTTCTGAAATAGATGAGGAGTTATTATCCAAATACTCTAAAGTACCTGGTGTTGGTCCTGGAAGAATTGCAGACATCAAAAATGATCTGTCTGAAATTATTGAGAGATTTTCAAAACAAAAAACCTACAAAAAGATTGTTGATTGTCATTTAGATAAAATTATATTTAATATAAAACATATCGAAGGGATAAGTATTGGAGAGTTTTTAAGTTATACTCAAGATGAGATTGATTCTCTAACTCTTTCAAATAATGAGCTCGAAAGAATTTACGAAATTTGTACTACAACCCTTCCTTTAAAAGAAACTTTAAAGAAAATTAAAGATACTCTGTCTATTGATGATATTCAGCTTTTAATCGACAGACTTGAAAATAACAAAACATTAGAAGAGATTGGTAGCCTAAGAAATATTAGTCGTGAAAGAACTAGGCAGATTGAAATTAAATTAAAACAAATTATTGCAAATATATTCAAAAATACAAATTTAAATATTGCATTAAAAATAGAAGCTGATTTTAAAGATGAGATATCTTTAGATGAGATGTTTGAACTTTTTGGTGATGACTATCGTTTTTTAGTTAGTTTTTTAAAAAGAAATGAGATTTTCTCAAGACCTTTTTATATCGACTTCCTAGATCTTTTCCTTTTTGATAGAAGAGAAAGATTCTTTAAAATATTTTACTCGTTAGAGTTTACAAATATTTTGACTACTGAAAACGTTAAAACTATTAGAAGTAGTTTCAAAAGCTTCAAATGGATTACACAAGATGAAATCGAAAAAATTATAACTAAATTAGGATATGAAAAGCATGGCAAGTACTACGTCCAAAATAGTGGATATAAAGATATTCTAGAACTTTACTTTGTTAAATTAGTTTCTCATCCTTTAAGAGTTGATGAGAATACAATTAAGTTAATTATTGAAGATATTAACTCTAAACTAGACTATAACCTTTATGCTGAGGAGATCAAAAATATAACTGATAATACAACTGTATACTTAGCTCGTAGATTAGAGGGTTTACTTTCTAGAATTGATGGGATTATTATGACAGATTCTAGAACTTATATTCATATAAATAAAATAAAATATAATATTGAAGAGTTTTTAAGTTTAAAAGATACCATATTATCATTTAATGAAAATTATATTGATAGTATTGCCGTTTATAAAAACTTAGAAAAAGAGTTAAATAGTATCGGAATATACTCTGACCATGTATTTTACTCTCTTTTCAAACACCATTTTGCTGCAGAGCTAAATCTAAGTACTAATGGTAACAGTAGAGTATTAACAATTGGAGAGCAAGGATTTAATAGAGTTGAAGAACTTGAGAAATTTATCGAAGGTGAATCTAAAATCCTTGAAAAGAGTTATATACAAGAGAAACTTAACTATTCAAATGTTTCTTTAAATAATGCTATTGATAACTCAAACAAAATCATCAGTTTTGATAGATCTTTCATCGGTCTTATCAACTTTGTCAATATGACTAAAACTGAAATTGAGTTATTTAAATCTATGGTAATTTCAAATGATGATGATGGAAACATATCTATTCCAGAACTTATCAGTAGAATTAACTTAAATAAAGGATTTAAAACTTTTATTAAAAGAAATGAAATAAATAAATACTTTATTGCATCTTTAGTTAGATACTATTTCCCTGAATACAAAGGTGGATGTAATTTATTAAGTAAAAAAAATATTATAAAATAATTAGAACCTGGTTAAATCCAGGTTCTTTTTTGTCAATTATAGCTAAATAACTTGAAAATTTAACTAAAATAATATAATATCTAATTAAGTCTAATTTTAGGAGCATATCTATGAAATTTTTAATTACAGATTACTTTTTCAAAAGTATTCCTTTAGAGAAAAGTGAAAAAATTCTTAATAAATTATATTTTTTTTATAGCTTAATAAAAAGCAATAATAGTTTATCTGGAAAGCTTCCTAGTGGATTTTGGATAAAAAAGATAAATGGTGCTAACTCTCTTTATGAATTTAGAGTTGACAATGGCGATCGGATTTTTTTCTTATTCAACACTATTTCTAGAGAAAGCTCAGAGGGTGTCATTGTATTTTTAATCTATTCTTCTCATGATATGGCTATAAAAAAAGCTAAACGAAAAGAGGTTTTCGAAAGCAATTTAAAAGATTTTATCGTATTTGACCAAGAGGATAATATTGAAAATATTGATGAAAACTTCTTTAATTATAATAATTTAATTACATATGAGATTCTAAGTGATTCTGATTTTATCAGTAACTTTCATAATAAAAAATATAAATATTACTATTTAAATGATGAACAATACTCATGCTTAATTGATATTCCTCCACATTTTATTGCAGGAAGTGCAGGAAGTGGAAAAAGTACAATAACTCTTAGAAAACTTTTAAATTTAGAGGAGAACTCTGATTTTTACGGTTTTTCAAATATTTTATATCTTACTTCAAATAGATATTTAAAAGATAACTCATTCCAACAATATAACGAGTTTCGAAAAAGCTCTGAAAAAATAGCAAACTTTTTTACTTTAAAAGAGTTCTTATGTAAATACTTAGCTATTTCTCCTAAAGATATTGTTGATTTTAATCGTTTTAAAGAGTTTTTTAGATTTTCTTATCCAAATAGAAAAAAATTCAATCTTTCTATCGAAGAGATTTATTCTGAAATAAATGGACTTATTAAAGGTTTAATGATAAAAGAAAATGCAGATAATTGGAACAGAAATCTTTCTAGGAATATAATTCCTTTATCAGATTACTTAAACTTAAGTACCAAATATTCAACTCTTGATAGTGTTACACGTAAATCAATCTACGAAGTTACTGAAAACTATAACTCTTGGCTTAAAAATAATAGTCTATATGATTTAAATGATCTTTCTATAGCTCTTATTGAAAAAAATCTACCTTTTGATTATATAATTATAGATGAAGTTCAAGACTTAACTGAAGTACAGATATTCGTATTGACATCACTTGTTAAAAATAAAGAAAACCTATTTTTAGCTGGAGATATTCATCAAATGATCAATGCAACCTACTTCAATTTTGAAAGGATGAAAAATCTTTTTTACACAAAATATAATCAAAGAGTAAATCTTAAAATTTTATCAAAAAATTACCGAAGTTGTAAAAAAATTGTCGATTTAGCCAACTATTTTGCAGAGCTTAGAAGCTCATATATTGGAAACCTAGGAAGTGATGATTATAAAGAGGTTGCTATTCAAAAAGAAGGTGAAGTAAATTTAACATCTATAAACCTTTCTCTTTTGGAAAAAGCTCAAGAGAGTGCTAATTCAGCCATTGTTGTTCCTAACGATTTTGTAAAATCAGAACTTCTTGATAAACTGCAAAATAAACATAGAGTTTTTACTATCAGTGAGATTAAAGGTCTAGAATATAGCAACATAATTTGTTATAATCTTTCCTCTAATTATGAGGAACAATGGAATAAAATTTTTAAAAAAGAAACAAAACATGACCAACGTTATAGAAAATACTTCAACATATTTTATGTTGGTATAACACGAGCTCAAGAAAATCTTATAATCATGGAAAGTAATATAGATAATAACAAAGTTTTAAAAGAGCTCGAAAACTTCTTAATACCAAATGATAATATCACTATAAATAAAAAAAGTGAAAATTTAGAACTAGAAAAAGAGGATTGGCTAAAAGAAGGGATCAAGCTTTACAAATTAGAGCAACTTGAAGAAGCTCAATATGCCTTTGAAAAAGCTGGTGAGCCAACTTGGATTTTAGAAAAAGAATTACAACAAGACATAACAGCTCTTGATTTTAAAAGTGCTATTTCTAAAGTCTCTTTAAAAGTATTGAAAAGTAAAGAGGTCTACTATAGAAAATTAATAATTGATACCGCTATTGAGCACAAGCTATATTTTATAGCCACTGAGTGCAATCATATTTTCGGAATAGCGTACAAAGATAAAGAGATCAAAGAAGGAATTAAAGAGGGAATATCTGAAAATATCTTCACTCAAAAAGAACTACAAAAAATTATTCAGTTCTATAAAGAAAAAAAGGATTCAAAGTTTGTAGGAGATCTTCTTTTAAAAATGAAACGTTTCAATGAAGCTTTAGTATTTTATCAAAATTTAAATGATGCTATCGGTGTTAGATTAGCTCGTTCTGGTATCTTAGAACATAACTTTAAAAATATATCTAACTTCAAAGAAAAAGTAGCAGAACTTGACGATATAATAAAAAATAAAAATATAAATACCTTTGATAAAAAAGATAAGCTTACACCACTGCATAGAGCACTTCTAATCAAAAAAGACCCTGTTCTTTTTGAAATGATTCTATATCTTGGTGGAAATCTAAACACCTATGTCAAAGGAAAAGAGTTCGTTCCATTTTACATACTTTCTTTCATGAACGAATCTGATGATTTAATAAAAAAATTCCTCGATGTTTGTATCAAACATAATTTTGACTTTAATGTTGAAGAAAACTTCGATTTATACCTAGATAAAATAAAATATTTTAAGCATCTTGTAAACAAAGATGCTTTAACTTATGAATTCGCAGATAAAACTCTAGACAAATTCTTTAAAGTTGTATCGTTTGTGTCTGAAAGTGAAATAGAAAAAAGAAAATTAACTTTGTGTAAGAATATAATTAAAAACTATAAGAAGAAAAAGGAGAGTTTATGAACAAGAAACAAAATTTACTTAGAACATCTTTAGGTTCAGTCTTTAGTGAAAGTGACCTTATGGGAGGACTTATTGGAGAAAACAGACTTATCACTATTTCAGGAAAAATCAATAAACCTGGAATATATGAAATTCCTGAAAATGCAACTCTTAAAGATATCCTAGATATCGCTGGTGGAATGAAAGGTGGAAAAGATTTTAAGGCTGCACAATTTGGACTTCCATTTGGTGGATTTGCTACAAAAGAATCTCTGAATGAAATCGTTGATTTCAATCACTTCTTTGATTCAAACCATCCAAAAGCTTTAATTATTTTATCTGGTGAAAGCTGTATTGTACAGTTTGCTAAATATTATATAGAATTTATTCTTGGAAAACTTTCTAAAGGAGAGTACAGAGAGTATCTAATAGCAAAGTTTGAAATTGAAAGATCTTGGAGAGTTTTAGATAGAATCTCAAAAGGAAAAGGTAATATGAGAGACCTTTATCTTTTAAGACAACTTTCTCAAAACGTAAAAGAAAGTACTGGACAAAAGCACAATCTTATTGATGAAGCTATCGAAGCTTTCTATCACGAGTTTGAAGAGCATATTGAAGAGCACAGATGTTATACTGGAGAGTGTCCTCAACTTGTTAAATTTAGAATAACAAGCAAATGTATTGGATGTACTGCTTGTGCTAGAGTTTGCCCTGTTCACTGTATCGAAGGAAAAATTAAAGAGAGACATCATATCGACATTGAAAGATGTACTCACTGTGGTCAATGTGTTGCTGCCTGCCCTGTCAACGCAATCAACGAAGGAGATAATAGTTTTAAATTCCTAAGAGACCTAGGAACGCCTGGTAAAATTGTTATCACTCAAATGGCTCCTGCTGTTAGAGTTGCTCTTGGAGAAGCTTTTGGATTTGAAGCTGGAACTAATATAGAAAAGAAAATTAATGGAGCTCTTAGAATGCTTGGTGTAGATTATGTTTTCGATACAGCTTGGGCTGCTGATTTAACAATCATGGAAGAAGCTACTGAGTTCCAACATAGACTAGAAGCTTTCTTTAAAGGTGATGACAATGTTAGATTACCTATTCTAACTTCATGTTGTCCTGCTTGGGTTAAATTTATTGAGCAAAGCTACCCTGATATGTTAGATGTTCCATCGACAGTTAAATCTCCTATGCAAATCTTCTCTACTATAGCTAAAGATATCTGGGCTAAAGAAAAAGGTTATAAAAGAGACCAAGTTACTGCTGTTGCTATCATGCCTTGTTTAGCTAAAAAATATGAAGCTGCAAGAGAGGAGTTTTCAAGAGGAGATAACTATGATACAGATTACGTTATAACTACTAGAGAACTTATAAAAATTCTAAAAGAAACAGAGATTGATTTAAATAATGTAGAAGAGGAAGAATTTGACAATCCTTTAGGAGAATACTCTGGAGCTGGTATTATATTTGGTAGAACTGGAGGAGTTATTGAAGCTGCAACTAGATCTACTGTTGAAATGATAACTGGTGAAAGAATAGAAAATATCGAATTTGAAGCTTTAAGAGGATGGGATGGATTTAGAAGTTGTGACCTAACTATCGGACATATCGAACTTAGAATCGGAATTGCTCACGGTCTTGAAGAAGCAAAGAAAATGCTAGATAAAATAAGAAGTGGCGAAGAGTTCTATCATGCTATCGAAATCATGGCTTGTAAAGGTGGATGTATCGGTGGTGGTGGTCAGCCAAAAGCCATCAAAAAACAGGAAACTCTTGAAAAAAGAGCAGAAGGACTAAATAATATTGATAAGATATCTGAAATTAGAAGATCACATGAGAATCCTCAAGTTCAAGCTATCTATGATAAATATTTAGATTACCCTCTAAGTAGAAAAGCCCATGAGCTTTTACATACTAAGTATTTCCCAAAAATTAAAACACACAGATAATTTTACTCAATGTAGAAGCCTTTAATGGCTTCTATATTTTTTATTCTATTACACCCTGTATTATGGAGGTTTTTATGAAACTTAATAAAATTATAATATCTGTTATTGCCTTAAATATTATCAGTAGTAATTCAACATATTCAGAAGAGAGTTTATCAAAGTTAGATATCAATATATCTTTAAAAAAATCAATAGTAGAAAACATTATCAATTCTCAGCTTCCTTACACTATTGAAGATACTGGCTCTGGTACTGAAATTTTTAATAGCAACAAAAATAATATTCTTGGAACAGGATTAAATCTTTTAGGAGCTATTGATAAAAAATTTGCTCAATCATCAGAATCATTTATATGGGCATATAAAATAAATCGTTCTCCAATTGTCTTTAATGCCAATGGTCAAGAAGTTGGAGCCACAACAAATATTGATGGTCAGTTCAAAGCTAGTTGGAATAGAGACAAACAAGGAACTGAAATGAAATTAAATGGAACTGCGGGAATAAAAAGTATTGTAAGTGTTTCTCCAGATTGGAAATTAGTTGCAAATAGCTCTCCTTTTTTAAATATTTCAAATGACAATATTCCTCTTGATTTAAATCTTTATGGTTTAAAATTCAAAACGGATATAAACATTGGAAGTAGCTTAGAGAAAAGTATCTCTTCTAAACTTCAAAAGGCGACAAAAGAGATTGATTCTAAAATAGAGTCCTTCAATCTGAGAGAGATTATTGAAAAATATTGGAGTAATTTAAAAGAACCTATATTAGTTAATAAAGATTACAATTTATGGTTAACGATAAATCCTAAATCAGCTCGTTATTCTGATTTGATAAGCTTTAATGAGGATTTAGGAATTAAGGTTGGAGCAGATGCAAATCTTCATCTATATATTGGAGAAAAACCTGCTAACCAAAATTTAAACTCTCTACCCGAAATGAATTTTGGTTTTGTTGATGACTCTTTCAATATAAACCTACCGATTTCTACAACTTATAATAACTTAAATGAACTGATTAATAAAAATATATCTGATAAAGAGTTCAATCTATACTCTAGTATAAAATACAGTGCTCAAAATGTAGCTTTAAGTTCTGATAACTCAAACTTAAACTTCGAAACTAATTTTAAACTCTCTGTATTTGGTTTCTTAAATCCTACTGGAGTTATCAAAGGTAGTTTAAAACCAAATCTCAATAAAGAAAACGGTGTATTCGTTGGTGAAAACTTTGACTACTCTTTAGAAAGTAACAGTATTATTTTAAATGTTATAAATAAAATCTTTAAAAGCAGTATAAAAAATAGTATTATTAAAAACTACCTCTCTTTTGATCCAAATAAAGAGATTGATTTAGTAAAAGTTTTTATTCAGTCTAAAGTTAATGATATCGAATTGGATAAAAATATACATCTTCAATCTGAAATCAATACTTTCAAATTGGTAGATTTAAAGGTAGATACTAACGTCATCTCTTTAACTGTAAATACAACTGGAAAATCTACAATTCAAATAACAGAATAAAAATGAGGGCCAAATAGGCCCTCAAACTTATAAATAACTATTTACACTTTCTAGGATTTCATCTCTTTCAAGTTTTGATTTTTTTAAAATTTCATCTAAAGTCTCTAAAGTTTCATTTTTAAATTTATCGTCACTTAAACCACCTAAATTTACTTTAACATTTAAAACTCCACCTTCAATTCCAGAGTATAATAAAATTGCAGCTACTCCTAAATCGGTAATAGCATTTTTATTCCCATGCTTTAAAATCTCTTTTAATAACATCAACACTTTTGCTGAAATGTTACAAATCCCCATCGGTGTTTCTATTGCTAACTTTAAATTTTTTTCAATATTTTCTTTTCTTACTAGCTTTTCCTCTTCTGTTTCTTTTGGAAGCTTATATGCAGCCATAACTAGATTATAAGCCTCTGTATCTTTATCCACTAACTCTTCTAAAAGATATCTATACTTTTCGATTTCTTCAAAACTATTTTTAAATTTTTCCTGATCCTCTAATGGTAACTCTTTATATTTTTTCTTATCAAAAGTTAAATGGGCTACCATTCTTCCTAAAGTACACCCCAAAGATGAAACTAATGCTGAAACTGATCCTCCTCCAGGTGCTGGACTTTTAGAATCAACTATATTTAAAAAATCTTTGACTGATAAATCGACTAATTTCATTATACCTCCTATTTTTTATAAACCAAACATCCATTTTTAAAAACTTTGCTTGTATGATTTATTCCAAAATGATATAAAATATACTCTATATTTTTAGAGTCAAAAAATACAAAGTCTGCTTTTTTCCCCTCTTCTATAGATCCCACTCTTTTGTCTCTTCCTAAAGATTTTGCAGCATTAATTGTAACTGCTTTAAATATCTCCTTTGGTTTCATTTTTAACTTTAAAGCTGCTATCTGCATTATAAGTTGTAAATTTTCAGTTGGACAAGACCCTGGATTGTAATCTGTTGAAAGAGCCACTTGCACTCCCTCATCAATCATCTTTCGAGCTGGAGCATAATCTTTTCCTAAACTAAACGATGTTCCAGGTAAAAGATTTGCAATAACATCACTATTCTTCAACGCTTTAATTCCATCTTCACTTATAGCCATCAAATGATCCGCCGAATACATTTGCAACTCTTTTGCTAGCTCTGCTCCTTTAGTATTTTCAATCTCATCTGCATGAATTCTCAACTTAAAACCATATTTTTGTGCTTCAATATACATTTTTCTGCTCTCTTCATTTGAAAAGACTCCCTCTTCACAAAATACATCAAAGAATTCTGCGAGCTCTCTCTCTTTTATTACTGGCAATAACTCTATAACTTTTTGAATAAATCCCTCTCGATTATCTTTATACTCCTCAGGCAGTGCATGAGCTCCCATAAAAGTTGAAACTATATCAACCTCTTGCTCTAATTTCAATCTTTCATTTACTCTAAGCTGTTTTAATTCAGTTTCACTGTCTAAGCCATATCCACTCTTCGATTCAACTGTTGTAACTCCATAAGATAGCATTCTTCTCAAACTTTTTTTTGCTGCATTTACTAATTCATCTTCTGTAGCTTCTACAGTAGCTTTTACACTACTCAAAATACCGCCACCTCTTTTTAAAATCTCTATATATGGAACACCTGCGATTTTATCTAAAAACTCATTCTCTCTAGAACCACCATGAACAAGATGAGTATGAGAGTCAATCATTCCAGGAGTCACCACACACCCCTCTGCATCTATCAATTTTGTTGTAAATTTTATCAACTTTGATGGAACTTCTCCAGATCCCACTGCCATTATTTCACTTCCCGAGACTGCAATATATCCGTTATTTAAAACCTCTATATTCTCCATCCTAGTTTCTCCATCTTTCACTGGTAACTCTTTTCCTGTAACTAATTGCCCAATGTTGTAAATTATTAAATCTGCATTCATACTCTCACCTCATAAAAATCTACTTTAGTAACTCATTTTCAATTATTTTTTCTACACTAAACCCTTCTAAACCTAAATAGTACTCTATTGAATCCGAAAGTGCTTCCATAGGTACTGCTCCTATAATCTCACTTCCTATAACATTGACACCATACCTTTTAGCTTCCATTTTTACTGTTTCAAAAACTCTATAGATGGGATTCTTTTTAAAATCTTTTATATTCATAGTAACTTGAACAAAGCCTTTTTCTTTTATCTCAGCTGGTCCAGCTTGAATAAACTTGAATCCACCACTTGAAAATCTAATAGCTTTTGAAATCTCTTTAGCTATATTAATATTAGTTGTGTCTAGATTAATATTATACGCAATAAGTGGCATTCTTCCTCCTACTGCTGTAACACCTGCTGTGGGATGTGGTACTCTCTCTCCAAAGTCTGGTGCCCACTCCTCTAATTTCAACTTTTCTATCATCCCTTCAAACTCACCTTTTCTTATACTCGGCAACGACAATCTATTTGCAGCTGTTGCTGACTCTTCATATAAGAAAATAGGGATATTAAATTTTGAAGATATTTTTTCTGCTACAACTTTTGAAATCTCAACACACTCTGCCATTGTAATCCCTTTTATTGGAATAAACGGAACTACATCAGTAGCTCCCATTCTCAAATGCTCTCCTCTTTGAACATTCATATCAATTAATTCTGCAGCTATTCCAACTGATTCTACTACAGCTTCTATAATATCCTCTGGCTCTCCTATAACTGTTATAACCGTTCTATTATAATCAGCATCTGGCTCACATCCCATAAATTTTATATTTTTATTTTTTTTAAATGGTGCTGCTATTTTTTCTATTTTTTCTAAATCTTTTCCTTCACTATAATTTGGAACACACTGAACTAACTTTTTCATCTTTATTCCCCCAATTACATTTTTAATTTACCAACATTTTCCTCTACTTTTTCAATAATTTTATTAGTTTTAATTAACTCCTCTACTTTTTCAATATCTATATACATCACTCTATCTTTATCATAAAACTCTACAACTTCACGGACTAATGTATGAGCTTCGTTTGTTCCTTTTCCTAATTTCTGAACATCTCTTAAATCTATTCCTTGACATGCTGCTAGAATCTCCATAGCCACAACTTTTCTAACATTTCCCAATATCTCCGCAGCTTTTCTTGCAGCTATTGTTCCCATTGATACATGATCCTCTTGGTTTGCAGAGGATGGGATTGAATCTACAGATGCTGGATGAGCTAAAACTTTATTTTCTGAAACTAAAGACGCCGCGCTGTATTGAACTATCATAAATCCAGAATTAACACCTCCATTCTCTACTAAAAATGCAGGTAATCCATTATTTAACGATGGGTTAACTAATCTTTCTAATCTTCTTTCAGATATATTTGCCATCTCTGCAAGAGCTATTCCTAAAAAATCAAATGGTAAAGCCATCGGTTGACCATGGAAATTTCCTCCTGATAAAACTTCATTTTCCATTGGGAAAATAATTGGATTATCTGTTACTGCATTCATCTCTATCTCAACTTTTTCTCTTATATAGTTTAAAGCATCTTTACTTGCACCATGAACCTGTGGAGTACATCTAAGAGCATAAGGATCTTGAACTCTTAACTCTCCTTGCTTAGTTATTGATGAACTATTTTTCAAAATTTTATTTATATTTTTAGCAGTACTAATTTGACCTAGGTGCCCTCTTACCTCTTGAATTTTTGGATCAAAAGCACAGATTATTCCTCTTAAAGCTTCCATTGATAAACTTGCTGCTACATCTAAATGTTTCATTAAATTTATTGCGTCATATGTCGCATGTGCTCCTACAGATGTCATCACTTGAGTTCCATTTATTAAAGCTAGTCCCTCTTTTGATGACAACTCTTTTATTGGTTTTAATTTAGCTTTTTTCAAAGCCATCTCCCCATCGTAAAGAACATCTTTATAGTATGCTTTTCCAAGCCCTAACATAACTAAAACCATATGAGATAGTGGAGCTAAATCTCCAGATGCTCCTAAAGAACCTTTTTCAGGTATATATGGAGTTACACCCTTATTTATCATATTCACCAATAAATCAATAACCTCTTGACGTATTCCCGAATGACCTTGAATCAAGTTATTTACTCTCAATAACATAATTCCTCTAGCTGCATCAATTGGTAATGGATTTCCAACTCCACAAGCGTGACTAATTATTAAATTTCTTTGTAAAGTTGCTGTTTCCTCTTTAGAAATAACTTGATCTGAAAATTTTCCAAATCCCGTTGTTATTCCGTAAGATACTCTTCCCTCTTCAACATAATCATCTACCAACTTTCTAGCTATAGCTATTTTCTCTTTAGCCTCTTCTGAAATTTTTACCTCACAACCATTTCTTGTTACATTGATTAAATCCTCTAAAGTTAGTTTTCTGTTCCCCATTAGTAGTTCCAAATTAATCCTGCCTCCTTTTAGAATAGTACTCCCCCAATAACACCTGCTATTATCAGAGGTATATTATAGTGTATGAATGTTGGAATACATGTATCCCTTATATGATCATGCTGTCCGTCAGCATTTAATCCAGCTGTTGGTCCTAAAGTTGAGTCTGATGCTGGTGACCCTGCATCTCCTAGAGCTCCTGCACAAGCTATTAAAGCTATTGTACCTAAAGGTGAAATACCAAGTTCTATACATAGTGGTACGTATATTGCCGCTAATATAGGCACTGTTCCAAATGATGTTCCTATTCCCATCGTTACAAAAAGTCCAACTAAAAGCATCATAAACGACCCCAATAGTTTACTTCCACCTACAACTCCTACAACTCCTTGAACTAGTGGAGCAATTGCCCCAGTTTGTCTAATTACACTTCCATATCCTGCTGCCACAAGCATAATAAAAGCTATAAGCCCCATTATTCCTATGCCACCACTTACTAGTCCATCTATATCATTCCATTTGATAACTTTTGTTGCAACCATAAAAGCTATTGCCACAATTGCTCCAAGTGGCAAAGAACCTGTATAAAGTTGAATTCCAAAGGCTATAATTGCCGAAACCAAAGTGTACCAATGTTTTAACTCCATTTTCTCAGGGATATCCTCTACCATTCCTCCAACGGTCAAATTCTTATACTCTCTTGGCTTGTTGTATGTAAAGAATACTGCAATTAGAAGTCCAATAAACATTGCTATTCCTAAAATCCAAGTCGATTGCCAAACTTGACTTAACTCAACATTTAATCCATTACTTACAATCTGGTCTCTTATTATCCCATGGAAAATCAATCCAAATCCAACAGGAAGAACAATATAGGGCATTTTTAATCCAAACGTCAGGGAGCACGCCATCGCTCTTCTATCCATTTTTAACTCATCCATTAACTTTAATAGTGGAGGAATCAAAATTGGAATAAATGCTATATGAACTGGAATTAAATTTTGAGAAAACGATGCAATTACCGCTACAATAAGTGCTAAAATCCACTTTTTCCCACTAACTATTTTTGATATTTTTTTTGAAAGTAGAGCTGCTACCCCAGTACTATTTATAGCAACAGCCAAAGTTCCTAAAAGAATGTAGCTCAAAGCTGTCTCTGAGTTGCCTCCCATTCCACCTATCAATGTTTTCATTGTCTCATTGATACCTATTCCCGAACTTACACCTGCCACCAAAGCTGCGACTAATATTGCTAGAATTACATTTAACTTTAATAAACTAAGTAGGATCATCGTAGTAACTGAAAGTATTACTGGATTAAAAATCATAATTGCCCTCCCATTTAATTTTTTAACTTCAATTTTAATATTCTAAGTGGTACTAATATTACCTCACAGATATAATGAAGTCAATAGCAATATAAAAAAAATCCCTCACCAATATGTAAAATATTAGTAAGGGAATATAAAATTATTTAAATATCTCTAGAGATTTATCTAAAATCCCTGTAACTTCTGCTATAACTAAACCATAATTTGTAATTGGCACATTTAAACTCATAGATTCATCTATTCTACTTTGCATAAGTTTTTTATTTATCATGCAAGCACCACAGTGAATAACTAAAGAGTATTTTGATAAATCCTCTGGGAAATCTTTTCCACCCATAAAATCGAACTCAATCTCTTTGCCACAATAGTTTCTTACTAACTTTGGAATCTTTACTCTTCCAATGTCCTCATGAGATGTATTGTGTGTACAAGTTTCTGCTATCAGTATTCTATCTCCATGGTTTAAACTTTTTAACTTTTTAACTCCTCTAACCAAATCTTCTAAGTCTCCCTTCTGTCTTGCAAAAAGTATTGAGAAACTTGTCAACTTAGCTCGATTATTTAAAATTTTATCTACATTTTTAAAAGCTTGAGAATCAGTTACAACCAAATCTATATTTTTTATATCTTCTAATGCACTTTCAAGCTCTGTGTCTCTAACTACATAACTTTTTATTCCATGATCAAGACACTCTCTTATCACTTGAACTTGTGGTAAAATCAATCTACCTTTTGGTGCTTCAGAATCCACTGGAACTACCATTAAAACTTTTCCATTATATGAAACTAAATCTCCTAAAAGTTTTGGTTCCTCTGTTTCCTTTTGAATCTCTTTCAAAATTTCATTTTTTAAATTCAAAATACTACTTCTATCTTTTGTCGAAACAAAAATAGATTTAGGAAAAATCTTTTTTATTGTGCTTCTTGTTTCATCTGTTAATAGATCTGATTTATTTAATATCAATTGAAATGGAATATTATATTTTCTAAATTGAATCTCTTGGTCTTTATAAAATGCCATATCAATTTTTGTAGCATCCATAACTAATAAAGCAAAATCTGTTCTTTTCAACTCTTCTAAACTTTTTTTTACTCTCAATCTACCTAATGGAGTATTATCCTCTAATCCAGCTGTATCAATAAATAAAACTGGACCAAATGGTAAAAACTCCATAGCTTTTGTTACAGAATCTGTGGTTGTTCCCTCTATATCTGAAACTATAGATATATTCTGCTCTGTTATAGCATTTAATAATGAAGACTTTCCAGAGTTTGTTTTACCAAAAATTCCTATATGTAACCTATTTGAGTTGGGTGTATTTTTCATAGTAAACTCCTTCTTAAAGATATAAATCTCTCTCTCCATTTTTTATTTTTTCTAATTTTTCTATTGTCAGCTTTTTTATATCATCTCTAACAATATTTTGAAGCTCTCTCTCTATAACCTCTTCAACCTTTTCTGTTAACTCATCATCACCATAATCCATAGCATACTCCATTAAAGTTAGAAGTGCATTTGGTGAGCAGACATTTTGAATATTTCCACTTTTAGCTAGCTGCATGAACCTATCACCAGTTCTCCCCATTCTATAACAAGCTGTACAGTAACTTGGTATACAATCCTGCTCTAAAAGCTCTTTTAAAACCTCTAAAGGTGTTCTGTGGTCTGCTAATTCAAATTGAGTTCTAGTTTTTCCCTCTTCTCTATCTGTATACCCTCCAACATCAGCTGATGATCCTGCACTTATTTGTGAGATACCATATTTTATAAGCTCTCTTCTAAGTTCAGCTGTTTCTCTAGTTGATAAAATCATTCCTGTAAAAGGTACAGCCAATCTTATAATGGCAACTATATTTCTAAAAGTATCATCATCTATTTGATGAGGATACTCTTCTAAACTCATTCCCTCGGCTTTTTTGATTCTTGGAACAGAGATTGTATGGAACCCAACTCCATACTCTTTTTCTAAATACTCATTATGTAACATAAGTGCTATTATCTCATACTTATAATCTGCTAGTCCAAATAAAACTCCAGCTCCTACGTCATCTATTCCTGCTTCCATAGCTCTATTAAAAGCAGTCAAATGGTATTCATAATTTCCTTTTAAACTTTTAGGATGAACTCTTTCGTATGTTGGTTTGTGATAAGTCTCTTGGAAAAGAATATACGTTCCAATCTCTGCATCTTTTAGTTTTTTGTAATTTTCTACTGTTGTTGCAGCTATATTGACATTTATTCTTCTAATTGACCCATTCTCAAACTTTGTACTGTAAACAGCATCTATTGCATCTAATGTATATTCGATTGGAACGTTTACAGGGTCCTCTCCTAGCTCTAAAGCGAGTCTTTTATGACCCATCTTTTCTAAAAGTCTAACTTCATTTTGAATCTGTTCTCTTGAAAGTTTTTTTCTTTCAAATTTATTGTCTCTTTTATACCCACAATAAGTACAGTTATTTACGCAGTAATCACTCACATAAAGCGGTGCAAAAACAACAATTCTATTTCCATAGATAGATTTTTTTAACTCTCCTGCAATTTCATAGAGTTCTCTTTTTTGCTTCTCATCTTTTATCTCTAAAAGTGAAGCCACCTCATCATGAGTTAATCCCTCTTTATTTTTTGCTTTATTTAAAACTCTTTCTATCTCTTCATAACTACTATTTTTAGATTTTTTTAATAGATTTTCAATATACTCCTGATTTATAAAATTTATTTCCTTTTCCATCTGATATTATCTCCTCTTGTTAGTATTGGTTCAAATCCTGCTTCTATAACTCCATTTTCTATTTTTAGCTTCTCCTCTGCTGATTCCTTTCCAGAAAAAACTTTTCCATTATAAAGAGCGTATTTTTTTCTGTATTCCATCGGAGATAAATTTGGCATAATAACATTTGCTCCAGCTTTAAATCCCTTTTCTCGTCCTTTAGGATCAATTGTTCCTAAAGCTGTTGTTGCTGGTAATAATACATCTGGTAGCAGTAATCTTATTATTGCTAAAAGTGTAATTGTATCATATGCAGTTCCACCCTTTTCACCCTTTAAAGGCGTGTCTTCATGTGGTATAAAAGGTCCAATCCCTACCATGTGAGGTTTTAGCTCTTTTAGGAAAACTAAATCCTTTGCATAATCTTTCATTTTCAAACCAGGTAATCCTATTAAAAATCCACTTCCTACTTGATAGCCAATCTCTTTAAGAGTTCTCAAGCATTTTTTTCTATTCTCTAAAGACATCTTTGGATGTAAGCTCTCGTAAAGTTTTTCATTCACAGTTTCATGTCTTAAAAGATATCTATCAGCTCCAGCTTCATAAAGTCTTCTAAAAGATTTTTCGCCTCTCTCTCCTAAAGAAAGAGTAATAGCTATATCAGAATATTCTTTTTTTAGAGTTTTTATTATCTCTTCTAAAAGTTCATCGGTAAAGTAACTATCCTCTCCTCCTTGAAAAACAAAAGTTCTATATCCTAACAAATATCCTCTGTGACAAGAGTCTAATATCTCATCTTTAGATAATCTATATCTACTAGCTTTGCAGTTAGATGCCCTAATCCCACAGTAAAAACAATCACATTTACAAATATTAGATATCTCTATCAATCCTCTAAAAAAAACTGTCTTACCATAATTTTTCTGTCTAACTTCGTAAGCTTTATCTATTAGATAGTCTCTATTCTCCTCATTCAAATTGCAAAGTAACTCCTCTAACTCAAATTGAGTTAAGTCATTATTCTTATACAATTTATCTATTAAATACCTCATCTCCCACCTCCAAAAGTATATAACAAATTTAATTATATACCTTTTTGCTCCAGAAATGAAGTTATATTTTAGGTTTTTATACTCTCTATTTCTATAGCAATGGAATATCTTTTGCTCTACACTCTTCTAAAACTTGCTCTGGCCATAAAGATGCTTGAACCTCTCCTATATGAAGTTTGTCTAAGAAGAATAAGCAAAGTCTCGATTGCCCTATTCCTCCACCTATTGTATAAGGTAACTCTCCTGCTAGCAATTTTTTATGGAAATCTAAAGTTTTTCTATCCTCTGCTCCTGCAATCTCTAACTGCTTAGCTAAAGATTCCTCAGATACACGAATCCCCATCGAAGACAGTTCTAATCCTATTTTTAAAGGTTCGTAGTAAACGATTATATCTCCGTTTAAATCCCAATCATCATAATCAGGTGCTCTTCCATCATGCTTTTCTCCTGAAGCTAAAACTTTTCCTATTTGACTTATAAATATAGCTCCATGCTTCTCTGCATGTTTGTGTTCTCTCTCCTTTGAAGACAGTTCTGGGTAAAGAGTTTCTAACTCTTGAGAAGTTACAAATGAAATCTCATCAGGTAATTTTTTTGATAATTGAGGATAAGCCTCTCTTATATGATTCTCTGTATCCTTTAAAGATGTATATATTTTTTTTACAGTTTCATGTAATTTATCTGTTGTTCTATCTGATTTATCCAAAACTTTTTCCCAATCCCATTGATCAACATAGTATGAGTGTATTGGACTCAAGTCTTCATCTCTTCTTATAGCGTTCATATCTGTATAAAGACCTTTTCCAGAGTTAAATCCATATTTATGAAGTGCCATTCTTTTCCACTTTGCTAACGAATGAACAATCACAGCATCCTGTTTACATTTGGTATCAAAAGATACAGCTCTTTCAACTCCATTTAGATCATCATTTAACCCACTTTCTGGTGTCACAAATAGTGGTGCTGAAACTCTTGTTAAATCCAATTTTTTAGCTAAATCTCTTTCGAAGAAATCCTTTACTTTTTTAATTGCTACCTCTGTTTCTATAATATCTAATTTTGCTTTATACATATACTCTACCTCCATATTTTTTATAAAATAAAAAAGCTCTTAACACTTCCATAAACGGAAATAGTTAAGAGCTTTAATCTAACAAAATATAATATACCTATTTTTAGATATACTTATACTAATTTATTTTCAGTTAAATTTAAATTCTTTCTTATTTTCAGGATAATGGAAATTACACAATACAAATTTCAATAGATTATTATTATTGTTGTTATTATTATTATTATTCATATTATTAACACAATTATAATTATTATTATTGAAATTTATAAACATAACTTCCTCCTTTTTAAAAATTTATTTTTACTATGGGGTAATAATAAAACTTTTTTATATAAAAGTCAAGATTTTTTTTATAAAATCTCTACATCAGATGAAATTTTATAAATTACATCCTTTCTTTCAACAAAAATTTCTGTCTTATCTCTCAGATGTTCCTCTGTTTTTATTTTTAGCAGTAACTCTCTTGAAGGATTGATAGCTCTAGGGTTTCCAACTAAAGTTAGCATGCTGTAATCTCCATTTGTATCTCCATATGCATAGCTTTCATTTAAATCTATATCATATTTTTCACAGAAATTATTTATTGCTTTCATTTTATTTTTTGAATCCCACATTGGCGAAATATCTCCAGATAACTTTCCATCTTCATAGTGATATATAGAACCACAATAATCATCAGCACCCCATTTTTTAGCCATTCTAGAAACTAAAAAATCTGGACTTCCAGAAATAAATATAACTTTATGCCCTTGCTCTTTATGCCATTTGATCATATCTCTTGTAAATTTATAAACTCTGTTTCCTTTAAGCTCTAAAACTTGATCTGAAATAAAATCATTATATTGCAGCGATAACCCTTTTATAGCTTCAACATATGTTGTTGTTATATCTTCTAGGTATTTATCATAATCTCCTACTCTTTCATCCCACTCTTTAAAAGCATCCTTTACTTTTAGCTCATACTCTCTAATATCTAAAAGTTCGTATTTTATAAGCTTTTTAAAATGCTCTGTCAATAATGAATTTCTATAAATTGTTCCATCAATATCAAAAAATGCTGCCTTCATAAATCACTACCTCCTGTGAGTTATTATAACTCTTTTACTGTTTCAGCAATCCACTTACAGAATCTCTCTCCTGTTGCGTTTGCTATCTCTACAACCTCTTCATGTGAATGTGGCTTTGTTGCAATTCCTGTAGCCATATTAGTTATACAAGATATTCCTAATATTTTCATTCCAAGATAGTTTGCCACGATTGACTCTGGAACTGTTGACATACCAACTGCTGATGCTCCCATTCCCATCATCATACTTACTTCTGCTGCTGTTTCATAAGTTGGACCAGATGACCCTAAGTAAATTCCCTCTTCAAACTCTATATTTAATCTATTTGCAACAGACTTAGCTTTTTCTATTAAAGCCTTACTATAAGTTTCTGACATATCTGGGAATCTTGGTCCAAATCTCTCATCATTTTTTCCAATTAAAGGATTTGTTCCAAAGAAGTTGATATGATCATTTATAATCATAAGTGTCCCTGGCTTAAAACTTCTATTAGCTCCACCAGCAGCATTACTTACAATCATAGTTTCTATTCCAAATTTCTTAAATACATATTGAGGGTAAGTTACCTCTTTCATATTATACCCTTCGTAATAGTGGAATCTTCCCTTCATAACTAAAACTTCAACACCATTTATTGTTCCAAATACAAGTTCACCAGCATGACCAGCTACTGTTGAAACTGGAAAGTTTGGTATCTCCTCATATGGTATAACTATTTTATTCTCTACATAATCAACTAACCCACCAAGACCAGAACCTAATATTATAGCTATCTTCGGCCTATTAGTCACTTTTAAATTTAAAAACTCTACAGTTTCCATCACTTTATTGTACATAACACTTCTCCCTTATTTTTTTAGATAAAAAGGGTAGATTACTCTACCCTTCCATTGTTAAAAAGTTATTGTTGAAAATCTTTGATCTAGTTTTACTTTTTCCTCTTTTAACTCGTTCATTAACTTATCTACAATCTCTTGGCAGCTTAAAGCTTCTTTAACTAATCCTGCAACTTGTCCTGACATTACACTTCCATTTTGAACGTCTCCATCTACAACTGCTAGTCTTAATTTTCCTTTTCCTAACTCTTCGATCTCCTCTTTTGGAGCTCCTTTTTCCTCTAATTCTAAGATAGTCTTAGAGAACTTGTTATTTAAAACTCTAACTGGATGCCCTGTATAGTTTCCAGTAGTAACTGTTGATCTATCCTTTGCTTTTAACACTAAGTTTTTATAATTCTCATGTACATCACACTCGTGAGCAACTATGAATATAGTTCCTACTTGAATAGCTTCTCCACCTAGTGCTAACGCTGCTAAGAATTGCTCTCCTGAAGCTATTCCTCCAGCAACGATAACAGGAACTGAAACCTCTCTTGCAACTTGAGTAGCAAGTGCCATTGTTGTGATTTCTCCGATATGCCCTCCAGCTTCTAATCCTTCAGCTATAATTGCATCTGCTCCTATTTTTTCCATTCTCTTTGCTAATGCAACTGATGCAACTACAGGTATAACTTTTATTCCTGCAGCTTTTAATTTTTCCATGTATATTCCTGGATTTCCTGCTCCAGTTGTAACAACTTTTACTCCCTCTTCTATACATACATCTATTTGCTCGGCAACACTTTCCATCATTAACATTAAGTTAACTCCAAATGGATTTTCCGTGATTGACTTTGCCTTTTTAATCTCTGCTCTTAAAATTTCAGGTGGCATTCCTCCACCAGCGATTATTCCTAATCCACCAGCTTTAGATACATGTCCTGCTAAGTTTCCATTTGATATCCATGCCATCGCACCTTGGATAATTGGATATTTAACTCCTAATAATTCACAAATTCTATTTTTTTGCATTTTTCTTTTCCTCCCAAAATTAAGAGTCTACTTTTTTACTTCTCAACTCTTGTCTCAGTTTTAAAAATTCTTCAAAAGCTTCTTTTGAACTATTTATAATTAGCTCTTCTGGATAATCAACTTCATTTAAAAGCTCAATTGCCCTTTGAAACTCTCCTATATGACCAGAATAGTGTGCATCTGTCCCTAAAGCTATAAAACATCTCTCTTCTTTGGCTAATTCTAACATTGTTTTACAATTTTTTCTAGAACCAACTCTTGTGATTGTTCCTAGAGATGTATTATTCACCTCTAAAGCCACTTTATTTTCTTTTGCGATTTTTACTATTCTTTTATAATCTACTGGAAAGATTGGATTTCCCAGATGAACTATTATATCAGCTTTTTGCTTTTTTATCAAACTCAATATAGCTGTCGTATTTTTCTCAATATCATCTATTGCTCCATACTCATCAACTACATGAAATCCAGCTAAAACTAATTCTATATGATCATATACTCTTTGGTTAATATCTAACTTTCCATTTGTATCAAGTATATTAGCTTCTACACCTTTAACAACTCTAACTCCATCAATAATTTCTGGTAAAATTGCTATATTTACTAAATGCCACCAATGAGGAGTATCTTGTAAAGCAGGACCGTGATTTGTAATCGCTATCACTTCCATTCCTTTTTTTGCCGCTGCAGATATATTTTCCTCTAATGTACTAAAAGCGTGTGGATTTACATTTGTATGAATATGTAAATCAATTTTATACTCTTTCATTTTTACCCCCATAAATTTATATAATTTTATTTAATTACATGAAAAGTGTATATAAAATATTTGTTACTACTCCTGCTACAATCCCACCAATTGTATGGCTAAATATAGCTTTTCCTGTCAGCTTTCTATAACCTAGACTATCCATCATCGCAACGTGTGTACTTAAATATCCACTCCAAGTCATTCCCATAGCTGTGAATACAGCAATCTCTCTTGAGGTAATTGCTTTATCTGCTATAAATTGTGGTACAAGACCTAATGCTGCTCCTACTGCTCCTAAAGATGTTATTGGAAACGCCAATGCTTTTGCACTTGTAAATCCAAATAGTGGTTTTAAAATAAATTGTAATTTTTCACCTACATATGGTAAAAGAGCAATTCCTTCATAAGCTGCTCCTGTATATCCATTTTCTCCAGCTCCATTTGTTAATAGTAAAACTGTCGTACATATTATAAGAACTCCAGGAATAATCTCCATTCCCATCTGAACTCCATTTTTCCCACCTTCTAAAAGAGCTTCTAACAATCTCTCTAAAACATTTCCATCTCTTATATCTCTATACTCAAAAAAACTTACTGTTGAGTCATCCTTCTCTACTAAATCACCCTTTTCATGGAAAATCTTTTTAGTAAAATTAATCATCAGATTAACACTGACAATACTTCCTATAAACGCCCCTAAATTTCCTAAAACAACTGGAAATACAAGATTTTCATTCATACTTCCACTCTGAGCAATCATAAATGTCGATACTATAAATCCCATTCCAAATGATGTCCCTAAATTTGTTAATGCTGGTAATTGATACTTTTTAAAATATTTTGTAAACCCTTTATCTGCAGATAAGCTAAGTATTGCTGGATTATCAGATATATACGTTGTTAAAACTCCTAGTGCTGCTGCTCCAGGTAGTCTGTATAACGGCTTCATAAGTGGCGATAATAACTTATTTAAAATTGCTATCACTCCAAACTCAGATAAAATTCCTGCAAATGCTCCCGCTATAACTGAAACTCCCATTATAAAAAATACCGTATTTAATAGTAAATCATGTGCAGTTTTTATAATTGTATTTATCATATTTATTCCACCCATTTTACTAGATAAAAGATAGATTAATGTTGATAATATCGCTATGCAAACTATTCCTTCTAGTCCCATAGCTTTTTTTCTTCTTGAATGATTCGTATTCATATTTTCTATTTCTCCTTTTTCTATAATACTACACTATAGAGTATCCTAATTTTTAAAATTTTTCAATTTTTTTTACAGGAATATATATATCAACGATTCCTCCAAATCCATTTTCAAGAGGAACAACCACTTCGTTTCCAATCTCTATCGAATCTCCAATAATCTCAAAATTGTTCTCTTTAATAAATCTATGTAAATTTTCATAGGTTAATTTTATCATATCAAAAGTCGCTTTATGTCTTAACATAATACAATGCTTACTTTCGATAAGCTCTTCTCCTAAAATACTATGCTCTTCTGGAACTAACAATCCTATTTCACTTATAGGAATCTCTGAATTTTCATATATATCCTTTTGCTTTACTTTGGTAATATATAAAATATCTTTTATTTTATTTTTATTTCCTAATCGTTGAAGCTTATCATATGTTTCAGCTATCTCTTTTTCATCTAAAGGATTTTTTATTTTTATAAAGTAAACCTTCATACTTTTTAACTCTATCACTTGAACTTTTTCCTCTAAATTTGAAGACATCTCTTTAAAACACAAAATTTTCTCTTGAATAGTGTCTCGACTTTTTCTTAACTCCTCTATTTTTTTATTGATATCAGCTACTTTTTCCTCTAAAAATTCTAAACTTTTTGAAGGAGTTTTTACTTTACTGTATTCTTTTATTTCTTCTAATGAAAATCCAGCTTCTTTTAAAGTTATAATAAAAAACAAATCCCATATTTGAGAATTAGAATAAAATCTATATCCATTGCTCTCATCAATATATTCTGGAACTAAAATCCCTTTTTTATGGTAAAAAATCAATGTCTGTTTCGAAATATCCCCTATTTTTGCTAATTCTGAAATTTTATATCTATTTTTCATAATTTCTCCTTGACATTATAGTTAAGTATATAGTTTATAATACCACATATGACTAATTTAATAAAATTTTAATTTAATAGAGGAGAGGAAAATGTCACAAAATATTACCCTTGAAAATGGGTGCGTAAAAAAACTATTTTTTAAATTTGCAATACCTAGTATCTTAGGAATGCTTATTGTATCACTACAAATTATGGTCGATGGATTATTCTTGAGTAAGGGCGTTGGACCATTGGGACTAGCTGCTGTTAATCTATCTATGCCTCTTATCAATCTTTTACTGAGTATAGCTTTGATGATTTGTATTGGAGGAGGAGTCTTAGTAGGAATTGCTTCTGGAAATGGAGAGAAAGAAAGAGCAAAAAGTCTTACAAGTTTAACTTTAATCCTACTTCTAGGAGTTCTTCTTTTTATATCAATATTTTTACTTCTTAATTTTGATGCTGTGATGAAACTTTTAGGTACAAACTTAGAAACATATGATCTTGTTAAGAAATATTTAGCTATTCTAATTCCAGGTTCTATATTCTTCAGTATGCCTATTTTTACTGAAACATTCGTTAGAATTATTGGTAAACCTAATCAGGTTTTCGTGAGTGGAGCAATCTGCTTTTTAACAAATGTATTTTTAGATTATATCTTTGTTATTAAACTTGGTATGGGAATGGAAGGAGCTGCTGTTGCATCGTGTTTTGCTAATATGTTTGGTGCTCTTAGCTTATTTTATCACGTACAATTTGGCAAAATATCTGGAACATTAAAAGATATTAAAGATATTTTCTACAATGGTAGTTCAGAGATGCTAACTGTTATTTCTAGTGCTGTTACAACTTATATTTTCAATATCATCATTATGAAAAACATTGGTGTTTTAGGAGTTTCAGCATTAACAATCGTATTCTATATTAACTCTATTGTTAATATCTCTCTATATGGTTTATCTCAAGCATTACAACCTATTATTTCTTACAACTTAGGAGCTAAAAGAGGAGACAAAATCAAAGATGTTTTAAAAGTTGCTTTAAAATCTGGAGCTGCGATTGGAATAATTACTTTTATATCTATGCATCTTTTCGGAGATAAAATTATTGCTCTTTTCTCAAATGGAAATAAGGAACTTCAAGATTTAACAAATAGAGCAATATTCTTCTTTACTTTTGCTTACTTATTGTCGTTTATCAATATTATATCAAGTAGTTTCCATACATCTATTGAAAAACCTTTTGAGTCTGCTTTTATATCTTGTGGAAGAGCTATAATATTTGTATTGATTCCACTATTTACATTGCCAATGATAATTGGAGAAACTGGAATTTGGTTAGCTATTCCGTTAGCAGAACTTATCTGTCTTTCAGTAAGTATTCCACTTATGAGAAAATCTTTAAAAAAACTTCCTCTTAATATTTAAGGGAAGTTTTTTTATTTAAACAAAATATTTATTTTGTAATTTACTACATTATATGGTAATAATAATAACAATACTATTTAGAAAAAAGGGGTGTTTTAAAATGAGTCGAGACGGTTTCAAGGTAAAGATTGATAAAAATAACATTATACATAACTTTAATTATATTAAAGATTCTACAAAAAAAGAGATTATCTCAGTTGTAAAAGCTAACGCTTATGGACACGGTTTAAAAGAGGTCGTTCCTATTCTCGTTGAGGGTGGGTGCAAATACTTCGCTGTCGCTAGGAAATCTGAAGCTCTTGAACTTTTATCTTTAAATCTGCCCGATATAAAAATACTTATTTTTGAGACGATTGAGGATTTCTCTCTTTTAAAAACTCATAATAATTTAGAGATGTGTATAAACAGTCTTTCTGAATTTAAAGAGTTAATTCAAAAAGATATAAACTTTTCTCAACTTCATCTAAAATTTGATTTTGGTTTTGCTAGAAATGGATTTACAAAAGATGAGTTAAACGAAATTAAAAATATTATTGTAACAAATAATATTTATTTTAAAGGTGCTATGACACATTTTTTTAGTTCAAATCCAGAAGAGGTTATTTCGATTCAAAAGGATTTTATTTCTTGGATTAATTTCTTAGGAAAGGAGCGTTTTGAAATTATTCATTCACAAAACAGTGCTGCTACAATTCTTGGATTAGGGGAGGGCTCAACTCACGTAAGATGTGGTATAAGTCTTCTCGGCATGCTTGATCCTGGAATTGAAAATGAAAACATTAAACGTTCTTGGACTCTATCAGGACCTATTTATAACATCAAAGATTTTTCTGATTTAGATTTTATTGGGTATACTAGAAAAAATGATCTTGATACAAAAAGTTATAACAGAGTTGGAAAAATTAAAATCGGTTATGGGGATGGATTCGCTAAAAATAATACCAATCTTCTTTGCCATATAAATGATAAAGAGTTTCCAATAGTTCATATCAGTATGGATACATCTTTTGTGCTTATTGACGACTCTATAGAACTTGGAGATTCTGTTGAGATTTACCGTGATTTTGAGAAGTGTAACTCATTTCTTAATATGGACCACTACGAATACACAACTTTATTAAATTCAAGAATTCCTAGAATTATTAATGAAGAATAAAAGGTTTTTTACATCTTTTAAGTATAATACTTGTAGTATATTTTGGAGGTGTTTATATGAATTTTAAAGATGTTGTATCTAATAGACGAAGTGTGAATTTTTTTGACCAGAATAAAGATTTAGATTTAAAACTTTTTAAAGAGATTATCAATGAAGCTATCCTAGCTCCGTCTGCTTTTAATTTACAACCTTGGCAAATTATTGCTGTTCATTCTTCTGAAGCAAAAGAAAAACTTTTCACTGCTTGTACTCAGCCTAAGATAAAAGAAGCCGCTATGACTCTTATCATGGTCGGAGACACTTTTGGATATGGTCGTGACAATCCTATGTGGAATGCAAAAATTGAGTTGGGAATGAGCGAAGAAAAAGTTAACCAACTTATTAATATGTGTGAAACTGTTTTATATCCAACGGAGGTTAAAAGAAATGCTATGGCTGTTAGAGATGTCTCTCTTTTAGCTATGAATATAATGCTTTGTGCTAAGAATGTTGGAGTTGATACTCATCCAATGATTGGTTTTAATGAGGATAAAGTTAAAGAACTCTTTGAAATTGATGAAGATAAAACTGTTGTAATGTTACTTTCTATAGGATATTTTGATGAAAGTAAAACTCTTAATCCAAGAGAAAAAAGACTTAAATTTGATGAAATCTGTAATATAGTTTAAATAAAAAAACGCAAGATAACTTGCGTTTTTTTATTTAGTTTATTCCAAACTCTGGTGCATATTGAACTGTTCCACTTATATTTTCTAAAGCTCCTGGATAAAGCTCAATCGCCATAAAGTTTTCATCTGGTACCTCTATTGGGCACTTTATATTCCACTTAGATGCAGGTACATAACCAAACTTTTTATAATATTCAGCGTGACCCAATACAACTATACCTTTATAACCTAAATCTTTTGCAACTTTATGTCCTTTTTCTATTAAACTCTTTCCAATTCCTTTTTTCTGAAATCTTGGTAATACTGCTAATGGTGCAAGCGTTAAAAGAGTTTCCTCTCCCACTCTTACTTTAGTAAATAGAATATATCCAACTATCATCCCTTTAAACTTTGCAGTTAGTGACAAATCTTTTATAAAATCATCACTTTTTAATAGTGCTCTAACTAAGTTATGCTCATTATGGTCTGATTGTGTCTCTTTTAAAAAAGCTTTTTGAACAACTTCACAAACAAAATCTTCCTCAGTCATTTTTTTGAATCTCTTTTTTTGGAATATATAAACAGCTAAACTTCCTAGTATAAAAAATGATACTCCTAATATTGCGTTCATTTTCCCCCTCCTCACATCTTTTTTCATATCTATATATACAATAATATCAAATACAATTCCTTTTTCCAAGCTGTTTTTAATTTACATTTTATTTTTTAGCTGTTATACTATTCAAAATAAATTTATGCTGGAGGAAATTATGAAAGCACTTATTGTAGTTGATATTCAAAATGATTTCTGTGACGGTGGAAGTTTAGCTGTGAAAAACGCTAATGAAATCATCCCTATAACAAATAAAATTATACAGTTTTTTAATAAAAATAATCTTTTAATTGTTGGAACAAAAGATTGGCATCCTGACAACCATAAAAGTTTTGCTATTAATTCTGGTGGTGAAATTGGTGAAGTTGGACTTTTAAATCATCTTCCACAAGTTTGGTGGCCTAAGCACTGTGTTCAAAATAGTTTTGGTGCTGAATTTCATCCTGAACTTTTAGAGATTAAGAATATTATTTATAAAGGAACTGATCCCGAAATTGATTCTTACAGTGGATTTTTTGATAATGGAAAGTTAAAAAAGACCGAACTATTTGATATTTTAACAAAACATAATATCACTGAGCTCTTTATTTTGGGATTAGCTACAGATTACTGTGTTAAACATACTGTTTTAGATGCTCTGGATTTAAAATTTAAAGTGAATGTTATTTCAGACGCTTGTAAGGCGGTTAATTTATCTCCTGATGATTCAACTCTTGCACTCAACGAGATGAAACAAAAAGGAGCTTATATAATTCAAAGTGAAGATCTTATATGATCTTCTTTTTTTTCACATTTTATAAACTTTTATTTTATTTATCAAAAAAAATAAAGTTTGACTTTATTAAAATTTTGTTGTATATTTCTATTAGAAATTCAATTGGAGGTTCAAAATGAAAAAAATATCATCTTTAACTACACCTAGCTTTCTAGTTGATCTAGATGCTTTGGAAAAAAATATAGCAAAATATCAAACTTTAGCAGATCAAAACTCTGTGGAACTATTCCCTATGTTAAAAACTCATAAGAGTAGTGAAATCACTAAGATGCAGATTGAAGCTGGTGCTAAAGGAGTTCTTGTTGGAACTTTAGATGAGGCTGAAGCAGTTGTACAAAAAAGTGGTGTAAAAAAAGTTATGTTAGCTTATCCTGTAATTGGAGATAGTAACCTAGAACGAGTTTTAGAGTTAAATAACTCTTGTGAACTCTTTGTTGCTTTTGACAATGAGATTCCTGCAGCTGAATTGGCTAAAAAATTAAATAATACTAAAGTTAACTATCAAATTATAATAAATAGTGGTCTAAATAGATTCGGTGTGACTCCTGAAGATTCTGTTAAACTTTTTAACTCACTAAAAAAGTATCCAAATCTTGTTTTCAAAGGAATTTCAACTCACACTGGACAAGTTTATGGTTTTTCGAAAGATCATGTTGAAGAGATCACTAAAAAAGAGATTGAAACTATGGCTCTAGCTAAAAATCTTTTAAGCGAAGCTGGGGCTGAGGTTCAATTTGTTGCTACTGGAACTACTCCAACTTTTGAAAAAGCTATCGAATCTGATGAGATAACTGTTTCTAGACCTGGAAATTACGTTTTCTTTGATGCCATTCAAGTTGCATTAGGAGCTGCTAAAGAGGAGGAGTGTTCTTTAACTGTTCTTGCAACAGTTATATCTAACCCATCTGAAGATTTATTTATTTTAGACTGTGGTAGTAAGTGTTTAGGTCTTGATCAAGGTGCGCATGGAAACTCTCTTACAAAAGGTTTCGGAATTGTTAAAAATCACCCTGAACTAACTGTTATTGGTTTATCTGAAGAGGTTGCAAAAGTAAAAAAAGAGGGCCCTTCGGCCCTAAAAATTGGTGATAAAATTGAGATTATCCCTAATCACTCTTGTTCTGCTGCTAATATGACAAACTATTTAATCGGTCATAGAAATGGCTCTGTTGAAAAACTAATCGAAGTTGATATAAGAGGAAACTCTAGAAAATTAATTTTAGATTAATTTTTAAAAGATTTCTCTAACTTATAGATAGCTTCTACAAACCCTAAAAATAGTGGGTGTGGTTTCCCTGGTCTACTTTTAAACTCTGGATGGAACTGCCCCGCTATGAAAAATGGGTGTAACTCTTTTGGTAACTCGACTATCTCTGCTAAAGTTCCATCTGGAGATGATCCAGATATTTTCAATCCTTTTTCCTGAATAATCTCTTTAAACTCATTATTAAACTCAAATCTATGTCTATGTCTCTCGTAAATAAGCTCCTCTTTATAAAGCTCATATGCCAAACTCTCTTTTTCTAATTTACAAGGATAAACACCTAATCTCATTGTTCCACCTAAGTTTTTAATATCTTTTTGATCTGGTAAAATATCAATAACAGGATATCTACTCAGCTTATCAAACTCTGTTGAATTAGCTTCTTTCATTCCTAAAACATTTCTTGAAAACTCTATTACAGCTGTTTGCATTCCTAAACATATTCCTAAAAATGGAATCTTATTTTCTCTAGCAAACTTTATAGCATCAATTTTACCCTCTACTCCTCTATCTCCAAATCCACCAGGGATTAAAATTCCATTAAATCCTTCCAATGAAGATGGATTTAAATCCTCTGCTTGAACATAGTGAATATCTGCTTTTAAACCTAAACTATAAGCTGCATGTTCAATCGATTCATTTATACTTATATATGCATCTTTCAACTCTATATATTTTCCAACTACAGCTAGTTTTATCTTATCTTTTGGATGTTTTATATTTTTTACTACCTCTTTCCATGCATCTAGAGTAAGCTCTCTATTTTCTATTCCTAATTTTTGACAAGCTACCTTTGCTAATCCATTTTTCTCCATTATAAGAGGGACTTCATAAATTGTTTTTGCATCTGGTGCTTCTATAACAGCATCTGGATCTATATCACAAAACATCGATAATTTTCTTTTTAAATCTGAATTCAGAGGATGCTCTGTTCTACAAACTAAAATATCAGGTCTTATTCCTAAGCTCATTAACTCTTTTACAGAGTGCTGAGAAGGTTTTGTTTTCAACTCTCCAGCTGCTTTCAGATATGGAACTAATGTCACATGGATATATAAAACATTTTCTCTTCCTACATCATATTTAAACTGTCTGATAGCTTCTAGAAATGGTGTCGATTCAATATCTCCAACTGTTCCACCAATCTCTGTTATAACTATATCTGATCCACTCTCTTTTCCTACTAACTCTATTTTAGATTTTATTTCATTAGTTATATGAGGAATAACCTGAACAGTTTTTCCTAAGTATTCACCTTTTCTCTCTTTATTAATAACAGATTGATAGATTCTTCCAGTTGTTATATTGTTATATTTTGTTAAGTTTTCATCTAAAAATCTTTCATAGTGACCTAAGTCTAAATCTGTCTCAGCTCCATCTACTGTAACAAAAACTTCTCCATGCTCATATGGATTCATAGTTCCTGGGTCTACATTTATATATGGATCAAACTTTTGAATAGTTACACTATAACCTCTTTCTTTCAATAATCTTCCCAAAGATGCTGCCGTTATTCCTTTTCCTAGAGATGATACAACCCCACCAGTCACAAATACATACTTAGTTCTTTTCATTAAATATCCTCCATTCAAATTATAAAATCGAAAAAAAAAAGGCGAAAAAAAAAATTCCGCCTTAACTAAATCCAATTTCTTATAGGAAAAAATAGTTTTTTCTCCTTGGATATATTTATTTTATTTTGATATTTGATTATAGTACTATTTTAGTTTTTTGTCAACCATTTTATTTTCTTTAAATTTCAAATTGCTTCCATCTTTTAAATTAAGTGTCAGTACATCATCTTCTAAAGTAAACGATTGAACTAAATCTAATTTTTCTAAGTATTCACTTTCCATCTTCATAACTTTATCTGAACCAGCCATCAATGTTGCTCCAAGCTTTTCAAATTTTATTCTATTTCCTTTTTTCTCGTATCTTCCAAAATAATTATTTAACCCTGAGAATCCATAGAAGTTATGATCATCAAATCCTATTAAAACGTTAGGAATAGAATTTTCTTGAATAAGTATATATTCCCTTCCTACCAATCTTCTACTTTTAGTTGTTAGACTTGAACACCCTCCAAATAAAACTGTAAACATCAATAGTATACCTAAGATTTTTTTCATTATTTATCACTCCCTGACTTTTTATTGATTACCACTATAATTATTGCTGCTATTAGTAACATTATAAAACTCACAACATGTGGTGCACGAATTCCTAATAACATTAAATCCTCAGCTCTAAAAAAGCTTACTATTATTCTATTTATACTATAAATTATTATATATGTCCACCATATTGTTCCAGTTTTATAATTTTTATTTCTCATATAGAAATATAGAAATATAAAACCTATAAAGTTTAATCCCGCTTCATAAAGCATTGCTGGATGAAGTGGTAAATTTGGAAACTCCTCTCCTGCTGGAGAGCTTGTTGGAAAAACTAATCCCCAAGGTACTAACTCTTTATAGTTCGCTTTATCAGTTAAACTTAAACTATTGTAATAGTCATACCAACCATAAAAACTCGGTTTTAATCTAAAAATAATATTTAACGGTGTAAATGTTGGAACTCCATGAACCTCTCCATTCGCTAAATTTCCAAATCTTCCTATTGCTTGTCCTAATAAAAGTAAAGGTGCTACCATATCTCCCAGTAAAAATGCATTTAGTTTTTTTCTATGAGCATATATTAATGTTCCTATAAATCCTCCTAAAATTCCACCATGAATAGCCATTCCACCCTTCCAAACAGCTAAAATATCAGCAGGATGATTTAAATAGTATGAGAAATTAAATAAAACATAATACAATCTTCCACCTAAAAGTCCTGAAAGCATAGCAACAAAAGCATAGTCCTCTATCAAGGCTTTAGAAATCCCTTTTTTGTCAGCTTCTTTTTTTAAGAGCTCTATTCCTACAAAAAAAGCTATAGCATAACATAATCCATAGTAGCTTAACTTAAAACTTCCTATCTGTAAAAATATTGGATTCATTCAATCCTCCTTATGCCACATATTTATAAATATTTTTGGTTAACTTTTAAATTAATATTAACCCTAACTTTAAATTGATTATATCACCACTTCTAATTTTCGTAAAACTTTTTTTACTTTTTCTATTTTTTTAATATGTTTCTATGTACTTTTTATATTTTTTTTGTATAGTTTTTGTTAACCTATATTTAATTATTGTTTATTTTTACAAATATAGTTGAATTTTTAGCATTTTTAGATTAGAATATAATCACTTAATATAGACTAAAATATCAAGGAGGAAAATATGCATTATCATGCGCCTATTACAGAAAAAGTTTTCTGGATTGGAACTAACGATAGAAAAACTGAAAGATTTGAAAATTATTTGCCACTACCGCAAGGTGTTGCTTATAACTCATATCTAATAAACGATGAAAAAACTTGTATTATTGATACAGTTGACTTTTCTACTGCTGGATTATTCATCGAAAAAATAAATGGAATTTTAAAAGGAAAAACACTTGATTACATTATTGTTAATCATATGGAACCTGATCATTCAGGATCTTTAGGTGAAGTTATGGCACACTTCCCAGAAGCTAAAATCATTGGTAACGTAATAACTTTAAAAATGATTAAAGCTTTCATACCTGATTTTGATGAAGCAAAGTTCATCTGTATAAAAGAGGGAGATACTTTAAACTTAGGAAAACATGTTTTAACATTTGCAATGGTTCCTATGGTTCACTGGCCTGAATCAATGGTAACTTATGATACAACTGATAAAATCTTATTCTCTAACGACGCTTTTGGAAGTTTCGGTACTTTAGATGGCGGAATCTTTGACGATGAAATTAATTTCTCTTTCTATGAAGATGAAATGAGAAGATACTACGCTAACATTGTTGGTAAATATGGACCACAAGTTTTAAATGCAATAAAAAAATTAGGTGGACTTGAGATTAAATATATCTGTCCTTCTCATGGAATTTTATGGAGAAAAGATATCTCTGTAGTTATCAACCATTTTGCTAACTGGGCTAGCTTTACTCCTGAAGAAGAGGGAGTAGTTATTGTTTACGGAACTCTTTATGGTACAACAGCTAAAATGGCAAACGTTATTGCTAGAGAACTTTCTTGGAACGGAATCAAAAATATAAAAATCTACGATGCTTCAAAAACTGATCACTCTTATATTATCAGCGATATTTGGAAGTACAAAGGGCTTATTATTGGATCTGCAGCACATAACAATGATGTTTATCCTGTTTTACAAGGACTTTTACATAAATTAAAAAACTACGGTTTAAAAAATAGATATCTTGGAATTTTCGGAAATATGTTATGGAGTGGTGGTGGAGTAAGAGGTATTCAATCTTTTGCTGACGCTCTTCCAGGACTGGAAATTATTGCTGAATCTGTAGAAGCTAAAGGAGAACCTACTCCAGAGGATCAAAAAAGATTAGAAAACATTGCAAAAGCTATGGCTGAAAAGTTAAAAAGCGAAAGACAATAGTTAATCTAAAGAGAGCATTACTTGCTCTCTTTTTTTATATTATTTATTTTTAATAGGGAGGTTTTTATAATGAGAAAAAATATTAGACAAATTAATAAAGAAGCTCTTATTACAGTTCTTCTTTATGCCTTTTATTTTTGCTGGTGGTATTATTTTGCTTACATCTACAAAGCAGAAAGCAATCAATTTATTTTAGGTTTACCTAGCTGGTTTTTTTATTCATGTGTTTTGGGGTTAGTTGTTATAAACATTTTAGTATTTATAGCAGTAAAATTATTTTTCAAAGATATCGATTTAGATTAGGAGGATTAAATGCTTATACTTTTACCGATTATTTTATACCTTTGTTTAATGCTAGGAGTTGCTTGGAAAGTTAATAAAATCAAAAATAGTGGTAGTGTTGATTTTATGGAAGAATATTTTATTGGAAGTAGAAATATGGGTGGATTTGTTTTAGCTATGACAATTATTGCTACTTACATCGGAGCAAGCTCATTTATTGGAGGTCCTGGAGTAGCTTATAAAATGGGACTTGGGTGGGTTCTTTTAGCGTGTATACAAACACCGACTGCCTTTTTAACTCTTGGAATCTTAGGAAAGCGTCTAGCTATAATCTCAAGAAAAATTGGTGGTTTAACAATCACTGACCTTTTAAGAGCTAGATATAAAAATGATATAGTTGTTATTTTGGGATCTGTTATCATGCTTATTTTTTTCATTGGAACAATTGTAGCTAACTTTGTTGGAGGCGCTAGATTATTTGAAAGTGTTACTGGCTTACCTTATATTGTTGGTTTAATTATATTTTCATTTGTTATTATAACATATACAACGATTGGTGGATTTAGAGCTGTAGCTTTAACTGATGCCATTCAAGGTGGTGTTATGTTAGTCGCATCTGGAATATTATTCTTTACAATGCTTAAAGTTGGAGGTGGTATGGAAAATATTATGAGATCTATAGAACAAACTAATCCATCACTTTTAACTCCAGACGCTGGTGGAGCTATTGCTAAGCCATTTATTTTATCTTTCTGGATGCTGGTGGGAGTAGCCATTTTAGGTCTACCAGCTACATCTGTTAGATGCATGGGATTTAAAGATAGTAAATCAATGCACAATGCTATGATTATTGGTACCTCAGTTGTGGGAATTCTTATGTTAGTTATGCATCTAATTGGTGTTATGGGAGTAGCTATCCTTCCAGGAGTAGAGATTGGTGATAAAATCATTCCAACTCTAGCAATTTCAAATTTACACCCTATTTTAGCTGGTGTATTTATTGGAGGACCTCTTGCTGCTATAATGTCTACTGTTGATTCATTCTTAATTCTTTCATCAGCAACTATTGTAAAAGATTTATATATCAACTATATCAATCCAAATCCAAGTGATACTAAAATTAAAAAGCTTTCACTATTCACATCGCTTTTTATTGGAATCATTGTATTTTTATTAGCACTTGATCCACCTAGCTTACTTGTTTGGATAAATCTATTTGCTTTAGCTGGTCAAGAAGCTGCATTTTTCTGTCCTATTATTATGGGATTATACTGGAAAAGAGCAAATGCAATCGGAGCTATTTCATCTATGATATTTGGTGTCGCTTCATTTATATATTTCTCTGTATTCAAAATTTCATTCTCAGGACTACATCAAATTGTTCCTGTAATTTTTATGAGTTTAATTGTTTTTGTAATAGGGTCATATTTAGGAGAAAAACCTGATGATGAAACAATAGATACTTTTTTTAACATCTAATATTATTTTTTAAAATACCTCAGCAAAAAGTGAGGTATTTTTTTTATATATTTTATTTTGATATTTTTCAATTTTTTATATATAATTTATGTAGAAACAATTGCAAGGGAGGAATTTATGAAAACTTTTTTTAATTACAACATGGAAAACCCTGGAGAAAAATATGTTTAAATATTTTGATCATAAAGTTTTAAAAACAGCTTTAGCTTCTTTTTTATCATATTATCTTGCTGACTATTTCGGTATAAAATATGGATTAACTGCAAGTATTATTGCAATTATATCTATCCAAGCAACTAAAAGTGATAGTATCAAAATTACAATCGAAAGATTCTTTGCTGTTCTTTTAGGGATGTCTCTATTTATTTTATTATCATCTTTCTTAGGGTATGAATATATCACGCTTGGAATATTTATTCTTCTTTTTATGCCTCTTTGTATGAAATTTAGAATAGTTCAAGGATTTTTAGTTACAACGGTTTTAGCAACTCATATTTTAAGTGAAAAATCAATCTCTATTGATTTCTTATTAAATGAATTTTATGTTCTAATACTCGGATTATCTGTAGGAAATCTTCTTAACTTATATATGCCTACAAACTCTAAGATTATTGACTCTATTAAATTAAAAGTTGATAGTATATTGAAAACTATTTTAATTGATATTGCCGAAAGTTTAAGATGTAGTTGTGTTTCAGTTGATGAGGATAAAAATTTCCGTTCTTTAAAAGCAACTATTGAGGAGGGGAGAAAGTTTTCTTTATTAGATTACGATAACTCTCTTTTTGATAAATGTAATCAAGATTTAAATTTTTTCTCTTTAAGAAGAAGACAATATAGAATACTCACAAGAATGAGAACATGTTTCAAAAGACTATACATAACACATGATTACAGTCTTATTATAGCTGATTTTATTCTAAAGGTTGCTGATAATATTGAAATCGACAAAAAAACAACTCCTCTTATTGTCGAGCATAAAGAGTTAAAAGAGCTTTTTTCAAACTTTCCACTTCCTAAAACTAGAGCTGAATTTGAAAATAGAGCTACTCTATTTCAATTACTACAAGAGATGGAAGAGTTTCTAAATGCAAAGATTGAATTTAAAAAAGATTACGAAAAATAATTTTTATAAACACTTTAAGGAGTCGAAAGCCTATGTTAGATAAAAGCAACAGACAGATTAACTATTTAAGACTCTCTATTACAGATAACTGTAATTTGAGATGTCAATACTGTCTTCCTGAAAACTCTAATAATTTTTCAAAACTATCTAATCTATTAAGTAGTGACGAAATTGAAAAAATTGTTAAAGCATTTTCATTAATTGGAATCAAAAAAATAAGAATCACAGGTGGAGAACCTTTAGTTAGAAAAGATTTTCCTGAAATTTTGAAAAAAATAGATAAAATTGAAGGGATCGAAAAAATTGCAATTACCACAAATGGATTTAATCTTTTAGAAAATTTAGAAGAGTTTAAAAAAAACGGACTGGATAGAATCAATATAAGCCTAGATAGTTTAAACGAAAAAAAATATAATGAAATAACTCGTGGAGGAAACTTTAACAAAATTTTTGAAACTATAAAAAAAGCTGTAGAAACCAATTTTGATAGAGTTCGTTTAAATGTTGTTATTATGAAAGGTGTCAATGATGATGAGATTTTAGATTTTGTTAATTTAACTAAAAATTTAAATATTGGAGTTAGATTTATTGAGCTTATGCCTATTGGTGAAGGTAAAAAATTTATTTCTATGAAAAACTCTGAAATACTATCTTTTATTGAGTCTCACTACAATTTAGAAAAAAATTGTAATGAAATCACTGATGGTCCTGCATCATATTATAAAGTTTCAGGATTTTTAGGGGAGATTGGTTTCATAAGTCCACTTTCTAATGGATTTTGTGACAAGTGTAATCGTATTAGAGTTACATCAGATGGATTTTTAAAACTTTGCCTACACTACAATGAAGGAATTGATTTATCAGCCCATCTAAAACATAACATATCTGTTGAAGATTTAGCAAAACTTATAGAGGAAGCTATCTATAATAAAAAACCTAAAGAACACAAGATGAACTCTACAGATATCGTTGAGAATATTGAAACAAAAGGGATGAATAAAATAGGAGGATAAAATGGGAAAACTTATTGCGATTTGTATCAGTGAAAAAAAGGGAACTGAGAAAACTGTCGTGGAGAATGGGGTTTTAATTGAAAATTTTGGTTTAGAAAAAGATGCTCATGCTGGAAATTGGCATAGACAAATCAGTCTTTTAGAACTTGAAAAAATTGAAGAGTTTAATAAAAAAGGTGGAAATGTAGATTTTGGAGCTTTTGGAGAAAATTTAATTATCGAGGGAATCGACTTAAATAATTTAGCTGTAGGTTCTATTTTAAAAATTGGTGAATCACTATTAGAGATAACTCAAAAAGGGAAACAGTGTCATCACCACTGTAAAATTTACTATAGAGTTGGGGACTGCATAATGCCTCGTGAAGGTGTATTTGCAAGAGTAATTAAAGGTGGAAATATCTCACCTAATACTCCTATTGAGGTTATTAAATCTCCTATTACTTTAGAAGCGTGTGTTGGATCATATTCAGAAGCTCTTATCGCTATAAAAAATGGTGCTAATAGAATTGAATTGTGTGAAAACCTTCATGAAGGTGGAACAACTCCCTCTTATGGAACAATAAAAAAAATTAGAGAACTTGCAATTCCAGCTTTCGTAATGATTAGGCCTAGAGGTGGAAACTTTAATTACTCTAAAGATGAAATTGAAATTATGAAAGAGGATATTAAAATTTGTAAAGAACTTGGTGTTTTAGGGGTAGTTTTTGGTGTTCTAACAGATGATAATGAAATTGATTATACACTATTAAAAGAGCTTGTAACTCTTGCTAAACCTATGAGTATCACTTTCCATAAAGCTATTGATGAGATAGAAAATCCTGAAAAAGATATTTTAAAATTAGCTGAATTAGGGATTGATAGAATTTTAACGTCTGGTAAAAAATCAACAGCTTTTGAAGGTGCTGAACTTTTAAATAAATTTATTTCTATTGCCCAAAATAAAATTAAAATTATCGTTTGTGGCGGTGTTACAAAGGAGAATTTTAAAGAGATAAATAACTTAATTCCTAGTTGTGAATATCACGGAAAAAAAATAGTTTAGAATCCTAAAAATGACGAAATATGTACTTTTCGTCATTTTTTATTATATAAAACTTGATTTTTAATCACTTATACTTTACAATATGACTATTGTATATTAGTATTATTACATAGATAAATGACAGGAGGATTATTTTTATGAAGTTTTTTAACAAAAAATATATCAGTATTTTAACTTCTTTACTTTTAACAACAACTTTAGCTTATGGAAAAGATTATGTTTCTTCTGCTAAAGGATACAATGGGGATATTAAAGTTAAAGTTAATATCATTGATAATGAAATTAAAAACATTGAAGTTTTAGAGGAAAAAGAAAGTAGTTTTACGAAAGATGGTATGAATTCAATTATTACAGATATTATTGAAACTCAATCTGTTAAAGTAGATAATGTTGCGGGTGCTACATCAACGAGTGTAGGATTAAAAAGAGCTATCGATAGGGCTATCAAAGAGTCTGGTGCAAAGCTTACGGCTAGAGAAAAGAAAGCCATTACTTATAATGATGTTACTACTGATGTGGTAGTTATTGGAGGCGGTGGAGCAGGCCTTACAGCTGCTATCGCTGCTAAAGATAATGGTTCTGAAGTTATCTTAGTTGAAAAAGCTGCTATTTTAGGAGGAAATACTAACTATGCCACTGGTGGACTTAATGCTGCTGAAACATCTATTCAAAAAAATAAAGGCATTAAAGATTCTGTAAACATATTTATTGAAGATACTATGAAAGGTGGAAAAAATACTAACGATAAAAATTTAGTTACAAAAATGGCCAACTCTTCAGCTGAAATCGTTGATTGGTTAATCTCTAAAGGTGCTGATTTAACTGACCTTGGTAGAATGGGAGGTCAAAGTGTTGATAGAACTCATAGACCTACTGGTGGAGCTCCTGTTGGACCAGATATGATTGCTGCTCTTTCTAAAACCGCTAAAAACTCTGGAATAGATATTAGACTTTCAACTTTTGCTGAATCTCTAATCTACGATGGTGAAGCTATTAGAGGAATTGTTGTTAAAGCTCCAAACGGTCAAAAATATATAATCAACTCTAAGTCAGTTGTTATTGCTACTGGAGGATTCGGAGCAAACTCTGATATGATTGTCCAATATGTTGAATCTCTTGAAGGTTTTGGTACAACAAACCACAAAGGTGCCACTGGTGATGGTATAACGATGGCTAAAGAACTTAATGTTGATTTTGTTGATATGGAACAAATTCAAACACATCCAACTGTTATTCCTAGTAATAGTGTTATGATTACAGAAGCTGTTAGAGGAAATGGTGCTATTCTTATCAATAGAGATGGAAAAAGATTTGTAAACGAATTAGAAACTAGAGATGTTGTTTCTAAAGCTGAGCTTGATCAAAAAGGTAACAGCGCATTTCTTATGTTTGATGAAAAAGTTAAAAAAAGTTTAAAAGCTATTGATAGCTATGATAAAAAAGGTTATTTGACAAAAGGCGACTCTATCAAGGATCTTGCTGAAAAATTAAATATTTCAGCTAAAGAATTAGAGAAGACTTTCACTAAATATAACGAAAGTGTAAAAAAAGGAAACGATTCTGAATTTAGCAGACAAAGTTTACCTACAACTTTAGAAGAGGGACCTTTCTATAGTGTTGAAGTAGCTCCTGCTGTACATCATACTATGGGCGGAATCAAAATAAATGAGAATGCTCAAGTTTTATCAAATAACGAACCAATTCCTGGATTATTTGCTGCCGGTGAAGTCACTGGTGGAGTTCATGGAAGCAACAGATTAGGTGGAAATGCTGTTGTTGATATCACTGTTTTTGGTAAGGTTGCCGGAGAGAATGCTAGCTCATTTTCTAAATAATTGTTTCATTAACAAACTTATAGTTTTTAAAACGCATCTATTTTTTAAAATAAATGCGTTTTTTTTTATTTTTTTTAAAGTTTTGTATTGATTTATAATACAATTTATGTTAAAATTTGTTGAGACTATACCACATCAATAGACTCAATATATTTCATAAATGGAAATTGTGAAAAAAACTTTTCAGTTTGTTCACTTATTCCATAATTCACTTTATTATTAGGGAGGAAAAAATGTCTACAAATTCTACAAAAAAAATGAGCTTTTTTGAAAAATTCCTAAACTTTGTTGAAGTTACAGGAAACAAGTTACCTCATCCAGTTGCGATGTTCTTCGGTTTCTTTGTGGTAACTATTATTTTTTCTATGATTCTGTCATCAATGGGGGTTTCTGTTAACTATAAAGAAATCTCAAGAGCCACAGGTCAAGTTATTGAAAAAACAACTTATGTTCAAAACCTTCTAACTAGAAGCGGAATTAGATCTATTTTCGGTACAACAGTTAGTAACTTTACAGGACATGCTGCACTTGGATCAATCGTTGTAGCTATGCTTGGAGTTGGATTAGCCGAAGGAACTGGTCTACTGAACTCTATCATTAAAAAAATTGTTATCTCAACTCCTAGACAACTAGTTTCTGCTATTGTTGTTTTCGCTGGAGTTATGTCAAACATCGCTTCTGATGCTGGATACGTTGTTCTTATTCCACTTGGAGCTGTTATTTTCCTATCGTTTGGAAGACATCCACTTGCTGGAATTGCTGCAGCATTTGCGGGAGTTTCTGGTGGATTCTCAGCTAACCTTCTAATTGGAACTACAGATCCTTTACTTGGAGGAATTACTACTACAGCTGCACAAATAGTTTTACCTGGGTACTCAGTTACTCCTACGGCAAACTTCTTCTTCATGTTCGCTTCTACATTCTTCATTACATTTGTTGGAGCTTGGATAACTGATAAGATTGTTGAACCTAGATTAGGTGACTATAAAGGTCCTAAAGACGATGTTAATCTAAGTGATCAAATCACTCCTGAAGAGAAGAAAGGTTTAAGAGCTGCTGGATTTGCAACTATCGCTTTCATCGCTCTAATTCTTGCAATGGTATTGCCTGAAAATGCTGTATTCAGATTAACTTCAGAAGAGATTACAAAGTTTATCGCTGCAAATAATAGAGAACCTGGAACAATGGAAATTTTAAAGCCATTCTTCAGTGATTCTATAGTATATATCTTAATGCTTGCATTCTTTATTCCTGGTTTAGCTTACGGTATTGCTGCTAAAACTGTTAAATCACATAAAGATGTTATAAAAGCTATGACTAAAGCTATGGCATCTTGTGGACAAGTTTTAGTTATTATATTCGTTTCAGCTCAATTCGTTTATGTTTTCTCTAAATCAAACATTGGAATTGTTATAGCTGTTAAACTTGCTGATGTATTAAAAGATTTAGGAATTTCTGGAATCTGGGCTGCTGTTGGATTAATCTTCTTAACTGCATTCGTTAACCTGTTTATCGGAGGAGCTTCTTCTAAATGGTTAATGTTGTCTCCAGTATTCATTCCTATGTTTGTTGAGTTAGGATTAACTCCTGAATATACACAATTAGCATATAGAATTGGAGATTCAACTACTAACATTATTTCTCCATTAATGTCTTACTTCCCAATCATAGTTGGATTCGCATCTAAGTATGAAGAGAAAGAGGGATCAATGGGAATTGGAACTATCATAGCTATGATGTTACCATACTCTATCGTATTCTTAATTGGATGGACAATAATGTTCGTTGCATGGACTTACTTAGGATTACCAATCGGACCTGGAGTTAGCATGTTTATGTAAAAAAATTAAAGGATGAAGAGTTTTCTAAAATGGACCCTATAGGATGGACACGTAAAAAAAGCGAGTCTATCTTGTAGGGTCTTTTTTTTGTATAATAATATTTAAGAGGTGATTTTTATGAGTAAAATAAAATTTACAAAAAACCAAATTGAACAGTTATCTAAAAATAAATATGTTATTAGAGTAAGTGAAAAAGCAATAACATACTCTAATGAGTTTAAAATACATTTTATTGCAGAGTATGAGAAAGGAAAAAGTTCTAGACAAATTTTTGAAGAAGCAAGTTTTGATGTTGATGTCATTGGAATATATCGTGTTGATTGCGCTAGTAATCGTTGGAGAAGTTCATACAATAAGCATGGTATTTTAGGACTTGATGACACTCGAAAGAATAACAGCGGGCGACCTCTTCAGCGTGAGTTAACCAAAGATGAAATCATCTCTAGAAAAAATGCTGAAATTGAATTTCTAAAAGCAGAGGTTGAACTATTAAAAAAGTTAGAGCTGCAAGAAAGGCAGGTGATAAACGGTAAAATTGCAGCTTCGAAAATATTTAAATTAATTGAATTCATTGTTCAAAAACTAGTTGGACAAAATGTGATAAAATATTTATGTTCTTTAGCTGATGTTTCACGTTCTGGATATTATCGATATTTAAATTCAAAAGATATTCAAGAAAGTAGGGAATTAGATGACGAACTCGTTAAAAATGATATATTAAAAGCTTTTAAATTTAAAGGCTATAAGAAAGGGTCTCGTTCAATAAAGATGACGCTTCAGAATACGTTTGGAGTTAATTACAATAGAAAACGTATTCAAAGAATTATGAGAAAATATAGAATCATATGCCCCATTAGAAAAGCTAATCCATATAAACGTATAGCCAAAGCTAATAAAGAGCATAGTGTTGTTCCTAATTTATTAAATAGAGAATTTAAACAAAATATTCCAGGAAAAGTATTGCTAACAGATATAACTTATTTGCCATATTCTAATTCTAATATGGCTTATTTGTCGACCATAAAAGATTCTTCTACTAACGAAATTCTAGCATATAAAGTATCAGATAAAATTACTATAGATATTGCGCTAGATACTATTAAGAATTTAGTATCCAATACTGAAGTAACGCTATCAAAAGATGCCTTTGTTCATTCTGATCAAGGGAGTCACTATACAAGTCCAAAGTTTCAAAAGTTACTTAAATCTTTAAATATCGGTCAATCGATGTCAAGACGTGGTAATTGTTGGGATAATGCTCCTCAAGAATCATTTTTTGGGCACATGAAAGATGAAGTTCCATATAGAACTTGTCAAACTTTATCTGAATTAGAAAAGATTATTGAAAACTACATTGATTATTACAATAATTATCGTTGCCAATGGAATCTAAAAAAGCTGACTCCTGTACAATACAAGAATCAGCTTTTAAATATTTAACTTTCTTTTTTAATATGTCCTTGACATAGGGTCCATTTTATTCTTCATCCTTTTTTTATTAAATATCTTTTTCTTCTCCTAGCTCTATTATATCTATATATTTCCTCATCTCTTTTCTTGCAGCTTCACCTTTAGAAAATATTGTTATGACATTTTCTGGATTTAAAGTTCTAATAAAACTATTTAACATTACTAAATCCATAGTTTTATCATCACTAAAATAATTATTTTTTATTCTTCCTATATTTGCAATCATTGTATCCACAGGATAATATATCAATGTTTTTATAATATTTTCAGCATAAATTGTATCTCCTGTTATATAAATTCTTTTCACTTCGGAATTTTTATTAAATATTGTTAAAAAGTAACCATTAACTTTTCCCGAAATAGGGTTTGATAAAAAACCTCCTCCTTTGTATGCTGGAACAACCTCGATTATTATTTTATAGCCCTTTATCTCAACCTCTCTTTTTTTAAACCAATCTAAAAAATCAATATTTGAATTTTTTTTATCTCTTAAGAGTTTCCCACACTCTTTTCTACTTATAATTTTAGAGTCCTCCTCAATAACTTTAGCACCCTCTTCGTCAAAATGATTCGGAGAACATTCTGTTAATAACCACAACTTTACATTTTTGAAACTTTCATCCTCTGGTCCAACAAACTTAATATCTTCTCCCTTTTTTATTAAAAATGATGGATTACATCCAATTTTAAATTTTTTATCTACCTCTAATACCCAACAAGATTTGCCTAAAAATTTAAATTTCAACTCCATAATTCCCTCCAAAACTTAAATTTAATGATATCTCTCTTTTCTACAAAGCTCTATCTCTTCCTTTAAAAAAACATCCTTTTGTAGAATACTTTTTTCAAAATTTATTAAAGGATTTTCTCTTTTCTACAGTACTTATTTTTATACAAATTATTCTATGTAGGTGGTGTTATGAGTACTGATTTCGCAATCTTAGCATTTTTTAGCTTAATGTTAGCCTATCTTTTAATATGTGAAATATTTACAATTCTTTTCAGACTTACTGGTTTAACAGAAGAAACAGCTCGCTTCCAAGTTATATCCATGCTTACTACTTGTGGTTTTACAACTGTCGAAAGCGAACTAATTACCTCATCACGCAAAAGAAAAAAATTAGCTTTTATTACCATACTTTTTGGTTATATTTTTTCCGTTACAATAGTTTCAATGGTTATAAATTTTTTTACACGATTAAATGATGAAAATAGCCTTCAAATTATACTCAAAGCTATTTTAGCTGTAATTTTTATCATTATAATCTGGTATATCTTATTAAAAGTAAACTTTGTAAAAACACGCTTTGATAAAATAATTAGTAAGATTGGTATAAAAGCAATATTCAAAAACCAAGACAATCCTATTATGGTTTTAGGAATTTTCAAATCTGAAGTTATTGCTGAGGTTACAATCACAAATCTACCAGAAGAACTTTTAAATACAGAATTAAAAAACTCTCATATTAGATCATTCTATAATCTTCAAATCTTGACTGTTATAAAGCCTGACGATAGTAGTAATCCCGTAACTGGAGATACAATACTTGAAACCCATGATAAAATCATTGTTTTTGGAGCAATAAAAAACATTAAAAACCTTTTTATAAAAGAAAAACTTTTTTGAACAAAGAGACTTATCAGTCTCTTTTTTTTATGCTATAATCTACCTCGGCGTAAAAAATTTAAAGGAGTAAATAATGAAATTTAAATCAATTGATTTAGAAAAAGATTCTATAAGTAAGCTTTTTTTTAACTTCTCTTTTCCAGCTGTAATGGGAATGTTAATCTCAGCTTTTTATGTTATTATCGATGGTATTTTTATAGGTAGAGGTATTGGTGGAGATGGATTAGCTGCTATTAACGTTGCATATCCTGTTATCACCTTAACAATTGCTTTAAGCCTAATGTTTGGAACTGGTGGAGCGACAGTTATCTCTATAAAGCAAGGAGAAGGTAAATTAAATGATGTTAATAAATATTTTTCACATATGATTATTTTAAATGTTATTTCTTACATCATAATATGTTCTTTAACACTCATGTTTCAAAATAAAATTATTTACTTTTTGGGAAGTAGTGATAAGTTATTCTATCTAACAAAAGCTTACCTAATTCCAGGTGTTATTTTCAGTATATTTTTTATGTTGTCTATCTCTCTTAATGCAGTAGTTAGAAATAACAACAGCCCTAATTTTGCTATGGCGTCTATGGGAATTGGAGCTGTAGTTAATATATTTTTAGATGCTCTATTTATTCTTAAATTTAAATGGGGAATGTATGGTGCAGCTTATGCAACTGGTATTGCTCAAATGGCATCAGCACTATTTTTACTCTCTTATTTCTTAAGAAAAGATTGTAAAATAAAATTTATTAAAGAAAGTATTGATTTTAATGCAATTAAAAGAATTTGTATAAATGGATTCCCTTCATTTATTCTAGAATTCGCAGTTGCTGTAATCACAATTTTATTTAATTCGACTCTGATGGTTTTAACTGGTGAAATTGGAGTAGCTGCATTTAGTATAATTGCTTATATATTTTATGTTTTTAGAATGATTTTTAATGGTTTAGCACAAGGAATCCAACCGATTATCAGTTACAATTTTGGTGCTAAACAATGGAGTAGAATAAAAGACACATTAGTTTTAGGTCATAAAATATCTCTTGTTGTTTCTTTATTAATTCTTTCACTCGTATATTTTGAGAGAGATTTTATTATCGAGTTCTTTAACGGAGACTTAGAGTTAATAAAATTAGCTTCTAGAGGCTTACTTATATACTCATCAGCTGTTATATTTTTAGGAGCTAACTTTATCCATATATCTTATTTACAATCTATGGAAAGAGCTACTATTGCAAATTTCTTATCTTTTGGTAGAAGTTTTGTGTTTATCATCATCGGTATCTTTACTTTGCCAAACTTTATTGGTATAGACGGAGTTTGGTTATCTCTCCCATTTGCAGACTTTATGACATTTATGACTGGTGCTGCTATCGGATTAAAAAATAGAAATAATAAAACTACATAATTTTTTTTAAGAGAACAAAGAAATCAACTTTTATTTCGTATATAGATAACATAATACTTTTAACAAAAGGAGGGAAGTCTTATGTTGCATTTTGTACACGATTATGAATTTTTAGGTCTAGCTAAGAAAAATTTTACTGATGATTATGGTAATGAGATGTGTCAGCTCTACTATATATATAAATGTAAAAAATGTCATAAAATTAAAATAAAAGAGTTTATGGTTTCTAAATCTGATGAATCGGATGGAATCCCTACTGTTTTAGGTTTATACCGCAATGCTTTAGATTGCGATGTTCTTAAAGCTATTGAAATTTCTTAATATCTATAAATTTTAAGTTATAAGGAGGGATACAGATGTTTTTAAAAGATTTTAAAGAGTTTGCTATTAAAGGTAATGCTATCGATTTAGCAGTCGGTGTTATAATCGGTGGTGCTTTTGGTAAAATTGTAACTTCTATTGTTAATGACCTTTTAATGCCTATTGTTGGTATTCTATTGGGAGGAGTTAATTTTACAGACCTCAAATATGTTATTAAACCTGCTGAAGGAACTATTCCTGAAGCTGCAATAAGATATGGTAATTTTATTCAATCAGTTGTTGATTTTACAATTATAGCCTTCTGCATTTTCTTAATGGTAAAAGCTATAAATCAACTTCGTAAAAAAGATGAAGTTCCTGCTGCTCCGCCAGCTCCAACAAATGAGGAGAATCTTTTAACTGAAATCAGAGATTTGTTAGCTAAAAAATAGACAAAAGAGTGTATCGATTATTTTAATCAATACACTCTTTTTATTTTTAAATTTATTTTTTATAATTGAAGTCTGGAATTTGCTCCCATCTTTTCTTTAATGTATATGCTGCCATTTTAGGTTTTCTCTCTCTTGTAAAGATTCCTTTTTTATTTCCTCCAACTCTCATTATACTATCATATCTTGTTGCAAAGTCTGCAAAGTTCCAAACTTGTTCACCTATAAAGTATTCCATCTTATCAAAAGCTCTTCCATGAACTTCATAATAAAGCTGTTGATAGTCCTCACTGTAAATAACAGGCGTTGTCTCTTTTAAACCATTTACCGTATCAGCACCAAACTCTGTATACATCATAGGCTTTTTATGATGGTCCCACCACATCTCTAACTCTTTAACAATCACACCTTCAACTAATTCAACTTCACCAACACCCCAGTACCAACCATAATATCTATTAAAGCACAGTACATCTAACTCAGCACAAACTTTATGAGCTTCCTCTGTATTTAAAGGATATGCTATATGAGATACCAATGTAATTGGTCTCTTTTGAGCATCTAAACCTCTTGCTAAGTCTATTATTGGCTTAAAGTATGCATACGATCCTTCCTCTTCTAAAGCTGTTTCGTTTGCAACACACCACATAACTACACAGGGATGATTTTTATCTCTTTTTATAAGTTCTCTTATATCTTTTTCATGTTGCTCTTTTGTTTTTAAAACTTCCCAAGTTGACTGAGAAGATTTTATTCCCATATAAGTATTCATAAAGTTTACATGAAGCCCTACAGCTGGAACCTCATCAATTACAACAATCCCTTCTTCATCTGCTAATCTCATAATCTCCTCTGAATAAGGATAGTGTGATGTTCTAAATGAATTAGCTCCAATCCATTTCATCAAACTAAAATCTTTTCTATTGATAACTTCATTTAATCCTCTACCGTTTGAATTTGAATCCTCATGTTTTCCAAACCCTTTGAAATAGAATGGTTTTCCATTGATTAAAAACTTTCCAGCTTCAACTTTCACTGTTCTTATTCCACATTTTTCATAATAAACATCTAATATTTTATCTCCATCTTTTAAAGTAACTTTAATCTCATAAAGATATGCTGCACCTGGCTCCCAAAGTTTAGCATTCTCTATTTCAATCTTATTATTTTTTCCAGTTGCAGTCGCTATATTTTTTCCTTCTTTATCTATAACTTCTACTAATACATCCCCATCAAAAGAGGTTTGTATACTGTAATCTATAACTCCTTTTTCTTCTACTATATCTGTTATTAAAGTTATATCTTCTATGAACTCTTTAGGAGTTGTATATATTTTTACAGGTCTATGGATACCACTATAATTGAAGAAGTCCACACAATATGCTGTATGTCTTTTAACTTTAGGTATCATTAACTCTTCTAAACCTTTTGAAACATTATCTAACTCTCTAACTCCACCAACTGGTAAAGTTGTATTATCTAAAGTATTATCAACCAAAATCGTCAGTCTATTTCTATCCACTAACATATCTTTCTCTAAGACTACTTCAAAAGGAAGAAAACCACCTTTATTTCTACAAATCTCTTTTCCATTTAAAAAGACAACTGCCTTATGCGTTACACTTCCAAACCTTAAAACAACTCTATCTTCATTTAAAATCCCTTTTGAAAGTTCAAACTCTTTTTCATACCATACTGCACCAACGTGCTCTCTTACTTCTTTATCCTCTATTAAATCATTAAAACTTGAAGGAACTGGCATATTATACACTTTACCATTCAATCTATCTTTAAAATATTCATTCTCAATTCCTTTTCCATCATCTAACTTAAATCTCCAAACTCCTGATAAATCTATTAAATTTCTAGTTGTTGTCATTATTGGGTATAACATCTATTTACCTCGCTTTTTATTTTTTATGCTAACTCTAATTTTTCATCCATAAGTTCCTCTTCATACTCATTTTTTTGTGAATTTAAAGAGTCTTGGATATCTTTCATTTTTTCTATATTTAACTCATAATATTTCATTGCCACTAAAGATGCTACAAAACCTAAAATTGGAATTATACAATATACAAAAAGTACTACCGAATTAAACTTTGTACTTATAAAAGTATTTGGTGAAATTATTGTCTTACTTACACCTGCATAAGCTAATGCAAATCCTACGATAGTTGTTGAAAGAGATGAAACAAATTTATCTATAAACGAGAATAGTGTTCCCATCATCCCTGGAATAAATTTACCAGATCTATATAACTCGTAATCTGTTACATCTGCAATCATAGGAATCACTATCGGACTTGAAACTGCCGAAAACCCTTGCTGTATAAACATAAAAGTTAAAAATAGTGTCGTACTAGCTCCTGTCATTCCTAATATATAAACTATGACTGTTGAAATCATTCCAAGCCATGTTGTCACCACAAAGGATTTTTTCAACCCTACTTTTCTAGCCCAAAACAATCCACATATACCCATTATTGTTATTGGTATTCCTGTCATCGCTGAGTAACTTCCCTGTAATTTAGAATCAAGTAATATGTTTGCAAACAGATAAACCGAAACACCTTTCATTGCATTAATAGCTAACTTATCTGTTGAAGCTGCAATTGTTAACATCTGTATAGCTCTATTGTTTTTCAAAACATCAACATAATCTGAAAATTTTAGCTTTATACTTTTATTCATGCCAAAGAACTCAGTTCTATCTTTTTCCCATATTCCAATCAAAGCTAATATCGTACATCCCACTGAAAGAATTACAGTTGCCTTTGATACAAATGTCCAAAGTTCAGGACTTAAAAGTCCAGCCTCGTATCTTGGAGCAATCACGCTCATCAATACATATATTCCACCTGTAAATATTATCGTATTATATATTGTGTCAAATATTGAAAACAGTGGTCTTTGCTTAGGATCGTTTGTCAAAACTACTTGCCCACCTTTTGTACAAGCGGTTTGAAATGTATAACCTATTATGTAAACCACATAAAAAGAGGTCGTCCATATATATTTTCCCATCTGTGAAAACTCTAATGGTGTATTAAAAATTGCAAATAAACTAGTTACTATTATTATATTTCCTACAAGCATAAACGGTCTAAATTTTCCAAATCGACCATCAGTTTTATCTATAAAATAACCTATGATAGGATCTGTTATTCCATCAAATAGCCTCATACATGTTGCGATTATTCCAACTAAAACCCCAGATAACCCCAATATATTTTGTGTGTAGTACATATAGTAAAGTGTTAAAAACATAGCTAAATTTGTTGCTGAGTTATTTAATACAAAAAGTCCAATCTTATATGATTTCGAACGATTATACATTTCCATTTGTTACACTCCCCTTATTACACTATTTTTTTTAAAAACTCAAGACTCTTTTTATAATCACCACTAATGTCTTCATCTAAAGAGTAATCTTGCTCTATAATAATCCAATCTATTTTTAAACTTTTTATCTTTTCTACAATAGGTTCAAATGCTATATTTCCCTCTCCTAAAGGACATATCACCTGTTTTCCTAAATCAAAGAACTTCTCCCCAGTACTAACTATTTTCATATCTTTTAAATGAATTGTATTTAATCTATCACTATATTTATCAATTAAACTCAATATGTTTACCCCACCATATTGAGCCCAATATGTATCAATTAATAACTTCACATTTTCTTTATTTGTATTCTCCATAAGAATATCCAATCCAAATTTTTTATTAAACTTCATAAATTCAAAAGCATGCATATGATACATAAAGAATATGTTTTCTTTTAAAAGGTCCCCACCAATTTTATTTATAAGATTAGAAAACTCTACATACTTTTCATAACTACCTTGATATTCCATTGGCATAGCACCTATCCCACACAAGTCACATCCCCATTCCTTATGCGCCTTTATTACCATTTCCAAATTCTGAGTCAAATCTAAAAAGTTTATATGTGTTGCTACTATTTTAAGATTTAACTCTTTACATGTATCTCTATAAAAATCTATAACTTCATCTGTTACTCTTCCAAAACCAGAAAGTTGAACTCCATCATATCCCATCTCTTTTGCATTTATTAAAGACTCTTTTGCAAAAGAAAGTTCAACAGACTTTCCCTCTTTTAAATAAGGCATAAAATAACCTATCATCTGTACTGCAATTTTCATCTTAAGTCACTCTCCTTATAGATATCCGTTATAATTTTCAAACTTTTTAGAGATTCTTCTAACGGAAGATATAATTTTTTACTTTTTCCAAGAGAGTTGTAGAAACAATCAATCTCTTTTTCATGTGAAGCCCCATAGTAATCTTTTATCTCTCCTTTTTCATCCCTTTCTAAAACTACTTCTTCATTATCTTTACTTAACAGAAGTTTTCCATCTCTTATCGTATAAGTTCCATTTTCACAGTAAACCTTTAAAGTTACACTCGTATTATTAAAGTTACATAAAGTCCCGCTAAAGAATCCTTGAACTCCATTTTTAAAATCTAACTTTATTGAAGCTGTATCCTCTACATCTAGTGTTAGATTTTTAAGTTTAAAAACTTGGCCAGATATGTTTTCAATCTCTCCTCCAATATCTTGCAAATAATCTATTGTGTGAATTGCTTGATTTATAAGTAGTCCACCACCACTCTCAAGCATCTTTCCTCTCCAAGGAGCAGCTTCGTAGTAGTTTAAATCTCTTCTCCAAAATACTGTTGCCTCTAAGCCTTTAACCTTTCCAGTTTCACCTTTGCCCAATTCCTCTTTCAACTTTATATAACTTCTATTTCTTCTATTTTGATATACCACTGTTGCTTCAACATTTGGATAGATTTGAAGAAGCTCTATCAACTTTTGAGCTTCTTCATAAGTATGAGCTAATGGTTTTTCTATTATAAAATGAATTCCTTTTTTACATGCTAACTCAGCTATTTCATACCTTATATTGTGTGGTGTTAAAATATGTATTGAATCTAAACTCTCATTCTCAAGCATATCAACAAAATTTCTATAATAATTACATCCATTTTCTTCACCGATTTTTTTTGCAACATCTAGTTTTAAATCACACACTGCAACTAATTTATGATTTTTCTTTATTAAAGGTATATGTACATCACTTATAACTCCACATCCAATCACACCTACTCTTTTTTCTTCCATAACTAAATGCTCCATTTCTTTGTGTATTTAGATGTTGCACACTTTTTCATTAACTCCTCATAATAAACATCTTTATCGATTGGTAAATTAATCTCTTTATTTAAAAACGTTGATAAAAGCATACTATTTATTAGTTCTAAAGCTTTTATTCCCTCTATTCCTGGAGCTATTAGCTTATCTTTCCCTTCTATAGCATCTATCCAATTTTCTATAACTAAGGCATGCTCAACTCCCCAAGGAACTTCTCCTAAATCTTTTGATGTATATATTGTTTCTTCTACTTGAGGTGTATTCTTAGGATTTCTTAAATCTGCCGTTGCAACTAAATTCAATTCATTTTCAGGAACAAGAAGTTTTTTATAAGTTAATACATCATTCTCTATTACAATTTTTCCATTATTTCCAATGATTTCAAGTCTATTTGTTCCTGGGGCGTCGTGAGTAGAAGTTATAAATACTCCGTTTCCTCCATTTGGATACTCTACATATGCTGTTACATCTGTTTCAACCTCTACATCTCTATTCTCTCCAAATTTACAATACGCTCTCACCTTATTAGGCATTCCACAAAGCCATTGCCACATATCTATCTGATGTGGAGCTTGATTTATTAGAACTCCTCCACCTTCTCCAGCCCAAGTTGCTCTCCATTCTCCGTTATCATAATATTTTTGTGGACGATACCAATTTGTTATTATCCAATTCACTCTTTTAAATGTTCCGATACCATCAGCATCTATTATCTCTTTAGCTTTTATAAATAATGGATTAGTTCTTTGATTGAATAACAATCCGAATGTAACATCCCTGTTTTCTTCAGATATCTCATTTAACTCCTCAATATTTTTTGTAAACACTCCAACTGGCTTTTCTAAAAGTACATGTATCTTTTGCTTAATAGCTTCTATTCCCATTATTGGATGTAAATAGTGTGGTGTTGCAACTATAACTGCATCAATCTCACCAGAACTTAACATCTCTTTAAAACTAGTAAAAGTTTTCAATTCAGGAATAATCCCTTTTGCCCACTCTAATTTTTCTGTATCTATATCACAAACTGCTGTTAACTTTGCATTTTTTACTGTTCCGTTTGGTATTAAAGGTTTGTCTGTAAACGACATCACATGTACTTTCCCCATAAACCCTATCCCAACTATTCCAACTCTTAACATATCTATTCCCTCCTTAAATTCTATTTATCATTTCTAATAATGTTTTTAATGATATTTCAAAAGCTTCTTTTCCATCTTTAAATTCTGCTTTTCTATCTTTTATACTTTCATGTTCCAACGATTGCAAAGTACTAAAGTTTATAAGATGAGGCTCTAATGATACGAAATTTTCATATCCATCATTTTTTAACTCTCTTAAAATTTCAAAAATTTGGCCATCACCTGTTCCTATTAATACATTTTCATTTGATGAATATTTTGCATCTTTTAAATGAACATATTCAACATACCTCTTTAATTTTTCATAAGCCTCTAAAGGTGAAACTCCGACTTGAACAAAATTAGCAGGATCAAATATCAATTTAAATCTATTTGAATTTTTTTTAGTTAACTCTATTAGATTCAAGCAACTTACAATATCATCTCCGTAAATTCCCTTTTCATTTTCATGAAGTAACACTAAATCTGTTCCATCAATCTCTTTTAAAAAACTTTCTATTTTTTCAAAAATTATACTTTCATATTTTTTCTTATTCTCTTTATTTAAAAAGAAACTAAAAACTCTAATATATTTAACTTTTAATCTCTTAGCTATCTCTATTACATTTTTAAATTTTTTAAAGTGTTCTGTAAACTCATCTTCAAAGTTTTCATTTTCAATATTTATTTTGCCTATTGGAGAAGCTATACATGAAACCTCTATATTTTTTTCTAATAGATATTTTTGAATTTTATCAATCTCACTTAAAGACATCTCAGATATATTTTTTCCGTCAATTGACCTTAGCTCAATAAACTTCATTTTTAAATCTTTAACAACCTCCACTTCTTTTTTAAATCCAATATCTATTTCATCAACAAACCCTGATATTTTCATTTCTTCATCTCCTTTTTTCTGACTCTCTTTACTAATCTAATTATATTATCTCTTTCTATTAAAAAAAATGTTAATACTTGATAAAATCGCAGTCTTTTTTTGACTTTTTTTATTTTTTGTGCTATTTTAAATTAAGGAGGCCGTAAAATGAATGTTTTATCTAACTTATGTAACATGTTAGGAGTTCTAACAAACACAAACATCACTATATTTAATAAGAATGGAGAAAAAATTGTTAAATATAGCTCTTTTCAAGTTATTGATGATTTCTCCCTTACAGAAAATAATATTTTAGAAATAAAATCTTTTCTTATTGATCAAAAAAATACAACAATATCTTTAGAAAAAACTTATGGCTATACAATCAATTTTATTGGAGTTAAATCACTGCAAAAAAATATTTTTTTCATAATTGGACCATTTCTTTTAGAGGATCCTTTTTACGAAAAACAAAAAGAAATATACAACTTAAAAAAAAATTCTCCAGCCGAGTACAGTTTTTATTCAAATTTAAAAAAAGTTAAAACTATTCCCACCGAAATTTTATTTCCATTAGTTTTCAATCTTATAAACTGCGAGTTTATGAATATTGAAAAAAAAATCTACACCATTAACGACACTATAAAAAAAATTGAAAATAAACCTAAAGATTTAAAAGTTTTTTCAGAAAATATAGAACTGACAAACGAAAGATACCGTCTTGAAAATTTAAAATTAAAAGCAATAAAACTCGGAGATTATGAACAAGCAATAAAATATCACAAAGCTATGTCATCTCTAAGTGAACTAAAACAAAGAATTCCAAGTAATGTTTTTAGAGCTTTTAAAAACGGATTATTTATATCTAGTGCCCTGGCTAGAAAAGCTGTCGAGGAGGCTGGTGTTCCTCCTACACTTATTCATGATTTATCATCTAAAATCTTTACTTGGATTGAAAACTCCTCAACCTTAGCAGAAGTAAAAAAAATTGATGAAGATATTATAAAAGAGTATTCAAAGCTTTGTCTTTTTCATAATGAGAAATATAACTCTTTTAGCTCAAATATCAAAAACGCACTGCTTTTTATCAACATCAATAAAGATAAATCTATTAGTTTAAATGAAGTTGCAGATTTTACATCACTAAATCCAGAATATCTTTCTAGATTATTTAAAAAAGAAGTTGGAATGAATTTCAAAGACTACCTTCAAGATATCAAAATTAAATCTGCTATTGATTTTTTAGAAAATACAAATCTAAAAATTTCAGAAATCGCATTAAAACTTGATTATTGTAATGTTGAAAATTTTTCAAAATCCTTTAAAAAATCTACAGGAGTTACACCTGCTAAATTTCGGAAAAGCTCGAATATAAAATAACTAAAAAAGAGACTCTACAATTTAAAACTGTAGAATCTCTTTTACTTTTATCTATTACTAAACTCTAACTTTATCTCATCTAAAAGTTTAGTATTTTTTAATAGTTTAACTCCTGTTACAGCTAATGCTAAAACAGCCTCTTCCATTCCTTTATAAGCTCCATCCTCAACAGTACACTCTGCTAGCTCTCTACTGTGACTGATTACATCTTTATAAAGAGGCATATACGGATGAATTGTAGCACAGACATGACTTACATCTCCTGCATCTGTCGACCCACTATCTTCAGAGTTTTCCATTTTTTCAACTCCAATATCTTTCAAACTTTCTTCATAGACTTCCATTAAAGTTTTATTTGTTATTAAATCTAGGAAACTTGTTTCATAATTCTCTATTTCTAAAGTAGTTCCTGTTGATACAGCAGCTCCATTAGCACAATTTAAAACTTTCTTCAAAAGTATATCTAACTCTTTCTTATTTCTCGATCTCACATAGAAGTTTGCTACTGCTAAATCTGGTATTATATTAGCCGCTTCTCCACCTTTTGTTATTATTCCATGAACTCTATCTGTAGGTAGAATCTGCTGTCTCAATGCATTTATTGTATTAAATAGTGTTATAACTCCATCTAAAGCATTTATCCCTAGATGAGGTGCACCTGCAGCATGAGAAGTTTTTCCTCTAAATGTAAATTGTAAAGCTTCCATAGCTTGACTAGAACTACTTCTCAAATGAATATTTCCACTCGTTGGATGAACTATCATCGCTACATCAATATTATTGAAAGCTCCCTCTTTAACCATCTTTACTTTTGCTCCATCTGTCTCCTCGGCAGGTGTTCCTATTACTAAAACCTCTCCTCCATAGATATTTACAAACTCTCTTAAAAGTATTCCCGCCGCAACACTTGTAACCCCTAATATATTGTGTCCACATCCATGACCAATCTCTGGTAGAGCATCGTATTCAACTAAATAAGCTATTCTTGGCCCTGGATTTTTAGCCACATAATTTGCCAAAAATGCCGTCTCTATTCCACAGTATCCTTTTTCAACAAAAAATCCATTTTTACTCAATAGCTCACAATGCTTATCTCTTGCCTTTACCTCTTTTAATCCTAACTCTGGATTTTCAAAAAGAAACTGATTTAACTCTTTTAATTCATCTAAAATTTTCGCATATCTCTCTTTTAAATCTATAATAATTTTTTCCATTTATTCCTCCCTAGTTTATCTCCATACCTTTGTTTAATACAAAACTATTATTTCTTTCCTTTTTATTTATAAACATAGTTTTTGCTAAATATATAGCAGCAAAACCAGAAACCAATTTAGCCACGATAAATGGTAATATATTTCCTGGAGATACTCCTGCAATAAAACCTAATTGTCCACCAAAAACATAAGAACCTGCAACAGCAAAAGCACTATTTATTATTTTACTATTGCTATCCATCTTGTTAAAAATTCCAAACATAGGAATACTACTCACAAGCGATGCCATGAATCCTGCTGTTCCACTTTCATCTACTCCTAAAAGTCCTCCCATTTTTTTTAAAGAGCTGCTAAAATATTTTTCTATAAAATAAAGAAATGGATACGCACCACTCAATGTTAAAGATACTCTTGTTATAATTTTCATACTCTCATCTATCGGATTTAATCCCTCTACTATCGAATACCCAAACATAGTTTCAACCAACGTTAAAATTAATCCTAAAGTTACTAGCAGCGTCATTACTTTTCCAAACTTATCAAATATATTACACGTCTTTTCAGGATAAAACCATAGTCCTCCACAAATAACCCCTGAGAAAAGTACAACTGGAATCAGATTATATAAAACCAATCCTAAATCAATTCCCATTATCATCCCTGCAACTAAACATCCTAAAGGAATTGTTGCTACTCCACTCAAAATTCCTTTAGAAAAGCTACTTTTAGACTCATTATCAATAATACCAAAAGCAACAGGCATAGTAAATATAACTACAGTTCCTAACATTGAGCCTAAAATTACCCCTGAAAAATCAGCTAAACTTTTATTCATAGCTAAATCTTGAGCTAAAAAATACCCGCCCATATCACTGGCCAAAATAGAGTTTATATATATTGAAGGATCTATCCCTGTTATAGAGTAAAGCATCTCTACAAAAGGCTTTGAAAATTTTGAAATCAATGGAGTTATAGATAAAATCCCCAACATTGCTAGCATCAAAGGTCCCGCAACACTTACTCCATCCTGAAACCTTTGACCATACCCCAACTTATTTCCAAAACACCTATCTAAAGCACCTATTACAGCAAAAAAAGTTAAGATAAAAAATATAACTTTCACTATCAAATCCCCCTTATTTTTTTTAATATCTATTGATTATAACACAAAAAGAAAAAAAATCTAGCACTTATGTACTAGATTTTTAAATTCTTTTATGCAATTACTTTTCCTTTAAACATATCAAATACCTCTTTTACAGATAGCACGCTATCTATCTTCCACGCATCTTTTCCTGCAAAGAAAATTCCTTCTAAAGCATTTCCTTCATGACCTTTTATCAAACTATCTTTAACACAGAATTTTCTGCTACACTTTTTCAAGCAACTAGTACAACTCTTTGGTGTTAACTTTTCCTCTGCAATTACTCTATTCACATATGGTGATACTATCGCATTTGCAGGTAATCCTGCAGAACTCATAAGTTGAACTACATCTCCCTCTTTAGAGTTTACATAGACATCTTTAAACTCTTGGCTAACCTCACACTCTTCAGTAGCTATAAACCTACTTCCCATTTGAACTCCTGCTGCACCTAAAGCCATCATTCTCTCGGCATCTTCTGGAGTTATAACTCCACCTGCTCCTATTACAGGAATAGAAACCCCTTTAACGATCTCTTCTACGATATCCCAAGAGTCTTTATCTGTACCTAAGTGTCCTCCAGCGTTTCCACCTTCAACAACTATTGCATCTGCTCCTAATTTTTCAGCTATCTTAGCTAACTTTAAACTTGAAACAATTGGAACTATTTTAACTCCAGTTCCTTTAACTGTATCAAATACATCTCTTGAGAAACCAGCTCCACATATAATCATATCAACTTTTTCCTCTATTGATACTTTTACAGCTTCCGCAAAGTTTGAAGCAGCCACCATTATATTTACTCCTAGTGCTCCACCTTTTTCTATGATCATCTCTTTTGCTTTTCTTATTTCATCTCTAAATTCATCTGCAGGAATAGCCGTTCCTGATATAACTCCAACTCCACCTTGATTAGCTACTGCTGATGCCAATCTTGACATTGAAGCTCTTATTCCCATTCCACCTTGAATTATTGGTACTTCTATATTTAAATCTCCGATTTTCACTAAAATTCACCTCCAATAATAATAACACATGTTATGATAACACATGTTATTATAAAATGGAAACTTTTTTTGAACTTTTTTTTTAGCCTCTTCAACTTACCTTTTATTCATCATAAAAGTTCTCTAAATTATCTATTTGTGAGTACACAACCGCTGCTAATTTATGTGATAAATGTCTAACTCTTTTTTCAGTATCAATTTTAATTAATGGCTCTTTTATAACTTTAACTCTCATTTTTTTCAATCTATTCAGATCTAACTGAACAGGTGTACTTCCCTCTTCACTATACCTCTCAATAATCTCATCTGGTATTTGAACAGAGTTAACTATAACTTTATCAATCATATCAAAACCTACATGCCTATTTATCGATTCTATATGATCTGCCACACTATAATTTTCAGTTTCTCCCATCTGACCCATCACATTACATATATATATCTTTTGAGCTTTTGATTTTTTTAAAGCAGCCTGCATATTCTCTAAAAGAAGATTTGGAATAATACTTGTATAAAGACTTCCTATTGAAAAAACAATTAAATCCGCTTCTTCAATCGCCTTTATATTTTCTTTTGGGCTATTTACCTCTCCATCATAAAATACTCTTTTAATTTTCTCTCCCAAAACCGGTATATCTGATTCACCAAAAACAAATCCCCCACTTGTTTTTTCTGCAATCAACTCTATTTTTTCAAGAGTCGCAGGTAAAATTTTTCCATTGATATTAAATAGTCTTCTAAGTTTTTTTAAAGCTACTTGAACATCTCCAGTTATCTCTGTCATCGCTGTTATTAATAGATTCCCCAAAGGATGAGCTCCTATTGAAGAGTCCTCTCGGAATCTAAATTGAAATACCTCTTCTATTAATGGCTCTACATTACTCAAAGCTATCATTACATTTCTTAAATCTCCTGGAGCTGGAATATTAAATTCTTTCTTTAATATTCCACTACTTCCACCACTATCAGCTACCGATACAATTGCTGTTACATCTATCGGAAAGTGTTTCAGTCCTCTTAAAACGACAGATAACCCACTTCCCCCTCCTACTACTACTACTTTTGGATTTCTCATTGCTTATATTCCCCTTTTTATTTTTAGTTTCTACTATATTTTATAACATTATTTTGCAAAAAAAAACTATATTTGTTAAAATAGTTATATATTTTAATAATGGAGGGGTTTTATGAAAAGTAATCATGGAGCAAATCTTCATCAACTTTCTGGTGTACTTGGTATTGAGCAAAATGCAATTATTGACTTCAGTTCAAATATAAACCCTTTTGGACTTAGTCCTAAAGGATTAGAAAAACTTAAAAATAACCTAAATTTAGCTAGTATCTATCCTGATCCAGAATATATTGAACTTAAAAATAGTATTGCTAATTACTGCAATTGCAATGCTAACAATATTGTTCTTGGAAGTGGTGCAACAGAATTGATAGCATCTACAATAAAAGTTATCAATCCAAAAAAAGCTTTATTATTATCACCAGCTTATTCAGAATATGAAAAAGAACTAAATAGAATTGAAGCCTCAATTACAAAGTTCTTTTATAAAAAAGAAAATAATTTCAAACTAAATATTGATGAGATTATAAATTTAATTACAAAAGAAGAATTTGATATGATTGTTATCTGCAATCCTAATAATCCTACAGGAACTCTTATTTCTATTCAAGAGATTGAAGAGATATATAAAGCTTTCCAAAAACCAATTATGATTGATGAAACTTATATCGAATTTACTGAGTCTTCAGAAACCTCGGCAATAAATTTAGTCCAAAAATATGATAAAATTATTGTTATTAGAGGTACATCTAAGTTCTTCTCAACTCCTGGAATTAGATTGGGGTATGCTATTATATCAGCGGGAGATATTTTAAATACTATGACTCTTATTCCTAACCTTTGGAATATAAATATTTTTGCTGCAATCATGGGTGAGGCAATGTTCAGTGACTCAGATTATATCAAGATGTGTCACTTAAACTTTTTAGAAAATTTTACGACTCTTTATGAAGGGCTTAAATCATTTAAAGATTTCAAGGTTTACGACTCTAAAAGTAACTTTATTCTTTGTGAAATTTTAAATCCAAAATATGATGCTACTTCTCTATATAATTTTCTTTTAAAAAAAGGAATTATAATTAGAAAAGCTGAGTCTTTTGATGGATTAAATAGCAACTTTTTTAGAGTTTGTGTACTGACTAAAGAAAATATTAATCTTTTATTAAGTGAAATACAAAAGTTTATACTAACGTTTTAATTTATGGAGGGTTTTATGTTAAAAAAATTTTTACTTATCGGTTCAATAGCTATCTCTGCTACTACTTTTGCTAAATATGAGCCTTGGAACTTTACAGTTTTAGAGGGAAGTCTTGTAAAATCAAACTATTTACCAGACGGATGGGGGCCTTCAAAAAAAGAGACTTTGTTTGAAATTCAAGGTTCTACTAGATATAATCTTTTAGACTTATACTGGTTCATTGATAGATCAAACGTTTTTAAAGATTCTAGTTTAAGTGATAAAAATGGAGTAGATGATAACTATACTTATGCTGAGTTTACACCTAGATTTTCAATAGATGGTCTAACGGGAAAAGACCTTTCTATTGGTCCAGTTTCTGAGTGGTTCATAGCTTATCAATTTGACTATGATAATGCTAGTACTAGAAATGAATATACCGGGAGCAAAGATGGAATTAGAAAACACTATATAGGTGTTGGTAACTATATCTCTATTCCTGAGCTGAAGTATATGAAGTTTGATTACTTTAAAACAAACCTATATGCTAGATATGTTGATAGAAACTACGGAAGAGATGAGGACCAATGGAACGGGTACATGTTTAACATCGCTTACGGTGGAACTATATATAGATTTGAGAATGGAATGAAATTTGGATTCAGCGGTTGGCTAGATTATGACTTTGGAGCTAAAAATGATTCTTCTTCTAAGCAGACTCACGACTCTTTACAATGGCAAAACCAAGTTAGATTTTTCTTAAACAACAATCTATCTGTTAGCTATACCTACCAAATAAACAACCATTTCTCACAAGTAGACAAAGATAGTTCAAATAGAAATAATGAATCATTTGGTATTCATTACGCTATTATGTTCTAATCTATAAAAAGGAGGAGATTATGTTAAAAAACGAGTTATCTTTAATTGGAAAAACTTTAACTTTTGAAGAGTTAAACACTTTTATGACTGAAAATAATTACTACAACATTCACAATGATTTAAGCACATCTGAAATTAATGATTGTCTTAACGAAGGTGTTATTGCTTTTGAAAGCAAACTTCAAGAAAGTGATTTAGGTATCTATACTTATATCGAATTTGAACTTAAAGAAACAGACACTTTAAAAATTATAAATATTTTTGAGATGTAAAAAAATCCCCCTTTTAACAGGGGGGGATTTTTCTATCTTTTTTCAATTATTTTTTCGATTTCATAGAAATGTTTAGGCATCTTCTCTCCTAATCTTTTATTTCCATCCTCTGTTATTAAAAAATCTCCCTCATATCTCATTCCGCCAAAATCGATATACTCTTCAACTTTTTCATAATTTATATACTCTCTGAATAACGCCTCATTTTTCCATTTTTGAATCAACTCTGGAATAAAATAAATCCCTGGTTCAATTGTCAATACATATCCTGGTTTAAGCTCTTTTCCCATTCTTAAAGATCTAAGACCAAACTGTGTTTCTCTTAATGTTTCTGAATCATATCCAACATTATTCTCTCCTAAATTCTCCATATCATGTACATCTAAACCTATCATATGTCCTAATCCGTGAGGGAAGAATAAAGCATGAGCACCTGCTTTCACTATCTCTTCAACTTCACCTTTCATGAATCCTCTTTCAACTAACCCTTTTGCTAAAACTTTACATACCTCTATATGTACAGTTTTATTTGTAACTCCTGGTGTTGTACACTCTTCAGCTTTTTCAAACATCTCTATCAGTAAAGAATATAAATCTTTTTGTCTTTCATCAAACTTTCCTGATACAGGGAAAACTGTTGTCATATCTCCACAATAACCGTTGTCTAATCTTGCTCCACAATCAAGTAATACTAAATCGCCATCTTTAAAAGTGTTTCCATGGAAATGGTTATGTAGTATCTGCCCGTTCGTTGTGCAAATTGTATGGAACGATGGTGTTGCATTATATTTTTTAGCTTCACATTCTAATAAGGCAACTAGTTCATACCCTTTCATTCCTGGCTTTACATTTTTCATTGCCGTTAAGTGCATCTCTCTTGTAACATTAGTAGCTTTTTCCAATTCTATAATCTCACAACTCTCTTTTATATTTCTCATCTCAATTATCGATGCCACTAATTTTTGTGAAAAACCATTCTCAATCTCATCCAATGTTTTTCCTAATAATTTTGAAAGTTTTAAACTATTTTCCAAACGATATTGGTTTGTAAAATGAATTTTCTTTCCTTCTAATTTCGCTGCATCTAAAATTTTATCTAAAGTTTCTATCTCTAAAAATTTATCTACTCCAACTTCTAAACTTCTATCTTTAAAACTTTTTTGTCCACCCATCCATATAATATCATTTATTGTAAACTCTTTTCCAAAAATATACTCTTTATCTGACTGAATATCTATTACTCCTATTAAATCAGGAGAATTTAATCCAAAATAATATAAAAATGTAGAGTCTTGTATAAAACTATAACAATTATCTTTATAAGACATTGGCGATTCTGAATTTCCCGCAATAATAATCAGACCATCTCCAACTATTTTTTTTAATCTTTCTCTTCTTGAAATGTAAACTTGCTTATCAAACATAAACCCCTCCTCATATTTGGTATTTAAAAAATACTATATCACATTTTTTTAATCTTTTTCATAATTTTTTCTAAGCAAATGATAACAAAAAACAAAAACACAAGATATTGTGTTATTTTTTTAAACCTAACAATATATATTGTGTTTTTCGAAAAAAATATTTGAATTTTTTTTGCTCGATTTTTTTTCATTTGATTATTTTTTCAACTTTATTTCTCTTTAGTAACTCTGTATTTTGGTGTCAAATATTTTTTTTTAACCATTTTTATAGCCATTTTTTACTTTTTTACACATTTGTAGAATCGTGTAAAAGTGTGTATAATACTTGAAGAAAATAAAAATAAAACTGGGGTGATTTTTTTGAAGGAAGTTATTAAAAGAGATGGTTCGACTGTGAACTTTGATAAAAGTAGAATTGTAAGAGCTATTACAATGTCTTTTACACAAAAAGAAAAAACAGTTAATACTGAACTTATCGAGAAAATAGCAACTCAAATTGAAAATCTTGATACTCCTAAGATGCATGTTGAGGACATCCAAGATTTAGTTGTAAAAAAACTTATGGGATCTTCAGAAAAAGATATTGCTCTTTCGTATCAAGAGTACCGTACTATCAAAAACGAGCTAAGAAAAAAAGAAGATGTTATATATAAAAAAATTGGTGAATTAATTGACGCATCGAACGAGGATATGTTAAATGAAAACGCCAATAAAGATGGAAAAACTATCTCTGTTCAAAGAGATCTTTTAGCTGGAATATCATCTAAAGATTACTATTTAAATAGAATTTTACCAAAACATTTAAAAGAAGCTCATGAGAGTGGAAGAATTCATATCCACGATTTAGATTATCTTCTTTTCAGAGAAACAAATTGTGAGTTAGTAAATATTGAGCAGATGCTTGCTAATGGATGTAACATTGGAAACGCTAAAATGCTTGAACCAAACTCTGTTGAAGTTGCTGTTGGACATATAGTTCAAATTATCGCTTCTGTTTCATCTAACACATACGGTGGATGTTCTATTCCTTACCTAGATAGAGCTTTAGTTCCATACATTGAAAAAAGTTTTAAGAAACACTTTGCAAAAGGGTTAAAATATGTTGAAAGATTATCTAAAGATATTATCGAGTCTATAATATCTGAAAACGAAATCAAGTTTGACAATAACTCTTTAAAAGAAAAATATCCAATGGCATTTGATTATGCTGTAGATATGACAGAGGAATCTGTTAAACAATCTATGCAAGGCTTAGAATACGAAATCAACAGTTTATCTACTGTTAATGGTCAAACTCCATTTACAACTGTTGGTATAGGTACTGAAACATCTTGGGAAGCTAAACTTGTTCAAAAGTTTGTATTCAAAACAAGAATGGAAGGATTTGGAGCTAAAAAAGAAACTGCAATCTTCCCTAAAATAGTTTATGCTGTATGTGAAGGATTAAACTTCAACGAAGAGGATCCTAACTGGGATATATCTCAAATCGCATTTGAGTGTATGACAAAATCTGTTTATCCAGATATCCTATTTGTAACTCCTGAGCAAGTTAAAAATGGAACTGTTGTTTATCCTATGGGATGTAGAGCTTTCTTATCTCCATGGAAAGATGAAAATGGAAACGAAAAGTATTCTGGTAGATTCAACATAGGAGCTACTACTATAAACCTACCTAGAATAGCTATTAAAAATAAAGGGAACGAAGCTGGTTTCTACAAAGAGCTAGATGAAGTTTTAAATATGTGTAAAGAAAATAACCTATTCAGAGCTAAATATCTAGAGAATACTCCTGCTGAGATTGCACCAATTCTTTGGATGGCTGGAGCTCTTGCTGAAAAAGAAGCTAAAGATACTATAAAAGATTTAATCTGGGGTGGATATGCTACTGTATCTATCGGGTACATTGGATTAAGTGAAGTTTCTGAACTTCTTTATGGAAAAAACTTTGCTTTAGATGAAAACTCTTATGAAAAATCATTTAAAATATTAGAATATATATCTAAAAAAGTAAAAGAGTTCAAAGAGGAAACTAATTTAGGATTTGCTCTTTATTCAACACCATCTGAATCTCTTTGTGATAGATTTGCACAAATAGATTTAAAAGAATTTGGAATAATTGAAGGAATTACTGATAAAGAGTATTACGACAACTCTTTCCATGTTTCTTCTAAAATAAATATAAATCCTTTTGAAAAACTAAGATTAGAAGCCCCTGGACACACTTTAGCTTCTGGTGGACATATAAGTTACATTGAAACAGACTCATTAAAGAAAAACCTTGAAGCTGTTTATCAAGTATTAAAATATGCTCAATCAATAGGAATTCATTACATGGGAATCAACCAACCTGTTGATAAATGTCATGTTTGTGATTTCAACGGTGAGTTCTTAGCTACTGAGAGAGGTTTTGAATGTCCTCAATGTGGAAATCATGATTCAACTAAGATGAATGTTATCAGAAGAGTTTGTGGATACCTAGCTCAACCAGATAGCAGACCTTTCAATAAAGGAAAACAAAAAGAGGTAATAAACAGAGTTAAACATATGTAAAACGATGGGAGATTGTTATGAACTATTCTGGTATTAAATATACAGATATGATTAATGGAGAAGGGATTAGAGTTAGTCTTTTCGTAAGTGGTTGTTCTCACTTTTGTAAAGATTGCTTTAACTCGGATACATGGGACCCTAATTATGGGTCTCCTTTTACAGAAGAGATTGAAAATGAAATTTTAGACTATTTTAAAAAGTATAACAAAAGTATTAAAGGTCTTTCTTTATTGGGTGGAGACCCCACATATATAGATAATATTGACCCTCTTGTAAGCTTTATCAAAAAGTTTAAAAATAGTTTTCCAGAAAAAGATATTTGGATTTGGTCTGGCTTTACTTGGGAGATGATTGTTACTAATCCAAAGCTTCTATCTCTTATAGAGTTGTGTGATATCTTGGTCGATGGTAAATTTAAAATCGAAGAAAAAGATTTAAATTTAAAATGGCGTGGAAGTAAAAACCAAAGAGTTATCGACATAAAAAGAAGCTTGGAAACAAAAGAAACTATCAGATATATAGATTAAAAAAAGTTCTAGAGAAAACTCTCTAGAACTTTTTTATTTTACCTATTTCTTCTTTACATATTTTAATGTATCTAGAGCAACTGCCATAACTATAATTACCCCTTTTATTATATATTGCCAGTAAGGATTTACTCCTATAAAAGTTAATCCATAATTTATAACCGTAAATATAATTACTCCTATTAAAACTCCAGGAACTGTTCCAACTCCTCCAGAAAATGAAACTCCTCCAACAACACAAGCTGCTATGGCATCCATCTCATACATATTTCCCAAGTTATTTGTAGCACTTCCAACTCTTCCCGCTTCAAGCATACCACCAAAAGCATAGAAAATTCCTGATAAAGTATAAACTAATACTAAAGTTTTCTTAACATTTACTCCTGATACTCTTGCAGCTTCTGGATTTCCTCCTACTGCAAATAGATTTTTTCCAAATGTTGTTTTATTCCATAAAATCCAAATAAATAAAACTGCTAACGCTGCATATATTATTAGGTAGTTAAATCTGAAGCCACCAAGCATAAAGAACCCTTGTGCAAAACTTGTAAATCCTTTTGAAAATCCTGCAATCGGAGAAGCTCCAACATAATCATAGTACAAAGAGTTAGCACCATATATTATTATCATCGACCCCAACGTTGCAACAAACGGAGTTACATTTAGATAAGCAACTACAAATCCATTTAAAAACCCTACAAAGGCCCCTATTATACAAACAATTAAAATTACTACTGGTATTGGTAATGTATCTAATGCTGGAAATACTTTATTGACGTTCGTTGCAGCTTGTAATAGCGTCGCTGATATAACTGCTGACAATCCAACTTGTCTTCCAACCGAAAGGTCTGTTCCCTGAGTTACAATTATTCCTGCAACACCAAGTGCTAGGATTGTTCTAACTGAAGATTGAGTTAAAATATTTCTCATATTTCTAAAGCTTAAAAATGCTGGCTCTTTTATTATTATTCCTGCTATTAAAATCAATAGAACAATGTATAACCCTCCATCTAACAAAAGTTTTTTGGTATCTTTTCCTTTAAAAAATCCACCTTTTCTCTCTTCGCTATTTAATTCCATTTTGTTCCTCCCATAACCTATAAATATAGTGATGCTAATTTTAAAATCTTTTCTTGCGTTGCATCTTTTGTATCTACTATCCCTGCAACTCTTCCATTACTCATAACTAAAATTCTATCAGTAACTCCTAATAGTTCTGGCATCTCTGAAGATATCATAATTATTCCCTTGCCTTTATTAGCTAAATCTAGCATCAACTGATAGATTTCATATTTAGCTCCTACATCTATCCCTCTTGTTGGTTCATCTAGCATTAAAATATCTGGACTTGTTAATAGCCACCTTCCAATAATTACTTTTTGCTGATTTCCACCTGATAGATTTCCAATAGGAGTTTTTTGATTAGGTGTCTTAACTCTCATAGAATCGATAACCCATTTTGTGTCTCCATACATTTTATTTCCATTGAGAAGTTTATTTTTTCCCTCATAATGACTCATATTTGATATCAAAGAGTTAAACTCTATATTCAGTTGTGGAAATATCCCTGTCGCTCTTCTTTCCTCTGTAACAAGAGCAAATCCATTTTGTATCGCTTCTAAACTACTTTTATTCTCTATCTCTTTTCCATTAATTTTAACTTTACCCGCTGATTTTTCTCTAATTCCAAAAATAGTTTCAACTATATCTGTTCTTCTAGAACCAACCAATCCAGCTATTCCTAAGATTTCACCTTCTCTTAAATCAAATGTTACATTTGATATTGAAGGAGAGTTTTTCGCTGTTAAGCCCTCTACCTCTAAAATAATTCCTTTTGGACTATTTGTTTTTTCAGGGAATCTTTGAGTTAAAGATCTTCCAACCATCATACTTATAATCTCATCTGTTGTGATTCCTTCTAAACTTTTTGTAGCAACCCATGCACCATCTCTAAGTATTGTTATATCATCACAAATCTCTTTTATCTCTTCCATTTTATGAGAGATATACACAACTCCACAACCTCTGTCAGTCAATTTTTTGATAATCTTAAAAAGATGTCCCACCTCTTTTTCCGTTAGAGAGGATGTTGGCTCATCCATTACTATTACTTTAGAATTATAGGAAAAAGCTTTGGCTATCTCAACCATCTGCATCTGTGAAACAGATAATGTTGAAACTTTAGCTCTTGGGTCTACATCAATTTCTAACTCTTTAAATATCTCTTTTGTATCTTCATACATCTTTTTATGATCTACAAATATCCCTTTCAATGGATATCTCCCTAACCAAACATTGTCCATAACAGTTCTTTGTAAAACTTGATTCAATTCTTGGTGAACCATTGAAACTCCATTTTCTAAAGCATCTTTAGCTGAAACAAAACTTACCTCTTTTCCATCCAAAAATACTTTACCTTCATCCTTTGAATATATTCCAAATAGACATTTCATTAAAGTTGATTTTCCTGCCCCGTTCTCTCCCATTAAAGCATGAACAGTATGAGGTCTTATTTTTAAATTTACTTTATCTAGAGCCTTTACACCTGGAAAAGACTTTGATACATCTATCATCTCTAGTAAATATTTTTCCATAATCTCTCCTCTTTTACTTATCAATCTGATTAAAGAAAGGGAGGCTCAAACCTCCCCCTACCTATTACTTTTTAAAGTCCTTTAAATTATCTTTATCCACACCCACATAAGGAACTCTTAATATTTTATCTTTTAATTCCCACTTAGTTCCCTCTGTTGGAGCTTTCTTTCTAGCTAGGTTTTTAGCAATCTCATATGTTGCTTCACCTTGATTTTTTCCATCATTTAATACAGTACCAGCTATATCTCCATTTTCAACCATAACTAAAACTTCTGCCAAAGCGTCAACTCCAAACACAGGTGTCTTTGCTCTACCGTTAGCTTTTAAAGCCTCAACTGCTCCCATAGCCATTCCATCATTATTGGCTATAACTACCTCTATCTTATCTCCATTTGGTCCTGATAACCAAGCTTCTATTTTATCTTTTGCCATAGCTGCGTCCCACATACCAGTATCCATATGTAACTCTTGTGTTTTTAAACCTTTTTCATTCAGTGTTCTAGTCACATATGTTGTTCTAGCTTCTGCATCTGGATGTCCTGGCTCTCCTTTTAGTAAAACATATTGAATTACTCCATCTTTATTTAAATCCCATTCTGGATGCATTCCCCAATGCTTTGCTATAACTTCCCCTTGAATAACCCCTGATTCTTTCGAATCTGTTCCTACATAATAAGCCTTATCATAACTTTCCATATCCGCTTTTGATGGTTCTTTATTATAGAATACCACCGGAATATCCTCTGCTTTTGCTTTTGCTATAACTGTTGATGCTGCTGCTGGATCAACTAAATTAATTGCTAAAGCGTCAACACCTTTTGCAATTAAAATATCCACTTGATCATTTTGCTTTGACTGATCATTTTGTGAATCGTTCATCAATACTTCAACATCCTTATCCTTTTTTGCAACCTCTTCAATACTTTGTCTCACTGTTGACATAAAATTGTCATCATAACGATAAATTGTAACTCCAATTTTTGTTGGTGCTGCTGATGCTACTGTTGTTAGAGCTAACGCTCCTAATAAAACCGAAACTCTCTTCATAAAACCCCTCCAAAATTGTAATTATATGAAACATAATGTCAATTATACTTTATATTTAGAATCATTGTCAAGCAGTTAAAAAAAGTAAAGAGCGACTTTTTTTCTTAGGTAAAATAACCCAGAAATCTATCGCTCTTTTTTCTTGACATCACTTTATGAAAATTGAAATGTAAATAATGTTGCTGGTTTTCCTGTTAAAATTTTTATTATCTCCATATCAGAATAACAACTTATAAATGTTAATTTAGATATATTTTTTAAAGTAAACATAGTTTGATTTTTCTTTATATTCCTTATATAAACCTTTCTTTTTTCTGAAAAAGCCGTTTTAATAGTGGTTATCGTTCCTCCCTTATTTCCTGTTTCTAAAACTAAAAGTTCTTCAGTCAAATAAGCTTGTAACCTATTTCTTCCTAAGAGGTATATTCCTCTTACATTTAAACTTGGTGGAAGTTCAGAAAGAAGTGTTCCCTCATTTTCTAAAATCTCTTTACTCAAACTCTGATTTTCTTTTGGATAGATCTCCGTTGCCAAACCTTGACCCAAAATAGCTATATTTCTAACTCCATACTTCATCGTTATTTTGTGACCAATCGTATCACACCCTAAAGCTAATCCACTTATATTATATTTTAATTCTACTTTCTCTTTTAGATTCTTTACAATCTCCTCTGTAAACTGATTAATTTTATCATCCTCTGGATTTCTTGTTCCCACTATAGATATACTATCAATTAAAAGATTACTATCTAAAGTTTTACCTTTGTAATACAAAACAAAAGGTGGTATTTTACACTCTCTTAACTTTTGAGGATAATCTGAACAAAAATATGTACTCATCTTTATTCCATTTATCTCCATAAGATTTTTCTCTTTTTCTACACCACTTTTTAAATCTCTCAAAGTTTTAAAATCTCCAAAAAGATTTTTTATTTTTTCTTTCTCCACTCCATCTTTCAACTCATCTATAATTTCTAAAACATCTTTATAATTTTCTTTAAAAACATTTATTCCTAACTGGCTCGATTTTCTAAATATTTTAAATAAACTTTCAGGTGAAAAAGCTAAAACTTCCAATCTTCCTACGTCTACAACCATAGCTCCAATCATTGACCATAAAATCATATCATCTTTCGAATACATAAATCACCTTCCTTTTCAGTACTTATGATTCTATTACTCTACTTTTAGATGCTATCTTTTATTTATTTTGATTTTTTTCTTTACAATCAATTTATTTTAATGTATACTTAACTAACAATTTAAACAGAGGTTAGTTCACTTATATGTTTTGAGCCTAAGGCCGATGGCGATGACGACATGTTCCTGTGAATTAAGTATTACGAAGCTGCCATAGTAATACGCTTAATAACATAAGTTCTCAATTCAGGCATACTTTTTATTAAGTATGTTTTTTTATTTGGCAGAAATTTAAAAATTTCTGGAGGTTTTTTATCATGGCAATACTAAAATTTGGTATTTATTCTTTAATAGGACTACTAGCATTTTTAGCTCCTATTTCAATTGGTGGTGAATCATCTATTATAATGGGTCACCTAAAAAACTTTGTTCTAAATAACTATTCAAGTTGGGTTAATTTCTTAATAATGTTCTGTTCGACAATAACAATAGCTGGAACAATATTAGGATTTGCAAAAAAGAGCTTTAAAGAGCAATACTTAAATGACCTTTTCGTGACTGATAAGTTTAGTGGTATTTTAAGAATTGGTGGTTCTTTAATGTTTATTATGATCTCACTTGGAGTTGCACCTGAATTTTTAAGTAATGAGAATACTGGTGGATTAATGGCTGGAGATATGATTCCTCCGCTTATGGTTACTTTCTTTATTGGAGTTATGTTAATGCCACTACTTACATCTTTCGGACTTGTTGAATTTATTGGAACACTTATCTCTCCAATTATGAAAAAAGTATTTAAGGTACCTGGATATGCAGCTATCGATGCTCTTGCTTCATTCTTAGGGGATGGAACAATCGGTATTGTTGTTACTGATCAACAATATCAAAAAGGATACTACACTCAAAGAGAAGCTGCTATCATTGCAACTTCATTCTCTATTGTTGGTATCTCGTTTGCTGCCGTTGTTGCAGATTTACTAAAGTTTTCTAAAATTTTCTGGGTATTCTATGGAACGATAGCTTTCTCAACTATAGTTGCTGGATTTATCATCGCTAGATTACCATTAAAAAAGTTTAAAAATGAATATTACGAGGGTAACAAAGTTGATGATAACGGAGCTAAAAGTTTTGCACAGGCTTTACATTTAGCTACATCAACTGCTGGAAAAGCATCTGAAAAAGAGATTGTTGTAGATTCTCTATTCAAAGTTTTAGTTATCTATATCACGTTTATTCCAGTTATTATGTGTGTTGGTTCTATCGGACTAGTTATTGCTGAAAATACAAGTTTCTTCAATATATTATCTATGCCTTTAATGCCAATTTTAAAGATGCTTGGGTTCTCACAAGATGTTGCATCTCAAATGGCTCCAGCTATGATAGTTGGATTCTCTGATATGTACTTACCTGCTCTTTTCATAGAAAATACTAGCAGTGAAGTTGCTAGATTTATTGTTGGAACTTTATCATTCGCACAGTTAATCTTCTTAAGTGAAACTGGTATGATTCTTGTTAACTCTAAAATGGGATTCTCTATCTTAGATGTTGCTAAATTCTTCATACTAAGAACGATAATTACATTCCCAATTATATATACAATCGCTATGACACTTGTTAAATTTGGAATCTTATCATTTTAATATTAAGTTTTAGAAATAAACAACATAACAAAAAACAAAAAAACGGATTTCTCAATCCGTTTTTTGTTTACTTATTCAATTTATACAAATCCTTTAGCCATCCATCTCTTTGTTTTCCAACGCCAAAGCATTCCAAACCCTCTTATCCATTCATCCGTTCCATTAGCTATCCAAACACCAACCAATAGCCATTCCATTTTTATTCCAAGAACCCAAGAAAGTGGAGCTGCAACCCCTAACATAACTACACATCCCATTATCATAGGGAATTTTATATCTCCTGCTGCATGAAGTGCATTTATTACTACTATATTAAATGTTCTTCCAGTTTCAATATATATCATCCACGGGAAAACTTTAGCTGCAATCTGTATAACCTCTGTATCCTTTGTAAACATCTCCATAATTCCATATCTAAAGAAGTAAACTAGCACAGATATAATTGTTGCCGCTATAAATGACATTGTTAAACTTTTCATACACTGATCATAAGCTTTCTCTTTGTCCCCAGCTCCTACAAGTTGTCCAACTTGGATAGCAGTTCCATGACCTAAGGCTATTGAGAATATCATAATAAATGATGAGATCAGTGCTAAATATGTTCTAGCTGTAATCTGAGTAGTTCCCATAGTATTTACCATCGATAAAATTATAACTTGAGTTAAACTCCAAGTCAGATGTTCACCTGCAGTTGGAATTCCTATCGATAAAATTTTCTTCACTTTATCAAATGTAAATTTTTTCAAATCTTCAAATCTGAAACTACAGAAATATGACATAACCACAACTGAAGCGATTGCTCCTATAAATCTAGAGAACACAGTTGAAATTCCAACTCCAGTTACTCCTAAAACTGGTGCTCCCATCCATCCAAATATGAACATACCATTTCCTAATATATTTAAAAGGTTTACCCCTATGTTTACAAATAGCATAGGTTTTGTATTTCCATAACTTTTTAAAATAGCACCGTTTGTTAAAGAGATAGCCTGGAATACACAAAGCCCTCCAACAAGCTTGAAGTAATTCATTCCCATATCTCTCAAAGCCAATGGAAGTTTAATCTTTATAAGAATCCATTCCCAACCTATAAAATATATTACTCCTAAAACCATCCCTATAAAAAGATTCATTATCAAAGAAACCGCAATTACCTCTTTTGTAGATTTATGATTTTTAGCTCCTATAAACTGAGCCATTAATATTGTCGTTCCCAAACAAATAAAACTCAGAATAGTATTTTGAATCAGCAATACCTGACTCATCCCTCCCACTGCTCCAACAGCTTTATCACTAAACCTTCCAAGCATAATCGTATCAATATTTCCCACTACTGTGACTAATAACAACTCTAAAAAAATCGGAATTGTTATTGAAAATAATGATTTTTTTCGTTCTAACGTCATTTTCATCTCCCACTTTTATTAATTTTTTTATATCTTTTTATTATACTACACCTTTTGTTCACTGTAAATTTTTTATTGATTTTTCATATATTTTCATATATAATCTAGTCTATACAAAAAATATTTTAATAAAGGAGAGGTTATGTTGAAAAAATTAATTTCTTGCATACTTACTTTTTTCCTTTATTCATCTATCTCGTTTTCTACTGAGATTGATTTCCATATTCCACATGAAATCAAATATAAAACTATTGAAGTTAAATCAGTTAAAGATTTAGAGAAAAAACCTACTGAAAACCACGTCTACTCTTTAGATGGATTGGATCTAAAAAAATTAAGTGTCACGAATAGAAAAAAAGTATTTATTTCAATGCTACTTCCAAGTATTGAAGTAGTAAATCAGGAGATTGATAGAGATATATCTATTGTAAATGCTCTATCTAAAAAAAAATCACACACCGTAGAGGAAAAAAAAGAATTAGATAGAATTTTTAAAGCCTATAAAGTTTCTGCTTATAACTGGTCTGAATTAGAGAAAAGAATGATTAAATATCCAACATCTCTAATCTTATCACAAGCAGCAATTGAAAGTGGTTGGGGAACATCCAATGTTTTTAAAGAGAAAAACAATCTTTTTGGTATGAATGCCTTCAGACATACTAATCGTACTTATAAAGAGTATGACTCTATTAAAGACTCTGTTAAAGATTTTGTTCTAACTCTTTCTAGAGTAAATGTTTATAAATCTCTTAGAACTAGCGTTCACGCCGGGAAATCTCCAACAGAGATAGCTTACGGCTTAAAGAGTTACTCAGAAACAAAAGGTGCCTATATAAAAAAGGTACAAACAATGCTAAAAAATAATAATTTTGAAAAATATGATGGTGCATAAAGAAAAAAGGAATCAAACATTACGTTTGACTCCTTTTTTTACTTTTCCTCTCCTATTTCAATCGGATTTTGTGGGTCAGCACTCCATCCCATCCAACCATTTGAATAAAGAGCATTATTTTTCATACCCATAACTTCTGAATAGAATAGAACTTCCGCAGCTCTCCACCCTGATCCACAGAAGAAAGTTAAATCTTTTTCCTCTGAAATTCCTAATCCATTCCACATAGATATAATTTCATAGCCGTTTCTCATAGTATTATCGATATTTCTATAGTCTTCTAAAGTTGTTGATTTACTTCCTGATTTTCCCCAAACAGACCCTGGAATTCTACCCTTTCTATGCATATAAGAGTATCCCGACTCTTTTCCAATTCTCTCATTATATGATCTAATATCCACTAAAGTTTTATCTTTATTTTCTAATACCTCTTTAGCTCCAGTTTCATCCACGATTAAATTTTTATTGATTGGTGTTTTTGATCCAAAATCTTTTATTGGTGTAGCTTTTACTACTCCCATATCCGTTTTATATCCCGCTTTTTTCCAAGCTGCTAAACCACCATTTAAAACTCTAACATCCTTAACTCCTAAATATTTAAAAATAGTTGCTAATCTATAAGAAGCCATTACATCGTCACCATAAAAAACAATAGCGTCATCTTTTGAAATTCCAATCTCTGCTGCAAATTTAATTAGATTTTCATCTGTATTTATCATCCACTCAGGTGGTGGTTCAATACTATCTGTATTTATATGTGGAGCACCAGGTATATGGTTAGCTACATAAACTGCGGCATCCTTTATACTTCCCCAAGAAGCTTCATAAACTTTAACCTCTTTCTTTTCTAATTTCTCTTTTAACCAACTCGGTGGAACTAACATCTCATACCCTTCATACGTTTCAAAAGGAATTTGAGTATAATCTTTATTTTCAGTTAAATTATATGTATATACTTCATCTAAACCATTTTGCTTTAAGTAATTTTCAACTTTTCCTATTTGAGTTTTATCTACACCGTATAAAACTACATTTTTACCTTTAACAATTCCCTTTTCAGAAACTCTTTCTTTTAATATAACCTCATTTTTAGAATTTAAATACTCTTCATCTAACCAAGCATAAGAAAAATCTGTCGCTCCTTTTATGTGTCCATTTTTTTCTAAATTTGATAGATTCCATCCATTATACTCATTCGTATCTCTAGTATCAACGAAAATCCACTCTGGGTTATTTAAATTTTTTAAAACCTCGCTTGTGCTAATATCTTTTCCAAATATCAACGTTGATAACGTAATCATAAATAGTAATACTCTCATATCTTCTCCTTTTTTAATCTATTATACAATCTAAATGTATCGTTATATTTTTTACTAATGGAAAATCCTGCTTTATTGAATTTTCTAAATCATCAGCTATTTTATGAGCTTTATAGACACTCATATCTTTTGGTACTCTTATATGAAACTCTAAAAATATTTTGTCTCCTGATTTTCTCATCATCAAGTCATGAACATTTTTTATATCTGTGTTCTCGTAAATATATTTTTTAATTTCATCTATAAATTCAATGTCCTGTTTATCTAAAATTGTATCTGTAATATCTAAAATAACATGTACTCCCTCTTTAAAAATCAATACCGAAACTAAGATACTAATTACCAAATCAAATACAGGATTAACAAATATTGACAATCCAATACCTAAAACAACTCCTAACGATGAAAAAATATCATTTCTACTATCCTTTGCATCAGCTATTAAAGCTCTATTTTCTGTTTCAACTCCAACTCTCATCTTCTGCTTATACATAAAATATTTTACAACCGATGAAAATAGTGCAAAGTATATCGCTACGCTTCCAGGAACCGTTCTCTTTTCACCAGATAATAGAAGTTCAACTCCGCCTTTTCCCAGTTCAAATGCAGTTAAAATCATAAAAATTCCCATAACTACACCGATAACACTCTCTATTTTTTCATGTCCAAAAGGGTGATCTTCATCCTCTGGCATATTGCTAAAATGAATTCCTAGTAGAATTCCAGTTGAGGTTACCACATCTGATAAAGAGTTAAAACCGTCAGCTAATAAAGCTCTAGAGTTAGATATTATTCCAAACCCTATTTTAGTTGCCGCCAAAATTATATTCCAAACTATTGAAGAGATTACAGTCTTTTGTCCCTCTTTTTTTCTAGAGGCTTTCTCTTCTAAATTTTTCAAAATATAGATTCCAGTTTCATTTTTTTCAAAACCTATTTTCATTAAAAAATTCTGAATTTCAATAGGATTTTCTACGATTAAACTTCCTTTTTTTATTTCAGTATTAACTATAAATGAAATCAATTTTTTTCCATAGGATTTAAATCTTTCATCTTTTTTTACAAAAATTCTATTCAAAAAATACTCTTCATTTTTTTTCGTTAAAAAAGCATAACCTATAATCTCATCTTTGACCTCAAGAGCAAAAAGTAAATCCTCTTTTTTCAAATCTTTCTCAAACTCAAAGCATGAGTCCAACTTTTTTAAATCTTCTATTTTATCTTTAATCTCATTAAAGTTATAACTTTTGTACATTTTCCACCTCCACCTATTTTTTCTATACCATAACATTATAAATTAAAAACTCCCCTTTTACAAGAAAGGAGAGTTTTTTTCATTATTTTTTATTTTTTCTAAACAAACCGTTAAGAATTAGCGCTAACGCTCCATCTCCAACTACGTTACAAGCAGTTCCAAAACTATCTTGTAGTGCAAATATTGTCAACATTAAGGCTATTCCTGTGTCATCAAATCCTAAAACAGATGATATAATTCCTAACGAAGCCATAACTGTTCCTCCAGGAACCCCAGGAGCACCAATTGCAAATATTCCTAGTAAAACTATAAATAAAACCATAGTTCCCATTGCAGGTAGAGTTCCATAAAGAACTTGAGAAACTGTCATTACAAAGAATACCTCTGTTAGCACAGAACCACAAAGATGAACTGTCGATCCTAAAGGAATTGCAAAATTAGCTATATCGTCATCTAAAGTATTTGATTTTTTAGCACAAGATAATGCTACTGGAAGTGTTGCTGCTGAGGACATTGTTCCAACAGCCGTTAAATATGCTGGACCATAACTTTTCAACAGTTTAAATGGATTTTGTTTTGATATCGCTCCACCTATACTATATAAAATTGTCAACCAGATAAAATGACCTATTAGAACTATAACTACAACTTTTAAAAATACTGGAAGCTGTTTTGTAATACTTCCTTCATAAGCTAAAGTAGCAAATGTTGATGTTATGAAAAATGGAAGTATCGGTATTATTATTCTATGAACTATAGATAAAATAACATTATTAAACTCATCTAAAGCTGCCTCTAATTTTTTCGAGTTTGTCCATACTATTGCAAGCCCTAAAAATAGTGCTAAAACAAGTGCAGACATCACCGATAAAACTGGTGGAATATTAAGTTTAAACAGCATCGGTGGTAAAGCTTTCAATCCATCTACAACTGTCACAATATTCAACATAGGTATTATTGCGTAACCTGAAATCATTGAGAAAAGTGCTGCTCCAACTGATGACATATAAGCTAACATCAACATTGTCACTAGCATTTTACTCGCATTCGATTTCATCTTTGTTATAGCTGGTGCTATAAACCCTAAAATTATCAGTGGAACTGTAAACGATATAATTTGACCTAAAATAAATTTAATCGTTTGAACAACTCCTATTAAAGATTCGTTTGCAAATAACCCAATAATTAAACCGATTATAACACCAAAAATCAGTTTAAATATCAAGTTATCTTTTTTTTCATTCGACATTGTAAACCCCCTCTAAATATATTGTTTGCTCTATTACTGAGTTTATTACTCTTTCTTATAAAAGTCAAATTTATTTTATTAATATTCCTTCATTATTTTTAAAGGAAATTTATATTTTAATAGTAATAAATCTATGGATAATTAAATATACTTTAACTATCAAAATATTTTTAAATAAAATCTTGACATTCATCAAAAAATAGATTATTATTAATTTGTAATCATTACAAATTAATAATAATTATAAAATATAGGAGGTTATCAAATGTCATTAATTGGAAAAAATATCGAGGAGTTCAAAGCTCAAGCTTATCACAACGGAAATTTTGTTGAAGTTACAAATGAATCTATAAAAGGAAAATGGTCAGTATTCTTCTTCTATCCTGCGGACTTTACTTTTGTTTGTCCCACTGAGTTAGGAGATTTAGCAGATAATTATGCTAGTTTCAAAGATATCAACTGTGAAATCTATTCTGTTTCAACAGATACTCACTTTGTTCATAAGGCGTGGCATGATACTTCTGATACTATAAAAAAAATACAATATCCTATGATTGCAGACCCTACAAGAAAAATCTCTGAGATGTTTGGAGTTTTAATTCCAGAAGAAGGATTAGCTTTAAGAGGTAGTTTCGTTATCAATCCAGAAGGAAAAATTGTTGCATATGAAATCCATGATTTAGGAATAGGAAGAGATGCTGGAGAACTTTTAAGAAAAGTTCAAGCTGCTCAATTTGTTGCTCAGCATGGTGGAGAGGTTTGTCCAGCTAAATGGAAACCTGGTTCAGAAACTTTAAAACCATCTTTAGATTTAATTGGAAAAATCTAATAATTTTAATAATAACTTTAAAGGCACTGCATAGTGCCTTTAATTTTTAAACACTATATAATCGATACTTTTATGAGGTGAAATATGGAAAAAATATATGATTTAATAATTATCGGTGGAGGTCCTGCTGGTTTATCTGCTGGAATTTATGCTGGTAGAGCTCAAATGGATGTTCTTATTATTGAAAAAGGAGAAGTAGGTGGGCAAATAACTACAACTTCAGAAGTTGTTAACTATCCTGGTATAAAAGAGATTTCAGGTCATCACTTAGGTGTTCATATGAAAGAGCAAGCTGTTGGGTTTGGAGTACAATTCTTAAAAGCTGAAGTTACAGATATGAATTTTAAAAATGATATAAAAGAGATTCATACAACTTCTGGTACATACAAGGCTCTTAGTACAATTATCGCTACTGGAGCTAATCCTAGAAAACTTGGGTTCCCTGGAGAGTTAGAGTTTACTGGAAGAGGTGTAGCTTATTGTGCTACATGTGACGGAGAATTCTTCACAGGTCTTGAAGTTTTTGTTATTGGTGCTGGATACGCAGCAGCAGAGGAAGCTATGTTTTTAACAAAGTTTGCTAAAAAAGTTACAATAGTAGCTAGAGAACCTGAATTTACATGTGCTAAATCTATCGCTGAGAAAGTTTTAAAGCATCCTAAAATTGAGGTGAAATTTAACTCTGAAATCTTGGAAGCTACTGGAGATACAAAACTTAGAAAAGCTATTTTTAGAGATAACTCTACAAATACAACTTGGGAACATATCGCTACAGATAATGAATCATTTGGAATCTTTGTATTCATTGGATATAAACCACAAAGTGATCTATTCAAATCTCATGTTCAATTAGATTCTGCTGGTTATATTTTAACTGATGAAAACTTAAAAACAAATGTTGAAGGCATTTATGCTATAGGTGATATAAGACCTAAAAAATTGAGACAAGTTGTAACTGCTGTAGCTGATGGTGCTCTTGCTGCAACTGTTCTAGAGAAAGTTGTCGAAGAGAAAAGAGAGGCTTTAGGTCTTGAAAAAGAGGAAAAAGAGATAGCTACAACCTCTGATATATCTAAGGATATTTCAGATTCTAAGTTCTTAGATGAGGGTATCATCTCTCAACTTACAGGTATCTTCGAAAGATTTACTAGCAATATCAAAATTGTAGCAATCTTAAATGAATCTGAACTTTCAAAAAATATAGATGGATTCTTAACAGAGATTTCTGATATATCAGATAAGATAACTTTAAAAATCTATAAAGAAAAAGAAAATCCTGAACTAGAGAAGAAGATAAAATTAGAAAACTACCCTACTATAGCTATTATCGATTCTGAAAATAACTTTAGAGGTGTTAAGTTCTCTGGTCTTCCTAGTGGACATGAATTAAACTCATTTATTCTAGCACTATATAATATAGCTGGTCCTGGCCAAGAGATTTCAGCTGATTTAAAAACAAAAATAAACTCTGTAAATAAGCAGGTAAATTTAAAGATAGCAGTCTCTTTATCTTGTTCTCTTTGTCCTGAAGTAGTTACAGGAGCCCATAGATTAGCTATAGAAAATTCTAATATCACTGCTGAGATGATTGACATTTTCGCATTCCCAGCTCTAAAAGAGAGATTCAATTTGATGGGAGTACCTGCCCTTATTATAAATGATAAAGATGTAATCTTTGGAAAGCAATCTATCGAAGAGATTTTAGAAAAACTTAACTAATACTTTATACAAAAAGGTGTGAAGCAATTCAAGCTTCACACCTTTTTTATTTATGTATGTATAGTTCTATCCTAAAATCATTTTAAAGTATTTTTGTGCGTTTTCAAAATCTTGCTGATTTGGATGAGTACTTGCATTTTCAATTCTTGCTAATCTTTCAGGAGTTAATGGATGAATTAAATTGATTGGGAATTTCCCCATTCTTTCAACTAATTTATCGGCAACCTTTCCTAGAGATAAAAATCCTCCAAGAAGAGTGTTATTTTTAGTACAAAGCTCAGTGACTCTTCTATAAACTTTTTTTCCATGGTCTGAATCAGGTTCAGCTCCTAAAGTTCCAAAGAAAGCTACCTCTTTTCCAGAAGTTTTTCCTAAAAGTTTTCTGATTCTAGAATCTGCCGTTCCTTTATCTACCCAGAAACCAAAAATAACTCTATCATAACTTTTTATCATTTCAGGTGTAACCTCTTCTACAGAGAAAATTGTTTTTTCTCCCTCTATAACTTCAAAAATAGCTTCTCCAACTTTTTTTGTGTTACCTGTTAATGATGAATATATCAATGCTGTTTTTTTCATTTCTCTCCCCTTTTATCCTTCAAAATATACTTCAACTAATAGTGATGAGATATTATTTCCCCAGAAAATCCCTTTTTGTGTATATTTATACTCATTCTCTTTCAATTCAATATAACCCTCTTTTTCTAGGTTTTGTAATGCTTCATAAAGTTTTGAATATCTATCTCCAGCTACGATTTTTAAATCCTCTAAGGCAACATGCTCATACTGAGTTAATCCTGATATTCTTTTCATCTTCATAACTTTCTCTGAATCTGCTGAGTAGAATGTCACTAATTTATTTAGATGATAAAGCTCCATATTTTGAACTCTTCCACCTGCTCCAACACCTATAGGAATTAGATCTTTTAATTTATGAACATTTCTTATATATCTATACGAATCCGTTCCTCTTGTAAGTTTTGTATGTTCTAAAACTTCATATCCATTACTTAATAAGTTATTTAAGAATGCATCGTGTAACTCTCTATCCCTTTCAGTTTTGTAATCAAAACTCTTTTCTCCAGAACTTAAATCTTTTGAAATTGATGACCCATCGTGTATCATAAGTGAGTAGAAACTTACACTATCAGGTGCTACCTCTCCAACTATTCTCGCATCTTCAACAACCTCTTCTAAAGATTGATCTAAGTAGTTATAGATTATATCTAGGCAAACTAATCCTCCAAACTTCTCTTTTATCTCTTTAACTCTATTCATTACAAACTCTTGTTCATAAGTTCTATTCAATAACTTTCTTCCTCTATTTGAGAATGTTTGAATTCCAATACTCAGTCTATTCACTCCATACTTTTTCATTATCTCTAACTTTTCCCAAGTTAAGTTATGTAAAGTTGTCTCAAAAGTAAACTCATAAGTTTCATCTAAAGGAAATACCTCTCTCAAAGTTGACAGAACCTTTTCTAACTGATGAGGCTTTAATATCGTTGGAGTTCCACCACCGAAGAAAATTACAGAGAACTTTTTCTTTTGAATATAAACTTTATCTCTATATTTATTAATCTCTTTTATTAAAAATTTTGTATAATCCTCTAAATCATTATCTAATTGTTTTCTATTCATATTACAAAATGAACAAATTTTATCGCAGAATGGTACATGAACATAAATTCCACCATCTAAATCCTCTGGTTCTTTATTCATTAACTTCCAATAAGAAGTTGGTAATTTTAATTTTCTCTTACTTTTTGATAAGATTACATCTTTTACATCATGATGTGATTTAAATCTTGTTTTAAACATCTCTCCCTCTCCCGTTTACAAATTTTTTAAATACAAAAACATTTGACTTTCAAATTACTTTATACTACAATTGTAATAGTTATTTTTAATTTTGTCAATTGATTTATAATTTTCCAACAAAAAAACGACAGATTTTTTCTGTCGTTTTTATTTGTTGACCACTATTTAAAATTCATCCCATCCATCTACAGATGAACTCATATTATAACTCGTCACAGTTCCTTCGAAGAAGTTTGCTTTAACATTTCCCTCTCCCTCTGTATCTGCAAATTTTTCTAAATGTCTATACGGATTTTTTTGGAATCCTTCATATATTGGTTTTAATCCAATAGTTTTCAATCTCTCATTTGCTAACCATTTCGTATATTTTTCAGTTGTTTCTTCAGTTATACCTAAAATCCCATTTCCAATTATATGATTTGTCCAAGCTATCTCTTCATCAACAGCATTTTTGAACATCTCATATATCATATCATCCGAGAAGAATCCTGGATTTTCATTTTTAATCTCTTTAATCAACTGCCCAAATATAACAATATGTGATAACTCATCTCTATTTATAAGTTTAATTATATCAGATGTTCCCATCATTCTATTTCTACTTGCTAAAAGATAGAAGAAATTAAATCCGTTATAGAAATATATTGCCTCTAGAAGGTAATCCGCTACAATAACTCTTGAGAAGTTTTCATCACTCGGATTTTCTAAGAAACTTTGATATATCTCTGCAATATATTTATTTCTTTTAAATAGAACCTCATCCTCTCTCCATTTATCATAGATTGAGTTTCTAATCTCTTTTGGAAGAATAGACTCTATTATATATTGATAAGATTGTGAGTGAATAGCCTCTTGGAAAGTCTGAATCGAAAGAATCAAATTTATCTCTGGAGCTGTTATATAATCTGATACATTTGGAATATTATTTGTTTGAATACTATCTAAAAATATTAAAAATGATAGTATCCCATCGTATGCCGCTGCTTCTTCATCAGTCAGATTCTCATAGTCATTTTTATCTTGAGTTAAGTCAATTTTTTCTGGAATCCAAAAGTTACCCATCATCGATCTATAAAGTTGGTTTGCCCAACCATATTTAACATTATTCAGATTAAATATATTTGTACTATCACCCTTTATAATTTTTCTCTCAGATAAAGAGTCGTTTCCTAAAGGATTAAAAAGTTTTTTTCTATCCACTGCAGCTCTCACACTCCTCTTTTTCATTAACTATATTTGTATTTTTCTGTATCGTTCTTATATAATAAACCGATTTACATCCCTCTTTCCAAGCTGTCATAAAGGTATCATATATATCTTTTGCTCTTATATCTTTGTTCAAATCAAAAATTAACTCCATAGAAACACCTTGAGTTATCCATTTTCCGATTCTACTCATAATTGTTACGTAAGTCTTTGGGTCCACATTTTTAAACTCTGGATAGAACCAAGCTCTATCCTTTAAGTGTTTTACAACTCTTGGAACAGCACCCTTTTGATTTTTCTCTATATAGAACCTAGAGAACGTAGGATTTACAGAAGCTGTTGAACCCATAAGTAGTGATGTTGATGTATTTGGTGCTATAGCTGTAAGTTCACCATTACGTAATCCATAAGTTTCTACTAAATCGAAAACCTCTGCCCATTTCTCAGCAAACTTTGAACTTTCTAAATATTCAGCTTTCTCTTTCCCAAAGAAAATACCTTTATCCCACATTGAACCTTCAAACATAGGATATACTCCTCTAGATTTTGCAAGTTTTGCAGATGATTTTACACTATAAATTGCAATCTCTTCAAACAACTCATCTATCTCATTTAAAGATTCATCATATATCATAAACTCTCTAGCTAAGTAATCAGCTAGTCCCATAGTTCCAACACCTATAGTTCTATAAGCTAAGTTATGTTTATCCGACTCTTTTATTGGAGTCTTTGTTAGATCAATTGTATTATCTAAAATTCTTACAGATATATCTACAATCTCCTCTAACTCCTCTCTTTCTATCTCAGCTAAATTCATAGAAACTAGATTACAAGTGTGAACCTCTCCCAACTTTGTAGTTCTAACACCTGTTTCACCTTCAGTTTCCTCATTAAACTTTTTACTTGGCGAGAAATTTGAGAAACTTTCCATACAAAGATTTCCATTTCCTATCATCCCTACATGACTGTTATGATTCATTTTATTTGCTCTATCTTTAAAGAAAATATATGGCATTCCTGTTTCTATTTGAACTTTCATTATCTCTTTAAATAGCTCTCTAGCTTTTATAACTTTTTTAAGATTTAAGTTATCGTCAGCCTCTATTTTTAAGTATAACTCTTCAAACTGCTCTCCGTAGATTTCACATAGTTCAACTTCATACTTTTTACGAATCTCATATGGATCAACCAAAGTCCAAGTGCTATCCTCTTCAACTCTTCTCATGAACATATCTGATAAAACAACTTGTGGATAGATATCATAAGCCTTTCCTCTTTGGTCTCCATTTTCTGTTTGAAGCTCTAAGAAGTGTTCTATATCTAAGTGCCAAGAATCTAAAGCTACTGTAACAGCTCCAGCCCTTCTTCCTTGCTGATTAACAGCCACAGCAGTATCATTTATAATTTTTATCCAAGGAACTACTCCTCCACTGGCATTATAGTACCCATTTACCATCGAATTTTTTGCTCTAACTCTCGATATATTTAAACCTACTCCTCCACCATTTTTACTAATTTTTGCAACTGTATCCACATTATAGAAAATCGATTCTATATTGTCATCCATTGCCGTAATAAAACATGATGAAAGATTTCCATTTGGAAGTCTTAAATTTGCTAAAATAGGTGTCGCTAAAGATACTTTTTTCAGAGATAATGCCTCATAAAATCTCTTTGCAACTTCTACCTTATTCTCCTCGTTTATAGCTAAAAGCATAGCGATACACATGAAAACCTCTTGAGGTAATTCAAATATATCACCTTTATATTTTAATAGATATCTGTTTACAAACATATTCGCACCAGCATAGTCATACATCATATCTCTTGATGTATCAATAGCCTTTTGAAGCTCTAAAACTTCCTCTTCTGAATAGTTTAACAGTCTATCGTCGTATATTCCTAATTCTACTAATTTTTTTATACTCTCAAAAAACTTCCCATAAGAGAATCCTCTTTTATGAAAAACTTCTCTCTCTGTTTCCATCATAAGTAATCTTCCAGCTACATACGTCCAATCACTCTCATCAAAACTGGTCATAGCTACAGCTTGATTTATAAGAGATTCTTGGATTTTCTTAGTCGTTATGTTTTCTTGATAGATTGACTCTATATGACTTTCCAACTCAACCATATTCACTTCTAAGCCTTCACAAGCTCTTTGAAGTTTTTCTCTAATTTTAGTTATATCTAAATTTTCCCTTATTCCAGCTCTATTTACAACCTGTCTCATCTATAGAACCTCTAAGAAACTTTCCATCGAGTAGTATTTTCCATCTCTTTCAACAACAGGTGCACTCATAATTCTAGCTTTACTTGCTACGATCATAAGTGTTTTTAAATCTTGAGCGTACTCATAATCTAAACCTTTTTCATCTAAAATTCTCTTTAAAGTTTCACATTTACTACAATCTTCCTTACCAAATACCTTTATCATTATAAGCCTCCTAAACACAATATCTTGTGCCGTTCTCTTTTTCTTTTTACAACATATAGTATTATTACATAAATTACAAATTTTTTCAATAAAATTTTATAGCTAATTGGTATAGAATTTTCATTCATAATTTTTTCATAAAATTATAGAAAAGCCATCTAAAAATTTTCTAGATGGCTTCATTTATTATGCTACTTTTTCAATATTTATAACTTCGTAATCATTCTCTTTTAATATATTTACAATTGCGTCTTCTGAAACATCTCCAGAAACTATTGCACAGTTTTCAGGAAGGCTAACTTCTACAGCTTCAACTCCGTTTAAACTTTCTAAAGCTTCCTTTACATGCTTAACACATCTCATGCAACTCATTCCATTGATTAAAACTTTCTTTTTCATAACTTTCTCGCTCCCTTTGTCTGATATTTTATCTGGTTTGAATCCTTTTAATCTTAAAGCATTACTTATAACTGACACTGAACTTATACTCATAGCTCCACCTGCTATCATAGGACTTAATAGCGGTCCACCAAATAGATGTAACACTCCCATTGCCACAGGTATTCCTAGAATATTATATCCAAATGCCCAGAATAGATTCTGCTTTATATTTTTAATAGTTTCTCTACTTAACTTTATAGCTGTAGGAACATCCATTAAATCACTTCTCATTAAAACTATATCTGCTGATTCAATTGCTACGTCAGTTCCAGAACCTATCGCAATTCCAACATCTGCTTGAGCTAGAGCTGGAGCATCATTTATTCCATCTCCAACCATCGCAACTTTTTTACCCTCATCTTGCAATCTTTTTACTTCAGCTGCTTTATCTTTTGGTAAAACTTCAGCGAATACTCTATCTATTCCAACTTGAGCTGCTATAGCTTCAGCTGTTTTTCTATTATCTCCAGTTATCATTGCAACTTCGATTCCCATAGCATGAAGAATCTCTATAGCTTTTTTAGAATTTTCTTTAACTGTATCAGCTACGGCTATAATACCAGCTATCTCTTTCTCAATTGAGATAAACATAGGTGTTTTTCCTTCGCTCGCCAATCTATTTGATTTCTCCTCTAAACTTTTTAAAGATATTCCACTTTCAATCATCAGCTTTTTATTCCCTAAAAGAATATCTTTTCCTTCTATTTCAACTTTTATTCCATGCCCTGGGATAGCTACAAACGAATCTACTTTCTTAAGATTCATCTTTTTATCCTCAGCAGCTTTTACAATAGCTTCTCCTAAAGGATGCTCTGACCCTTTTTCAGCACTTGCAGCTAAAACTAAAAGCTCATCTTTTGAGATTATACTTTCTACTAATATATCTGTAACCTTAGGTTTCCCCTCTGTAATTGTTCCTGTTTTATCAAATATAACTGTTTTTACTTTGTGAGCAGACTCTAGAGCCTCTCCACTTTTAATTAAAACTCCATACTCAGCACCTTTTCCAGTTCCTATCATTATAGCTGTCGGTGTTGCAAGTCCTAAAGCACATGGACATGCTATTACTAAAACTGATATAAATATTGTAAGTGCAAACTCTAAATCTTTTGTAGCTAGATACCAACCTAATCCAGAAAGAATCGCTAGTACAATTACAACTGGTACGAAGTAACCTGATATTATATCTGCTAACTTTGCAATTGGAGCTTTTGATCCTTGAGCATCCTCTACTAATTTTATAATTTGAGCTAAAGCTGTATCTTTTCCAACTTTTGTTGCTTTATACTTTATAGAACCATTTTTATTTATACTTGCTCCTATAATTGATGAACCAACAACTTTCTCAACAGGGATACTCTCTCCAGTTAACATAGATTCATCGATAGCTGTACTTCCCTCAATAACAACTCCATCCACTGGAATCTTATCTCCAGGTTTAACAATAACTATATCTCCAACCTTTACATCTTCTAAAGGTATAACTACCTCTCTTCCATCAACCTCTATACGAGCAGTTTTTGGAGCTAATCCCATAAGTTTTTTTATAGCTTCTGATGTTTTTCCTTTACTCACAGCTTCTAAATATTTTCCAAGAGTTATAAGTAATAAAATTGTTGCTGCTGACTCGAAGTATAACTCATGAGCATATCTTGGTTCTCCACCAAATATTTTTACAACTGCAAACACACCATACACATAAGCTGCCGAAGTTCCAATAGCTATTAGTGAATCCATATTTGGACTTCTTTTTAATAGCGTTCTAACTCCTACTTTAAAGAATTTATATCCAACCAACATAACCGGTGTTGTCAAAAGTAGTTGAGCCATAGAGAATGTCTTTGGACTCATCTCAGGTGAGATAAAATCTGGAAGTGAATATCCAACCATATGTCCCATTGAGATTATCAATAACGGTATTGTAAATATAACTGATACAATAAATCTGTTCCAAAGTTCTTTGATATCTTTCTCTCTAGTATCTTCACTTTTAGATGAATCAAACTCCTCTGCTGGAATAGCCTTATACCCTGCATTTTCAACGGCATTTATAATCTCATGAGCATTCAATTTTTTCTCATCATATTTTACAACTAACTTCTCTGTTGCTAAATTTACATTTGCTTCTATTATTCCATTTAATTTTCTAACTGCTTTTTCAACATGACCTGAACAAGCTGAACAAGTCATTCCCTCTATTTTGAATGTATTATCTTTCATGGTTTTCTCCTTTTACTTCATAATTTTATTTAAGACATCCACAACTTCACCAATTTTTTCATCTACATCTGTGCTGCTAAAAGCATTTTTCACACAACTTTCCATATGTTGTTTTAAAATTAGTTTATTCGCTTTTTTCAACAAAGCCTCTGCCGCTAAAATTTGATTTACTACATCTAGACAATATCTTCCATCGTCTATCATCTTTAATGTTGCATCAATCTGTCCACGACATGTCTTTAACATCAATACTGCTTTTTCCTTATCTGTTTTCATATATTAATCACCTCGAGATTTACTTTATGTTTGAATAATATCACACTTTTTTTTCTGTGTCAACCCCCCCTATGGGGGTAGGGTTATTTTTTTGAAAATATTTTTGACTTATTCTTCAACCTTCTCTTTTAATGCACTTTAGTTTTTTGGTGTTCTTTTTTTAAAAAATAAAAAAATTTCTTTTCTAAAAAAAAACATTGTTGACATTTTTTTACGGATATGGTATTATTAATTGAAACCGATGATTAAGTAAATTTAATACCCCCCAAAATTTATTTAAATCTTTTTATTTTAACACTCCCCCGTGTTTATAAAAAACCTTCCTTTTCCCCAAGAGGAAGGTTTTTTATTTTTTTGTAAAAATATAATTTAACAATCCAAATTTGAATAAATAAAATTTTAAAAGTGAAATTAAGGCTGTGTACAAAATTTAATACTGAAAAGAGTTTTTGAACTATTTATAAAAACATGTGTTTTCTATTTTAAAACACAGAGTTTTTTTGCGTTCTATTTTCAAGAAGATAAAAAAATTTCTTTTCTGAAAAAAAACATTGTTGACATTTTTTTACGGATATGGTATTATTAATTGAAACCGATGATTAAGTAAATTTAATACCCCCCAAAATTTATTTAAATCTTTTTATTTTAACACTCCCCCGTGTTTATAAAAAACCTTCCTTTTCCCCAAGAGGAAGGTTTTTTATTTATACACTATTTTTAGAAATTATATGTTATTCCAATCCCACCTTGTGGCTGTAGCTTCCAATCTTTTTCTGTATTACCCCAAACTTGATTCGAATATTTTACTTGTGCAAAAACAGATAAAGATAAATCTTGAGAGTAGTTATAAACTACTTCTAATTGCGGTAAGGCAAATAGTGCATAGGTACTCTTATAATCTCCACTACTCACTGTTGGATTTAGCCACTCATACATCTGATTTCCTGAAATAAATGGATCCCAGCCAGCAGCTTTTCTATTAGATGATATATATGGATCAAATCCACCTGCAAAATTAAAAACTAATGATGTTTGCTCATTAACTTTATATAGCTCCTTCGAATACTCTAACCAAGCTAAAATCATAAAATAATTAGCTGTTTTATAACTTTGATTGCTACTAGATATTTCAAAACTACCCTCATACCACTCTCTAAATAGATACGTATTAAACTTAAATGTAAAATTAGCTGGTAATTGCCAATTCGTTAATAAACTTAAAACTCCGGTATTAACATGCCCCGACGCTCCCTTTGTACTCCAACCATAAACATACATTGGTGAAAATGCAAATTGCGTTGCTTGTATATACTCTCCCTTAGGGATGTATTCCAAGAAATCAAAAGCAGTTTGAGCTAGTATGTATGTTTGATTACTATTATTAAATTCAGCTTCATTCTCTACCATCAAAGAGGATGACCATTTAATTTTTGTGTTTCCTAATACTCCATGATTATTGCTCAAAGTCGCTTTTGGTCCACTAAAACTATTATCTTGCTCATTTTCACCATTTGTGTAGTTATACATATTCCAAACTCTATCCCATTGTAAACTTAAACTCCAAGCTTTTGTAAAGTTATAATTTAATACTGCTGATGGATGTGAAGATTCTGTTTTATATTTACCTGAATTTCCATAAAAAGTTTGAGTAACTCCTAAACTTCCATTCGGTTTAAAATCTTCTGCATAGGATATTCCTGCAATAAGCACACTACCTATAAGAGCCTTTAAAAATAATGCTTTCATAATTTTACCTCCTAGTAACTAAATTTATTTTCATTATCTACAATGCTTTGTACCTCAAAAATATTACCTATCTTTTAATTCTTTTCTAGTTAGATTTCTTTTTTATTTATACAGTATTTTTCATTTTGACCTAATTTGACCAGTTTAGAAAAAAAAATGTATTATAACATTGATTTTTTGATTTTTTAGTTGTATATTCTTACTAGGGGGATTTAATATTTGAAAATTAATAAAACTCGAGTGTTTATATATTATAAATAAATGTAAATTTGCTGAAAAGGGCGAATAAAAAGGTTTTGACTCTATAAAACTTTTAATAGAAACTTTTCCTGAGAATAACTCGGGAATCTATTACGCAACTTCCTTTGATAGCACCACATACTTATTTCCTGACTACCACTTCTCCACATACGGATATTCCAGATGTGACTATCCCACATGTGGATATTCCAGATATGGATATTCCAGACGTGGATGGCCCAGATATGGGTGGCCCACAACTGGGAAATGACTCCTATACTAATAAAGATATTACTAAAAATATTTTTAACAAAAAAATATAAACAAAAAAAATACTAAACTAACTAAACTAATTCTTAGTTAGTTTAAATCTGTGTTATTTTTGTTATGAGTATTACAGGACGTTGGAATCTTAAAAACAGGCTGCCAGATGAAAAAAAGAAGATCAAACACCTTCGATAAGGAATTTAATCTTCTTTAAGTTTTTAGAAAAAAGTCAGTTTTTTAATACTTTCTTTTTCCTACAAGGCTTATCAATAATCTGTTTTATAATTTTTTTAGCTATATGTTTACTATGTCAAAAAAGAGAGGATTTTTCATAATCTTTCTATCTCAATTTTACATATAAAAAGCAATTTCTTATTTAATTATAATTCACTATTGCTTTTACTAACTTTATGGAGCTTTTAGTATATCAAAAAATCAAAAAAATTTTGAGTTTTATTTTTTTTAAGTGCATTTCAAGTGCAAAATACCTAATATTAAATTATTATAATTTAATATTATATTTTCCATTTTGAGATTTTTTCATTAAAATTTCCTTATCTATCTCAAAAAATTTTGCTAATTTAATTTCTATTTCATTAAGTAAATTTTCAAGATAATTTTTACTATACTTTATCTGATGTAATAACATTCAATATATCGTTTTCTAATATTTTTATCTGATTTATTTTATCTTTCAATTCCATTACACCTTCTCCTTCAGATAATAATATCTTCCTCAAAGACTTTTATTTTTATCTTCTATCTTTTCTCCATTCATTTTAGGTATGTTTATTTCTTCTCCTATTTTCACTTTATCCAAATTTTCTAATGTTGGATTCATAATTCTTATCATATCACAAAATGTTTCCCAATCAAGAAGTTTAACATTTCTATTTGCCCAAATATCCCATATTTTTTCATTTTTTTCAAAAGAGATTCTGTCCATAAACAAATCTATATATGAATCTGTAAAAATTATTGCAAAAATGGCTTTAGATACTTTTTCAAACTGAATAGCTTTTTCAAAATCCGGTTCCCCATATTGAGTAATTAAAAACTCTAAAACAAACTCTCTTTTAAACAAATTTTTTTTTGTTGTTCCAAATGATACATTCGTTACAAATATAAAAATATCATCTTCATTCGTTTTACCATTAACTATCGTCTCATATACTCTTCTAATAAAGTCTTTATAGTAGTCTAATAAAGCTCCTCCCTGTGAATATCCCTTAGATTCAACCCAAACGTCTCTCTGCTCTCCATTATATTGTATGGTTGCCTTCGTGTCAAAACTAAATTCTTTTCCATTTATTTTAAAAATTAGCCTTTTGGGATTTTTATATGCATCATATAACTTTTTATATGATAAATGAGCCAATGTTAATGTTAATAACCCATTAAAATATTCTAAATACTGTCTCCCTTTTTCATGTTGTTCTTCAGCCATAATTCTCCTCCTATTAAATAAGTTTTAGTTAGTTGTTTTCTTTCATATTTTGTTAATATAAATTTTATTGGTTTTCTAGATAAAATATTTTCTAATCTCTTTATGTTTACTTTATTTGGCAACGCTATTCTTTCTACAAGTATAAAACACTCTATTTTATTTAATTCTATTATATTTTTTTTAAAATAAAAATTAGCAGCATTCTGAATTCCATAATATTTTTTACCTAAATATACATTTTCTAAGTATTCTTTTAATATCATCTTTTTAGAATTTTGTAACGAATATTTTAAAGCAAATAAAGATTGATTAATTTTTCTTAACATAGTTCTCTTTCTTTTTTTTCCTTTTTTTTCTTGTTTTATATCATAAAGTTGCTGTATTATTGTGCTTCCACCTTGCAACTTTCCGCTTCTTATATTCATTATAGAAGCTCTAATAATAGCAATTAAATCAATGCCAAAATGATAATAAAATCGCTTATCTTCTATATAAATTAAAAAATATAATAAATAATATGGTACTTCTAATTCTTCTGAAGTTTTTTTTAATTTAAATCTATTTAATTTAAAAAAATATGTATCTGTTATTTCTGATATTTTATTAATCAACTTTCTTAACAACCTCTTTTCAATTTTATCTTTTATTATTTATCTAACTTAATTAAAAGCTCATCTAATTTTTCGCTTAAATAATCTGTTGCTAATCCACCCTCTTCTGATATTTTTATCATTTTTTTTAAATCTTCATCATTCAAGTCTATAATTAGTTTACCACTCTCTCTTAAGATTCCTCTCTTCACTTTTTCAGCATTTTCATTCAATCCTTTTCTAGATATAATTATCGCTACACCTCTCAAAGCTTGCTTATATAAATATTTTTCTGTTATTATAATTTCTTTTTGAGAAATTTTTTCACTATAATTTTTAAATTCAAATATTATATATTTTGTTTTAAAATAATCTTCAATTATATTCCAAAATTCTTTATTAGTATTACTTTTTATTTTACAAATCATATCATATCTATACAAATCTTCATTTGTTTTTTCTTGATATTTCCACAATGCTAAATCCTCAAAAAATAAGTGCTTAAGTATTTCTATACAAGTTTGTTCATATTTTAAAAACTCTTCTCTACCAGGCTCTATACTTTCTAATAATTTCGTATAATTTTTTAGTTTTGGATTCTTTTCATTAATTTTTAAATTTGATATAATATCTTTAGTTTCATATTTATCATTAACTGAAAATTCTAACAATGATAATACTTCTATTTTTAATTCCTCATCATTATTTTCCTCTAGAAATAATAGAATATCTCTTATTGTAAAGACTCTTATATCATTATATAAAAATCCATATTTTTCATCATTATCTGTTAAATTTTCACTGTCTATTAAGGCTAATATTACTACTACCCTATTTATTGTATTATCATCAAATTTAATACGTTTCATTCTATTAATTGTAAAATCTAATCTTTTTATTGAGTAATATTTTTCTCTTGATGCTTTTACTTCTATCGCATATTTTTTTTTGTTAAATTCAACTAAAAAATCATATTCTGTATTTTTGGGCTCTTTTTCTATAAAACGAGAATACTTCACTAATATTTTTTGAATAACTCTTTCCACTTCTTCTCCATATGATAATAGTTTAAACTTTTCCATTTTTTTCTCCCTAATTTCTGTATTATTACTTCTTAAGTATAGTATATCAACTATTTGTATACTTTTTCTACATTTTTTTATAAATAAAAAAAATCTTCGAAATTATTATTCAGAAGATTTTTTTCTAAATATTATTTATATTCAATTTTATTTACATTTATTTTAATTTTACAAAGTCATTTATCTTTATCCAATCTTTCTTTTTTCACTGCCAATATATTTTCTATAATACCAGGAAACTTTATACCTAATTTGGTCAAATTTTCCATTATAGAGATAGACTCCATAATAATACAACCAGTAATCATGCAAACTCTAAGTGAAATATTTATATCATTTAAAAAACTAGATTTATCTAATTGATTCATTGTCATAATAGCAAGATATATAGCTGGCTTTCTGAGGATAAAACCTACATACATTTTTTTAGATAAAACATTTCTTTCTTTAATAGCTTTTAAAAATCCTGTAATACAATCTATAATAGTTAGAGTAAATAAAACTTTTATATCTCCATCTATTCCACCTATAGCACTTACAAATCCTGCACTAAGCCAAAAGATTAAATTATGTAGATAATTAAGTAAATTCTCAAAAATATTTTTTATTTCTCTCCCCTCCAACTTTTAATACTTCTATTTCCAAAGAATCCAGTCAAATAAACCATTATAATTTGATACATCCTATCATCTATTGGAAATATTGGAGATTCTGTTTTAAATATAAATCCTATCCACATTCCTAAAAGATTACTTATAAGAAATCCACAAAATATAAATGCTATGAGGGGAAATACCATGCTTACTGCTTTTTCTAAGCTACTACCTCTCTTATTGTTAAAATCTTCAACTTCTAGCTTTTTTAATTTTATTTCCATTTGATTTTGAGTATTCTTATCTGGGATAAATTTATTAATAATTTTTAAAGCTTCATCAACTATGACCATCTTAATTTTCTCCCCCTATTATTAATAGATAATTCCTTTGAATTATATTTTCTGCCATTTTATTTTCTATATCTAGTACATCAAACCCGTATTTTATCCATCTTTCTTTTTGTTCTCCAAGTATTGTAAATTCATCTATAAGTCTATTTACTTCTAGATTAATCTCTTCCTGAGTTGCTCCTTCTTCCCAGACATTAATATCTTTATTCCATAACTTTTTAAATAAATAACTTGGAGCTTCTACTCTAATGATTTTATTATTCTCAATATATTCTCCATCATGAAGCAATTCAGTTTTATTATCTAGTAGAATTAACTCTTCTCTAGTTTTTTCTCTTATTACTCCAGAATCTAATATCGGATTTTGAAATTCTATCTCAGTTGATATATGGTAATCTACATTCCATTCGGGATAATATCTTATTGGTTCAGCTTTAAATTCTCTATATGAATTTACAATTGGTCTTGCTACTACTGTTAATGTTTTTATATCATAAATATATATAATCATTGATTCTCCTTTGTAATTTTATTTTTAGTTTTTCTAATTTTTTATGTTGGGTAAATTATCGAATTTATACAAAAACTTAACTTTTTTTAGATGCACAAAGCCTTGATTTTGCTAGTTTTTTAAAACTGAGTACCTGGATAAATTGTCTATAGCTTTTACCTATTTACTAGCTTTATAAGGTGTATCAATCTCAAAGTTTTAACTAAATTCGATAATTTATTGAAATTTATTTTACTATTTTTTTCAAAAATTTGACTTTTTAAAAAGTTTCAAGTATACTACTATTACTAACCCTCGTAGGGTTACCAAGTTGTGTAAATTTCGAGCTTCGGCTCATGTTCAGAATTTAAGCTTTCACTTTCGTGAAAGCTTTTTTTCTGCCCTTGAACAAGGTAGAAAATTTCACACAACTTGGAGGTTTTGCATGATTATCAATATTGAAGCCATTAACATTAATGGTGGAGTATTCTTTATAGGAATCTCTCTAATCTTAATGTTATGGTTAAACAGAAGATAACCTCAAACCTCTCCCTACGGGGGTATTTTTTATCTCATAAACCTTTTTCTCTTCTAATTTTAAGTATTTTACTTCTATTTTCTGCTCCAGTACGAGCGTGATCCTTTGTAACTTTAGTATCTTTGTGAGGTGCATATTCTGCAGCAAAATTTATATCTGAAAAATTACTTAATAAATTTATCATACCCTATTAGCTCTCTTATAGTACTTTGCTGCATTTGTACATAGCTTTCTTTACTCTTTGTTATGAATAACCAATCAGAAGCTATGTTCTTGTTCTCTCTATAATCTAAGCATTCTCTTAATATTTTTTCAGTATTATCCAAAAATATTATGTCTACAATTATTTATATATCTTTTTAAAATACTCACACAATTTTTTATTGTTGCTTCAGATAACAATAATTTATTCCCTTCATGTTCCTTTAAATAGCTTAAATAGTCTATCATTCTACTCCTATACATCTTGTAAGTTATATTCATTGTTTCAAAATTTCTTGCCTTATTAGAATCTAAGTACACCTCATAAATTTCCATGTTAGATTTATTGTAATTCATTTTAATTCTCCTAAAAAAGTTTTGTAAATTCATTATCTCAGATGATTTCATATTATTTTTATTTTATTTACTATTTTATTATTTTTATATATAATCATTATGAGTAATAATTTTAAGGAGGAACATTACAATGTACATACTTATAGGAATTTTTTTTTATTATTTTTTCACTTTTACTTTTCATTACAGTAGTTGTAAAAAAAGAATAAAAAATTCAGCTTTTTTAATCCCAGTTTTTTCAATTTTTTCAATTTGGATTATTCATTTTTATAAAAACATTTCAATTCTATATTTTTCTATTTCTTTAAATGTTTTTATTTATTTATTTTCTACATATTTATTATCACCACGTAATTCAAATAAATCAAAATGTAAATTTTTTCTTATGTTAATTTTAAGTCCTGATTTGCTTGCAGCAACAAGAGCTAAGAGTATGTTGAAAGAAATTCATAAAACATCTTCTGATTTTTTCAAAGCTAAATATATCTTATATTGGAATTATTTTAATTTTTGTTGCGGCATTATTTTTTATATAATTCTTTCGATATATGTACATTTAATTAATTCAGAAACAATTTTTATCTATAACAAATATATTTTATATATTTTATTTGCTTTTTTAGTTACAAGATGTTATTCTAGAGCTTTTGAATTAATTTTTGCTTTCTATAAAGACATTACTGACTCTAAGAGAAAAAATCCTCTTCTTAAATCAAATAGAAGAATTTCTTTAGCAACCAAAAGTTATGTTGAGGTTATTTTTAACTTTGCTACTGTTAATTTTTTTGCAGCTTTTCTTTGTTATAAAGATATAAACTTAAATTTAGGTAATTTATTCTCTATATATTATAATTCTCCATATGATAATGCATTTGATTTTTTAGGCACTAACTCCAGTATTAATTTAAACCCGTTTTCTATTTTATTAAGAAGTTTTGGAAACAATACGTTTACAGATGTTAGGTTAGATTCCTTTTTTTCAGTTCTCCAAATTCTAACTACTCTTGTTTTAGTTTTGTTTGCTTTAGCAGGATATTTAAATAATAAAGGTGACAATCCAATTTAAATGTTTGACTTTATTAAATTACAGAATTTATTGAAATTTACTATGATATTTTTTCAAAAATTTAACTTTTTCAAAATTTAAACTATAATTATTTTTAATAAAAGTAATAAAAAAGCTATCTTAGTAAGAAGTACCTTTAAAGTACTCTAAACTAAGATAGCTTATTCAAAATAATTAACACACTAATTCTAAAACGCCTAAAACGGACATTAGCACTCCTTGTTTTATCATATCTATATCCATTTTCTCATCAAAGCCATGAAGATTACCTCTAACTATCATTTCAATTCTAAAATTTTAGTTAAAATATTCTAAGGTTGTATTTAGATAAATTAAATAATATAATATTACTATAATCGTTAAAAAATGAGGTATTATCAAAAATAATAAATTAGAGAAAATTTAAACGAATATTTAAGTTTTACCAAATAAATACTTTAATATCTAATTAATAAAAAAGGCAAGAATAAAATCTTGCCCTTTTAGTGATGAGTTGCTCGAAAACTCTTTACTAACCTAATTATACAACAGTATCTCAAAAAGTCAATAGAATAACTATCTGAAGAAAGAGAACTTGATATTTCATTTGATGAAAAAACAGGCATTATAACACTCAAAAGAAAAGAGGATTAATCTCCTCTTTTTAACCTTTATTTTATATAGCACATCTTTAAAAAAGGAGGGCTCTTCCATGAAAAAAATCATATGTCACTTCGATATGGACGCCTTTTATGCGTCCATAGAGACCAGAGACAACCCCAAATATAAAGACAAACCCATCGTTGTTGCTGGAGGAGTGGTAACAACTGCGAGCTACCCAGCCCGTAAATTTGGAATACACTCTGCTATGAATACTCTCGATGCAAAAAAACTCTGCCCAAAACTCATTGTCGTTCCTGTAAATAAAGATAAATACGCCTACGAGTCCCGTATTATCCAAAATTTAGTCCTAAAAATAACCCATAAAGTCGAATTCATCGCCTTCGACGAAGGTTTTATAGATATTACAGATATAATAGATAAGTTTTCATCCAAAGAAAATTTTGCCAAGCTATTTAGAAAACGTATTTTTGAGATAACAGGCCTTACTTGCTCGATGGGTATCGGCTTAAATAAACTCACAGCTAAAATAGCCTCTGATATAAACAAACCCGGAGGGCAATATATCTTCAACACAGAGGAGGAGTTCATCGAATTTATCAAAGATAAAAAAGTTCGAAAACTTCCTGGAGTTGGTAAACAGTTTGAAAAACTTTTAAATAAAGACAATATATTTTTAGTTAAAGATATCTATCCCTTCTCTCTAAAAGAGCTCTGCTCTAAATATGGAACCTCTCGTGGCGAACTTCTCTATACATACAGTCGTGGAATAGATCATAGAGAGGTAGAATTCAATAGAGCTATCCACTCTATTGGAAACGAAAATACATTCCGATTACCTTTAGATTCAGAAGAGGAGATAACTAGAGAGATCGACTCTCTTTTCGATTGGTCATACGCTAGACTTATTAAAAAAAATCTGCTGACTAAAACTGTATCTTTAAAAGTAAGATTTAAAAATCGTGAAACAATCTCTCGTTCAAAAACAAGATTTATTCCAACAAATGATAAAGAAACTTTAAAAGGTATGGTTGATGAACTTCTGCTGTCTCTAAATCTCACTAACAATATAAAACTTTTAGGTGTTTCTTTTTCAAACTTAGAAAATCCATCAACACGACAACTCACGTTCGAAAAATTATATTAAAATAAAAGAATTCTGTTTTTTCTTCGTATATTATAGCAATTCGAAATATTATAAGGAGGCTATTATGAAAAAGATTGTTTTAACTAGTATTTTTTTCAGTTTATTTTTTATTGGATGCTCTAGTTCTCAACCTAAAGAAGAACCTGCAGTTGAAGAGGTTATAATTGTTGAACCTGTAGAGATGGGAAAAGAAGTAATGACTCCACCTATTCTTGACAAATAGTTTAATAAAAAGCATAAAAAATAGCAGCTCACAAAAATGACGTGAGCTGCTTTTCTTTTCCCTTCATA
>NZ_CAMFHX010000003.1 GCF_945952365.1 uncultured Cetobacterium sp.
TTATACCTCAAAGGATTGGAGTAGTTTCAATAAATTTTAAGTTAACAGAAACTTATAAAATATGAGGAGGAGTTATGAATATAGAAATTTTATCTAATAACAAGGTTTTAGTTAAATTTGAAGATAATACAGTTTTTTATGAAGGGGCTTTAATTGAAGTTAGTGATAGAGTTATAAAAGTAAGAAAAAGTAAATTAGATTGGTGTAATCCACATATAAGCTATTTGGAAAATAATTCTAAAAAAAATGAGATTATTTATCGAAAAGCAATAGAAAAAGATTTAGATAAAATAAATATTTTAAACTTACATAGATATTTTGACAAAAAAATTGAGGAAGAGGTAGTTTTAGAAAAAATTGATTCGATAGATAACTTAGTTGTGGCTGAAGATAAAGAGATTGGATTGATTGTTGGGTTTAAAAATAACTTAAAAAAAGAAAAATTTATTATTCATACATATAGAGGTTTAAATATAGAAAAAGCTTTATAAAATAGGAGATATAAGAGGTGAGTTTATGAAAAAAATATGGATATTTATTTTATTAATCCTTAATTTTTATGGTTGTGGAAGGTCAATACCTCGTTTGAAAACAGATAAATATATGGATGTAAATGAGGTTCTTCAAACTGGTCAAAATAGAACGGTTTGGGTTTCATCAGCTAAATCATCGGGAAGTTATGCTGGGCAATTCGATAATATTTTTGGAGAGGATTTTTTAAAAGTTATTATTCAGGATGAGTTATATAAAAGTGGATTTAACGTTGTGGAAAGGGCTGAGTTAGGAGATATTATGGAAGAGCATATATTTTCTAAAACAATGACCTCAAACCCATTAATACCAAATATGATTTCTGCAAATTATACATTATCTATGAAGTTAATTAACATTCAGACATCAACAAGTGGAATTTTTCTTCCGCTTATTTATATGGATACAAATGATGAGATAGAATCATCTGTTGAAATAAAATTAATTGATAATACAACTGGAGTTGTAAAAACAAGAAGTGGTCACGCTGTAGTTGTTTTAAATAGTCGAAATATATTACTTTTCTTTGGTGATATAAGTTCAAATGGCAGTAATGGAGTTGAATTTTCTATAAGAAGTGCTATCAGAGATGCTTTAAGCAAGTTTTAGGAGGAAAATATGAAAAAGTTTATAATTTTATTAACAATACTAGCACCAATTTTATATGGAAAAGAACTGGTTTATATTGATTTTCCTGAAACTATTAATTCGTATAATATAATAGATGGGTATAATAAGTGGAAAGATGAAGTTTTAGAGTTGAGCTTAAATGAGAAATTAAGACAGCTTGAAAGATTACGCTATGAAGGTGAAATTCAAAAAGAAGAACTTAGATTTCTTTATAGAGAAGCCGAATATAGAATTATTACTGAAAGAGAACAACTAAAAAACGATTTGGTTAGAGGTAAGATATATTATTACTATTATAAGCATCATAGAAAATATTATTATTATGATTTTAATTACAACATAATCTATTTAAAGGGATTTTAAAGACGAGTAAAAGTCACGCTATTATTATAAGGTGACTTTTAATGGTTATAGATTTATTTGGCCCATTCCATACTCTGTAAACTCTCCAACACCTGTGAAATATGAAAAATAAAAAAGATAGTTTATATATTTTTTTAAGCTATTATCAATTGAAGAAAGATCAAATTCAACTTCTCCTAAAAAACCTTTATATTGTTGATTTTTAATATTTAATTTCTTAATTTTTACATCTTGATATTTAATTTTTATATTTTTAAAAATATATTTTGGGATATTTAATACCTCTTTTTTTATATTTTCATCTGGGAAAGTTTGAAGAAATTTTTTTGAGATTTTTAATAGATAGAGATAAGGATTAGGTTCTGAATAATATTCATCACCAAATCTGAAAATTGTAGGAGATAGAAATTTAATACTTATAGTATCTTTGATTTCTAGAGTTAAGAATCTCTGTAAATCTATATTTTTTGTATAGATATTTTTTTTATCATTTAAGATAATCTCTTCAAATATTATTTTTTGATTTTGAAACTCAATCTCTTCACCAAAAACTTGAGCTTTAATAAGGTATCTAGTAATTTTTTGCTTAGATTCTGGTGTTAAAGAACTCACTCTTATAAAATAACTTTTATTCAAAGAAAATTCTTTATCTTTTGTTAGAATATTTGATATCACGATATCTTTTAAATTATTAAAGATATATTTTTCTTTAAAACGTTCAATTTTTTGGTTATCTTTATTTAAATGTATAACTTTAAATTTGACTAAAAAACTAAAAAACACTAAAACACCTCTTTTATAGTTCCATAACCTATACTTTTTCTTTTTCCAAGACCGATATAACTTGGTAGTTTTACATTTGTAGTAAACTCGCCAACAAAACCTAGAACTTTAGTATCTTTTTGAACTATTAACATCTCTTTAAAATCTCCGCTAACCTCGATTTTTTTATCAGCCCATATTCTATTTAATTTAAAAAATTCAATGATATTATTTCTTAATTGAGCATTTAGATCAAAATCATCATTTTTATATTTTTTATAATTTTCTTGATTTAAAGCAAACCAAGGAGATATGAAGTTATATTTATAGGATTTCTCAGAGTCTATTGATAAAGTGTAGTTTTTAAGAGTGATTTCGCTATCCACTAAAATATTTTTTCCATTAATATCAATATCTCTAATTTTTTCATAAGTTTGAATTAACGATTCAGCACCATCTTCTATTCCAACTATAGATAAAATCCCATCTAAAACTTTATAATAAATTTTTGATGACTGATAATTAAATGTAAAGGTGTCTACATGGTTATGAAAAAGTATATTTTCTTGAAAAGTTCTTCCCATAAATCCTCTTAATTTTTCAGCATCTCTATTATTAAATTTTAAATTTGTATTTAATTTAACTATTGCTAATTTGCTCATTTTCCCCTCCGATTTTTTATTATAGTATTATTATACATTTTTAAAAGAAAAAAATAAAGAGAGTAACAATTTTTGATTGTTCTCTCTATCTAATTATTTCTTATTTCTGACAGCAACTACAAGGTTTAAATCCTGTTCTTTTTAGTATATCAACATTACAACCATTATTTTCATTTACATAGATTGTAAGTAATGAATCAATTATTTTCATTTTTAAATCGTGAATTTTTATCAATAAGTTTTTATATTTTTTTATTAGGGAACTTTTTATATCTTTGTTATCCATTTTAGCTACACTTGAAAATTTTAAACATTCTATGAATACTTTTAGATCTTCTTTTTCAACCTTTGTTAAACTTAATCTTTTAATCTCATTTCTTAATTCCTCTATATTATCTATTAGAATCTCTTTAGAACCTGAATTTTTATATTCTTTATAAATTGGAAAGTCAATATTATTGCCCCATTTTTTTAAATGTATTAAATCAAATGTTTGATGATTTGTAAAGTATAAGTTTTCATTTTGTATTAACCACTCTTTATAGTTATCTAGTATCTCTTGAGGAATATTTCTATCTATCATAAAATTTTTATAATCATTTTTTAGATTTTTACACTCTAAGTTTTTATGATATGCAGGTGAAGAGTTATATAGTTTATAAGGATCTTCTAAATTGATTCTTAATATATGTTTATTTAAAGTTAATTCATTTTTTTTATAAAACTCCTCGTAATTGAGGATAAAATTTTTATTAAGAAGTATTTGATTCTTTTCTTGAGAAGAGAAAATTACGCTTTTATCTAAACCGTTACCAATTTCAGTTATTATGAAGTTATATTTTTCGCTATATCCTCTAAAATTTTCTAATATTCTTTTGAAATTACTATTTGTTAAATATACAGTTTCCATAAATCTATTCTCCTTTTAGATATTAATTTTCCTTATAGTTTAATAATATCATCTACCTCTTACAATTCTTTTATAATTTTTACAATTTTTCCTCAAACTAATAAAAATATGATATAATATCTATATATAGAAATAATTGCTCCTACAAAGAGAACACTTTTAAATCAATTAATACGCTCTCTAATAGAGTACTACAAAAACTTAAAATTACAAAAAAGTTAAAATAAATGGAAAAAACAACTCTTTTTTTAGCTAAAAATACCCTATTTTAACTTTACAATTTATATGCTATAATACTCTTGTAGAGAAGAATTGGAGTCAATTTACGGGTTAAACACTATATCCATATAAAATAAGGATTGTGACGTTGATATCATTTTTAGTTATAAAGTAGGAGGAGGTTAAACACTATATCCATATAAAATAAGGATTGTGACTATAAGGATAATAATTTATTTTATGATTTAGTTCTGTGTTAAACACTATATCCATATAAAATAAGGATTGTGACCAAAATAAAAAAAGATTTATACAAAATTATAATGAGTGTTAAACACTATATCCATATAAAATAAGGATTGTGACGGATATCCACTCTTTAATTTTAAGAGATGGAAGTGTTAAACACTATATCCATATAAAATAAGGATTGTGACGCAGGTATTTTACCCATATCAGAAGTTGCTCTCCGTTAAACACTATATCCATATAAAATAAGGATTGTGACCAGTAGTAGTAGATGATCTCTTAGCATTGTTCTTGTTAAACACTATATCCATATAAAATAAGGATTGTGACGCTAAAGAGATATTATCTCTCACTAATAGGTCACACCACAGTTAAACACTATATCCATATAAAATAAGGATTGTGACTTTCTTCTAACCTTTGCCCGTAAATCCCGTTGAACGTTAAACACTATATCCATATAAAATAAGGATTGTGACTTAAATCAATTGCATTGCTAGGTTGGAAATCATGCTCGTTAAACACTATGTCCATATAAAACAAGGATTATAATTCCCACATTTTGTGGGTTTTTTTATTTTTTGTAATTTTTATCATTTTTTTGTAAGATACATACTATAGAATAAAACTATATTTATTGGAGGTGATAGTGTGGATATTTATCTTACAGAATTTGGTAGTAAATTAAAAAAATCAGGAGAAGCGTTTTGTGTAATTAACTCTAAGGGTGAGCATTTTTTTTCAATTAATCAGGTAGAGTGCTTTATCATAGAAGATAAGATATCTGTTACATCAGATGCTTTACAATTGGCTATAAATAATGATATTCCAATTATTTTATCCGACAAATTAGGAAATGTTATTGGGAAAGTATGGCAGTATAAATTTGGATCTAATGCAAAAATAAGAAAAAAACAATTGGAATTTTTTGATACTGAGATAGGAAGTGAATTAGGAAAAGAGTGGATTATTAAGAAGTTGAAAAATCAAATTCAACATCTTGAAAAGCTTTCATCTCGGAGAAAAATAACAACTTACGCAGAAGATATAGCTAAAATGAATCAGCTTATGGATAAACTATCAACTTTAAATGGAACACCTTCTGAAATAAGGCAAAGCTTAATGGGATATGAAGGAAATATCTCTAAAATATATTTTAGATGCATTTCTGATTTATTGCCTGAAAAATGGAAATTTAAGCAAAGAGAGCATCAAGGAGCTAAAACTCCATACAATATAGTTTTAAACTATCTATATGGAATTTTATATTCAAAAGTTGAACATGCACTTATTGTTGCTGGATTAGATCCATTTATTGGAATTTTTCATACAGATAATTATAATAAGCCATCTTTATTATTTGATTTTATAGAACAATTTAGATTCTTAGCTTTAGAACAAGCCGTAACTTTATTTACAAAAGGGACTATTCAACAAAATTTTTTCTTAGAAAAAGAAGATAAATCTATAGTTTTAGAAGCAACAAAAAAACGTATTATAGTTCAAGAATTTTATAAAACTCTAGAAAGGAGTGGGAGTTTATCAAACAAAAAAAATTATACTCATAAAAGTTTGATAAAATTAGAAGCTAGAAATTTAGCTGTATCCCTTATGAATTTATGATATATATTGTTAGTTATGACATTTCAAATAATAATAATAGATCTGGTTTAAATAAGTTTTTGAAAGAATCTGGTTTGTTACCTATACAAAAATCTGTTTTTTTTGGAGAGTTATCTCCAAAAGGAAGGGAAAGACTTATAAAAGAAAGTAAAAATTTTTTTAATAATAAAAAAGATAGTTTACTATTTATCAATTTATCTTTTGAAGATTTTTCAAATTTTAAAAGATTTGGAATTAATAAAGACTTGAATGAATTAAAAAAAGAGGAGGTTGAATTTTTATAAAATTTTTTATAATGTATGATATTACTGATAATAATGTTAGAAATAGATTTATTAAACTTTTAAGAAATTTAGGGTGTTTAAGAGTTCAGAAGTCCGTTTTTTTAGGTGATATTTCTGAACCTGTTCTTGAAACAATTGAATCGAAAGTTTTAAATATCATAAACACAACAAGTGATTCAGTATATATATTTCCTATTTGTCAAAGGGAATATAGAAATTCTATATTTATAGACAAAAGACAGGTTCAAAATATTTTAGATATGAGTGCAATTATTCTTTGAAAGGAGCTAAGATGTCACTAGAAATTATCAATGATAAAGATATAAAACTTGAAGTTTTTCAATTGGAATTTCAAAATAAAATTAAAAATTTCTATGAAAATGAGAATGCTATACTTTATGTAAAACCTCAAATTAGAGATTTTAACTTAGATTTTTTATTGATTGATTTTTTGAGAGGAGTTTTCATATTTAAAGTTATAGATTGGAAACAGGAAGAGATTGAATATATGAACTCTGTAGTAGGTGAAGTTCGAAAAAAAGGTGTTAAAAATCCATTTTTTCAAGTTAAACAAAATTACAATTATTTTAAAGGGCTTTTTGAAAACCAAGACTTTCTTTTAAATGATAGTGGAGAACTTAAATTTAATTTTAGAACTTTTGTTGTTTTTACTGAAATGAAGTCAAATCATATTAAAAATTTTAAATATAAATTCAGTGATACATATAAAGAATACATAGCCAAAGAAAATCTAGGAATGCTTGATTTAAATTATTTTTTATCTTCAACGAAAGAAACATTGAGTGATAAAGTAGTAAATTGTATAAGAGGTTGTATTTATCCAGAAATTCTTATTACAGATATCGAAAAAAAGGATGAGTTTTTAAATGAAGATTTAGTAGATGAAACAATAAAAGTTTTAGATACTAATCAAGAAAGATTAGCCAAAAATTTAGAGAATGGATTTCAACTGATTACAGGTGTTCCTGGAAGTGGTAAAACAGTAGTATTAATGTCTAGAGCTATTCATTTGGCGAAAGCTCGTCCTAATTGGAAAATAAAAATTTTAACATATAACCGAACTTTAAAGTCTAGAATTGAGAGTAAAATAAATGATATTAAACCAATCTTAGAGTTTGAAGGCATAAGTTTAAATAATTTAACGGTAGATACGTTTCATACTTTAGCCTTAGATATTGCTGGAGTAAACGCTGAAAATTTTAATAATAGTCAATTTTGGAAAAGTGAGCTACCTAAATTAGCTCTTTCAAAAGCAGTTCCAGCTTATGACGCTATATTAATTGATGAATATCAAGACTTTGAAGAGGAGTGGATTAAAGTTTGTATTAACTCTTTAAAAGTGATTGATAATCAAAATCAAAAAAATCTACTCCTTGTAGGTGATCCTTTACAGGCTATTTATAATAATCAAGAGATCTGTTTTAGTTCATTAGAACTATCACCCATTGATAAAAAACTTTCCCTTAACTTTTCTTATAGAACAGGAAAAAAACAGATGCTACTAGCTTCTAATCTAATTCTAGATGATGATAATGGAGAGCCGATTAGTAAATTTTCTGAGTTAGAAAATATAAAACTTCAGACAAATCACAATAGTGAAGTTTATTTTATAGAGCGTGGATATACAGAGATTTTTGATATATTAACTTTTTTGTTAATTAAAGAAAAAATTAATCCTGAAGATCTAATGATCTTAGTTCCTACAAATAAAAGTAAAGAGGATTTTTATCGATTATTACCAAGTAATTTAACTTCATTTTTAACTTTTTCAAAAGATTTTTCAGAAACTCATGGAGTTGTAACTACATACTATTCAGCAAAAGGTTTAGAGGCTAAAATTTGTATCCTCATAGAATTTGAAAAAATTAGGAATAAAAAAATAGCCTATGTCGCATTGACAAGGGCTTCAGAAGAAACTTATATTTATTGTAAAGATAAATTTAGTAATCAAAATATAATAAAAATAGAAAATTTCTTAAAAAATATGAATGCTTAAATCGATTTAGAACTCTTGAATTTTCAGGAGTTCTTTTTTAGTCATCTCCAATCCTTATTTTATATGGATATAGTGTTTAACAAGGTAAGGGTAATTCTCTAAAGAAGTTCTCTCTGAAGTCACAATCCTTATTTTATATGGATATAGTGTTTAACTTTGGAGTTGCGGTAGTTACTTATCGTAATTTCAAATTGTCACAATCCTTATTTTATATGGATATAGTGTTTAACATTGTTCCTGCTCCAGAAGTAACTACAAACAAACAAGTCACAATCCTTATTTTATATGGATATAGTGTTTAACCTGCAGGCGCAGGACTAGTACTTGGAGGAATTGGTGTCACAATCCTTATTTTATATGGATATAGTGTTTAACAAAAGACCTTGTTAGATTAGTTGATAAGATTTCAGTAAACGTCACAATCCTTATTTTATATGGATATAGTGTTTAACTTGATGAGTTAAGTTGTTTCTTATCAGTTGGCGAACTTGAGTCACAATCCTTATTTTATATGGATATAGTGTTTAACTTACAAGAAATTCTGCAAAGTATTTCGCTATCTCGATATGTCACAATCCTTATTTTATATGGATATAGTGTTTAACCCGCAATTTAACTCTAAATCTTCTCTACAAGAGTATTATAGCATATAAATTGTAAAGTTAAAATAGGGTATTTTTAGCTAAAAAAAGAGTTGTTTTTTCCTTTTATTTTAACTTTTTTGTAATTTTAAGTTTTTGTAGAGCTCTATTAGAGAGAATATTAATCAATTTAAAGGTGTTCTCTTTCTAGGAGCAATTATTTCTATATATAGATATTATATCATATTTTTATTAATTTGAGCAAAATTTGTAAAAATTATAAAAAAATTGTAAGAGATAGATGGTATTATTAATTTGTAGTTAAGAAAGGAGATAAAGATGAAAATAAAATTAAAACTATTAGATAAATTTTTCGATGAATTTAAAGTAGGGGTACTAATAATTATTTTTCAAATTATAATGTTAACTTTTTGTTTTTATCCATTTTATAAATGGGATTTAGAGATAAGAGGAACACCGATTGAATATATATTTGAACCAGGGTATTCAGGACATGCAACATATATATTAGCTGTAATATATAGCCTTTTAAATATAATACTTTTAAATATTTTAAATGTAAAAAAGAATAGAGAGATTGAAAAATTAAAAAAACAACTTCAAAAGATAAACTAAAAATACAAAATATACGAGGAGAAAAAAATGAAAAAATCTTTAATAATACCAGGAATAAGTTTAGTAGGGGGAAGTTTAGCAGCTGCAAAGGTAGTTGGAAGTTCAGCTGCTACAATAATGTCGGTTACTTCAGGAACAACAGGAGCAGCATTGGCAGGATTATTTGGAGCTTCAGGAACAACAGGAGCAGCAGCGATATCTTCAGGATTGGCTACTATAGGAGGCGTTGTAGGAGGAGGAATGGCAGCAGGAGCGATAATAACAAAAGCTGTGACCTTTGGAGCTATTGGTGCAGGAGTTTACGGTATAACAAAGGTACTTGACAGATAAAAAAATAAATATGGAGGATTGAAATGGAAGTTTTAGTAATAGGAGAGATAAAAAAAGGAAACTTATTAATAACTCATAGAATTCATGGCGAATTATTAGGAGAGAATGAAATTTTAGTTAGTATAAATGCGGACATTTATGACAACTTTAGAAGTTCAAATTCTACAGCAGAAACAATATATATTATGGGAGTTGATAATTTCTTTAAATTTATTGGAAAATTAGATAAGGATAAATATGCAAGAATACTATAGAAATATATAGAAATATATAGAAATGAAAAAGAAGTAATTGATACTATAATTTAGTAAATAAGAAACAAGGGAGAATTAAAAAAATGAAAAAGTTTAATTTCGAATCAAAAAATATAATTTTTTATAAATATTTAAAAAATGGGATAGAACAAGAGGCTATAAAATATAGGATAAATCATGAAAAAGAATACAGAATAACTTATAAATTAATAAATGAATTGATTTTGAATAATACTTCAATTACTATAGATGATATTAGTATTTGGTTGCCTGATACAAAAGATTGTTATGAATATTTTTTTGATAAAATAAAACAAATAAAAGAAATGCCTCTTTCTAAAAATAAAGAAATGGATGATATTTTAAAATTTTGTATATTGAGTTCTTCGCGTTTTTATGGTGTAGAGTTAACAGAGGAAGAGATTGATTTTGAAATAAGAGAAATGGAAAAAAGAGATAGAGAAATAGAAGAGGCTAGACTTAATAGAATAATAGATATAGAATTTAATCCACACGATGATATGGACGATGAATGGTTCTATTATGAAAATACAGATTATTTATAAGAATAACTTTGAAATTAAGATTGTCAATGAACTTAGGTTCTTGGCAATTTTTTATTTTTTGTAAAGTTTTGGAAAAAAGTGTAAGAGGGTAAGTGTAGAATGGGGCAGATTTAAAATTTAAAAGGAAGTGATGACTTATGTATTTTTATGGTATCAGTGGTAGCAATAAAATTGGTGGCAGTAGCTATTTTATAAAAATGGGAGATAGAAAGTTTCTTTTGGATATGGGCTTAGATCCTAATTTACCTGGATCTTATCCTAAATATGAAAATTTGTATAGAAAAAAACTTTTAACCTCTATGGGGGATTTAGATGGTGTAATTATATCCCATGCACATTTAGATCACATAGGTTCTTTACCATATATGCTAAAAGAGGGAAAAAAAGTTCCTATTCTAACATCAAATGCAACAAAAATTCTGGGAAAAACTTTATTACTTTCAGCACCCAAGGAGAGCGATGAGTATATAGAGATTTTTAAAAAAGATGAAATTGAAAGTATCTTCTCTTTAATAAATTCAACTGAAGGGGTTATAGAAAAAGATTATCAGATAAATTTTTATGACTCTGGGCATATACTCGGTTCTAAGATGACAGAGATTATAACTAAAGATGAAAGAGTTCTATATACAGGAGATTTTTCTTTAAAAAATATGATTACAGCTAAAAAAATACCTTTAGCATCAATTCAGTCTCCAGATATTTTACTTTGTGAAGGAACAAATTTAACTAAAAATATGAATAGTTACATAAATGAAAGACTTGGATTTATAAGATATGCAAATAAGGTGGTAGCTAATGGAGTTTTACTTATTCCAGCTTTTGCACTTGGAAGAACTCAAGAAGTGGTTTGTTTATTAAAAAATGCCATGAAAAGTCAATTGTTGAAAAGAGTTCCTATATATGTTGATGGTTTATCTATCGAAATAAGTCAACTATACAATCAACTTGGAATAAATGTATTGGATGAAGATGTAAAAATTGCTTCAAAAAGATTTTATGAAACTATGGATAATTCACCTAAAATTATTGTTTGTAGCTCTGGAATGCTACTCCAAAACTCAAAGTCTTATCTATACGCTCAGAAAGTTTTGAAAAATGAGAACAACAGTGTAACTTTTGTGGGTTATCAGGACAAGAAAACACCTGGATTTAAACTATTATATCAAAAAAAATTTAATTTTAAAGCAAATATAAATAGATTTAGTTTCTCAGCTCATGGAGATGAAAATGAAATTTTTCAACTTATAGATAGATTAAAACCTAAAAAAGTTGTATTTCTTCACAGAAATTTAAAAGAGGATGAGGAAAGAGAGTTAGAAAAGAGATTGGTTAAAATTTTTGGAAAAAATATAAAATTTTACTTTCCAAAAGATGGAGAAGAGCTAAATTTGTAAATATTGGGAAAAAATTGTAAGACCTATTTCATATAATAATTTTATAAAGAAGCAAAGGAGAGTTTGAAATGAAAAAATATTTAGAAAATGTAGCACAGAATATAAAAGTGCTTGAACCAAAACTTATTTATGGAAATCAAATAGATAATGCGTTTATAGAAAAGAGTTTGGAAAATTTTGAGAAATCACCAAATAGAATAAAGGAAAGAGAGTTATTTAATATATTCGGTGAGGATATTTTAAAGATAGATGTTTTAAAGTTTGCACGTATTTTTAAAATGGATACTCCTAGATGTAGAGAGGAGATCAAAAATGAAACAGCTAATTTAGTTCAGAAATTTATAGAGAGTTTAAATGATAAAGAGATTATTTTGGCTGATTTACTAAAAGAAAAAAGAATATATTATGTATCTTATAAAGCTTTTTTAATTCAAATTGCAAAAATAAAACCAGAGTTAAAGGATTCTTTAAATAAAATATTAGAAAATTTAAATGTAAAAAGTTGTAAAAAAATAGTTGAAGATCTATTTAAGTTCCAGGATATGCAAAGATTGAAAGAAACCGCTCAAGAGTTAGAAGAAAGCTCAGAAGCTAAAGAGTTAATAAATCTCTTTAAAGATTTAAATAGTAGAAAAACTGATTATTTACTTGATAGATTAGCATTTTTAGTAAAAGAGTTAGAAAGTGATGAAACTAAAGAGAAAGAGATGTTTCTTTTAAAAAATCTTTTTAAATTTTTTAGAAGTGTAGGTTTAAATCCTATAAAAAAATATGGTGACAACTTTGAGGTAACTTTAAAAGATATTCAAGATGGAGAGTATATTGGAGAACCTTTTGAGGAGTTAGAAAAAAAAGAGGTAAATTTTGAAAGATTGGGTTGGAGATATGGAAGAGTTCAAATTAGTCCGATTGTTTATAAAGAGATAAAAAAGGAGGCTTTATAATGAGTTTTATAAGAGAACATCATTTAGGAATAGATTTAGGAACAACAAATAGTTTAGTAAGTTGGAGTACAGAAAATCATAAGGGGGAGATTGTAACTGAAGTATTAAATATAGATATGCCTGATATAACTGGAATAGTAAAATCACAATTGCTACCATCTTATGTATTCTTTGATGAGAAATCTAGGCCAATAATAGGTAGAAAAGCCAAATCTATGTTAAGTAGACAACCAGATAGAGTTATCAAAAATGCAAAGAGTTTTATGGGAAGTGATAAAACATTCAATATAGGTGACAAAGAGATATCTCCAATTGAAGTATCTGCAATGATTTTAAAATATATTGGAAAAGCTGTTGAGAAACAGTTTGGAGAGTATCCAAAAGATGTTGTTATAACAGTTCCAGCTTCTTTTGACACAGATAAAAGAAGTGCTACATTAAAAGCAGCGGAAATAGCAGGATTTAATGTTAAAGAGAGGGATGGGAGTTATAAAAATATACTTTTAAGTGAACCAAGAGCAGCACTTTATGACTATGTAAATTTACAAAATAAAAATGAGATTCCAGCTACAATAGATTTTAAAAAGCCTAAAAATATAGTCGTATTTGATCTAGGTGGAGGAACTTTAGATGTCTCAATTCATAATCTTGTTTATAATAATAAAGGTGATATAGATATTAAAGATTTGGGAGTTTCTCGTTATACTGAAGTTGGTGGAGTAGATTTTGATAAGATAGTAGGAAACTATTTAATGAATAAATTTGTTGAAAAAAATAGTATTAAAAAATTAGATGACTATGAAAATAACTATTTAAAAGATAGTTTCCAAGAGTTTGCTGAGGAGATTAAGTTAGATTTAAATGAACAGATTGAAAATGAAAAACTTTTTGGATTTGGAGATGAAAATTTAGAAAATATAGTGAGTGAGATATATAAAACATCTATTTATGGTGGATATAACTTTTCGTATTCTATGAGTTTAAAAGAATATAAAGAGATTGTAGGAGAACTTTTAGCTCAAAATTTAACAATGGAAAGTTTAGCTATACTAGATGAGATAAAAAATACAGAGAATATAATATATCCTATTTTAGATTCACTAAAAAAAGCAGAGGAAAAAAGTAATCAAAAAATAGAGATTGATGCAGTTATTTTAAATGGTGGTATGACAAAGTTCCATTTGATTCAAGAGAGAGTTGAAAAATTCTTTGGTATAAAAGTAAGCTCGGTTTTAGATCAGGATAAGTCGGTAGCAAGAGGAGCTTCAGTATATAATTATAGAATAAAGAATGGTGAAGTTTTTGAAAAGATTCAAAATGATACTATAGGTCTTCAAAGAAATGGAGGCATAGTTTACCATCTTATAACTGCAGGAACGGTTTTACCAACAAGGAAAACAATATCAGACTTTGTAATACCACAAAATAGTGTTAGTTTTATAGATTTACCATTTTATTTAGGAAGACGTGAAGATATAGAGTCACCAAATAGAAAGATAGCAGAGAGAAGGGTATATTTTAAAGAGGCTTTAAATCGTGGAGATAGTGTGTCTATGGAGATTAAAGTGGATGAGATGGGAATTATGGAGATAGTTGGTTTTGCAGGAAGAAAGAAGCAAGAGTTTACTGTTAAAGTATCGGCAGATGGTAATGTAGAAAAAGAAATACCTATAGTAAATGAACCTGTAAAGGAAAAGTTTATACCTGAAAAATTTGTACCAACAGGAGAGTTTATTGAGATAGAAAGAACTTTTAAAGATTTTATCTCTCTTTGTTCAAAATATGATAAGTTAAGAGTTGATTCTCAAAAAACTAGTATTATTCAAAGAATTAAAAAGATTGAAAAAGATGTATTAAATGGAATAAATGGAAAGCACTTTTTACAAGAGTTAATTAAAAGATATAAAACTTTGACTCATTTTGCTAAAGATAGAGGAACTCTATTACTTGGAGAGTTTGGAAAGATATATTCTGAGGAGAGAGAAAATATTCAAGAGATATTCCAAAAGAATATAGATATAATGGAAGTTATGTTAATGTCACCAGATAAATTATCAAAGGCTATGTCAGGATATTTTAGATTTTCTGTAGAGGGATTAAGAAAGATTGACGCTATTCTTGAGGATGAGGCTATTATAGTTGAATATATAGGTAATCCATTACTTAAAGGGATTGAACACTCTTTGATTATGACTGCTGGAAGTGTTTGTAAGGATTTAAAAAGTTTAGATGTTATTAAAAATATTGTAGATACATCACCGAGTGATGCTAGTTATTGGGCACTAGGAAAATTTGGAAGTAGAGAGAGAAAGCATATAATTTCAATAGATCTATTAGAAAATCAAGCTAGGAAAATAGCAGAAAAATTAACTAAAATAAAAGGAAAAGAGATTTTAAGAAGTGCAATTTATGCCCTTACTGAAATATGCGACAGAAGAGAATCAAGAGATAGAGTTTCTAAAGAAACTGGGGATTTTGTATTAAATGAGTTGGAAAAAATAACTGATAGAACTGCAAGTATAGTTAAGATTTCTGATGTTTGTAGAGCTGTTATAAAAGGAGAAAGATTGAGTGAAGAGCAGAGTAAAGTTCTATTAGATTTAAGAGTTTTACTTTAATAGGATTTAGAAGAGGCTAGGTAATCTAGCCTCTCTTAAGTTTAATCAATTTTACTCTCAGCCACTAAAAGCCATTCCTATCTTTATTACTTTTGATACTTTATTATTTCAAGTATTTAAATATTAATTGTAAAAATAGCAAAAAAGTTGTAAGACGGCTCTGATAAACTTATAGCATAACAAGAAAACGTGTGAGGTGAGTTTTATGAAATTTAATTTTCAAAGTTTAGACTATTTTTCAGGGACAAAGATTCCAGTTATTTTTTTACTAGATGTTAGTGGCTCTATGGGGACTATTGATAAAACTGGTGTCTCTTGTATAAATCAACTAAATTCAGGTTTTGAGGTTTTTTTAAATAATATTTTGGAAGATGAAATAGCTTCAGCTGCTTTAGATTTATCTGTTATTACATTTGGTGGTGAAAATCCTGAGCTTTTCTTGGATTTTGAACAATGGAATGGTGGAACTAAAAGTAATTTTGTGGCTAGTGGTGGAACACCTATGGGAAGTGCCTTAGAACTAGCTTATCAACAAATTGAAAGTAGAAAGTTAGTATATAAAGATTATGGAATAAACTATTATCAACCTTGGGTTATTTTAATGACAGATGGTGAACCAACTGACGATATTGAAACTGCGAAGAGTATTTTTATAGATTTACAAAACAAAAGAAAGGTAACTTTATTCCCTGTGGCTATTGGAAATGATGCAAATATTGAAGTGCTTAAAGAGTTGAATCCGAGTATAAATCCTCTTAGAGTTGAAGGAACTGATTTTAAAAAATTCTTTACTTGGTTGAGTAGAAGTGTTGAACAAAATGAATTAGATATAGAAAAATATAACTATTAAGTTTTTTACAAAAGGGATTTTCCCTTTTGTAAAAAACGATAAAAAATTGTAAGAAGCATAAGTTATTATACATATATAAAGATTGCAGGAGGAAAAGATGTTAAAAAATGATTTGAAAATAGAAAATGAAATCAATTCAGGTGGGGAAGGAACAATATTCAAATTAAAAAATCAAAAGGTTTATAAAGAGTTTCATAATAGCGATAGTAAAATTCAAGAAAAATTAAATAGAATAATGTTAAGAAATATAAACCTAGATACTATCTGTACTCCAGATGAGTTAGTAGAAGAAAATGGTAAAGTTATTGGATATACTATGAAAAATATTGAAGGAACAAACTTAAAAAACTTTCTTCTTCTTACATCAATGGGAAAAAAGGAGATTAAAAGATCTAATCTTGTGAATATAGCAATTCAAATAGCTTCATCATTCAACTATATTCATTCAAAAAGAATTCTTGTCGGAGATGTAAGTGATAATAATATTCTTATAGATAAAAATTTAAATATAAATCTTATAGATTGTGACTCGTTTCAAGTAGATAAGTTTCTTTGTGAAGTTGGAACTGATGAATTTACACCAGTAGAGATGATGGGACAAAACTTTAAAACAACAGCAAGAACATTGAATAATGAATACTTCTCACTTGGAGTTTTACTTTTTAAAATTTTAATTCCTGGTAGACATCCATTTACTGTAACAAATGGTGGTAGCGCTATTGAAAATATAAAAAATGGTTCTTTTGCTTATCCACTAGCTAATGATTATGATTTCAATACTCCACTTGATAAAAAACTGCTTTCTACATGGAATGAGATGCCTTTATATATAAAAGAGTGTTTCTTTAGAACTTTTAAGACAAAAGATAGAGTATCACCAAAAGAATGGTTAGAAGTTTTAGCAAAATACAATATGGATATTTTAGAAAACAGTTATTCAAATAGCATTTTTTCAGAGGATACTGCAGCAAATGTTAATGTTCCTATTTCTTTAGATAGAAGAAATGGAACTGGAAATGCTCAAAATCTTTTAAATACAAATGGAACAAAAATTGGAGTTCTTGAAATTAGCACTAAGGCTATTAAACTTTTAGTTAGAGGATTTGATAATGAATTAAAAGATTTTTCTTATGAAGATTTTGGTGAAGCAAATGGTGGTTTTAGAGAGGGGCGTTTAACAAATATAGGTAAACTTTTAGATAAAGATCGTAATATGAATATCTCATTATTAAAAAAAGCGATTGATTATAGTGTTCGTGAATTTTTAGCAAAAGCAAGAGAGTTAAATGTTAAAAATCTATACTGTGTTGCTACTGCTGCAGTAAGAGGAGCTAAAAATAGAGATGAGATTTTAAGATTTTTAAAAACTGAATATAATTTGTCATGTAGAGTTTTATCTAGAGATGAGGAAAGTAAACTAACTACAAATGCCTTTAAATATACAGGTAAAATACATCCAAATGGAATTAAAGTTTTAGAGGATTCTATAAAGAAAAACTATCTTTTTATTGATCAAGGAGGGGGTTCTACTGAGATTGCTATCTTAAGAGGTTTTGATAACTCTCTTATCGCTTCGAAGAGCTTAAACTTTGGAAGTACGATACTTTTGAATACTCTTACTATTAATAGTAATTTAAATACACCTTTATATTCTGCCTTTGAAGAGAATTTAAAGACTGTTAAGTCTAAAATTAACAATACTCTAAAAAAAGAGGTTAAAGATATTATAGTTCATGAATGTATTTCTGTAGGTACAGCTATAACTTCAGCAACAGGGAAAAAAGGTAATAAAAAACAACATTGTGCTGTAATGAATTCTGAGGCTATCCAAAAATCATGCTCTAATGCTATGAATTTTCTATTGGAAAAATATGAAACTGTAGGAGAGCTTTTAGTTGCTCTTAAAGCTGAAGATGAATCAAACTGTAAAAATAGAGTTTTAGATTCAGCACTAACAAAGGCTTTAGGATTACCAGCCTTTTTAGAAATTCTTAAAAAATTTAAATTAGACAAACTTGTAGTAAGTGGAACTGGTCTTTGGTATGGTGCTTTTTATAACCACTTAGAAGAGGAGCTTGGAATGCATCAAATGGATGCTGTAAATTAATATATTTTATAATAACTATGTAAAGATAAAAAACAAAACGGAGGAATTATTTATGAAAATTTTATTTGATTTTAATAATGAAGTAGAAAAAGAAGCAGAAAACCCTATGGCAAGAATCCCAGTTGTAATTATTGCAGATACAAGTTCATCAATGAATGGAGAAAAAATTAATATCCTTAATTCTGAAATTAAAAAGTTTTATGATGAGGTTAATCACAACTCTAAAAATGAGATTTTAAAATACTCTTTAGATTTGGCTGTTCTTGGATTTAAATTTGATACTTGTGCAAGAGAAACACATCCAGTTGTAATTAATAAATTTAGTGTTATGGAATCTCAAATAACTCCAACATTCAATGCTTTTGGTCACACACCTTTAGGGGCAACAGTAAATACAGCTATAGATATGTTAGAAAAAAGAAAAGAAATGTATAAAATTGGAGGAATTCAATATTATCAGCCAATGTTAGTTATAATAAGTGATGGAGATCCTACTGACAGTATTGAAAGCGCTACTAGAAGGGCTATAGAGTTATCATTAAAAAGAAAACTTAGTGTTTACCCTGTTATCATAGGAGAAGATGGAAATTTAGATAATCTGCAAAGATTTACTCCTAATAAAATTTCTAAAAGAGTTAGAACTGAAGATTTACCTCAAGTTTTTAAATGGTTGCTTTCTAGTGCTAAAAAGGTTAGTGAAAGTACTATCGACTTTGATATCACTGTAAATATAACTAAAGATTGGAATGAGATTGTAAATGGATAGGGGGAGAGTTATGAATTTTAAAGTTTGTGGTGTTAGTGTTAGAGGGAGAGCTCATGAAATTGAGAACTCTCCTTGCCAAGATAGTATTTTTTATAAAAGCTATGGAAACAAGAGTTTTATAGCCTTAGGGGATGGAGCTGGAAGTAAAAAGTTTTCACAAATAGGATCTAAGGTGATAACTTCAGAAATTTGTGGTATACTAAATAGAGACTTTGATTATATTTATAAAGCTAAAGCTGCTGAAGCTAAAAATTTTATTATAAGTAAGCTTTGCAATTCTCTTCAAATAGAAGCTTCTAAAAAAAATATAGCTGTCAGTGAATTAAGCTCAACTCTTATGTTTCTAGGAATCAAAGACTCAAAACTTATTATTGGACACCTTGGAGATGGAATGATTTGTATGAAGAAAGGCGAGAAAATAGAGATTCTTTCTAAAAGTGAGGAGAGAGAATATTCAAACACAACTTATTTTGTTTCACCTAAAAATGCAATGAAATTAAATCTTTTCAGAGGGGACTTAAATATTTTAAAAGCAGTTAAAGGGTTTTTCCTGTTTACAGATGGATGTGAAAATTTCCTTTATAGTAAGAGACTAGATAGTGTTAATCCAATTTTAAATGAAGTTTTAAATTTTTTAAATAAAAAATCTGAAAAGCAAGTAAATAAACAAATAAAAATATCTATCAATAGCTGTATCAAAGAGAAAAAAACTTTTGATGATTGTTCTCTTGGAATCTTATCAATAAACACAAATAGAAGAGTTATTCGTATTAATAAAGGAATACGAAGAAAAGCTAAATATAGAAAATGTTTATTAAATAGATAAATACAGGAGAGAAAGATGAAAAATCTCACAGAAAATGAGGATAAAGAGTTGGTTCAAAGTTTAGATATAGAGTCTCAAGAAATCGAATGGAATGATATTCTTGAAATTATAAAAAAAGAGATTGAAAATAAGGGGGAGGTTTTTAATGGAGATGATTTTAAAAGAAGGAAGGGGAAGAGTTGAGGTAGGAGAAGTTAATTTTGACTTCTCCTATTTTGACGTTTTTCCAAAAATGAGAGTAATTTTAGAGAGTGATTTAAAAAATCCAATTTTACAAATAGTTACTTTAGAAAAAAAATTAAGAGATTTAGATTATGAAGAGATTGAAATTGAGGTTTTGAAAAGATATAGAGATGCCTTTAATTTCCTTTTAGATTCAACATATTTACTTAAAAATGGTAACAGAAAAAGCTTTACTTTCACTAAATCTTTAACTCAAAAAAAAGCTATTAGATTATCTTTAACTGAGAATTGTAATTACCGTTGTTTCTTCTGTCATGAAGAGGGGATGGATATGAACGCTCGTAGAGAATCAGCAAATTTTGAAGAGATGTGTGAACTACTTTTGAAAATGAGGGATTTAAACTATCAAGACTTAACTTTTACAGGAGGGGAGCCTCTTGTAGCTAAAAATGATCTAATAAAATATATGAACTTTATGGAGGCTAATAATTATACTCCAGATTTAACTATTGTAACTAATGGCTATTTAATAGATAAGGTTTTAATAGAAAGAATAAAAATATATAAAGGAGAGTTTAAATTTAATTTCTCTATGCATAGTGTAGATAAAGAAAGTTACTTCCAAATTGTTAATCCTAAAAATGGTGATATAGATTCTTTTGATAAAGTTCTTAAAAATATTGATTTGATTAGAGAAAGTGGTATCAAATTAAAAATGAACTTTGTTCTTTTGAATGGTTTAAATTCATCTCCTGATTATATAAAAAGAATTCTCGAGTTTGCAAATGAAAAAGGAGCTTACTGTGTTAAGTTCTTAGAACTTCTTGTAACAGATAAATTAAATAAGTTTTTTAATTACTTCTATAGTTTAGAGTCTGCTATTAAAGATTTAGGTGACGATATATTCTTAGAGAATTTAACTTACAGAAGAGGAGAGTATATATTTAAAAATAACTTACTTGTTGAGTTTCAAAAATGTACTTGTGCTAATGGATGTAGTGTTTGCCCATTAAATAGAGAGATTAATGTAACTCCTCAAATGTCATATTATCCATGTTTCATCCTAGATACTAAAAAGATAGATATTGATAATAACAATATAGAGGAATCTTTAAAAAAGGGTGATGCAGTTATTGAAAATCTTATTAAAAGATATGGTAATAAAAGCCCAGTTATTATCAAAAATGTAGCTAATGAAAAAGAAAAAAAAGAATTTTATTATAAGTCTGTATTTACTTTAGAAGAGATTGAAAATTTAGTTGATAAAAATAGTTTTAAGTTAGATAGACAAAGAGCTTTTACTGATTATATATACCAAAATGAAAATGATCAGATTAATCTTAATTATAAAAATCTTTTAAAATTAAGTAAAAATAGTTATGAGAGTCATTATAGAGAGATTGTACAAAAAAGAGAGTTTAACTATGAAAAAAATCATTGCAGTATTGAATTTATAACAGAGGGAAAAATTATTGAAAGTAAAGAAAATTATGAGAGCTATTTAAAACATCTTGGATTTGTTAATAGTCTGACTTTAAATTGGAATATTAAATTTTTCAAGAGTAAAAATAGGGAGTTTAGTATTGGTATCAATGAAAATACTGGACTTATTTATGTAGTTTCACCTAAAGAGATTGATAGTGAGTTATCAAACCTTTTAGATTTAAAACTTTTAAAAGAGGATCTTTATAAAGATATAGTTAAAAATATGTAATTTAGCCTCAAATTCTGTAAGACACTAGTTGTATAATTGGTCATAACAAATTTTAAGGAGGTTTGAGATGAACAAAAAAAGAGCTAGCGGTGCATTTATTGGGAAGAAGGTCATCCAGGAAGGGGCTACTAGAAATTCTATTGCAAAAGAAACTTTCACTAATATTTCAGAGTTGAATGTCAACAGAGGAAACTTAAAGGGATTTATATTTGAGCATCTACATGTGAAAGAGATGAACTATGAACTTATGAAAAAAGGTCTAAAAGCAGAGGTTATAGATAACAATGGTTTGGCTGATATCATAGTAAAAAATATTAAAACTGGTAAAGTAGTGGAGCGAATTCAAACTAAATGTGGATATGAAAGTGGATCTACTGATATTTTTAAATATGTTAAAGATGGACAAACGATTGTTATAAATGGTGATTCTAAAAACTTAGCACAAAATCTTACTAAAAAAGGAGTTGATTTTAAAAAATCTACAATCACTAACAAAGAAGCTACTAATACTGCTAATTTAATGAAAGTAGAAAAAAAATTACTGGGAACTAAAAATGCTCCAATTACCAGTAAAGTTTTACAAACTAAAGAGATTATAAAAAATAGTCATAATACAGGATTAAAGGGAGCTAAAAAAGGAGCTTTATTTGGGGCTGGAATTAGTCTTGGTTCAAATGCTGTTGAAGTTATTCGTGGTGAAAAAGAGATTGAAGAAGCTCTTGTTGATGTGACTGTTGATACTGCTATTGCTGGAGCTACTGGATATGCCGTAGGAGCTGCAGGATCTTTTATTGCTAGTACTAGTGTTGGAAGTGCTGCTATTGGAGCCGTTGGTTCTGGAGTTGGGGCTTTAGCTGCTACTTCAGCGGGAACTGCTGTTATAGGAGCTGTCGGAACTGCAACTGCAGGAATTGCTGCTACTTCGGCTGCTGTTACTGGTGTTGTTGCTACTGGTACCACTGCTGCAGCTTCGGCGATTGCTTCTACTGCTGTAGGAGGCATTATTGCTGGTGCCGGAACTGCTATTGTTTCTACTACTGCTGGTGCAGCTATTCTAGCTGGAGCTGCTACAGCTACAGCGGCGGTAATTGCTTCCGGTCCTATTCTTTTAGGTGGAGCTATTATTGGAGGAGCTTGTAGCTTGATAGGTGGATGGTTTGACTAGTAAAAATCTAAAAGGTGACTTTGATTAGAGTCACCTTTTATTCTATGAAATGCATATTTTTTTAAAATAACAAGAGTTGCATTTTTCAATATTTAGATTTAAGTTTGGAATATATTGCCCTAAAAATATTTTTTTCATCATATTTATATTTTCAAGGCAATTAGCAAAGTCTTCTTTTTCAAAAACTACTTCAATACATTTTATAGCTCCTCTAGTGTAAACTATATAACCTTTTAATACTGTTACATTATAATTTCTTTTTATTAACAGTGCATATAAAGTTAACTGTATTAAATGCGTTTCGTGAATCTCACCCATATACTCTGAAAACTTATACTCCACTGGTGTAGCTTCTTTTGTTGAAAAAAAAATCTCATCAACTATCCCACAAATATCAATATCTTGGTCATATATTTTTACTTCTTTTTTATTGGATTCATATTCTTTAAATATTTTTTTTATGTAATTTTGATACTTGAATCTTTTTTTATGAAAGTTACTTCCTTCTTTAACTAATGAATTGTTTTCTAATGGTTCTGAAAATTGATGAAGATTTTTAAAATAAATAATTCTTGGACAATAAATATAATTTTTTATATCTGTTACGGTAAACATCTCAAATAACCTCTATCAAAGAATCTTTTAAATATTTATTTATATTTATTTTTTGACCATAATATCTCAATGTTTTAAAAGAATCTTTATCTATTTTCAAAATAATAAAAGAATCTGTTTCCAAAGAGATTAACTGATTACTTTCTACTATTACTTCTTCAATATAGACTTTTTTTATATTTCCTGCAAAAATTGATTTTTGAAGTCTAAATAAACCTTTATTTTTAAGATATTTAACTATTTTAGCTCTAACCTTTTCTGACGAGATATCATACAGTATCAAGTACATTTTGATCAACCTCCTCTGTAATATTTACAAAGTATTTAGCAACTTCAAATAAATCTTGTTGTATTTTATCAATAGTTTTTATTTTTTTACCTTTAAAAGTAACTAGTTTATTTAACTCATTATAATAAAGTGGAACTAAATTTTTTTTACCCTCATCATTCAAAAAGAAAGTATTGTTTTCAACTATAAAATAACTTTTTCTAACTTTATTAGCTCTAAAAAACTTTGTAGCAGAAACGTATGCTATATATCGATATTTTTCAATAAAATCAAAAACAAATGATGGACGATTATAGTCATCTCTATGAAAAAATCCTAAATTTGGATCTATACCTGCAATTAATGAACTTTTTTCTATTCTGTTATATAAAATACCTAAAAAATAATTAACTAAAGCATTAAATTCATCTAATGCTGGTCTAAAACTTCTTTTTGAAAATTGAAATTGTTTTGGTAATACTTGTGATACTATTGAGAAATAAGTTTTTGAAATATTTCCTTCGAATCCTCTAATACTATTTAAATCACAATTGTTTTTTAAATTTTCTTGGAATCTGATAATATCTAATAAGTTTTCTTGCTTAGTTAAATCAGATATATGAGAATTCATATTTAAAGCTTTTTCCTCTATCCATCTTTTTGAAATTTCTAATCCTAAAGAACTTTTAGAGCATAGGAGTTGTCCTTTTCTTATTTTTGATAGAGTACTTACTCCTGTACTCCAAAATCTTCCTTTAGGATAGCCATATTTATCTAAAATAACAATATCTATATTATTTTCTATTGCTTCTCTTAAAAATCCCGTTGTAATTCTAACGTTTCCAGATATTAAAATACTAGAGATATCTCGATATGAATATTCTAATTTTTCATTTTTTGTTGCTACAACTAATAACTCTGCACTTTTATAAAGAGCACATCCGTCTTGAGATATAAATACTTCCATAATATCACCTACTTTTATAAATTTTTTGTCCTAAAAACTCAATTTCACCAGTTTTTTTAAAATCAATAACTCTAGATTTTTCATAATTTAAATTTAGCTTATAAGAACTTAAAATATCCTCTATATATATTATTACATTTTTTAAATCTAAATTATTTTTTAATAAGACTAAAAAATCATCTGCATATCTTACAAAAGTAACATTACTTTCATTCAATAGTAAATCAAATTTATGTAAATAAATATTTGAATAAAAAGGACTTAAAGGTGCTCCTTGAATAACTCCTTTTTTCTTTTTAAATATATTGCCACTATAATATATCCCTTGATTTAAAAATCTATTTAAAAGTAGTATTAATTCTGGATCTTTTATTTTTTCAGCTAATATTTTTTTTAAAAGTTCATGATCTATATTATCAAAAAAAGCTTCGATATCTAAATCTAGTATATAATGATAGCCTTCATCTAAATATTTTCTAACTTTCTCTACTGCATCTATATAAGAGATATTTTTTCGATAAGCAAAACTATTTTCTAAAAATTCATTTTCAAAAATTGGACCTAAGATACTCAGTATTGCATTTTGAACGATTCTATCTTCTAAACAAAGAATACCAATCTCTCGATCTTTACCATTTTTCTTTTTAATAAGTGCTAGTTTTACTATCTTTGGAATATAACTATTATTTTCTAATATTTTTGAAAGATTTGATAAAAAATAAATTTCTTGTTCTGATATATCGTTTAGGGTAATATTATTTATCCCTGGACCTTTATTTTTCTTTTTAACTTTCAAATATGCATCATATATATTGTCTAATTTTGAAATTTCTTTTAATGTTAATGATCTGTACTTTCCAAAACTTCTGTTATCAATTGAAAATAAGTCCATAAGTTATCACCTTTCTTCCAATCTTCTATATATTTAACAAAATGAGGTTGCCAAGCTCCATTTTCAATATAAACACAATACCATTTCCAACCAGACTCTAAAGGTTCTTTTGCTGCAGAATGATACGCTAAATTATAAAAATGTCCATTTGGAGATATCTGTAAATCTGCTTTTAAATAAAATCCTATTGGAGGATTATTTGGATAATCAGATGGAAAAACAATTAATAAAGGAGTTTCTTTAGCTAAAAAATGCCAGTTTTTAGGTAATCTATAGTTTGGAATTATTAACCAGTCACAATTTTGTTCATCAAATTTTAAATCTTGATTTCTAAATAACTTTGTACCAATATCAATAACTTGGTTTTTTATTATATTTTTTGATAAATCAGAACGAAGCTGAAAAAAATTACCTTTTGTTCTATCTGGAATATTACTGATTTTAGTAAAATCATCTAATTTATAAACTCCATCATCTTTTATTGTTTCAAAACTATTTTCTTCTTTTTCAATCACAAGTCTTCTATTAGGATTTAGATTAATAGCTTTTTTTATTTGAGATCCATCAACATCTTTTGGTGTTGGTATTGAAACTCTTTTTCCATTTATAATAGCCATATTATAAGTTCACCTCACTTTCAATCTCACTTATATTATTAATATCTTTTATATTTTCTTTCATAATTTCATTTATTGAGATAACTCCTTGTGCAATTCCTTTTAATCTCTCATTTTCATAGTTGTCGACTGAAATTAACTCTACTCTAATACCTCTATCTCTAAGAGTTTTTAGTAATGGATAAAACATACTATTTACAGATCCGAAGACAAGAATATCAATTTTGAGTTCTGAAACAAATTTTAAAATATCTATAATCATTTCAATTTCATAAAAATTATAATCCTCCTCTTCTTTTGAGTAACTAATTGTTTTTTTTATTAAAAATCCTGATTTTTCAATATTTTCAATTAATAATCTTTCAGTATTTTCTGTTGCATAGTTTAAATTAAAGTATGCATAAGCATCAATTAATTTTCTTCCTTCTTCTAAATTACCTAAATATTCTAAAAATTTTTCATAATTTAATTCTATTTCCGATTTTGATACTGCATTTTGAAAACTAAAAAAATCTAAAACTACTCCAACTCTTTCCATTTTTTCCCTCCTTTTTTATAGGTTACATATAAAACAATCTTTTTTTCTATTTTTTATACTCATATTATCCTCATAAATAGTTGGTATTTTATTATTTTCATAGACTAAAATAGAACTTTCTCTATTATAATTTGTAAACTCATTTATATAACTATCAACGGCTAATGAAGCTAAAATAGTATTTAATGTTTTTACTGCGGGGTCTTTATGCTGCGTTATATATCCTCTTTTTAAAATTTTTTCTTTAATCTCTTCACTTTTAATATTTTCATAATCAATATTTATCTGCTTTACTCTTCCTAAGCATCTTAAACAAAATTTCTCTCCTGGAAATATTTTAATAACTTCTCCACTTATATCAGATACAATACCATTTTTAACACTTATATTTACACCTATAGAAATAAATGGGATAAAGTATCTTAAGCAAAAATCATTAACAAATGCCCTGCTTGAATGATTATCTGTTGTTAAAAAAACTTTATTACTTTCTAACACTTCATTTAGTGCTTCATCTGATTTAATATCTGAGTTTATGGCTTTTATATTTAAAAAAGGATTTATTGATAATAAATGTTCTTTTAATACTTCAACTTTTAATCTTTTATCTTCAGCATCTTTATATTTTGCACCAACTAATCTGTTTAGGTTTGAGTATTCAACAATATCATTATCTATTAAAACTAAATTATTAAAACCCATATTGATTAAATGTTCAGCAACCACAGAACCTAAACCACCAACTCCTACTATTGAAATTTTTTCAGTTGAAAATATCTTTTTTAAATTGTCAATTCCCATATAATCAATGTTTCTATTATAAATATCTAAATATTTAGGATCCTGAATCTCTTTAGTAATATTCCATTCTTTTATTTCAATCTCTTCTATTTTTTCATCTAGATATATTCGTCCTTTATAAGAGTTGTTTGAAAAAACTAAACTTGCATAACTTGTTTTTGGATAATTTTCTTTTAAGTATTCTTTAAAATTTTTTTCATCTTCATCATCTATTGATGAAAAGCTTACTTTACTATTTGACTCTAAAAAAGGATGGGTATGTATTTCTACTAATGTATCAACATCGACTCTTTTATCTAAATCTAAAAGTATTTTGTAAATGAAATCTTTTTTTATAGAGATATGAGTTAAACTAGAACTTAATATTTCACTTTGTTTAGGATAACAAATCTCTATCTCTTTTAAAATAACCAATTTATTAACCTGCTCTCTTTTAGCCAGTATTATACAAAACTGTTCTTTTTTTTCATCTGAAAATAGATTTTTAAATATTTTATTCAAACTGTTTTTTTTAAAGCGTATTTCATATTTTTCATCCAATTTTAGCCTCCTATTTTTAATTTTACTCATTTATACAAATTTCTTTTTACCTGAAAAATGAAAACTTTACCTAGAGTTGTATTAAGCTAGTAATATAATTAAACTTCGGAGGTCATATGAGGGAAATTTACTTAGAAACTTTAAAAAATGCAATGAATGATTTTAACTATAGTATTAGGAAAGAAGATTTATTTAAAGCAACTGAAATATATCACCTCTTAACTTTTGTAGGTCTTTCTAAAATTAGAGAATATGAAAATAGTAATATTGAAAATAGTTGTTCTCTTTTTCCATCTTTAAAAAAATTAACGATGTTTTGTACTGATGAATCGTTAAATAATGCAATTTCACTTAAAAATAAACTTTTAAAACCAGATTTTGAAATTCAAATCATAATTATGGATGCTAATATTTCAAATAGAAATCTTTATCACAATATTTTAAAAGTAATTAATTATCAGGATTTTGATTCTATTTTTTTTGATACAACTCAAGGAATGAAAACTATAAGTATTGCATTTTACAAATTGGGAGTAGAGTTGGGAATTAAATCTTTAAACTGGGTATCGACTCACTCTTTGAAAGATGATTATAATCTTTTTAGATGTATTGATAGCTTAAGAATCGATTTTTTAACCAATCCTAAAAATGAAAACTATAAATTTTTTAAACTTCTAAACGATTCAATTGATAATTATGATTTTAAAGGTGTTGCGAATCTATATAAAAGTATAAATGATAATGAAAAGTCTTTCTTTTTCGAATCGTTATCTCGTTTATTTGATGATTCTTGTATTGATATTAATTTTTTCAAAAATAATCTCAAAGATTTTATTTTTAGTTTTTCAAAACTATCTTCTTTTTCTCGAAAAAGATTTAAAGAAGTTTTTAATATTTTCAATTTTTTTCTAAATGAAGCTGAATCGGATACTTCAATTGTTTCTTTTGATTCTTTAAGTGAGTTTGGATTTGTGGATAGTGTAACAGAAGATGAAATTGAATATCTTTATAACTATCTTTTTATTCCTTTTCTTCTGAAAAAAATAAAAAATATAAATATTAGAGAGTTTATCTTTTCAAAGTACTTAAGTTGGTGTTTTAATAATAGAACAGTTGACTACACTATAGATAATCCGAGTTTTTATTTTGATATCTTAAATAATTTTTTTCATATGAGACAGGTTGAAGTATTTAAAAATACCTTAAATTTTACAAATTTATTAAAAGAGAAAAGGGTTGACTTTATAAATTTTTCTATGAATAGAATTGAAATTGAAGGTTATGAAATAATTTTTTCAAATAAATTTATTAGTAATTTTTTTGGAAGAGATTTAAAAAGTTTTGTTTTGAGAAGTCTTATAAATAATAAGAATAAAGAAGTTTTTATGATGGAAATTATAGATTTGATTGATAAATTAGAAATTAAAAATATATCTAAAGCTTTTTCAGATTTAGAAAAGAATTTTAAATTACTTAATATTGAATTAAATAATTTATTCTTAGAGGAAAAACTAGAATATAGAGACATCATTAAATATGTTCCCAATAAAGAGACTCGTTTAACAAATTATAAATCTATCATTTTGAATCAATATTATTCTCCTAAAATATATATTAATATTTAAAAAACAAGAGATGATTTATCTTAGTCATCTCTTGTTTTTTTGTATTTAACTCTTAATCCCTTTCAGGGATATTTTTTTATTTTGAGAACTAATTGGCAAACTGGAGAAACAAAGGAAAACTTGTCTTAATCCCTTTCAGGGATATTTTTTTATTTTGAGAGAAGGTTCTATGTATAAAGGCTTCTTATCAGCGTATGTCTTAATCCCTTTCAGGGATATTTTTTTATTTTGAGGCCGCATTCTTTGGGAACATGAAGATTGATGCGAACGAGGTCTTAATCCCTTTCAGGGATATTTTTTTATTTTGAGCGTCAAAGAGCTTGTGAGATTATTTCATTAGGAAGAAAGTCTTAATCCCTTTCAGGGATATTTTTTTATTTTGAGTTAATACAGGTAACTATGAATCATCAAGTTCTAAAGTGTCTTAATCCCTTTCAGGGATATTTTTTTATTTTGAGTTGCTAAATCTCAAGCCAGAGATACTGAGCTTGAAAATAGTCTTAATCCCTTTCAGGGATATTTTTTTATTTTGAGGTACATATGGGGAACAAAGGAAGATTAGGCTTATTCATTGTCTTAATCCCTTTCAGGGATATTTTTTTATTTTGAGCTTGGTAGCTTAACAGGTTCTTCTACTTTATCATCAGTAGGGTCTTAATCCCTTTCAGGGATATTTTTTTATTTTGAGCCAAAAGGATGTATTTAACGCTAGAATGGAGCAGTCTGTAGTCTTAATCCCTTTCAGGGATATTTTTTTATTTTGAGATAAAACCTCTTATATTCGATGCGGATTTAAAGTTGACAAAGTCTTAATCCCTTTCAGGGATATTTTTTTATTTTGAGTTTAGAGTCGGTAATGGCTCTTCTTTGAAAGGCGTAAAGTCTTAATCCCTTTCAGGGATATTTTTTTATTTTGAGAAAAAAAACAAAAATAAGGAGGAATTTATTATGTCTAAGTCTTAATCCCTTTCAGGGATATTTTTTTATTTTGAGAAAGCGTTAGGATTATCTCAAGAAGAGAATAAATGGTTGTCTTAATCCCTTTCAGGGATATTTTTTTATTTTGAGCCGTTAGTTTTCATAGAACTCTTAATTATAGAGCTTTTATAGTATATTTTCTTTTAGTAAAATTTAGTAATTTTCTCTAAAATTTATACTAGCTAGGATAGAAAACGCTTGTAATTTGTCTCTTGAAACATCTAATTTAGTAAAAATTTAGATACCTAAAAACCTCTTCTATTGAGCTACCCTTTTATATCTTGATTTGTCCATAGAAAAATTTTCTGGGTCTATGATATAATTATAGCATATAAAAAGTAAGTTTTCAAACATAAAAAGAGAGAATTTCTAAAAAAAATTAGATTTTTCTCTCTTATTCTTTTTTTGATTTTTATAAATTTTTTAAAAGTTTTAACCAAAATTCACATGTATATCTTTTTTCATTCTGTGTAAATGCTTTATAAAAATGACTTCTCATGTATTCAGGTAGCTCATTCCAAAGAGTATTCCAAATTCCTTTTGGAGTATTTTCTAATTCTTTTCCGTCTACACTATATTTAAAATCAGAGGTTTTAATTCTTTCAACTAATGTTTTATCACTTTGTCTCTGATCGTAAGGGTGTTTTCCTCTCATTAAAATTTTAAAAAGAAGTATAGAAATTGGAAAATATTCATTTGAAATATCTCTTATATATGTCCCCATATTTTCACCACTAAACTCTGGTGGTAAAAATTCCTCTTTAAAAACATAACATGGGTAATTCTCAATCTGATACGAATCTATATCTATAAGACATATCTCATCATTGTCATTAACAAGGATATTATTTGGATTAATATCCCCTATTAAAATATTTTTTTTATGAAGACTATTTATTGTTGTTAAGATATTTCTAGCAATTTTTTTCGCACTTTCTTTATCTTTGAGAGTTAAAAGTACTCTTTCCAAAGTTTTTCCTTCAAATTTCTTCATACTATAACCTACGATCTCATTTAATTCATTAAAAACAATACCTTCTAGTGTTGCTACATTAGGAATTAATATATTCTTATTAGATAAAAGCTTAAGCTTTTCAACTCTTTCCTCTGTTAGTTTATTTGCATGAAAGATTTTTATAGCTAAATCTTCATAAAAATAGATTTTGCCTTCTCCTCCTTCGGCTAAACTTTCAGGTAAAATTATAGACTTCTCTTCTCCTTTTGATACAATTTTTATTGTATCTTTCTCTTCTGGAATATTGGTATTTATTATTGTCTTAGAATTATCAACCTTTATTGCTTCTTTAACAGACTTTTGTTTTCCAAAATATGCTAAGGTATCTATTAGATCCCCAAATTCATCAACTTTTTTTATATAAACATTTCTATAGTTAACCGATTTGCAAGTTTTTGTTTTTAAAAGATCTCGTGCTAAGTTTTTATCATCTGTTATTATTAACATATCCTTTTGAATAGCTCCATCATGAACTCTTGCCAATATAGCCGCATCAGCATGAGCTGTGGCGGAAGCTTTTACATGTATCAATCTATTTTTCCTGTTTAAAACCTCTAATATTTTTGATGCTGTTCTTAATTCCTCTAAATTTTTCCCCTTACTTTGTAGTTTTTTTAGCTCTTTAAAGCTTTCTTCAAACACACAAAATTGTGATATATTAGATTTAGAAATAAATTTTAGAGTATTACTATTCATTAATGCACATGTATCTATTACAACTATTTTTTGAATCATTTTTTTCCTCCTAGTTTTTTTTCTATTATACTTTGAAGAGATTACAAAAAATTTAAACAATTTACATTTTTTCTTTTCATAACTATTTTGTAATTTTGAATAAAAAATTGTAATATACATATATTAAGATAGTTTTGTCAATAGAGACAAAAATTTAATTGATGAGGTGAGCTATGAGTACTATGTTTTTACTTTTCTCTCATAAACTAACTAATGAACAAATTGCATCTGCTAAAAAAGATTTAAATTGTGAAAATTTAGTTTATTTACCAAGAGAGTTACAAAATCTTTGGTCTAATATTCCTGCTACTGAGCAAGACTACGAGCATTTGATACATTTTGAAAACTTTATTTTTAAAAACTATAAAGAAGGCGATTACGCACTTATACAAGGTGATTGGGGTTATACCTACCATATGATTAATTTTTGTAAAAAAATTGGAGTTATTCCTATATATTCAACTACAGAAAGAAATTCTAGAGAGGTTTTCAACCAAGATGGAAGTGTTTCAAAGATATCTTTATTTAAACATGTGATTTATAAACGTTATTAAAGTTCTTTTTTTATAAAAATAGTGAAAAATACAACTAAATATAGTATAATTATTTCAAATACTGCTATAGAAGGGGGAATCGAATGTATTTAGTATCAGTAGAAACTGTTAAAATTAAGGATTTTATTTTTAACACCAACAAACTAAAAACAATAAGAGGTGCTAGTTTTTTATTAGACTATTTAAATCAAGTTGTTGTAACCGATATTTTAAAGAAAAATCATGTCGAGGATAAAGATGTTCTTTATATCGCTGCAGGAAATGCTAAATTTTATTGCAAAGATAAAGAGGTGGCTAAAAAAATAGAAATTGAAATTATGGAGGCTTACAATAATTTTGCTCCAGATTCAAAGCTAGCTATATCATATATAGATGCTGGAAATGAAAAAGTTTGGGTTGCTATGGATAAACTAGCTAAAGAAACCAATATTGTTAAAAATAAAGGGTTTTCGAAAATAAATTTAGATCTACCATTTATACAAAGATGTGATATCTGTTGTGAAAATCCAGTAGAAATAAAAAAAGAAAATTTTAATGAAACTTTAAAAAACTATGTTAAAAATTTTGAACCATATTTAGAGAGAGAAAAATCTAAAAATAATGCAAATGAAAAATTAAAAACTTTAAATGATAGATATAAAATAGAGTCTCAAATTTTTGATAAAGATAAAATTTCTGGAATCTGTCCATCATGTTTTGCAAAATATATAGCTGCAAATCTTATTAAAGAGGATTTCCAAGAGATTGGGTTTTATTCTGATTTTAAAAAAGAGTTTAAAGATGAGTTTAAACCTGTAGATAGCTTGGAAGAATATAAATTAAAGAAATCATTTATAGGTTTTATGTACTCTGATGGAGATTCCGTTGGTGAATTTTTAAAGAATGCTAAGGAAAATTTCCAAGATGAAGCAAAATATAAAGAGTTTATAAAAACATTCTCAGTAACTTTAGATAAACATACTAAAGGTAGCTTAATCGAAGTTTTAAAAGAGTTAAGAGAGGAAAATAAGCTTGATGAACACTTTGGAGAGTTTCTAATTGTAGGAGGAGACGACGTTTGTGCTGTCTTTCCTGGAGATATAGTTATGGAAGTCTCTACAAGATTCCAAGAAAGATTCAACGCTAAAATGAAAGATTACTATAAAACTTGTAACTTCAAAAAGAATGGTAGCAATATAACATCTTCAGGTGGTGTTGTTATAGCTAAAGCTAAAACACCTATGTATTATCTTTTTGATCAAAGTCTGACTCTTCAAAAAAATGCAAAGAAAAAGAGATATGAAACATATGAAAATAAAAATGTAGAGTTTAAAAATGGATTTATTGATTTCGCAGTTATAGGTTCTGAAGGAACAGTTAATATTGCAGAGTTCAGAAAAAGAATTAAAAACCTTATTCAAAGACCATATTCTATTGAAGATATTGATTCTTGTAAAAAAATCAATAGTTTAGTTCAATTAATTGAAGATTTAAAAACTTCTAACTTCCCTAAAAATAAGTTAAGAATGTACTATGATTTAAAAGTTGAAATTGAGAAAAATCCTAATAAATCTATAGAAAACCTATTTTCACTTATTAATACTATTGTAAAACTTGATTCTGAACAAAAAGAATTAATTTTAAGTTGGATTGGTAAGGAAAATTTAAATAACTCTCAGGAAGATACATTGAAAAATATATTAAATAATATTTTTGATGTAATTGAACTTTATGATTTTGTAGGGGGGAGTAAATAATGATAATAAAGTACAGTGCTGTTTTACAAACACCAGCGATGACTGGAAAAGATGGAGTTATTGGAAAGGATTTAGATATTATTACAAAACTTGATAACAATGGTCTTCCATATTTTAGTGCTTCTACAATAAAAGGTATTTTAAAAGAAAAGGTATCTTTATTTTCGACAGCTTTAAACTTTAATTTTCCTATCAATAAGTATTTTGGAGTAGAAGGTGAGATTGAATCAGGTATGAGATTATCTCCTTTAACAATGGATTCTAAGAAATACTTAGAATATAAGGAGTTTTTAACTGATGATAGATCAGGAATTAGAATAGATAAAGCTAGTAAAACTACAGCTGAAGGTTCACTATTCTCATATGAGTTTATTAGAAGCGAATTGGAGTTTACTGGAGAGATTGAAATTTTTTATCCTCTTGAAGGAGAGAATCTTAAATTTTTCAAAGCTTGTTTAGAAAGAATAGAGGCTATTGGTGGTTTAAAGTCAAGAGGATTGGGTAAAGTTAAAATTAAAGTTTTAGAATGTATTGAAAATAAAAATAACTCTCATAAAACTTTAAATACAAGTAATCTAAAAGAGTACAGCTACACTCTTAAACCTTTAGAAAATTTAATTTTAAAAAATCAAGAGATTGGTAATGAGATTACAACTAATAACTATATTCATGGTGGAACTTTAAGAGGAGCTATTATCTCTCTTTTAGACAGAGAATTTAATGTAGATACCGAAGCTCTTATTAAAAACTTAAAAGTATCTCAAGGGTTACCTAAAGATCATTTTGTAGCTTCGGCTTCTATTTTACAAAGTAAGTATCCTGTTAAAAATGGAAAGGTAGTTCGTATAAATAAACTTTTAGCTAAGAACTCTGAAGATAAAGTTGATGGTAAAGAGGTTAAATTTGAAAGATATGGCTCTCCAATTGTTAATAAAAACTTTGAAAAATTAGTTTTAAATAAACAAAGTGAAATAAATATTGCAATTGATAGTAAAACTAAAACCTCTGAAGAGGGTATGCTTTTTAATAAAGAGATATTTTTAGCTAAAGATATGGAGTTTTCAGGAAAAATAGTTTTAAGTGAAGAGATTGTTAAAACTATTTCAAATAGATATATCTATATTGGAAAAAATAAAAGCAAAGGATTTGGAAAATGTTTGATAACTTTTGAACCTACAAATTTGAAGAAAGAAAAAGTTGATTCGAGTAAACTTCAAAGATTATCAAGGGAGATTGGAACAGATAAAAAATATTTTACAATAGATTTTAATTCAGATATGATTTTACCATTTATGGATACTGAATCTATTGGTAACAAAATTAAAGCGCTTTTAGGTTTAGAATCAGTTATATGGGAAGAGAGTAAAAGTTTTATCAATCTAATCTCAATTGGTGGTTATAATCAATTAAACAAAATTAGAAAATCTACAGAGTTTGCTATTGCAAAAGGTGGAGTATTAACTTTTTCAACTACTGAATTTACTAACGACCTAATTCAAAAACTAAGTTCTATCCAAGAAAAAGGGATAGGAAGTAGAAAAAATGAGGGGTTTGGAGATGTTGAAATCAGCAGTAAAACTCATTTGGAGGTAAAATAATGGATTTGTTAAGAGAGAAAGCTTTAAAAATAGTTGATAATAGATCTAATGAAATAATTAAAGAGTTTATTGAGGGAAAATTTAACTTTAAAACTGCTACTAAATCTCAGTTTGCAACTTTAGAAGGAATTTTAGAACAAAGAAATTTCAACTTAGAGTCTGAGAAAATAGAGGATTTTATACTTCAAAAACTACAAAAACAAAAAAGTGAAGATTTTTTTAAAGATGTATTTAAAAACTATATAGAAAAAAGAGAAGTGATTTTAAATTTTTTAAACTCTTCTGAAGAGGATACCAAAGTTAAAAATCAAATTTTCAGAGAGATTTTTTATCTAATTAAAATTAGTTTTAGAAAAGAAAACGCTTTAAAAACTTTAAATATTTAGGGGAGGGAAAGAATGAATTTTAGTCAATTTAAAAATAGATATGTTATCACAGGAGAGCTAACAGTTGAAAATGCTCTTCACATTGGAAGTGGAAAAGTTGAAGGAGATTTTGACTCAGCTTTTATAAAAACAGGAGAAAATGGTTACTACATTCCAGGGTCATCTTTTAAAGGGTATTTAAGAAGTAAAGTTGAAGGATTTTTAGTTGGGTCACCGTTTGGATTAAAAGCTGGAAATGATTTGTTAAATGAAGGGGATGTTCTTGGAATATTTGGTTATACAAGTTCTGATATCTCAAAAGATGATAAAGTTACAGAGAGATTAAATAAAATATTAGGAGCAGATTTTAAAAATTTTGCTTCTAAACTTCATATATCTGATTTACAAATTATGGATAACAATACAAAAGAGGTAACTAGAGATGGTATCAAAATATCTAGAAAAACTGGGGCAACTGTAAAAGGAGCTAAATTCGACTACAATGTTATTGAGAAAGGAAATAAGTTTTCTCTTGAAATGAGTTTAGAAAATATAGAAGATTATCAACTGGAACTTATTATGTTGGGATTAAAAGATATCCTTGCTGGAGATTTGTTTGGTGGAAAACTTTCAAGAGGTATTGGAAAGTGTAAATTAGAATTAAAAGCTTGTAAATTTGTAGATTCAAATGATAAAGAGTCTTTAAAGAACTATATATTTAAAGGTGAATTAAAAACAAAAGATATAAAAACTCTTAATAAAATAACTAAAATATCACTATAGGGGGATGCTATGTTTAATGTTAATAAAAATGAGATAAAAATATCTCTTAAAATTACTCCTAAATCTCCTCTTTTAATTAAGGCTAGTGATGATGTTCAGGAGAAGGGAAATCTAATTCAATGGAATACTACAGCTGGTAGTAAAGAGGCATTTATTCCTGGTTCAACTCTTAAAGGTATGTTAAAAGATATTTTCTATTCAATTTGGTATGACCACTTTAACTTAGAAGAGGATAAGTTTAAAGAGATTCCAGAGGGAAAGTATAAAAATGATGATAAAGTATATGATTATGAAGATTATATGGAGGATATTTTAAAAGAAAAAGGTGAGGATGTTTTCTTGGAGAAATCTTTAAAAATATCTAAACTTTTTGGAGCTAAAAATCTTAAAAGTAGACTTCATATAGATGATGCTTATTTTAAAAAACATGGAAAAGAGGAGAAAGGTCCCAAAGTTGAAAAAGAGGAACCTAAATCAATTACGCCAATAGATAGATTTACTGGTGGTGCTGTTGTTCCGTTACAATTTGAATATACAACTGATGCTTTTGTAACTGAGCTAACTATTAAAAATATTGAAAAACATGAATTAAAAGCTTTGCTTTTTGCAATAAGAGATAGTATTGATGGTGATGTTAGAATTGGTTCTTCTAAAACTAGAGGATTTGGAGAGATTGAGTTATCTATTGAAAGTATGGAATATAAGGAGTTTAAAAATAGCTCTTTAACTTTAGATAGTTCTAACTTTAATCTAGACACAGAGAAATCTTTAAAATTAGGAGAAGACTACCTATATAAAGTTTATAAATTAAAAGAGAACGAACCTTTGAAAAATTTTGAAATTCTAAAGAAAGTGGTTGGGTGATTAAAGTGATAAAAAATTTGGATACTGTTATTAATGACTTAAATATAAATGAGAGCTTTAACACTATACTAGTTGATTATGAAAAGCAGAATGGAATAACAATCTCTAAAGATGTTACAGAGCTTCAGTCTCTAAAAGAAGCTACTCCTTATAAGTTCTATATATTTAATGATTCTATTATGGTTTATGGAGTAAAAATTGATGAAGATGAGTACTTTGTTGAAGAGATAAAGGCTAGTGATTTTTCTTCTGAGGCTAAAGAAGCAGTTATGTTCTTTGATGAAAAAGAGATTACTAAAGTAGTTGGAAACTCTGTGGAGAGAAAGCTTAAATTCCGTAGGGGGTTAATTGGCGGAGTTGAAAAAATACAGTTTATTGGACTGGAGGGGTAGTTGTGGCAAAAGGAAAGATACAAAATGTTGATTTAAAAAATTGTCAGATTAAAATAGGTAAAGAAATTTATAAAATAGATAAAAATACAGCAAGAATACTATCAGATGATATTTTTGCTAAAAATTCTGAAGTAGAATATATAATTTTAGAAAATAAAAATATTTCTATAAAAAAACTTAGAGGATTGGAATTTATTAAAGAAAAAAGTGTAGCAAAAAATATTCCTTCACATTCTGGAAACTTAAAATCTATAACTAATTCTGTTACTAATAGTTTAAATAAAACTAACATGATTTTCAGTTATCCATATAACTTTGTTAGAGTTGGAGAAAAAGTTGAAAGAGAAGCAATTGATAAAGGTGAACTTTCTGGAAAGATAGTTTGTACTTTAACTAATAGATCGCCACTATTTTTCCCAGAACCTAAAAGTAGTAAGACATCTAATGATCATTCTGAAGAGATGTTCTATAAAAGAGATGGAAAGTATATTATTCCTGCAAGTTCTTTAAAAGGTAGCTTTAGAAGTGTTTTAGAGGCTATATCTAATAGCTGTTTACTTAATATTGAAACTGAGAGGCTTGAAAAAAGGCTTGGTGCTGGAGCATTTAATGATAGAGTTTTTGGAATAATTAAAAGACTTCCTACAGAACATGAGGATGGACTTATTGTTCAGGCTACTGTTTTAAAAGTTAAAACTGAAGCTCTTCCTTTTGAATACAAAGATAAAAGAGGCAAGGGAAAAGAAAATATTTATGACTTACCTCTATCTAATTTAATAAAGAATTATGAACATATAAATAACAGTAATGATTTTGGAAAGATTACTAATGGAAAAAAAGATATGGAGGGTATTCTTTGGATAAGTTCTGACATTTTCAGTAAGAAACATGAAAAAATACTTTATCCAACTCAAAATGGAAAATCATTTAAATTTACTATGGATGAATACAAAGATATTCAATATCTTTTAAAACAAAGAAGTGAAAGAGATTTAAAAAAGAGTGGAAAAGAGTTTTATATAGAAGATATAAAATCTGGAGATCCAATTATTTTCCAAGTTGATAAAAATGGAAATGCTAAAAATCTTGCTTTTTCTGAAATTCCAAGATTGAGATATAAATATAGTCCATATGATTTAGTGCCAGAAGAGTTAAAAGCTTGTGATACTTTTGAGGATGCTTGTTTTGCTTGTAGAATATTTGGAATGACTGGTAACAACAATGAGGATAAAAAAGAAGAGGATAAGGATAAGATTTCTCTTCAAGGAAGAGTTTTCTTTAAAGATGCTACTATTGATAAAGATAAGGCTAATATTCAGTCTAAACCTATTCTTATCAAATCTCTGGGTGAGCCTCATCCTACTTTAACAGGTTTCTATCTAGAAAATGGAACATATGATGATAAAACTAAAATAAGAGGTAGAAAATTCTATTGGCATCATAAAGATAAACTTAATACTGATTATTCTAAGTTTAAAACTTCTATTACTCCTGAAAAAGAGGAAAAGCATAACTCTAGTATTCAGTTCATGAATTCTGGAAACGAATTTAACTTTGAAGTGTCATTTAAAAATTTAAAAGAGGATGAGTTAGGACTTCTTCTTTTAACTTTAGAGTTGGAAAATGATATGCTTCATAAGTTTGGAAAAGCTAAAGCTCTTGGTTTTGGTAGCTCAGAAGTTAAGGTAACTAATCTTTTACTTCAATCTAAAAATAGGTATGAATCTTTTGATTCTTCATATGTTGAAAGTGAAGATAAACAAAAGTTTGTAGATAGTTTTAAAAATAAATTTAATCTTGAAAACAAAGATCAATGGAAGGACTTAAAAGTTATTCTAAATCAAACTAATAAACTAGATTTCTCTAAGAGTCCATTCCCTGAAGAACAAAAATTTAATAAAAAAACTAAAACTAGTTCTGGAGATTTTAATACTCTAAATTGGTTTTCAAATGATAAAACTAGAATTTTACCTAAAATTCAAGATTATAAATAGGAGAGGGTACAAATGTTTTACAGTTTACTCATAAGAATTAAAGCTCAAAAAAGTGGAGAATTCAAATTTTTTACAGGTAAAAAACTTCATGCTGCTTTTTTAAATATAATAAAAGAAGCTGATAATGAACTTGCCCAAGAACTTCACGATAAAGATATTCCCAAAGAGTTTACAGTTTCAAATATTTTTGGAACAAGTAGCCGTGGATTTAAACTTGAAGAGGGAAAGGATTACCTTTTTAGAGCTACATTCTTAAATGATAAGATATACAAGATCTTCTCTAGTGAAATATGTAAAAACATACTTTTATCAAAGGGGATATTTATTGAAAATATCCCCCTTTCTATTGAAGAGATTGTTTATAAAGATAGTAGATATTCAGGAGTTATGGACAAGATAGATTCAACATCTAAAAGATACAAATTAACATTTAAAACTCCTACACTTTTCAAAAGTGGAGATTTCTTTATAAGATATCCTGAAATCAATCTACTTTTCAAATCCCTTCTAACTAAGTATAACCTTTATTCAGAGGAAAAAATTGATGAAAGTATATTGGAGTTTTTAAATGAGATTAACTATGAGAAGATGGATTTGAAATTAAAAAGAGAGTATTTAAATAAATTTTTTATAGAGGGATTCGTAGGAGAACTTATTGTTAGAATAGATAGTAAAAATAAAGACTTTATTCAAGATATAAACAAACTACTTAACTTTGCTTTCTATTGTGGCGTTGGAACTAAGAGTAGCGTTGGATTTGGACAAGTTTTAGTTGAAAATTTAGAAGGAGTTGAGAGATAGGTGACAAACTATATTGATAAAATAAAACAACTTTGTCCCGAGTTAGATGAAGTTGGAGTTGGAGCTGTAAATAAATATATATCAGATCAAGAGCTTAACCCTATAGAGGAAGATTTTCTATTCAATTTAAAAAATTTAAATATTGAAAAGCAAAAAGAAAAAATATCTCAAATAGATATTGAGAATATTAGTACTTATATTTCATTTTTTAGTTTAGCTGATATTGGAAAGTATGAATACTCTATTTTAGAAAAAAATCTTCAAATTTTTGAAAATATAGAAAATATCTATTTTCTTGCTACACCTCAAAGTATTGAGAAGTGTAAAAATGAAATTAGTAAAATGAAAATATTATCTAAAGATCTTAATATTAAAGTTATTGATATTGATCCTAATGATTATGAAGGTGTTTACAATCTTTTATTAAAAGAGATTACAAATAATGATATTGAAAACAAAAATATCCTTATTGATAATACCTTAGGTCCTAAAATGGTAGGTTATTCTCTTTATAAATTTTCAATAGATCAAGGGACTCGATTAATAACGTGGCAAAGTCAAAATTTAAAAGATTCTACTAAAAGAGTTCCTGGAGTTGATACTTTAAACTATATTGAGTTTCCTCAATTGAAAAATTCAACTATTATAAATAAAATAAATAATTTTTTAGAAAACTATAAATTTGAAGAAGCTTCAGATTTAGCAAATTCTATTAATAATATTGAAGAAGCTGATGTTTTTGAAAAAATAGCAACTATTTTTAATATTGATTCACTTATGTCTTATGAATCTTTCTTAGAATCTATAAAAGAGTTTATAGATTCGATTAGTTCTACCAAATATAGAGCAAGTATAAAAACTAAACTTAAACCATTTATAAAAGAGTTAAATGAATTTTTAGAAACTAAAGATAAAAAAATTCAGTATATTAATTTTTTAAGTTTAGTCTTTAATTATTTAAAACAAAAATTTAATGAAAATCCAATATTTAAAGTTATAATTTGTGACATATTAAAATCAAATAAAATTTTAACTAAAACTGAAAAAGATAATATTTTAATACTAATTAATGCGGATAAGTTTGAAGATATTATCAACATTAATAAGGTACTAGATACATTTACTGCCTTCATATTAGTTACTTATAAAGAGTTACCTAAAACTCATCCTCTAGAATTAGAAATTTTTTATGATTATATTCTTTATAGCTTACCTAAAACTATTTATTTAAAAAATACAATATTACATATTGATAAACAAGGAATTGAAATTGATTTAGTCAAAGAATACAATCTAAGAGAAAATATGTATCATAGTTCTTTCAATTTAAAGGATTTTTCAAACAAAAAGAAAAATAAAAAAATTCTAATTACTTTATTTGGAAAAATTAATGGTGAACTTTCTAATGAAGAATTTAAGGATTTAATAGATTCTGAAAATACAAACAATACAGATTCTCAACAAGACACATTGATTTCTAGATTTAATAAGTTTGTAAAAACCTTCAATGAGTTTATTAGTCATATTATTGAAGATAATTATCCTACAAAATCTACTTTTTTAAAGGATCAAAATTTGATAGAGTATAAAAAAACTATAGCTAAAGATGAAAGTGGTAGATCTGTTAATAAATATATTTTAAAAATAAATCCAATTTATATGTAATATTTTTGAAAGTCAAGTATAAAAGTTTTATACTTGGCTTTTTTTGTAAAAATCTATGAAATTTTGCCAGAACAATATTTTATAATTACCTTGTTAAATGTTAAACAAATAAAATAAAACAAACTATGGAGGTAATTTATGAAAACTATGACTAAAGGATATGAGGATATTATAAATCATTTTTATCAATTTGATATGAATGATTATGATAATAAGGCTGCTAAGAAGTTAAATAATGAATTGGAAAAAGAAAATCAATTTTTGAGAAAGGAACTTAAAAATTTAGAGAGAGAATTTGAAAAACTTAAAAATACAAATTTGAAAAATCACTCTTTTGAAATTTTAAAGAAATCATTAGATTGCAAATACCCAAATCTTACAGAGGATAGCATAAAAGCTTTAGCGACTGCGGAATATCTATTTTTAAATGAAAAAATTGAGATGGACTATTCACCTATATATATTAACTATGTAAAAGTTCTTGAATTAGAGATTAAAAATAAATTAAATCTTTATGAAAAGCTAACTTTTGGTGGCTTAATAGAAAAAATTGGAAATCTTTATGAGTTCAAAACCTTTATAGATACACTAATGAAAAATAGAATAATTGAAATGAGAAATCGAGCTACTCATTTGTCTGATTTAAAAAAAATTGAGTGTGGTAAAATTAGAAATCTTTTACTTAATGAAGGTTGGTTAGAGCGTTTACTATATATTTTAGAAAGTTTTAATGAAGAAAAAATAAAAAATGTTGATCTAGATATAACTATTTTAGATGCTGATGGATGTGAATTCTTTAAAAATAAGCTATATACTGTTTATACTACTCTTGATGATAAAAGAATACTGAGTAACAAAAATATTAAACTTGGAAATTTCAAAGGAAAAGGAAAAGAGATTGAATACAATAATTTGACGTATATATTAATTTAAAAAATTAAAGTAGATGAACTATAAAAACAGTGACTAGAAATCTTCTAGTCACTCTAAAGTATTATTTTTACAAAACTCTTTATATTCACGTAAAACGTCAGCGTAGCTACGAGCTACATATCCTATAAGAGTTGCGTCATCAACCCACCCAGCGACCGGTATAATATCAGATACAGCATCAATAGGAGTTATAACATAAACAATTGCAGTTGTAAGTATAAAGAAACATTTTTTATTTAATTTATATTTTTTATTTTTTGTATCTTTGATTAAATTTATAATAAGAAGTAGATCCTCTGTAGTTGCTCCTAGATTCATAGCTTTTTTAATAGCTAATTTTAAATCATGAGAATTTAATTTTCTTCCTTTAAAGCTATTAAAAAATTTAAAAATTATTTTATCCATAAACACTCCATCAAATTTTTTTACTATATTATAGTATAAGGCTTTTTTTGAGTTAATTCAAGAAAAAATATTTTCTTATAATTTGATTTGTAAATATACAAAAGACACTATTATGAAATGATATGCATATAAAAATTATATTTCAAAAATATAAAGCTATAGGGTATAATCTATATCATGAATAATAATACCATAGGGAGGTACACACTATGAAAAAAGCGGTTTTATTTTTATTAGCACTTTCCACATTAAGTTATTCAGCACCAAAGACTTCATATAAGACAGGAGTGGCCTTTGCACTAGGAGATTATTTTAATACTCCAGCGATAAAGGTATTAGAAGCTGATAAAGTCGTTCAGCTAGATGAGAATATATTTGCTCAGAAGGTAAAATATCAGACCTATAACGATTTTGGTGGGCAGATTGAAAAAGAAAAAATATTCGTATTAAAAAAGATAAACTCTACATATTCTTTTGTTGAAAAGTTAGATATAGGAGATATAGAATTATAAATAATTGAAAAGACCTGCAATTGCAGGTCTTTTGTTTAACATTTCAATATTAGTCCTATAATTAAAATACTATAAAAAACTAAGAAAAAATTCTAACATTATCTTTTTTTAGATACATAAGTGTAATAAAAGCCATTAAACATTCTGTAACAGCTGTCGCTAACCATAAACCTTTTATTCCAAATTTCCAAGATAATATAAAAATTAATGGAATTGTTAAAATACACTGCTTTGAAATATTTAAAATTAAACTTGTTTTAAACTTTCCAATAGCCTGGAAGTATCCAGCACCAATAACATTAATACCTAAAAGAAAAATCATTGAAAAATAAATTTTAGAACTATTTACTGCTGCTAATTTTAATTGATAATCCGTTTTAGCAAAAATATCCATAAGAGAATTACTAGCTAAAACAGTAACTAAAAATCCTAAAGTAGCAACAATACTACTGTAAAGCAGAGATTTCCTACATATAGTTTGAACTCTCGCTAAATTATTTCTTCCATAGTTATATCCAAGAATAGGTTGAGTCCCTTGATAAATTGCTACAATTGGTAAAAATACTATAAGGTATAAACTACTCAGAATTCCAAAAGTAGCTATATATAAATCTCCACCCAATCTTTTTAAAATAATATTTGTTATGACAACAACTGAAGCAGTGAAAAATTGAACTAAGAAAGCGGGTGCTCCTATTGTTGTAAGTTCCTTTACTCGATCAATTTTTAAAGCTAAATTTGTAACTTTTAATTTTAAATGTTGGCTATATCTGCTTAAATAGATTAATTGTGATATAACAGCCATAAAGTTTCCAATAACTGTTGCTAATGCAGCCCCTTTCATACCCATATTAAGAATATGGATAAAAATAGGATCTAAGATAATGTTTGTTAAACATCCTATAAGACCAATCAACATAGCTTTTTTAGGTGCTCCACTCCCAATTATCATTTCATTGGTTCCAACATACATAACCTGTAAAAATATTCCAAGTGAAAGTGGTTTTAAATAACTCATTGTATAATTGAAGAGCTCTCCACTTCCACCTAAAGCTAAAATAACTTTATCTGTAAATAAAAATAGTAAAATAGTTTGAAGTATCCCTATTAAAAATAGTAAAGTAAATCCATTTCCAAGAATACATTCTCCACGCTTTAAATCCCCTTTTCCTAGATTAATACTCATAAGAACACCGGATCCAATTCCAAATAGAAGCCCAGTAGCTAAATTGAATGTTGAAATTGGCATTGTCAAACTAACACCTGCAATTCCCATTCTTCCAATGTAATACCCTATAAAAAACCTATCTGCTAAATTATAAAAAATATTTACTCCCATAGCAACTAAAGCCGGAAGAGAGTATTGGATAATAAGTTTACTAATTTTTTCTTTTTCTAATCTTTCTAACATTATAAAATCTCCTTGTTTTTAGTATATAAATAGAGTATCATAGTTTTATATAAATAAACCGGCTATATATCCGGTTCTGAAAAAAGGGTGATTGTTTATGAAAAGTAAAAATGAAATAGATTATTATTTAAAAAAGTATAATCTAGAAACATATATGAAGAAAGAACTTTTGAATAAATTTTTTATAAAAAGATTTAAAAAAGAAGAGATGATATTTTCAGTAGAAGAGGAAAGTAAAATTATATATTTTTTTGTAGAAGGAAAAGTAAAGATTTATTCAGCATTCTATGGAAATAAAGAAGTTGTAATAGAGTTTTGTAGACCATTACAAATTTTAGGCGAGATAGAGTATATACAAAATAAAAATATTAATGTTAATGTTGAAGCTTTAACTCCTTGTACCGTGATTGGAATTTTAAGAGAGGATTTCAAAAGAATGATTTCTAAAAATGACGAGTTATATGAATTACTCTTGAGAACGATTACTAACAAATTAACAACAACAATGAGACACGTCTTAAACTATCATCAGATGCCACTAAAAGAAAGGGTTTTGGATTATTTAGATGAACTTTCAAGTCACAATAAAATTGAGGGTATTAAATATATAGAGATGGCTGGTTTTTTAAAAATTTCTGATAGACATTTAAGAAAAGTTTTGAAAGAGTTGGTTGAGGATGGCATTATAGCGAAAAATGGGAAAAATATAGAGCTTTTAAAAAAGAAAAAAGGATAGATTAACTATCCTTTAGAATATTGATTATTTCAATTACTTTTTTATTTTTTAAGTTATAATAAACCCAACCACCACTTTTTTTCGAATCTAAAATTTCAGCTTCTTTTAAAATTTTTAAATGCTGAGATAAGTTAGATTGTGTTGCATTGAAAAAATCTTGTATTTTACAAACGCAAAGGCTCTCTTCATTTGAAAGTAATTTGATTATTTCTAATCTTAGTGGATGAGCTAAAGCTTTTAAAATTTTAACCTCTTTTTCCATTACATTTTCTCCTTTAAATACTTCTGATAATCATATCTAATATCTTATGTTATCTTAATGGAGATAAAATGTCAATAAATTATTACTCTTTAATCTCTTTTGGATAATTTGTAATTATTCTAGTAATTCCCATCTCTTTTAAAATTTTGGCATCTTTAGAAGTATTGACAGTCCAAACATTTATATCAATATTTTTACTATTTAAATAATTTACATCCTCTTGGAGAATAAAACTTTTTGCAGGATGATATGCACTTAATTCAAATCCTAAATTTTCAATATATTTATCTAAATTAACAAGAGTACTTTCTACTAAAATTCCAATTTTAATAGATGGATCTAGACTTTTTATATTTTTTAAAAGATTGTGACTAAAAGATGATACTATAATATTTTTAGTTGGATATTGTTGTATTATCTCTACTAAAATTTTTTCAGAGCCTCTTTCACGAGAATACTCCTCTTTTAACTCTATATTGATTAACATGTGATCTGGAATTAAATCTAATGTTTCCTCTAGAGTTGGGATTTTTTCTCCTTTAAACTCTTCAGAAAACCAACTTCCAGCATCTAATTGTCTTAACTCTTTTAAAGTATGTTCTCTAACATATCCACTCCCATTAGAAGTTCTTTCTAATGTCCAGTCATGGAAAACAACCATCTTTCCATCCTTTGTTTGTTGAACATCAAATTCGAATCCATCACAACCGTCAACAATAGCTTTTTTAAAAGCTGCAATTGTATTTTCTGGAGCAGTTCCAGAAGCTCCTCTATGTGCTAAAATTTCCATAAATCCTCCTGAGATTAAGTCACTTAATAAATTTCAAAATTATTATATTTTTTTTGAACTCAAAAGTCAAATTCATTTACAGGATTTAAACAGAGAGTTTTTTTATATTTATAAAAGTATCGTAGTAAGCTACTTGTCCTCCGATATCAGAAGATAAACTATTTGTTAAGAAATTAGGATTACCTTGTGCTTTGCTCCACTGCATAAAGATATAAGCTTCATCTTTTTTCAGATTCAAATCGATATTAACTTCAGAGTTTATACTTCCATTGAGAGATGAAACAGTAACAAACTCCCCCTCCTTTAATCCTTCAGAATTTTGACTAGATATAAATATCTGAGATATCTCTTTAGCATCTCCTATATGTTGATTAAATAAAGAGTTTTTAGCATGAGGTGTAACTAACCTTATAGGATACTCTTTAGAACTTTTATGTGCTTTCATAAAAATTGGCATTGCTTCAGCTCCCTCTCCTAAAGCTAGTTGGCTGTAAATTTCTATTTTTCCAGAAGGTGTTCCAAATTTTTTATCTTCCCAAGCAATATGTCCATTCTGAATATTGATATCCTTCTTTTTCAAATCATTTAAAGTTATATTTAATGGCGCCAAAACTTTATTTAGATATTGCTCTTTAGAAACAAGAGGATAGTTTTCTAAATTCATTAATTTTGCTAAACTTTGGAAAAAGAAATATTCATCCATCTCCTTCAATTCAGGTTCTACAACTTTTTCATTATACATAAGTGATGGCATAAGCATAGAGGAATAAATTATATCTTCGCTTTCTAAAGTGTTTGTAACAGGAATTACAAGATCACTATTTTTAGCTGTGTCAGTTAAAAACATATCAAAACAAACTTTAAATGGTATGCTATTATAAGCTGATAAAGTTTTATTTAAATCTGGAAGTTGATTTAAAGGATTAGCTTTACTAATAAAAATAGCTTCAATTTTATTACTGTTTACAAAATTTGAAAAATCAGTTATTTTAAACTCTCTAGAATTGATTGCATGCTTTGAACTGTTGTAAGGGTCTCTATTCAGTATTTGAGGATAGATTTTACTAGAATAAAAAACTCCAGCTCCATTTTTTCCAATATTCCCTGTTATACTCATTAAAGCATCAATAGCTCTTACGTTATTTCCACCGTTCACATATCTTTGCATTCCATAACCAATAAAAGTCATAATATTTCCAAGAGATATGAAATCAAATAGCTGCATTATTTTTTCGCTGGATAATCCACATTCGTTTATCAATTCATTCATATCTAAAGTTGAAAGATATTCTGAAAACTTTTCAAATCCGAATACATTTTTATCTATAAAATTTAAATCGATAATATTTTTTTCTATAGCTAATTTACTTAAAGCTAAAGCAAGAGCACCATCGCTTCCAGCCTTTAAACTTATATGAAGATCGCTAATTGAAGATGTTTCGTTTTTTCTAAAATCGATTGTTACTATTTTTATTCCTAATTTTTTCATTTCAATAAGTTTTTTATATAGATGAATTGAAGTAACCGCAGGATTTCTTGACCAAAGGATAATAACTTTCGCATTTTTCATATCGCTTAAATCACTAGTTTGTCTACCGCCGAAATCGTAATCATGAGCAGCACATCCAGCCGACCAACAAGTTCCACCAGTTGAAGTTGAAATACCACCTAAAAAATTAAAAAATATATCGTGAATTCCTTTTAATAATCCACCAGCTCCAGATTCACTATAATGAATAATCGAGTTTGTTGAATTGTTATTTTTAATTGTTTTCAATTTTGAAGCTATAAGAGAGAGTGCTTCTTCAAAAGTGATCTCTTTAAATCCCTCTCCTACTTTTAAAAGAGGTTTTAAAATTCTATTTTCATCGTATAAACGATTTAAATGTTTCAATCCTTTTGAACATAAAAACCCATCTGTTAAAGAGTTTTCAGTACTACCTTCTAATTTTATAACTTTCCCATCTTTTTTATATACATTAATTTTACAAACATCAAAGCAATCTAAAGAGCAACTATTTTTAAAAATCTCCATGCTAAACCTCCTGAAAAAAATAAATAAATTATATCATATTTTTAAAAAAAATGTTATGATGAAGGGATAAGAAAAAATTAAGGAGGACAATGTGAAACAAGAATTAACCCTACACAACGGAGACATCAAGAAGCTACTTGTAAAGTATTCTATTCCTGCCATAATTAGTATGCTAGTAAGTGCTTTATACAATGTCGTGGACAGAATATTTATAGGAAATATGAAGGATGTTGGAGCTTTAGCTATAACGGGAGTGGGAATAACTATGCCGATAGTTACAATCGCTTTGGCATTTTCAATGCTGATTGGTATTGGAGCTACAGCAAATATTTCAATCAAGTTAGGTGAAAAAAGAAAAGATAGTGCTGAAAAAATAATGGGAAATATAATAACCCTATCTATAATTTTAGGATTAGTAATAACGATCTTAGGAAGTGTATATAAAGATCCTATATTAAAAGCTTTTGGTGCAAGTGAAAGTACACTTAAATATGCAAGAGAGTATATAACAATTATTCTTTATGGAACTGTTTTTAATATAATGGGATATGCATTAAATAGTACAATAAGAGCTGATGGAAATCCAAAAATATGTTCGGCAATAATGGTTATAAGTTGTTTTGTAAATATAATACTAGATCCTATATTCATATTTACTTTTGGATTAGGAATTAAAGGAGCTGCTATAGCAACAGTATTATCACAAGTTATGACAGCGATATTATCTTTTGCATACTATATGAGTAAGAAATCAAATCTGAAAATAAAAAAATCAAATTTAGCTTTAGATAAAGATATTGTAAAACTGATTTTAGCAATTGGAATATCACCATTTACAATGCAATTAGCTACAAGTATGGTTCAAGTTGTAAATAACAATGCTTTAAAACTACATGGTGGAGATTTAGCAATCGGAGCTATGGCAACAGTAAATGCTGTCGCGCTACTTTGCTTCATGCCAGTTTATGGAATTTCGCAGGGAGCACAACCTATTATTGGTTATAACTTTGGAGCTAAACAATATAAAAGAATGGAAGAGGCTTATAAAATAGCAACATGGTCAGGAATAATAATCTTTGGAGTTGCACTATTCTTAGTAGAAGTTTTCCCTTCAACAATAGTAGGATTATTCAATAAAAATCCAGATATTATGGCTATATCAATTCATGGAATGAGAATCTATCTAATGGCAATGCCGTCAATCGCAATAGGAATGGCAGGAAGTAATTATTTCTTAGCAATAGGAGAGGGAAAGGCTGCGATGTTCTTAAGTTTATTAAGACAAGTAATTCTATTAATTCCATTGATTATGATTTTCTCTAGAATGTATGGATTAACTGGAATCTGGTTAGCTCAACCAATATGTGATTTAATAGCAGCTATTGTAACAATGATAATGGTAGATAAAAATTTAAATAAATACAATGGCTCTCAATTTGCACTTTTCAAAATGAGAATATACGAATAAAATTAAAGATATTATATAAGAAGGGACCTATTTTTCTATAAAAAGAAAAATAGGTCCTTTTTTTCAAAGAACCTATTTTTCACCACACACACACTTTACTATACATCATAAGGAAATAATGTACTGAATGTAGTATATATGAAATTAATAAATTTAACAAATATAATAATTATATAATATAGATATATTAAAAATAATATATCTATTCAAAAAAGGAAAAATATTTAAATGTAGGTATAATAAATTGATTAAAAAGCTATTGACAAAACAAGAAAAATATAATAAATATCTTAGTAGAAAGTTTAAAACTTTCTCAAAAATTAAAAGGAGATTAAAATGGCTAACGGAAGAATGAACTTTAATCAATTTGAAGATGATGAAATGGATTACATCCCAAGAGAGTTTAGAAGAGAAGAAGGCAAAGAGGATAAAAAGAAAGTTCTTAAAATGAAAAAGGACTTCAAAGAAAAAAGTAAAAATAAAATGTTGAATGACAAAAAGAGGTTCAATGAATTTATGTTAGATGATGAATAAAAACAATTAAAATAAAAAATAATAAAAAATGGACTATGTAGTCCATTTTTTAATTTTCTATCCAATTTGTTTTTTCTATAATCTCCTGAATTAATTCATGCCCCATCTTTGGATGAATAGTTTCCTCGTGAGAGATTGTTACGATTGACATAGCCATAGAGAACTTAACAGTATCCTTTATAGATAAATCATTCATATAACCAAATCCTAATCCAGCAACGAAAGAATCTCCTGCACCAGTTACATTTTTAACTGTAACTCCAGTAGCTTTTAAAGTTCCACTTTCAGTTCCATTTGTATAATAGATTCCATCTGCATCTAAACTGATAAATACATTTTTAATTCCTAAAGAAAGGAAATGTTTTCCAACTTTCTCTAGGTCTTCTCTAGTATTTATTTTTATTCCAGATAAAACCTCTGCTTCAACTCTGTTAGGCTTTATAGTGTGGAAATACTTAATTAGATGTTTTACCTTCTCAGCTTTAGTAGAAGAGATAGGATCTAATATGAAATTAGTTTTCCCTGTTTTAACTCCAACTCTAGCCATATTCTCAGCTATATTTCTAGAAACTCCTCCAAAAGATATTTTTATCTTCCCTGGAATAGAATCACAGGCTTTGTATGATGAGTTGCAAAAACCAAACATATCAACAACAGAAGCTCCAAAAACTAGTATATATTTTTGTCCGCTTAGACAATCTTGCATTACAAATTCCTCCTAAATATAAAAAAAATAAATAAATATATTTTAACAGATTTTTTACAAAAGTCAAAGATTAAAATTACAGAATTAAACTTATGTTTATTTATTTCTTTTTTTAGAGATAAATGTTATAATAAACAATTGAAGAATATATAGATTTAAAGGAGAATATGTGAATAATTTTAATGAATTAAAAGTTAATAAAAATATAGTTGAGCTTTTAGCTAAAAAAGGTATAAAAGAACCAACAGAAATTCAAACAGAGGCGATTCCAGTTATTTTAAACGATAAGGATGTAATAGGACAAGCTTCAACAGGAAGTGGAAAGACGTTTGCTTTTGGAATTCCGTTAATACAAAAAATTAAAACAGTTGGAAAAGACCCCTCAGGACTTATTATTGTTCCTACAAGAGAGTTAGCTATTCAAATAGCTGATGAGTTAGAAAAAATAAACTTTGAGAATAAGAAAATACTTCTAACTTATGGAGGAAGAGAGATAGCAGGTCAGATTGAGAATTTAAAAACAGGAGTAGATATAGTTATTGGTACACCTGGAAGATTAGTTGACTTAATAGAAAGAAAAGCAATAAACCTTTTAAAAATAAAAACTCTAATTTTAGATGAAGTAGATCAAATGCTTCTTATGGGATTCAGAAATGAAATTGATAAAATAATAGAGGTTTGTAATAGAAAAAGACAAACACTTTGTTTCTCAGCAACAATAGACTCGACAGTTAAAAAAATGGCATATAGAATTACAAAAGAGCCAGTAAATATAGTTATTGAAAGTAAGGAAAATAAATTAGCAAATATAAATCAGTATGTAATCAAAACAAGTGATAGAAGAAAGCTAGATACACTTTGTTCTTTACTAAACGAAACAAATCCATTTATGGGAATAATTTTCTGTAGAACAAAAGTTAGAGTGGATAGTTTAGAAGAGGAACTTTCAGCTAGAGGATATTCTTGTCAGAAATTACATAGTGATATTCCACAAGCTAAAAGAGAAAAAATAATGAAAGCTTTTAAAGATGTAGAGTTCCAATTCTTAGTAGCAACAGATGTTGCAGCTAGAGGAGTAGATATAACAGGAGTAACTCATATATTTAACTATGATATAACAGAGGATGTTGAAAGTTATATCCATAGAATAGGTAGAACAGGAAGAGCTGGTGAAAAAGGTGATTCATACCTATTTGTAACGGATAGAAATACAGAGATGTTAATAGATATTCAAAAGCAAATAAAAATGAATATTCCTGAAAAAGAGGTTGAGTATATTTCTGGAGTTATGTCAGCCTTAGAACTACCTAAAAAGAAATACAATAAGAAAATAAACGCAAGAACAAAAAATATAGAAGAGCAAAAAAAGCGTTATAGACAATAAAAACGAAACTAAAAAAAGGGGTTGTGTGTTAAAGTGGAAAGAATACAAAAGCAGATGGAATTTTTATTTGAAATCGATAAAATAAAGGATATTTTTAGACAATCTTTAGTTGTTGAAGGAAAAAGAGAGGAAAATGATGCAGAGCACAGCTGGCATATGGCCTTAGTTGCTTTAACTATAAAAGAATACTTCCAAGGTGAGGTAAATTTAGAAAAATCGCTGAAAATGATTTTGATTCATGATTTAGTCGAAATTTATGCTGGAGATACTCCTGCTTTTGGTGCTGTAAGACCTGATAAGGCAGATGAAGAGTTGAAAGCTGCTGTTAAAATTTTCTCTCTCCTACCAGAGGATCAAAAAGAGTATTTCTTAAATCTATGGTTAGAGTTTGAAGCGTGTGAGAGTAATGAAGCTAAGTTTGCTAATGTTTGTGATAGGTATCAAGGGTTTATGCAAAATTTAACTTCAGATGGTCATACTTGGAGAAAATTCAATGCTCCTTTAGAAATGGTTTTAAAAAGAGCAGAGGTTATAAAGAAGTACACTCCAGAATTGTATGAAAAATACATGCTTCCTCAATTTTTATCATATAAAGAGAGAGGAATTATAAAATAATAAATAGTCTTTAAAATGTTAGATATATTGCTTTTTATGTACCTTTATGGTATTATTTAATGTATTAAAATAAAAAAAACAAAAAAATATCTATAAAGTATTGACATTTAAGGGTTTAGTGAGTATAATCGGTTTAAAGATACCATAAATCAAGGGTTTTCAAGTTTTTGGTTTCTTGTATATTATATTTTATAATAGTTCAAGGAGGGTAACAATGACTAAAAAAGAGTTTATCGAATTATTTGCAAAAACAGGTGAATACACTAAAAAAGATGCAGAGAAAGCAGTTAAGTTATTTTTAGATTTAGTTGAACAAAAGCTAGTTGAAGGTGAACCAGTATCATTTATCGGATGGGGAAAATTTGAAGTAGTTACTAGAGCAGCCAGAAGCGTAAGAAACCCACAAACAGGTAAGAAAATGAAATTAAAAGAGAAAAAAGTTGTTAAATTTAGAGTTGGTAAAACTTTAGAGGAGAAAATAGGATAATTATGGAATGCTTCGAATACAATTCTTTTGGAGAATAACATTCGAAGCTTTTTTATTGAAAAAGAGGTGTAAAGTGAAAATCGTTATAAACAACATTAATGTTTCTATTGAGAGAGATCAAAACCTTGAACTGAAAAAAGAGATCATCAAAAGAGGTATTAAAGAAGAGAATATAGAAAGAATAGAATATTCTAAAAGATCAATAGATAGCAGAAAAAAAACAGAGATAAAATTTGTTTACAATATAGAAGTAACACTAAAAAAAGATGTAGATTTATCTACTTTAACAAATGTGAATTTAGCTAAAGAGATTATAGAGGATACATTAATTGGAAAAACAGGAGTAGAAAGAGTTGCTGTTATAGGTGCAGGGCCAGCAGGTCTTTTCGCGGCATTAAGATTATGTGAATTAGGGATAAAGCCTATTATATATGAACGTGGAGAAAAAGTAGACGACAGAGATAAAACTATCGATGAGTTTATAAAATTTAGTATGTTAAATCCAAACTCAAATATTCAATTTGGAGAGGGAGGAGCTGGAACTTATTCTGATGGAAAGCTAAATACTAGAGTTAAAAGTGGATACATGAATAAAGTTTTCTTAGAATTAGTAGAGAATGGGGCTCAAGAACAAATTCTTTGGGATTATAAACCACACGTTGGAACAGATGTTTTAAAAGTTGTAGTAAAAAATCTAAGAGAAAAAATTATAAAAATGGGTGGAGAGTTTCATTTTAACACTCTTATAAAAGATATAGTTATTTTAGATGGAGTGGTTAAAGGTTTAAAAATACAAAATCTAAAATCACAAATTTTAATTGAAGAGACTGAACTATTTGATCATGTTGTCTTAGGAATAGGACACTCTTCAAGAGATACCTATAGAATGTTACACTCTAAAGGTGTTTTCATGGAAAATAAACCATTTGCTATTGGAGCTAGAATTGAACATCCAAGAGTTGATATAGATACTATGCAATATGGAAAAATGGCATCTCATCCTAACTTAGAAGCTGCAACATATAGCTTAACTTATAACAATAGAGAAGAGGAGAGAGGAGTTTTCTCATTCTGTATGTGTCCAGGTGGAGTAATAGTTAATGCAGCATCACAAGAGGGTGGAAGTTTAGTTAATGGAATGAGTTATTCTACAAGAGATGGAAGATTTTCTAACTCAGCTTTAGTTGTTGGTGTAAAAGCTAATGAGTTTGGAGATGAACTGTTCTCTGGAATGGAATACCAAGATAGATTAGAGAAAATGACATATGACGAAGTAGGGAACTACGGAGCTCTTTATCAAAATACATTGGATTTCTTAAAAGATAAGAAAACGAATAGAAAAATAGAGTCAAGTTATGAGATGGAACTTAAAAGTCATGACTTAAACAGTTTATTCCCTAAAGTTATAGCTGACAATATGAAAAAAGCTATGGGATATTGGGAAAAAACACAGAGAAACTTTATAAGTGAGCATGCAAATTTAATTGGTCCAGAAACAAGAACTTCTGCACCAGTGAAAATAACTAGAAATGAACTTGGAGAATCAATCAATACGAAAGGTCTTTATCCAATAGGAGAGGGAGCAGGATATGCTGGTGGAATTATCAGTGCTGCTATTGATGGATTTAAAATTATAGATTTAGCATTTGCAACAGCAAAATAATTAGAGTAATCGAGAATAGGAGAAAAAATAATGAGAATTTCAAAAAAAGAAGCATTAGAGTGGTTTAGTCATTTATCATCTCTTTCAGGAGATAAAACAGAAGTTTATAAAAGATTTAGCCCAATTATAGAATCAACTATGAGACAGATAGAGTTAGCTGTAAATAAAAAACATGCTGATATGAAATCTGAAATTGGAGATTTAAAAGATTTAAAGGGAAGAACATTTTTTGTTGGAGATCAACAAAAGTTTCCAAAAGGATGTGTTTCTTGCTTATTTGGTGACGGTTTAGGTGGAATAAGAAAAACTCATGAGTGTAATCTACTTTGTAAATTCTGTTACTATCATGATAATATAGATAATCAAGAACCTATTCCTGATGGAATGTGGGAGATAGGAGAAACTCTTTACTATGAAGAGGATATAGACCTATTATTATCAATACAGAAAAAACCAAGTGGAATTGCTTATGTTTACTTAGAGCCGTTCTTAGAGATTGAAAAATATTACGGTATCATTAAAAAGTTAAGTGATGCTGGAGTATATCAACATATGTATACAAATGGATCTCTTTGCACAAGAGAAAATCTACAAAAATTAGGAGAAGCTGGATTAAACGAGTTAAGATTTAATTTAGGTGCTGTAAAATGTAGTGATAAAGTTATAGAGAATATGGCAATGGCAAAAGAATATATTCCTATGGTAGGAATAGAGACTCCAATGACTCCAGAGTTTTATTCTGAGTTCTTAAAGAAAAAGGAAGCAATTTTAAATACAGGAATAGATTTTATAAACTGTGCTGAACTTCATTTTGGAGAGGATAACATAAACAACTATGTTGGAGAGAAAATGTATATGGCTAGAAGAGGATACATATCACCTCTATGGTCTAGAGAGATTACATTTAAACTTATGAAAGCAGCAGTTGAAGAGAATTGGCCAGTTGTTGTTCACGATTGTTCGAATCATACAAAATACTCTAGAGAGTTAAATAAAAATTCAAAGCAAGGTCAAGCTTTTGGTGCTACAACTTACATGAGTGAATTTGATAGATTCTTACCTCACTTATTCTTAGCAACATTAGAGGATGAAGATTTCAAATTCCTAAATGAAGATGAGTTACCAGAGAATTTAAAATTAGAAAATTGTATTGAAGAAATAGATTTTCTTTTAGTTGAAGAAGAGGATGAGATGTACGACGGATTCTTTGAGGAAGACTTCGATGAGGAAGACGAAGAGGATGAAGAGTAATATATAACAAGAAATGAAGAGATAGATTTTTTATCTCTTCATTTTATTTTTAAAAGCTATATTTTATTATGCTAACTCCATTCCTTTTTTCACTTTAAGAATAGTTGCTTCATCAACGAAAACACTAGCTAAAGCAAATCCAAACTCAACTGATTTTCCGGCCCCTGGAGAAGTTATTAAATTTCTATCAATAACTGCATCCCCCTCCAAATAGTTTAAACTATTCATATCCTCTTTTACAGAAGTATGACAAGTGAATTTATAATCTGAGATTAAATTATTAACTCCTAAAATTGTTGGTCCACCACATATAGCTCCAACGTATCTATTATCATTTAAATATTCTTTTACAATTTTAATAACTTTTTCATCTGTTCTAAGATTAACAAATCCAGGGAATCCTCCAGGTATAACAACCATTACTCCCTCTCCTGAATTCATATTTTCAATATTAATATCAGCTATAACTTTTACTTTTTGAGCTGATTCAACCTCTAAAGTATTCTCTAAAGTAGATACAGTAACTACATTTAATCCAGCTCTTCTTAAAACATCTACTGGTGCCATTGCTTCAATAAGTTCAAAACCATTAGCTAACATTATAAAAATTTTTTTATTCATAAAACACCTCCGAAAAATATTTAACCTAATTATAACAGAAACCTTAAAAAAACACTAGATTATATGATATAATCATTATATAACTGAAAAAGGAATGATTGTATGAAAATAAATTATGAATTAGAAATGCAAAAAGAGCTAGATAAAATAGGACTTAATAGTGGAAAGAAACTATTGATACATTCTTGTTGTGCACCATGTAGTTGTGCAATACTTGAATATTTAAAAACATATGTAGATATTGATATATATTTTTACAACCCTAATATTACAGAAAAAGAGGAGTATATTACAAGATTAGAAGAACAATATACTTTTAATGATGCTATGGAATTTGGAATGACTATTATAGAAGGAGAATATAGTCCTGGAAAAGATTTTATAGAAAAAATAAAAGGGTTTGAAAAAGAGAAGGAGGGAGGGGCTAGATGTCGTAAGTGTTACAGACTAAGAATGGAAGCTACAGCAAAAAAAGCAAAAGAGTTAGGCTATGAATACTTCACAACTGTCTTAAGTATTAGTCCGATGAAAAATTCAGCATGGATTAATGAAATTGGAATTGAATTAGAGGAAGAGTATGGTATTAAATTTTTAAGAGGTGACTTCAAGAAAAAAAGTCGATACTTAAGAAGCGTTAATCTTTCTAGAGAGCATGATTTATACAGACAAGATTATTGTGGGTGTATTTACTCTAAATTGGAAAGAATAGAAAAAGAGAGAGAAAAGGAAAAGATAGATGGTGAAGTATAATAATAGAAGGTTCTATTCACTTAATGATTACTTTAAAGATACTTTTGAAGAAAAAATATTTAAGGTTTCATTAGATGGTGGATTTACTTGTCCGAATAGAGATGGTAAAGTTGCTCACGGTGGATGTATATTTTGTAGTGATGCAGGAAGTGGTGATTTTGCAGGAAATAGAAGGAAGAGTATAACTGAGCAAATAGATGAGCAGTTAGAATTTATGAAAGATAAAATAAAAGATAATAAAGTAATTGCGTATTTTCAAAATTTTACAAACACATATGGTGAGGTAAAATATTTAAGACAGATATATTATGAGGCATTAAATCATCCCAAAGTGATAGGCTTAGCTATAGGAACTAGACCTGATTGTATAGATGATGATGTATTACAACTTTTAGAAGAGATTAATCAAAATTATTTCTTCTGGTTAGAATTAGGATTGCAAACTATAGATGATAAGGTAGCTAAACTTATAAACAGAGGATATGATTTACCAGTTTATTTAAATGCAGCAAAAAAATTAAAAGAAAAAAATATAAAGTTTGTTACTCATATGATTATTGGTTTACCAAATGAGGAGAGAGAAGATATTTTAAAAACAGCTAAATGTATTGTTGACTCAGGTGCTTGGGGTATAAAGATTCATTCGCTTCATATAATAAAAGGAACTAGATTAGAAAAACTTTATAATGAAATTAAATTTAAAGTATTTACAATGGAAGAATATGTTGAGATGGTTGTAACAATTTTAAAATCTCTTCCTGAAAATATGGTTGTACATAGAGTGACTGGTGATGGAAAAAAAGAAGAGGTTGTAGAGCCTTTATGGAGTTTAAATAAACGTAAAGTGTTAAATGAAATAGAAAAAGAATTAAAAAAGAGAGAATATATGCAGATGGAGGATGAATAATGGGTGGTACACTTATAAAATTAAAAGAATATCAAGAGAGTTTTACTAAAAATGAGAAAAAAATATCAAATTTTTTATTAGAAAATACAGATGAAATAAAAGTATTAAATACTTATGATTTAGCAATAAAATGTGATGTGAGTCAGGCATCAGTGGTTAGATTTGCTAAAAAACTTGGATTTAAAGGATTCCCTGAGTTTAAAATAGCATTAGCTGGGGATTTAGCTATGAGAAATAACGAAAAAGAGATCAATATAATATATGACGAAATTCAATTTGATGATAGTACAGAGACTTTAGCTAAAAAAGTAGTTTATGAAAATATCAAGAGTGTTGAGGATACATATAAAATTTTAAATTTTGAAGAGATTGAAAAAGCTGCAAAGACTATCGATAAAGCAAATAGAATATTTATACTAGGTGCAGGATTCTCTGGAATTATAGCAAGAGATTTCCAATATAAACTTTGGGAGCTAGGAAAAAATGTTATCTTTGAAACAGACCAACATATTCAATTGACAAATGCATCTACAGCAGGAGAGGGAGATGTAGTTTTCGTTATATCTTATAGTGGACAAACATTAGATATTTATCAAAGTATTTTAGAGTTTAAAGATAGAGGGGTAAAGGTTATTACATTAACAAAATTTGCAGCAAATCCTATTAAAGATATTGGGGATGTATCATTAAGTACAATTGTTGAAAAAAGTAATTTAAGATCAACTTCACTTTCTTCAAGAATGGCTCAACTTACAGTTATAGATATACTGTATATAAAATTGATCCAAATGGATAGAGATAAAGCAAACAAGTTAATTGGTGATGCAGTTGAGAGTGTAAAAAAATTCAAAATGTAAATATAATTCATAAAAATGAAACTCTAAAGAAAAAAAGTTTCTAAAAAGATTGACTTTTAAGAAAATAAATGGTAACTTTATTATAGAATATATAATTAAATCGAGGGAGTGATTTTAATGAGAGTAATTATAACAGAAAAAAATATCGGAGATTGGGCAGCTGTATATGTTGCTAAAAAAATATTAGCAGCAAAGCCGACTGCTGAAAAACCATTTGTTTTAGGACTACCTACTGGTGGAACACCTTTAGAGATGTATAGAAGATTAATTCAATTCTGTAAAGATGGAATTATTTCATTTGAAAACATTATTACATTTAATATGGATGAGTATGTTGGATTATCTCCAGCAAATGACCAAAGTTACCACTACTATATGTATGAAAACTTCTTTAAGCATATCGATATTAAAGAGGAAAATATAAACATACTTAATGGATTAGCAACTGATTATAAGCAAGAGTGTGAAGAATACGAAGCTAAAATAAAAGCTGTTGGAGGAATTGATTTATTCTTAGGAGGAATCGGACCTGATGGACATATCGCTTTCAATGAGCCAGGATCATCTTTAAGTTCAAGAACTAGAGATAAAGAGTTAACTATGGATACAATTATAGCTAATGCTAGATTCTTCGGTGGAGATATTGATAGAGTACCTAAACTTTCTTTAACTGTAGGAGTTGGAACAATTCTTGATGCAAAAGAAGTTTTAATAATGGTAAATGGGCATGGAAAAGCAAGAGCTTTACACCATGCAGTTGAGCAAGGAGTAAATCATATGTGGACTATCAGTGCACTTCAGTTACATCCAAAAGGTATTATCGTTTCTGATGAAGCTGCTTGTACAGAGTTAAAAGTTGGAACTTATAGATATTTCAAAGATATTGAAAGTGCTAATTTAGATACAGATCTACTAATAGAAGAGTTATACAAAAGTTGTGGAAAGTAAGGAGATGAATTGTTGATGAAAGCTATAATAAATGGAGAGTTATTTATAGGAAATAAATTCTATACTGGAAAAGCTTTGATTCTTGATGGAGAGAGAATAGTAGATATAATATCTGAAGATGAATTAAAATCAACTTACGGAGATATAGAAACTGTAGATGCAGAAAAAGGATATGTTACTCCTGGATTTATAGATTTACAACTAAATGGTTGTGGAGGAGTTCTTTTCAATGATAATATAAGTTTAGAAACTTTAGAAATCATGCACAAAACAAATTTAAAATATGGATGTACTTCTTTTACTCCAACATTAATTACAACTGGAGATGAAAATATACAAAAAGCTTTAGATTTAGTTCAAAGTATTGAGAACAAAGGTAAGTATGGAATTTTAGGTTTACATATAGAAGGACCTTATATCTCTAAAGATAAAAAAGGAATCCATAATCCTAAATTTATAAGAAAAGCTGACGAAGCTATGATAGATAAAATTGTTGCTGCTGGAAAAGAAAATGTAAAAATAATTACATTAGCACCAGAAAATACAGAAAAAGGAATCATTTCGAAACTTCATACAGCGGGAATTCATGTTGCTGCTGGGCATTCTAACGCTACTTATGAAGAAGTGAAAGAAAAAGAAGGTTTTGGAATTACACTTGCAACTCATCTTTACAACGCTATGACATCTTTCAATCATAGAGAGCCTGGAGTTGTAGGAGCTATTTTTGATAGTGATATAAAAGCAGGAGTTATTGCTGATGGTTTCCACTGTCATTATTCAGCTATCAAATCAGCTATCAAAATTATGGGTGAAAGATTATTCTTAGTTACTGATGCTGCTGCTCCTGTAGGAACAAATATGGAGTACTTCTACTTTGAAGGAAATAAAGTTTACTATAAAGATGGTAAATGTTTTGGAGAGGATGGAACTTTAGGTGGTTCAGCTTTAACTATGGATGCAGGAGTTAGAAATCTAGTTAAGTTCTGTGATATAACTTTAGAAGAGGCTATAAGAATGGCAACTCTTTATCCAGCTAAAGCAGTAAACATTGATAATGAATATGGGAAAATATCACCTGGATATTTTGCTGATATAGTAATTTTAGATAAACATTTAAAATTGAAAAAAGTTATAGCAAAAGGTGAGTTAGTATAGTTTTATAAGGGGTAGAGTCTTCTACTCCTTTTTTTATATAAATTATAAAAAAGAAAAAATAATTTTTTGCCGAATAAAAAGGTTATGAACACACTTTCTATAAGGAGGAGAATTATGAAGAATAGATGGATTTTAAAAGGTATTGTTCTTGGGTCAGTTTTTTTCATATCATTACTTTTAATAAAACCTGTTGGAATTTCAACTCAGTTTAGTGTTGTCTCTGGAATGATGCAAAATGCATTTCAAGAAGATATAATCTTTAGAGTTGGAAAAGAGTTTCAAAGTACAGTAGATTATTATAATCAAGATGGAATAGCTAAAAGTATCGCAGTTCCATATAATTTTGGAGTCATCTTCGCTTTAGGAATATTTTTAGGTGGAATGCTAGGAAAAATATTTTTTAGAAAAAATAGTGATTTTGTAGAGATGTCAAATCTTTTAGAAAAAGACAAGATATCTAGAGTTAAACTTTTTATTGGTGGAGTTCTTTTACTTTTTGGGGCGAGAATGGCAAATGGATGTACAAGTGGTCACATGATGAGTGGAGTGATGCAACTTGCAATAAGTAGTATAATTTTTACAGTTATATTTTTTCCAATAGCTATATTAATAGCGAAAAAGGTAGGTGAATGATATGAAGCATTTAATCTTAGGAAATATTCCATTTTTAGGTTTGGCTCTCGGAATTTTATTTGGATTGGCACTTTATTATGCGGGTGCCACAAACAGGGTTATTATTACTAGAATGTTAAAACTAAAAGAGTTAACTCTTATGAAAATAATTTTATTTGCTATTGGTTGGGGTATGAGTTTAACATATTTTGCAGTAGTTTTTAAAATTATAGATTTAGGTCACTTTAGTATAAAGAGTATGAATTTAGGGGTTGTTTTTGGAAGTTTTATTTTGGCGATTGGATTTGGGTTTATTGGACTTTGTCCAGGGACAGCTATTGCAAGTTTTGGTGCAGGTTATCTAAAAAGTATTTATGTTATTATTGGTGGTTTAGTAGGAGCGTATCTGTTCACATTGTCATATCCCATATTAAAAAGTATAGGACTTTTTGAAAATATACTAGGTGGTAAAACTACTCTAATATTTTTAAGTGATAAATATAACTTTTTATTCAAAGGAACTCCTTGGATAGGAGTTGTTATAGGAATAACTCTGATATTGATTTCAATAGTGATTCCTCATTCAATGAAAGAGTAAAAATATTTAAATATAAAAGAGATAGAAAGATTTAACTTCTATCTCTTTTTATTATTTTTGGAAGTATATTTAATAATTCTGTTGGAGTTACTGAATGATACGAGTTTGAGAAAAAATCTCCAGCATCTCCGTGGAAATATGTAGCTAAAATAGTTGCATCTAAAGGTGAGTATTTTTGACTGATAAAACTACCGATCATACCACTTAAAACATCACCCATTCCGCCGGTAGCCATAACACTATTTCCGGCTGTATTTATAAAAAAGTTTTCATTTTCTGCAATCAAAGTTTTGTGATCTTTTAAAAGTAAAATGCAATTATAATTTTTAGCAAACTCTTTTCCAAGTTCTATCCGATTTGATTTTATATATTCAATATCTAAATTTGTCATTCTAGAAAACTCTCCATAGTGCGGTGTTAAAATTGTGGGGAATTGTCTAGATTTTAATAAATTTAAATTGTTATTTTTGCAGAGTAGAGTAATTCCATCTGCATCTATAACTATAGGTTTTTTATACTTTAAAAGTAACTCTTTTAGTAAAGTTTCATTTCTATCATTTACACCAAATCCGCATCCAAAAACGATACTTGAATACTTAGATAAATTTTCTAAAATATTAACTTCATCTAAATCTATGAGCATAACTTCATTTAATTTTATAGAGAAAATATCAAAAGTTTCATGATAACTTCCTAAAGTTGTAAGCCCTGAACCAGATTTTACAGCTCCCATACTAGAAAAAAATCCAGCTCCAACCTTTCCTTTGCTTCCACATAAAATTAAAGTGTGTCCAAAATCACCTTTATACTCATCACCTTTTCGAGGAGAAAATATAGTTTTTATCAAATTAGAATCAATGAAATGCATAAAAACCTCCTATAATTATTTCGAGTAATTATTATTTCTAAGATATAAAACTATAACTACATATAATGTTAATTATATGTAGTTGTTTAACAAAAATAACAGTTATTTTAATTAAAATTATTTTTATAATCTTGTAATTTGTTATATTATAAAGTTTTAAAAGTCGTCATCCATACTTTGCACTGGTATTTTATCAAGGACCCTCTTTTCAATAAGTGATTTAGCATTTATATAAACCTCTGTAACTTTTGTATCTGAATGCCCTAAGAAGTCTCTTATCTCTATTAAATCTGCTCCATTTAATGAAAGCTCTGTTGCAATAGCATGACGAATATTATGTGGACTGATATCTTTATTTATAACAGTTCCCATCTCTTGAATAACATTGTACAAACCTCTATAAGAAAGTGGTTTGTTTTTTTCAAAAGAGCTATAAAAAAGATACTGCTCTTCTAAAAAATCTTCATCTACTCCATATACATTAGTTAGGTAATTTTTATAATCATCAATCTTCTTTATTAAAAAATTGTGTAAAGGTTTATACTGCTCTCTTCCACTTTTAGTCTTTTCTAACTTTACAAAATACTCTCCATTTCTTTTAAGAATATGTTTAAATTGTAAAGACAACAATTCCTGACTTCTCATCCCAGTATAAAAAAGAGTATGAAGAATCAGAGTGTTTCTATACTCTTTTTCTCCATTCACTTTATAATTTTTTAGAATCTCTTTTATATCATCAAAAGATACTTTTAAAATATTATCTAGATTTCTACTGGTTTTAAAAAGTCCAATATATTTAAATGGATTTTCATAACCATTTTTTTCGAGCTCTCTATAAAGAGATTTTAAAGAAGATATAACTTTGTTGACAGAAGTTTTTTTCATATCTCTTTCATTTATGAGATGAGAAAGATAATCCTCAATATCACTTTTTTCAATTCCAGTCATAAGTTCGATTATTTCATCTCCCTCTATCGGTGAATCACCATCATATACATATGTTAAAAAATCTTTCAGATAAAAAAAATAATCCTTCATAGTTTTAGGAGATTTATATATTTCAAATATACTTTTCTTATCCTCTTTCGGTTTTCTTTTTCTACGTTGGGTACTTATTTCGTGTTTTTCTTTAATGATAATCTCGTTCATGTTCCTCCTCTTAATAAGTCCTATCATTTTTTATACGGAAATTTAAATTATATCATCTCTTTCTATCTCTCTAACTTCACATGGAACCATATCATCAAGAGTTAACTTTCCGAAAGTTTCTCTTTTTAAATATAAAACTTCATTGTTAACAGCTTTTAGCATTTTTTTAACTTGATGGAATTTCCCCTCTTTTATATTTAAAAGAATCTCTTTCGAATGAACAACTTCTACTTTTGCAGGTTGAGTTACATATCCTCCTATATCCACACCTGTTTCTAGTTGAGCAATCTCTCCCTCTCCAATCTCATCTCTTAAAATAACACGATATATTTTATCTACATGTTTTTTAGGAGAAGTAACTTCGTGGGCTAACTTACCATCATTTGTAAACATAAGTAATCCCTCTGTATCTTTATCTAATCTTCCAACAGGAAATAGATCTTTTTTATTCACCCAATCAGGTAGTAAATCCATAACCGTTTTTTCTTTCTTATCTTCTGTTGCAGTTATATAACCATCTATTTTATAAAGCTTATAGTATCTAAACTCTTTATATATAACTCTTCTTCCATCATATTCAATAACACTGTTTTGTTCATCTATATTCTTATTGTTATCTTTACATATAGCTCCATCTATTGTAATTAAAGCAGAAGAGATTAATTTTTTTACTTCACTTCTACTTCCTATTCCACACTCTACTAAAAACTTATCTAATCTCAATTTATTCCTCCTAATATTGTTATATTATAATTATAATTCTTAAAAAATATAAAATCAAGTTTTAAATATTTTTATATTTTTTAGCTAGTATAAAATATTGGTAACAACGACTAAAATTCGTTTAACACATAAATTACAAATTTATAAAAATAATTATTTTTTCATGTTTTTTATTTGTTCGATAATAAAAAACATGCTATAATAACTTTAAGAATACAATATTTTATCAAAGGAGATACTTAAAATGGTTGATTTTAAAAAAATAGATATTTTAATGGAGCATATAGAAAATGGAACTATTCCAGAGAATAAAACATTTAATGAGTTTGCACTAGATTTTTATTTAGAAACTAGAACCCTGACACTTTCGAAATATTTAAGACTTAAAGATAGAACTTCTAAAATGCCTAAAATTATGAATACTAAAAAGGCTGGAGAGATTCTTTTTGAAACTGAAAAAAATGATGAAATTAGATCTTTTCTTTCTAGGAAAGGATTTAAAGAACTTCCAGAATTAAACTATACTGCTGTAATGCTACTTAGAAAAGTAGATTTGTTAAGCAATTGGCAAAAATTAGTATTTTTCTTTGAAGGTGGGAGAACAATCCAAGAGATAAATAGTTCATTAAAAAAAGAGTTACTACCTATGGAGGTAGAGAAGCTTGAAAAATTTATAAAAGATGAACTACGTTTAAATGACCAAGAACTAAATTGGCTTTTGGGTAAAATTGAGAAAATTGAAAAAGATAAAGCTTTAGTTAAAGCTGTTAAGAAGTTAACGAGATAATAAAATAAAGACGTACTTCCAAGTTGTTTAAATATACATGGTCGTACGTCTTTAATATTAATCTATTAAACTTCTAAGTAACTCTATCTCTTTTTTCCAAATATTTTCATCTATAGTTTCCATAACAATAGGTATATTTCTAAATCTATCATCATTCATAAACCTTTTAAAGAAGTTCATTCCGATAGTTCCCTCTCCTATGCTGTGGTGTCTATCCTTTTTACTTCCAACTCCAAACATAGAATCATTTAAGTGAACTCCTTTTAAGTATTTAAATCCAACTATACTTTCAAAAGCTTCCATTGTAGAATCATATTCTTCATCTGTTGAAAGAGGATATCCTGCTGCAACAGTATGACAAGTATCTAAACAAACAGCTATTCTAGACTTATCTTCTACTAAAGATATTATATCTCTTAAATGTTCAAACTTATATCCCATATTAGAACCTTGCCCTGCTGTATTTTCTAATACTACTATTACATTAGGAACAAGCTTATGTGCTTCATTTATTGATTGAGCAATTAGTTTTATACACTCATCTTCAGTTACCTCTTTTAAATGACTCCCAGGGTGAGTGTTTAAATATATCAATCCCAATTGATTAACTCTTTGCATCTCATCTATAAAAGCATTTAACGATTTCTCTCTTTTTTCAGGATCGGGACTTCCTAAATTTATTAGATACCCATCATGTGGAAGAATCTGTTCTGGTAAAAACTTATGTCTTCTCATAGCATCTTTAAAAGCTAAGATTTCATCCTCTGTATACTGTTTTGCATCCCATCTTCTTTGGTTTTTCACAAACATTCCAAATCCATTCGCATCTATATCCATAGCATTTTTAAATGCATTAACTACTCCACCTTGTATAGAAACATGTGCACCCAAATATGTATTTTTAATTTTTTCCTCTCTAGTCATAACTACACCTCTATATTTATATCTTTTTATATATAGTATAACACAAAGTATACTTTTTGGATAGAGTTTGAATACTGAATAAAACTATTGAAATACTCTCTATAACATTATAAAATAAAGTATCAAGGTTTTTAGGAGGAAAGATGATTAAAGTACTTTCGTGTGTAAAAGAAAAAGATAATTGGTTGATAGAGGTTGAAACTCATAATCTATATATAGATGGAAAAGGTGGGCAAATAGGTGACCAAGGTTTTATAGGAGATACCAAGATTATAACTGTTCTTGATGATAAAAAAATTATAGTTGAAGGAGAGTTAGTAGCAGGAGAGTATACATATAGTATAGATAAAAATAGAGTTTTTGATATTGGAGTTCAACATACAGCTCAGCATCTTTTCTCAGCTATTGCTTATAACGACTACTCTTTAAATACAGTTGGATTTAGAATGACCGAAACATATACTACAGTAGACTTAGATTCTAAAGATTTGACTGAAACATTTGTAGATGAATTAGAGAGCAAAATTAATAAAGCTATAGGAGAGGGGAAAGAGGTCTTTGAGAAAACTCTTACTAGAGATGAAGCTAACAACATAGATACTTTCAGAAAAAAGATAAGTGATAAAGTTGTAGGAGATGTTAGAATTATATCTATTGAGGGCTTAGATACGAGTGCTTGTGCTGGATATCATGTAAAAAATATATCTGAAATAAGATTATTTAAAATAATTAATTTCGAAAAAATAAAAGGTAATTATACTAGATTTTATTTCTTAGCTGGAGAGAGAGCAATAGATGATTTCATCAGTAAAAACAAAACAATAAAAGAACTAAATAGAGTTTTTAGTTGTAGAGATAATGAGATTATCTCTATGATTGATAAGTTCAACTTTGAAAAAAAAGAAAACGAAACTAAGCTTAGGGAGTTAAGTGTTAAATATTGCGAACTTTTAGCACCTTCTCTTATAAACGAAACCATAGAAAAGAATGAAAAGAAATATATCGTATATAAGGATGAAAAGCATATAATAGAAAATTTAAATAAAGTAATTCCTGATGAATATGTTTTTATTGGAATTTGGGAGAATGGAGGAGTTATTTCTAGTAAATCTCTTCACTGTGGAGAGTTATTAAAAGAGCTTTCAAAAACTATAGCTGATATAAAAGGAGGGGGAAAATCTGAAAGAGCCAACTTTAAAGGAAAGCTTTCTGTGGAAGAGGTTACAAATATATTGTAAATAATTGGAATATCTGTTATAATGGAAATTAGGTATTTATTAGTAACAATGGAGGAAATATGTCAAATAAAATAAATTTACTGAATTTAAATGAACAAGAGCTTACAGATTTTATCGTTTCTTTAGGAATGAAGAAATTCTACGGAAAACAAATCTTCACATGGTTAAACCAAAAAATTGTAAGAGATATCAACGATATGACAAACATATCATTAAAGGATAGAGAGCTTCTAATAGAAAAAGCTTATATTCCATTTTTAAACCTATTAAAGCATCAAGTATCTAAAATAGATAAAACAGAAAAATTCCTATTCAAATTAGAAGATGGAAATACGATAGAAAGTGTTATCTTAAGACACAAAGATAGAACAACTCTTTGCATCTCATCTCAAGTTGGATGTGCTGTTAAGTGTGGATTCTGTGCTACTGGATTAGGTGGATTCACTAGAAACTTAGATGTACATGAAATTGTAAATCAATTCTATACAATCGAGAGAAGATTATTAAAGCAAGGGCTTCAAATAAACAATATCGTATTTATGGGAATGGGAGAACCTATGCTTAATATCGATAACGTTATAAAAGCTATAGATATTCTTTCAAGCGAAAGAGGAGTTAATGTTTCTAAGAGAAGAATCACTATCTCAACTTCTGGAATCATTCCTGGAATTGAAAAGTTATTAGAAGAGAGAATCCCAGTTGAATTAGCAATCTCTTTACACAGTGCTATCGATGAGAAGAGAAGCGAGTTAATGCCAATAAACACAAGATACCCATTAGCTGATTTATTCCCAGTTTTACAAGAGTATCAAAGACAAACAAAAAGAAGAATTACATTTGAATATATTTTAATAAATGATTTCAACGTATCTGAAAACGATTTATCTTACTTAGCTGATTTCGTTCATAACTTTGATCATATATTAAACTTAATTCCTTGTAACCCAGTAGAAGGAAAAGATTACCAAAGACCTTCTCAAAAGAAGATTGAAAAAGTACTTAACTACTTAAAAGATTTCAGAAAAGTAAACGCTACTATCAGAGGAGAAAAAGGAACTGATATTGACGGTGCTTGTGGACAGTTAAGACAAAAAAATTCAAAGTAGTCAAAATAATTAAAAATGGAGATATTTTATGAAATGGAAAATTCTTAAATATGTTGCCATCTTTATTGTATCTTTAGGAATAGTTGGGGGAATTGGTGCAGGTCTTTTAGTAAATAGATATTACAAAGAGTTGCCAAATATTTCAGAGTTAGTTGAAAACTACAGTCCTCCTATTCCTACTACTATTTATGATAGAAATGGACAGATAATTGACGTTATTTCAAAAGAAACAAGAGAACCTGTGGATATTGAAAAGATTCCACAAAGTCTTCAAAAAGCATTTATTGCTATAGAAGATAGACAGTTTTTAACTCATTATGGAATTGATCCATTTAGAATTTTAGGATCTGCAATAGTTAACTTAAAATCAGGTAGAGCTGCACAAGGTGGAAGTACTATCACTCAACAGTTAGCTAGAAATGCATTTTTATCTCATGAAAAAAAATTCTCTAGAAAAATAAAAGAGATTATAATAACATTTGAAATTGAAAGAAAATATACTAAAGATGAGATAATGGAGAAATATTTAAATGAAATCTATTTTGGTGCTGGAGCATATGGTGTTAAAATAGCAGCTCATAATTTTTTCAGAAAAGATATTAGTGACATCAATTTAGCTGAAGCTGCTATTTTAGCAGGTATTCCTAATAGACCTAATATGTATAATCCAAGAACTAACTTGGAAAGATCTCTGAGTAGACAAAAATTAATTTTAAGACAGATGTTAAAGTTTAACCTAATAACTCAAGAGGAGTTTGATACAGCTATAAATTATAAATTTGTAAATGAATCGAAAGCTTCATCAAATGATTATAAGGATAAGAATACAACAATCGTATATGATGGTGTTGATAAAAAAATTGAATTCAATGCACCTGACTTTACAGATTTAGTTCAGAAGTTTTTATTTGAAAACTTTGAAGAGAAACAAATATATAATGATGGATTACTTGTGCAAACAACTCTGGATTTAAATATCCAAAAGGTTGCTAAAACTTCATTTGAAAATTACCCGCGTTTAAAAAATGATAAAAAACTTCAAGGAGCAATGGTAACAATCGATGCTAAGAATGGAGAGGTTATCAGTATAATAGGTGGAAAAGGATTTAAAACAGGAAACTTCAATAGAGCGGTTCAAGCTAAACGTCAAGTTGGTTCATCTTTCAAACCATTTATTTATTATACAGCTTTAGAAAAGGGATATGAAGAAAATTTAGTTGTAGAGGATTCTAGAATTGTTTATGGTACTTGGGCTCCAAGAAACTTTGGAGAGAGATACTATAATGGTATGACTTTAATGCAAGGTTTTGATAGATCACAAAATATTGTTTCTATAAAACTTTTAAATAAAGTTGGAATTCCAGCTCTTATGGACACAATGAAGAAAATAGATGCTGGATTTGTTGTTCCTAACAACTTAACAGCTGCTCTAGGTACTACAGAGGGAACTCCATTACAAGTTGCACAATCATATGCAGTTTTTGCAAATGGTGGGTATTCAATCAAACCATTCTTTGTATCTAAAGTAATTGATAAATTTGGAAATACCTTATATGAAGCTAAGCCAGAGATAGAACAGAAATTTAATAGTGCCGATATCGCTTTAATGACTAACATGATGAAAAACTCTGTTAAGCAAGGAACGAGTAAAGGAGCTACAGTTAAAATAAATAATGTTCCTATTGAACAAGGTGGAAAAACAGGTACAACAAATAACTCAAGAACAGTTTGGTATTCGGGAATGACTCCTGATTACGTTACAACAATTTATGTTGGATATGATAATAATGACCCTTTAGTTAAAGCTACTGGAGGGGGAGTTGCAGCTCCTATTTGGAAAAATTTCTATACAGAGATTATTGAAAAAGGATACTACACTCCAACAACATTTAGCTTCTTAGATAACCATGTTAAAAATGGAGATCTTGTTTACCAAGAGTTAGATCCAATATCTGGATTACTTAATGGATCAGCTTCAGATAAAACATTCCTTTTAAGAAGAGGAAGAATGGCTGTAGAAAGAGATGGAAAATATTCAAATGGTATAGCTGGAGTTTTAGGTTATTATGTACCTACTCAAACTACTACTTCAAAAACAGAAGCTATGTCTTCTGAAGAGGTTACTGGACCAGCACCTCAAGTGATATCTCCACCACAACAGCAACAAATTCAACAAAAAACTCCTCAGCGTCCAAAACCTGAAGAGCAGAAAAAAGGGTTCTTCCAAAGAATCTTCAATTTCTAAATATCAAAGAGTATAAAAAAATATAAAAGAGAGAAATTTTTTATAATTTCTCTCTTTCTCTTTTTCACATATTTTATTTAAGTTAAAAATTGCTAAGTAAGATATTTGAATTCACTTTACTATATTCTATTAACTCTTCACTGAATCCAGATTTTGAGAATAAGATATAGAACTCTTTTTTTCCTTTTTTATCTACTTTCTTAGCTTTTTCTTGTAGTTTGAAAAGAACACTTAAGCCTACATGCTTATTTGACCATTTACACTCTCCAAAAAGAATCTCTTTTTCTCCTAATGCAACAACATCAATCTCCTCATTTTTATCCCACCATCTACCAATAGATTTTATGGGAAAAGGAATTGTACTATCCCAAAGTAAACTTTCTCTAGCTAAATCCTCATAAGTTTTAGATACCCATAAATCAAAACTTGTTGTCACCTTTTCAAGAGGAAAATTTATATTTTCAATCTCTAAATAACTTTGATATGGATATACATAATTAAACCAAAAATTTAAGTAGTTATCTTTTATCTTATATAAAGCTTTTTTACCATTTAAAATATCCTCTGTTATAGGTACTTCTTTTTCCAAAATATCAAGCTCTATTAATTTTGATATATATGGAGTTAGTCCACTTGAGTTTATTTGTAATTGAGAAGAAATTGATGATATTTTTGTATTTCCCGAAGCAATTGATTGAAGAATCGAAAAATATCTTGAGAGATCATTTATCTCTTCTTGTAATAAAAACTTAGGTTCTGAATACAAATAATTGTCTCTATCAAAGATATTATTTTCAATATTCCAAAGAGGTGTTTCCTCTCTATCAAAACTTAAAATATACTTTGGAATTCCACCAGTTATAGAGTACATTTCAATTAGCTTTTCTCTTGAGATATCACTATAGAACTCTTTGTAATATTTAAATGATATCGGCTTTAACTTTATTTGTGCAGTTCTTCTTCCAAATAAAGGACTATCATAAGCTAAAACTTCAGAATACATCATAGATATTAGTGAACCACACAATATAATCATAATATTTTTATTTTTTAATCGTTCATCATATATTCTTTGAAATATTGATGAAAAACTTTTATTAATCATACATAGATATTGAAACTCATCAATAACAAGTATAAACTTTTGGTCAATACTATCTATTTTAGCAATAAAATAATCAAAAAGAGTATCCCAATCTTTTATATCAATTTTTTTAATAAACTCATCTTTAAAAAAATCACCTAATTGATTTTTAAATCTTTCTATTTGTAAATATTCACTTTGCTTATCTGCAAAAAAGTAAAAAGATTTCTTATCCTTTATAAACTCTTTAATCAAAGTTGTTTTTCCTGCTCTTCTTCTTCCATATATAACAGTAAAACTTTCTGGTTTTTTAAACTCTTTATTTAAAGTATTCATCTCTTTAACTCTATTTATAAACATGTATAATCACCTCATTTTTATTATACAATAAAAATTATAATAATTCAAATTATAATAATTTAGATTATTATAATTTGAATTATTATCTTTGCTGAAATATGAAGTGGAATAAAAAAATATTCCTAGTTTAATTAAATAAACTAGGAATATTAAAATTAAATATATCTTATAAGAATAACTCTCTAAGTTTTTGAGCAACTCCATTTTCAGAGTTAGTTTTTATAACCTCATTCTCAGGAAGAAGAGCTTTTAATCTAGGACTTCCATTTCCCATAATGAACCCTCTTCCAACAGAAGATAACATCTCAAGGTCATTTAGTCCATCTCCAAAAGCGATTGTATCTTTTATACAGATCCCCTCTCTTTTTAAAACTTCTTCTATAGCACTTGCTTTAGAAACTCCATCCTTCATAATCTCTAAACAAGACCCTAAAGAAAGAGTTATATTAAATCCTTCTGTAAATTCTGCTCTAAGATTTTTTTCTAAAGAAGCAATTGCCTCTTCATTTTGACTTATAAAGAAGAACTTAGTTATATCTTTTCCAACTAAATTTTCAAAAGGAGTTACAATATGATGGAATCCAGATTCCTTATGGAATAGTAAAGCTTCCTCTAAGGGTCTTTCTACAAACCACTCTTCATCTAAATAGATATTTTTATGTAACTCTTCATTGTAATTATAATTTAATAAATCTTTTGCTAATTCAGCAGGTATATTATGAGAGATAATCTCATTATTGCTATAATCATGTACCTTAGCACCGTTCGAAGTAATTAAAAAACTATCTAATCCTAGCATATCTTTAAATGTCATAGCATCGTTATGATGTCTTCCTGTTGCTATAATAAATTTTACACCAGAATTTACAATCTCTTTTATAGTTTCTTGTGTCTCTTCTGAAATAGTGTGATGTTCATTTAATAGTGTTCCATCTAAGTCACATATAATCGCTTTGTATTTCATCCTTATTGTTCTCCTCAATTTTTCTAGAAGTAGTATTTTGCTCCTACTCCAACTAAATATAAAACTCCATCTTCTACGATAGGTGAATCAGAAATCTCACTTGAGAATTTCTCTACACCTAAAAATGCCATAAGTGCTACGTTATCAGTTAATCTATAGTCAGCTGTGATGTTTAATCCAATTGAGTAAGCAGTATCAGCTTTATAAGAATCATTTATTTTAGAGTTTCTTCTAGCTTCCTCTTTACTTACACCGAAGTAGTAATCAGTGAAATCTCCACTGTATCCTTTAACGTGAACAGATGGAACAATTGTAAGTTTCTCATCAACTTTATAAGCTTTGAAAGCACTAAGTTTTCCCTCTCCTCCATGTTCACCAACTTGTGCAGTAAGTCCAGTTCTAACTCCATAGAATCCTGTGTCTGCATCCAATCTTAATCCAAACATAGCTTGGAATTTTCTATCATCTATATTGTTATATCCAGATTTTAAATCTTCTGCATCTACTGCAAATCCAGCTAAAGGATCTAAGAATAATGATGCTGCAAAAGCATCATTATTATAAAATTCATAACCAACAGTAACACCTTTAACATAAAAATCACCGTAGTTGATATCTAATAATGGCATTGGATAAGCCTTATCTTCAGCACCTTTGTACATGCTATCTGACAATCCCATTCCAGCCCCTATTCCAAATTTATCTTCAGCAAACATAGTTGCTGACATTGTTAGTGCTAATAACCCCAATAATATTTTTTTCATATTAATCCTCCCTAAGTTACTTTTTCCCATAACTTTTTTCTTCTCTTTTAACTTTTATAAAGTTATATCTACCAGATACCTTTCTTTTAAAATTGAAAAGATTGTTTGTTGGGAATATTCCCACTCTTCTAATTTCAAATAGATCGTCTGAGAAGGTAATACTTCCTGAGTCCGTTGCTACTGCAAATTGATATCCAGATTCTTGAGCAATTTTTTTAACATCCTCATTTAAACTTCCGTATGGATAAGCAAATGATAAAAGCTCTTTTCCAACTAAATTTTCAATATTATTTTTAGATAAAATTATCTCTTTCTTAACATTTTCAAGTGACAGTTCTGCTAATTTAGGATGAGTGGATGTATGCCCGCCAAACTCTATTCCGTATTTTTGCATCTCTAGTAACTCTTCAGCATTCATAAGTGGAAACTCCTTCTCAGGATTGTTTTTATCATCTACATCCCACTTATTATATTTAACTCCATCTAATATGTATATAATACCTTTAAACTGATATTTTTTCAAGATAGGAAAAGCATTTTCATAGTTGTCTTTATATCCATCATCGAACGTAAGCATAATCCACTTTTTATCTTTATCAAATCTTTGTTTATACTTATTTTTTAATAAATCTTCAAACGTTACAGTTTCATAACCTTTATTTTTTAGATATTTCATCTGCTCATCAAATTGTTTTACAGTTACATAGGTTCCATGAACACCTTTTTCACTTTCATCTTTAATAACTCTATGATACATAATTACTGGCATCTCATATTTTTTCTTTTTAACAATTTGTTGTTGATAAACATCCTCTATTTTATGAACAATATTTTCAATAGAAAATTCTTCAATTACCTTTTCTCTTAAAAGAGATAACTCATCTTTGTTCATATTGAATCCCTTATCAATTTCAGGAATAACATCTGTCCATCTAAATAGTGGAGTATGATTTAAAGATATATCTCCAAAATTTGATTTTAAAGCTGTATTTAATCTATCTTTAGTTACTATTCCAACAGATTCAGCTTCTCCAATTGCTAAAACAGGAACTTCACAAAGAATAGCTTCAACAGCAACTCTTCCTGCACCTATAACAATAGAAGATTCTCTAATTCTTTCAGAAACATTGTTAACATACCCTAAGAACTCAACATTCCCTGTGAACTTTTTAAATCTTTGAGGAATATCTTTTCCTCCGATAACTTGGATTTTAAAATCTTTTCTTCTATGTAGAATATCTAAAAGATTATATGTTACATCACCCTTTGGGCCAGACAATCTTCCAATGATTGATATTATCTTCTCATTTTTTGTAGCTTGACTTACAGATTGCTTTTGATACTCTTTTGTATTTATCATATTTCTTAAAACTGTTATATTTTCTGGTTTTACTTTTAAGTCATTAACAACATGATCTCTTATATTTTCACAAACACTTAAAGAGTAATCTCCAAATGCTTTAACTATTTTTCTACTTAGGTGTACTGGTTGTCTTCCATGAATAGTTGTAACTAATGGAATTTTAGCTATCCTACAAGCTATAGCACAACTCCAAGATGAAGCTCTAGAGTGAGCATGAACAACTTGGATATCTTTCTCTTTTATAATTTTCAGCAGTTTTCTAACTTGACTAACCCTATTTATAAATTTTCTTTTGTTAAACTCTATTTTTTCATACTGTGCATTTGTTGGTTTTGTTAAAGTATCTGAAACTATATATACTTTATTCCCTCTCCTAATAAGTTCATCACTTAAAACCGTTCCGTACACCTCAGCACCAGTTACTTCTAACTGAGATAGTGCCATAAGTATATTCATTATTAAATCCTCCTACTACTTTAAATTTTCTGGATTTAATACTTCTAACTCTTCGATAACGAAAACTCCGTCTTTTCTAATTAAAACGTCATCAAACCAAATCTCTCCACCACCGAAGTCTGGTCTTTGAATTAGAACTAAATCCCAATGAACTGCTGATTTATTTCCATTGTCTGCAAGTTTATAAGCTTGTCCTGGTGTGAAATGAATACTTCCAGCTATTTTTTCATCGAATAGTGTATCTTTCATAGGTTTTAAGATGTATGGGTTCACTCCTAATGCAAACTCTCCAATATATCTAGCACCATTATCTGTATCTAAAATCTCATTTAATCTTTCTGTATTGTTAGCTGTCGCTTCAACGATTTTTCCATTCTCAAACTTGAAACAAACATTTTCAAAAGTTGTTCCTTGGTAAACTGATGGAGTGTTGTAAGTTATAACTCCATTTACTGAATCTATTACAGGAGCTGAATAAACCTCTCCATCTGGAATATTTCTAAGTCCACAACACTTAACAGATGGAATATCTTTTATAGAGAACGATATATCTGTTCCTGGTCCTGTGATTCTAACTTTATCTGTTCTGTCTAATAAAGCAGTTAATGAATCCATAGCTTTACTCATTTTTGAATAATCTAAATTACAAACGTTGAAATAGAAATTCTCAAATGATTCTAATGATGTGTTTGCTAATTGAGCCATAGAGTTATTTGGGTATCTTAAAACAACCCACTTAGTGTTGTTAACTCTCTCTCCTAAATGAACTGGCTTCATAAAGTAATCTGTATAAACTTTCATTCTACCCGATTCTATATCTGATAACTCAGATGCATTTTCTGCTGCTCTTATAGCAATATAAGCATCCATGTCTTTCATTCTTTCTAATTCATATTTAGCCATTAATTCAGCTTGTGTTTGGTCCATACCTTTTAGTAATTCTCTTGTTACACTTTGGTCTTTAATCGTTACGAAAGGATGTCCTCCAACTGCGTAAACCTCTTTCACAAGAGCTTTCACTAAGTCTTTCGTGTCTTCTCCAACTGTTTCTATTAAAACTTTTTCACCTTTTTGTACTCTACAAGAGTAAGTAACTAAATTCTTTGCTAGTATTTCAATTCTTTGATCCACGGTAACCTCCATTTAATCACATATTTTATTCTATAATTATACACTGAATCTTTATAAATATACAGTTAATTTTTCATAAAAATAACTTTTAATGTCATTTAATAACTATATTTTAAAAAAAATGATATAATTATATTCTAAATAAAATATATAAGTAGAGGTGGGATTTATGAAACTATTTTTTTCTCCTAGTAAAGGAATGAAATATAAGAACTTTAAAAATTTAAAAGAGTTTCAAAGTTCATCACAAAATGGTGATTTAAAAATAAAAACAGAAAATTTGGTAGAGACTTTAAAAACATTATCAAAAGAGGAGTTAGCTAAATTATTGAAAGTAAAAGATACTCTTTTAGAGGATACATATAATCAATATAAGTTTTATTATGAGCAAGAGGAGAGGGAGGCTATATCTCTTTATGATGGAGTTAGTTTTAAACAACTTGATTTAGAAAGTTTTTCAGATTTAGAGTTTGATTATATTAAAAGTAGTGTTTTAATATTTTCAGCTCTATATGGAATTAATTTTGGCTCTAATCTCATAAGGCCTTATAGATTAGATATGACAAATAAGATTTTAGATATCTCTCCATATACTTTTTGGAATGAAAGTATTGAAAACTTTCTTCTTCCGTATAAAGATGAAATTTTTGTAAATATAGCTTCAAAAGAGTTTTCTAAAATTTTAAATAGAAAGCTTTTCAATGTAATTGATATTGAGTTTAGACAAGTAGTTGATGAAAAAATTAAGAATATAAGTACAGAAGCTAAGAAAGCTAGAGGAGCTATGCTAAATTACTTGATACAGATTAAAGCTGACAATATCTCTCAAATTAAAGAGTTTGATAGATTGGGGTATAAATTCTCAGAAGATGATTCTTCTGAAAATGTGTTCATATTTTTAAAAAGGTAACAAAAAAAACGAAATTTTACTTTCGTTTTTTTGATTACTTCATTATTTTAACATCACTATCAAGAAGCTTAGTTTCGATATCATGCGAAATATTTTTATCTGTTATAATTGTCATCCCATTTTTTATCTCTGAGAAATTATAAAGGTAATCTTGGAAGAACTTTTTATTCTGAGCGAGTATATATGTTTCCTTTCCTATTTTTAATGCGGTATTTTTAAATTTACCCTCATCAATTGTAGAAGCACTTAGTTGCATCCTATCGACATTTATTCCACACGTTCCTATAAAAACTTTATTCGGATTAAATCTTTCTAAGTTTTGTCTAGCCATTTCACCTATAAAAGAATCTGTTCTTGAATCGTAGATTCCACCTAAAGATATAACTTCTATACTTTTATTTTCAGATAGTATCTTTTGAATTCCTAACATATTAGTTATAACTGTGAGTTTCATTTTTTTCTTTTGTAAAAGTGCAGCAACTAAGATTGTAATTGTTGAGTCATCTAAAAAAATCACATCATTTTCTTTTATTACACTGACAACTTTTTCTGCGAGTTCTGTTTTCTCAGCTAACTCCTCTTTTGCTATATCCTTTAAAACTATTTTATCTATAAGCTTTCTTTTGAATATCGCCCCACCGTGAGTTCTAGTTAAAAGGTCCTCCTCTTCCATGTTACATAAATCTTTACGGATTATAACTTTACTTACAGAAAATAAACTACTCAATTCATTTACGCTTACCTTCTCTTTTTGCTTCAATATATTTAAAATTCTTTGTTTTCTCTCTTCAACAAACATTGCTTTTAAGCCTCCTACTAGTAATGATTAACTGTTTAAGTACATAAAAATTATACCATAAAAAAGTTTTTTAAAAAAGAAAGTTAGAAATATAGCGTATAAAATTGTAGATAATATAATGCCTGGTATATATTTTTAAGTGTATAAAGGAGGCAAATAACTGTTGAAATAAATCTGTAAATTTATATAAAAATATAGTCTAATTTTATAGAGGTGATTAAATGGAATTTATTTCAATAGAAGAATTTGCTAAGAAAATGATTAAGGAGTTGATTGAAGATGATCCTAGCCAAGAAGATTAGATTAAAACCTAATAAAAATCAGGAGATACTTCTTTGGCAATCTGTAGGAACAGCAAGATTCATATATAACTGGACTTTAGCAAGACAGAAAGAAAATTATGAGAAGGGTGGAAAGTTTTTAAGCGATAATGAGTTAAGAAAAGAGATAACAGTACTAAAAAAAACTGAGCTAAATTGGTTAAATAATGTTTCAAACAATGTAGCTAAACAAGCAGTAAAAGATGCTTGTAATAGTTATAAAAGTTTTTTTAAAAAGCAAACAGGATTTCCTAAATTTAAAAGCAGAAAAAAATCTAAACCTAATTTCTATAATGATACTGATAAACTTAAAGCAAAAGAAAATCTAGTTTTAATTGAAAAAGTTGGCTGGATTAAAACCGCTGAACAAGTTCCAATATATGTTAAATACACAAATCCTAGAATTAGTTTTGATGGAAAATATTGGTATATTTCTGTAGGAATAGAAAGAGAAAACAACACTTTAGAATTAAGTGAAGTTTCTTTAGGGATAGATTTAGGTGTTAAGGATTTAGCAACTTGTTCTACTGGTAAAGTATATAAAAATATAAATAAAAAAAAAACTATTAAAAAATTGAAAAAGAAGTTAAAAAGACTTCAAAAACAGGTTTCACGAAAATATGAAAAATCTAGGGAGGTGACAAACCGTTATCATAAGAGCCAAAATATCGTGAAACTAGAGAAAAAAATAAGGCTCGTTCATAGAAGAATTTCTAATATTAGAAACAATAATCTTCATCAAATTACTAATGAGATAGTGAAAACCAAGCCATCTCGAATTGTAATGGAAGATTTAAATGTGAAAGGTATGATGAAAAATAAGCATCTCTCAAAGGCAATAGCTGAACAAAATTTCTATAAGTTTATAACTTATATGAAATATAAGGCTGAATTTAATGGAATAGAGTTTATACAAGTACCTAGATTTTATCCGAGTAGTAAAACTTGTTCAAAGTGTGGAACTATTAAGAAAGATTTAAAACTTTCTGACAGAGTTTTCAAATGCGAATGTGGTCATATTATGGATAGAGATTTAAATGCAAGTATAAATTTAAGCAATTATAGAGTTTCCTAAAGAAGAAAACTATAATATGTACCGTTCGTTATGCGGGAATTTAAGCCTTCTGAGAGTTATATACACTAAAGTAGATAAAGTGATTTATTGAAATAGAATTCTATGAACAAGGAATTGAACTTATAAAATTTTATAGAGTTTTATAGGTTTATGATAACGGTGCTAGAAATGAAAAAGGTCGATATTATAATTGTCGGAGCTGGTCCAGGTGGATTAGCCGCTGGATTACTTCTTTCAAGCAAGGGGTACTCTGTTAAAGTTTTTGAAAAGAAACCATATGTAGGTGGAAGAAATTCCTCTCTTAAATTAGGAGAATATACTTTTGATTTAGGCCCTACTTTTTTTCTAATGCCTCAGATGTTACAAGATATTTTTACTGAAGCAGGAGAGAGACTAGAGGATCATGTTAATTTAATTGAGATAAATCCAATGTATAGATTAAAATTTTATGGTTTAGATGATTTCAATCCATACTCTCACAATAAAAAGCTTTTAATGTACGGTGAGATGGAAAAGATATTTCCGTATAGTTCTAAAGATTATGATAGGTATATTGAAAGAGAGGAAAGAAAGTTTGCTAAATTAGAACCATGTTTAATGGTTCCATATCTCTCTCCTACAGATTACTTAAAATCTAATTTCTTAAAAGCAATTCCATATTTAGATGCTTTTAAATCTTTACATGATGTATTAGGTGGATATTTTAAAGAAGAGGAGCTCAAACTATCTTTTACATTCCAAGCTAAATACTTAGGGATGTCTCCGTGGGTTGCTCCAGGAACGTTTTCCATAATTTCATATTTAGAGCATAAGTATGGGGTTTATCATGTAGAGGGTGGACTAAATAGATTATCAAAAGTTTTAAGAGAACTTATAGAAAAGAGAAAAGGTCAAATCTATTTAGATTCAGGTGTTAAAAGGGTTTTATTCGAAGGAAAGAAAGCTATTGGAGTGGAACTTCAAAATGGAGAGAGCTATATGGCTGACCACATAATATTAAATGCAGATTTTGCATCAGCTATGAAAAATCTTATACCAGAAAAGCTTAGAGATAAGTATTCAGATAAAGAACTACAGAAGAAAAGATATTCTTGTTCAACATTTATGCTGTATTTAGGTGTAAATAAGATATATCGTAATATTCCACATCACAGCATTATTTTTGCTAAAGATTATAAGACAAATGTTGGGAAAATAAGTGAGTATAAAGATATCGGAGGCGACTTTTCTTTTTATATACAAAATGCTTCTGTAACAGATGAAACTTTAGCACCAAAGGATAAATCATCAATTTATATTTTAGTTCCTGTAGCTAACAATAAATCAAATATTAATTGGCAACTTGAAAAAGATGAGTTTGTTCAATTGCTATTAGATAAAGTTGAAAAAATTGGAGAGTTTAGAGGAATTCGTAATCATATAGAGGAAATGAAGATTATAACTCCTTTAGATTGGGAAGAAGACTATGATGTTTATAACGGAGCTGTTTTTAACCTCTCTCATGATTTGGGGCAGATGCTATGGCTTAGACCACGTAATAAATTGGAAGGGTATGAAAATCTATTTCTTGTAGGAGGGGGAACACATCCTGGAAGTGGACTTCCTACAATTTACGCATCAGCTAGAATTGTTGCTGATTTAATTGATAAAGAGGTTAAACAGATTTCAAAATAGAAAAAACTCGAAGGTTTTAATCTTCGAGTTTTTTCTATTTTATAACACCATCGCTAATCTCTACAACTCGATCACAAAGTGCTGCAATTTCAGGATTATGAGTTACAATTAAAAATGTAGTTTTATATTTTTTATTTATATCTCTTAAAAGATTATAAATTTGAGAACTAGTTTTAGAATCTAAATTTCCTGTGGGTTCATCAGCTAAAACTATTGCAGGTTTATTTATCAGAGCTCTTGCTATTGCAACTCTTTGTTGCTGTCCTCCTGATATATTTTGTGAATCTCTATCTACAATATCTTCTAATTTCATATCTCTTAAAATATCTAAAGCATCCTCCTTTTTATCATGCGAATTATTGCCACTATCTATCCAATTTGGAATAAGTATATTTTCAATAACATTAAATTGAGGAAGTAAAAAGTGAAATTGAAATATAAATCCTATATTTTTGTTTCTAAATTGAGCTCTCTTTTCAGAGTTATAGTGAGATATATTTTCACCGTTAAAATAGATGTCTCCTTTAGATGGAATATCTAAAGCACCTATTATATTTAAAAGAGTACTTTTTCCACTTCCACTTTGACCAATTATTCCTATAAACTCACCTTTCTCTATATTTAAATCTATATTTTTCAAAACATTGTTTTTACCATCGTAAGATTTGAAAACTCCTACTAATTTTAGAATTTCACTCACCTTTAATCACCTCTATTGGATTTAATTTCATAGATTTTCTACCTGGGATATATGCGGCAATAACTCCCGATACAGTGGAGAAAATTATAACTTTTAAAAGTTGTAAAAACTCAATCTCTATTTTGAAGCTAGGTTTTGCTGTGAGTTGGAAGATATTTATTAGAATACTTCCAAATATACAACCTAAAACAGCTCCTAAAAACCCAACAAAAGCTCCTTGAAATAAAAATATAAATCCTATAGAAAAATCTGTTGCCCCAATAGCTTTTAATATTCCAATCTCTTTTGTTTTTTGAACAACGGTTATGTACAAAACACTCGCTATACTCAAAGTTGTCGAGAGTAAAATGACGGTTCTTATAACTGTTGTTGAGATTGTTTGAGATCTCAAAGCATTTAGTAGTTGTTTCCCATCTTTCATCCAAGAGGTTGCTTTTAAATCTGAAAAATTATTCTCTAAATCATGTGCGACTTTATCCCCTAAAAAAATATTGTTAAGTTGGATATTTATCTTATTTACATATCCTTTTTTTTGAAAAACCCTTTGAGCTTTCTGCATATCCATATACACCAATCCATTATTTGATATTGAGTTTTCTAAATCAAATATTCCATTCACTATGAAGCGTTCTTTCTCTCCATTTGGAAGAGTGATATTTAAAATATCATTAGGAGAGAGATTATAGTCTTCTGCTACTCTTTTTCCAATCAAAATTTTATTGGACTCAATTGTATTTTTACCAGAATAAACTTTATTTTTTACTTTAAAAATCGAATCCCCTACTTCTAAATCAACACCACGTATTTGCAGTGCGATAGATTTCCCACCTCTTTCATAAAGTGCATTACTCTCTAAAGTTGGAACTATGTTTTTTATATTTTTATTTTTTTTCAAACTATTTATCACATTTTCATAATTACCTATCCTATCTCTTTCGATTGAGAAATTTCCATAGTTATAGGTATCACTACTTTTTTTAAGAGAGCTTCGATTGTCTCCATCTTCTACAACTATATGAGCTATATTTCCAAGAACTGTATCTATGATATTATTTTGAAGAGATACAATCAACAATGAAATAAAAACTTGTACAGCAACCCCTGTGGCTATAGCTGTCAGTAAAAAAAGAGTTTGCCCTTTAGATCTCATTAAAAATTTATAAGCAATTTTAATTTCGTATCTCATAGTTTATCCTCTCACCAGATTCTATATTTTTATCTGGTTTTAAAAAAATCATCTCATCTTCTGAAAGACTACTATTTTCTTTTAAGACTACTCCATCTAAAACATCAAATGTTTCAACTTCAACCTCTTCAGCTTTTCCTTTCCTCTCTCTCCATACAGATTTTTTCTCATTTTTCGAAACTATATAATCTTTTGGAACTAGATAACTACTTTCTAATTTTTGACCACTAATCTCTACGTTCACACTGCTCCCATATATAAATTTTTCAGAAGAGTTTTCAAAATTTCCTTTAAGCTGAAGAACTCCTTTTTTCTCATTTACACTTTTTCCAACAAAATATATATTTCCAACTCCTGTCGTTTTTTCGTTCCCAAAAGAATAGATTATAATTTTATCTCCAACTTTTACTTTTTCAGAGTACTTTTCATCTAGCTCTATCTCTATTATTTTAGATTCTAGTGAAGAGATTAAGAAAAGTTCTGAGTATGGTGCGACAGTTTCTCCGATATCGACATATCGCTCTCTTATATATGAATCGTAAGGAGCGAAAATATAATATTTTTTTTCCTGCTCTTTTTCATATTTTAAATTCTCCTCTTTATTCTTTAAGTTTGCTAATACTATTTTTTTATTAGGACCACTTTTAGATGAGAATAAGTCGTTCATAGCATTTTGAGCTTTAATCTCTTTTTCAATTAAAGTATTACGCTTTGAATTTAGTTCTATTACATTGACATATTTATTTTCATAAAGTTTTGAATATTTCTCAAACTCACTTTTAGCGTTTTCATACTCTATTTTGGAGTTTTTTAATAGGAGAGAGAGATTAGAGACTACTATTGTTTCTGTATTTTCTAATTCAGCTTTTGCGGATATAAGCTCTGCTTCTTTTTGTTTAATTGATGCCTCGATATCTGCTGTTAAAAACTTTGCAATTAAATCACCTTTTTTTACAAAATCGCCCTCTTTAAAAAATATTTTGTCTATTGTTCCATTTAACGAACTTGAAATGATTGAATTTTCAATTCCACTAACTACCCCAGAGACAAGGATTTTCTCTGTATAATTTTCTTTTTTTATTTTTATAGCTTCTACTTTTTTAGGTTTTAATACGATATACGACACTACTGCTCCACCTAGAAGAAAAAGGAGCGGTAGAACTATTTTTTTGCTAACTTTCATAAGATACTCCTCTATTCAAATTTATTTGAGTCTATTTAAGAAAAATCCTCCTAACATAAGAGTAACTCTTTCATTAGGAGGATTTATTAACTAATCTTCTCTTTCTTCTTCTTCATCTTTTTTACAACAATTCAACTTTTGAAGTTTCTCTTTTGCTAAATCTTTTCCACCTATTCCAAATGCTACTGCAAACGCTATAGCTATAGCACCAACTGTAAATCCAAATGCTAAGTTTATAATTTCATTTGCAATTCCCATCTGTCCAAGTCCCATAGCACCAACAAATACTATTATTGCTACTTTAGCAACTAAAGCTATCTGCTCTTTATTGTCTAATGATGTATTTTTTACTATTTTAGAAACATAGTTTGCAACTACAATTCCAATCGCAACAATCACAACTCCTAAGAAGATATCTCCTAAAAGTAAAGTTAATTTTAAACTTAAATCTTGAAGTGCTCCAAAGTTTAAAATCTCAATCGATTGAATAATTGCAAAGTACAGTATCAATATCTTAGATATTTTTCCAACTAACTTTGAATAGTTATTTTCATCTGTTTTTAATCCAGCTTTTTCTAAATATAAATCAAATTTTAAACCTATTAATAAGTTAGTAATTATACTTTCTATTATCTTTCCAAAGTAAAGAGCGATTACAATAACTAAAGCAACTCCCACTAAGTTAGGAACATAGTTAAATAAAATATGTAACATACTTATAACAGGTGATATTATTAGTTCTAAACCTAAATAATTAAGTGAAGCTGAGAACACTGGTATTAAAATCAGTATGTAAACTATATTAGATAAAATTGTTGAAAGTTTACCTTCAAATAAAACCTTACCATCGATACTTAGCTTCTCATCTAAATTCAATGAATCTAAAACTCCTCTTAAAATGTCTCTTAATTTTGAAGCTATAAACCATCCTACTATTAAAACTAAAACTGCAGCTATTAAGCTTGGAATATAGTTTAAAAACTTCGTTAACATATCTGTTATTGGAATAAGAATTCTATCTAACTTTAAAGCCGCTAAAACTCCAGGTAAAATTAGTATAAACACTAGTAAAGATATAATCTCACTAAATATTTTTGAAACTGATACTTTACTTTCCTTTGAGTTTATCTTCTCATCTACATTCAGTTTTCTAAAGAAAATCTCTGAAAACTTCTGAGCTAATTTAGCTAAAATAATCGCAATTATTAAAAGAACAACACCACCTAAAACATTTGGTATGTATGAGAATATAGGATCTAATAGATTTAATATTGGATTAACCAATCTACTAAAACCTAATTTCTCCATTATTATTCCAATTATAAATATTACAAATATATAATAGATAAATTTAAGTAGTGTTTTTATTGCGTAAGTGCTACTGCCACCCTCTTTTCCTGTTATTTCATGTTCTAGATTTGAAAATAGCTTTGTCTTTATAAAAATGTGTTCCAATTTGCTAACTACAACTGATGCTATAGCTAAGCCTACCAATAAAATAATAATCGATGCAATAATATTAAGTGTTACGTTGTTGAGAACTAAAACTTTAAGCTCCTCCATGTTACCATCCTCCTATCTCTTCTAGTTTATTTACAATCAGGTAAATTATAAATACTGCCATGAAAAATCCAATTGATAACATCATATTCATCACTCCCTAATTAATTTATTTCATGATTTTTATTACGCTCTATTTTCGAATTTTCTTTTTTTATTCTTTATTTTTTCGTAATCTTCAAAGCATTTATAGAAAACAAAAAAAGTGGAGCTTCAAATGACTCCACTTTAAAATTTTAAATTATATATTTTTTATAAAATCTACTAAATCTCTTCCTTCAGATACACCTTCAAGAATCTTTCTTGGTCTTACACTATCACCAATATTTAAAACTTTTACTCCTTTTGCTTCAAAGTTTTTCTCTAATTCCTCTAGTATCTCCATATTACTTTGCATACCTAAACATACAAACCCGTAATCAAACTTCAACTCTTTTATCTCTTTGTTTGAAGTTTCAACTATAAATCTATCTGTTTTAACTTCTGTTAAAGATGTTTCAGTATATTTTTTTACATCTTTCTTATTTAATAAACCAAGCATATCGATTCTAGTTATAAAATCTAAATCTTTTCCTATCTCTTGCATTCTCTCAACAATAGTAACATTAGCTCCTTTTTCAGTTGCAAATTCAACTACATCTAATCCTACAGCTCCACCACCAATAACAACAACCTCTTTTCCTTCAAAGTCAAAGTTATCTATATTTTTCATAGTTCCAAATATTGAATAAACATTTGAGTTTTCTTTATCAATAAGTTCTCTCAGTCCTTTTATTGGAGGTAGTAGTGGTTTTGATCCAGTTGCATTTATAACTAAATCTGGCTTAAAGTTTTTAATTATCTCTGTTGTTGCTGTAACTCCTGTAAGTGTAATCAGGTTCTTTAAGTTCTCAGCTCTTTTCTCTAAATACTCAGGGAAGAAACTAATCTTTTGCTTTGCTGGGAATTTCGAAATATCTTTAGCTAATCCCCCTAACTCTTTCTCTTTTTCTAAAAGGAAAGTTGTACATCCTACCTCAGCTAAACTACAAGCAGCTTCTAATCCTGCTGTTCCCCCTCCAACAACTACAACATTTATATTTTTATCAATCTTCTCTTTTTTATATTCATCTTCTAAAATCAAATCAGGATTTACTGTACATTCGATTGGTCTATTTAGTCCTATTCTGTGTCCAGCACATCCAATATTACAAGATATACATTTTCTAATCTCATTTTCTCTTCCAGAAGAACTTTTTTCACACCAATTTGGCTCAGCGATAAGCCCACGTCCTATTCCAATAAAATCAGCTTTTCCAGATAATAAAATCTCTTCAGCATCTTTTGGATCTCTTATATTCCCCATAGTAACAACTGGTTTTTTAAATCTCTTTTTTACAGCCTCAGCCATATATACTCTCCAACCTGATTTTAAATGAATCGCATCTATTTGATATTGAATAGAATCATTTAAAGCTGCTGATACATTATATACATCAACTCCAAAATCTAAATACTCAAGAATTTGTAAACTATCTTCAAGTGTATTTCCACCTTCTAAAAGTTCATCAGCACTTATTCTTAAAAATATTGGATAAAATTCTCCAACCTCTTTTCTAATTTTTTCGATTATCATCTTACAGAATCTAGCTCTATTTTCAAAACTTCCACCAAACTCATCAGTTCTTTTATTGTAAACTGGAGATAAAAACTGACTGATTAAATATGAATGCCCTGCATGTATTTCAACAGCATCAAATCCTGCAACTTGTGCTCTTTTAGCTGCTAGAGCATACATCTGTGCAGTTTCTTCAATCTCATCTTTTGTCATTGCTCTTGGAATAGCTCCACCAGTTTTTGATGGAACATCTGAAGATGATACAGGTTGGCAACCTATTCTTCCAGGTGCAGCTGAAGCTCCTGCATGATTTATTTGAAGTATCGCTTTTGCTCCATGTTTATGTAATCTAGAAGTAAGATTATATAATCCTGGTATAAATCTATCCTCATTTATTCTCAATTGAGTTGTTCCGTTAGATCCAATTGGGAAACTTACACATGCATTTTCAACTATAATTGCACCAGTTCCACCTTTTGCTCTTTGCTCATAATATTTTATATGCTCTTCTAATATCTCACCGTTTGGTCCAGCAAAGTTAGTTCCCATAGGAAGCATAATTACTCTATTTTTTATTTTTAAATTTTTAACCACAATAGGACTAAATATATTTTCATATTTTTTCATTACTTAAACTCCTCAATTACCTTACTTATTTAATTTGTAATATCTTATATTTACAAAGATAGCTACAAGTACTCCTATCATTGTTATCATTCCTGCAAATAGAAGTGTATATTCGATACCAAAATTATTTGTTATTACTCCTGCCATTGCAGTTGTTGAGAATGTTGCTATACTTGATGACAACATAACTAAACTTGTCATTTTCCCTTTCGAACCTTGGAATAAATCAATCATTGTTGCAACAGTTAACTGAAGTACTCCACCTGCTGCTGTAAATCCAATTATAAATCCACCAGCTATACAAATAACTTCACTTTTTGTTATAAATATTGTAAATAGTGTTATTGCTGAAATTAGTGGATAGATAAATAGGAAATTAACTGGTTTAATCCATTTTTTAACTAAAACTGCAGTTATTAGCACTGCTAAAATTGAACCCAAAGCATAATATGATTGTATTTTTCCAGCCATACTTTCTGTCATTCCAAGAACCGTCATAGCATATGCTTTATTAACATTTAAAAATATTTGGAAAGTAGCTGTTGAAGTAAATCCTATCAAAATAATTGCTAATCCATCTTTAAAGAAATTTGCTTTTGTATTTTTCTCATCTACTGAAGTTTCATCTTTTGGTTTTGCCACTTCACTTTTAGGAAACGGTAAAAACATAAGAGCTATACCATTTATAATCAATAGTGCTACACAAAGTAAAAATGAATATCCATAGTTCAAATGATTTCCAGCTAAGTATCCCACAAATATCGGTAACATATATTGTCCGATTGAAATAAATAGTTTCGTTAAAATACTAGCAAATCCTGTTGAAGCTGATAAAATTTCAAGAACTGCTGGTATACATCCAGTATCAAAAAACGAGTTAGCTACTCCACCAAGTATAGCTATGAAAAAGGCTACTTTTGCATTAGGAGCATTATATATTAAAGCAAAGAACAATGCATATAAAATCATTCCACTGAGAATAGTGACTCTTCTTCCGAATTTATCAGAGATAGCTCCGGAAATAGGAAGAACTACAAATCTTCCTATTCCCATAGCTGAAATGATATATAGAATTGTTGAATGATTAGTATTCCACTGAGCTTGTAAAAAATTTGTATTTTGAGCTAAAATTGAAACACCTATTCCATGTATAAAGTAGTTTATATATATACAAAAAGCCGTTAAGTATAATATGTTGAATCTCTTTTCTTTCATAAATCATTCCTTCTATAACTTTATTTTTATTAGTATTTGATATCTAAAACTTCTTTCATATGCTCAATTGGCATCTTTTTTCCAGTCCATAATTCGAAAGCTGCAGCACCTTGGAATAACATCATACCTAATCCATTTAAAGTTCTACATCCAGCTTCATTAGCTAATTTTAATAGTGCTGTTTCTCTTGGAGAGTAAACAATATCTAAAACTACTAAATCAGGTCTCAAGTATGATTTATCAGGAATAAATGTCATACCTTCTAAAGGTTTCATTCCCATTCCAGTAGCGTTTATTAAAAGCATACTCGAAGCAATCTCCTCTTTTAATCTATTTAAATCATTTAAATCATAAAGGTTTACAACACAGTTTGTTTTCTCTTTAAGTTTTTTTACTGTTTTTTCAGCGTTTTCGAAGAACTTATCTTTTTTATTGAAGATAGAAATTTCAGCTACACCATCTAAAGCTGCTTGAACTTGAATAGCTGTTGCTGCTCCACCAGCTCCAACAATAGTTATTTTCTTTCCAATAACATCTACACCAGCATCTTTTAATCCATACATACAACCGATACCATCTGTTATATGCCCAGTTAAAACTCCATTATCATTTACAACAGTATTTACTGCTCCACAAAGTTCAGCTGCTGGTGATATTTTATCTAAGTATTTATGTACAATAGTTTTATTAGGCATAGATACATTACATCCACGAACATCCATCGCTCTAAATCCTTTTATTGTATTTTCTAACTCTTCATTTCCAACCTCAAAAGCTAAGTAAGCGTAATCTAATCCTAATTTAGCAAAAGCCTCATTATGCATAGCTGGTGAGCTTGAATGTCTTATTGGATATGCAATTAATCCTATTAACTCTGTATGTCCTGTTATTCTTTCTGCCATTTTTTCCTCCTAAAATTTGAATTTTATATTTTATAAAGCTTCGTGTAAAGTTTCTAAAATTGTAACTAATTTTTTAGCTTCTAGTTGTCCTGGTGCTGATACTTTATTAACTGCTCCGAAAGTAAGTGCTGAACCAAAAATCTCTCCAGCAACTCTTGAGATAACTCCTTTTCCACCCATTGACATAGTTACCACTGGAACTTTAGCATGATTTTCTTTCATCTCTAGTGTTGCTTCTAAAAGAACTAACACATCCTTCAATGTATTTGGCATAACTGCAATCTTAGCAACATCTGTACCTAACTCTTGCATTCTAACTAATCTTTCAATAATTACATTTTTTTCTGGAGTTTTAAAGAAGTCATGATTTGACATTATTACTTTTACTCCTTCAGAATGAGCTACTTCAATTATCTCTTTTACATATTCATCTCCAGAGAATAACTCTACATCTACTAAATCTACTAATCTACTTTTAGCAACTTCACAATTTAACTTTACATACTGCGCTATGCTAAGTTCTTTTTCTCCACCCTCTTTTAAACTTCTGAATGTAAATAGAATCGGAGTTTCTTTTAAAATCTCTCTCAATGATTTTAAAAGATCAATAACTGCCTCTATATTTTCAACTTTTTCAAAATGGTCAATTCTTAACTCTACAACATCTAAAGTTACACCCTCTAAGTTTTTTGCATATTCTAGTATTTCAGTTTTAGTTTTTGCTACCAATGGTATACATATTTTAGGAATACCCTCACCTAATTTCATATTTTTTATTTCAACTGTTTGTATCATTTCCTCTACCTTTCCCTTTATTCTTAATAACAAGCTTGCTTTTGATAACTCATTATATTGTTTTATAAAAAATAAATCTAATACTAATTTTTTGAAAATCGATAGTTTTTTTCTATTAATTATGGTATGATAAAACAAAGTAAAGATGTTATGGAGGTTATTATGAATTTGAACCAATTGTATTACTTTAAAACTATCGCTAAACTAGAACACTATAACCTAGCTGCTCAAAAATTAAACGTTTCACAGCCAAGTCTTAGTGCTGCCATAGCAAATTTGGAAAAAGAATTATCAATTTCTCTTTTTAAAAAGGTTGGTAGAAATATAAAACTAACTGAACATGGAGAGATGTTTTTAAATTATGTCGAAAACTCATTAGATGTTTTAGAAGAGGGCATCAATAAATTAAAAAAACTCAACTCTTCAATGATAAAACTTGCCTATGTTTTTCCACTTTCAACCTCTTATATTCCTAAATTAGTTAAAGAATATTTAGAAAACCCACAGAATAAAGATGTTAATTTTACTTTAAAGCAGGATTTGACTTTTGATATCATAAAGAAAATTAAAGCTGATGAATATGATATTGGATTTTGCTCAAAAGTTGGAAATGAACCCACTTTAAATTTCATACCTTTGATTGAACAAAAAATAGTATTGATTGTTCCTAAAAATCATAAATTGGCAACTAAAACTGAAATTGAAATTAAAGAGCTCCAAAACTACGATCTTATTAGTTATTTTAAAGAAAGCGGAATGGGACGTTTTTTATCAAAAGCTTTTGAACATCACAATATAAAACCAACAATAAGTTTCGAAGCGGAAAATGAGCAGGGAATAATTGGATTGGTTTCACAAAATTTTGGAATTGCTGTTATTGCTAAAACATCGTTGATAGAAAATAAGAATTTAGTTCAAATATCAATTAAAGATTTAGATTTGAAAAGATATATTTATTTGGTTTATTTGAAAGAAAAGGCTTTAAGACCTCATATAAAAGAGTTTTTAAAATATGTTGAAAATTATTAATTTATAAAAGGAGATAACTTTATGAATTTGAATTTTTTAAAAAAATATTTTTTCTTTTTATTTTTAGTCTATACGATTATCGGATGTTCTTCTAATGAATATAGATGGCAATCATCTCAACTAGCAATTAACAACTCTTATAAATTAAAAACTGGAGATATTATTGTTAAAGATAAACTTCTTACAGATCCTTTATCTTGGCTTGGACATAGCTCTGTTATGATTAGCGATAATCGTATAGGCGATTTTCCTATGCCTGGAAAAGATTACTATACAATAAGTGTAAATGCTTGGTTGAATGAACCATCTAGAAAAGTGATTGTTCTCAGATATAAACATTTTGACAAAGCTTTTGAAAAGCAATTTCTGAAAAATATTCAAACCTATGGCTATGGAAAATATCGAACATCCTTTTTCAAAAAGAAAGATAGTGATTTTTATTGTTCTAAGTTTGTTTGGTTTTTATTTTATAAAACTGCTCAAGATTTAGGATATAATTTAGATTTAGATTCAAATCAAGGTATACTTATATTTCCTTATGATTTTTTAAATTCTTCTGATTTAACTCAAATAATTTTATAACCTATTTTAAATTATTGACCTCTTATTTCAAAAAGTGTATAGTTAAAGTAGTTTTAATAAATAGAAGGAGAAATGATGGATAGGCAAGTCACAATTGAATCGGTTAAATTGGTTGAACAATTAAAAAAAATATTTCCTAAAGATGGATATCATCTTATTAGTTTACAAGAAAAATTTTATGTTTGGGAAAAAAATATGGATATATCAAAAGAAAAACCTATAGAACAACACGACACTGGAATCAGAGGAAGAGATTTACTGAATAGTACAGAAAAGAATTTTTTTGAAAATCTTTATGGGAATATTAAACCTGAAATGCTTATAAATTTTAATTTGAAACCAAAATTTATTGAAAATAGCGATGAATCATTAGAAAAAACTCTTATTTTAGGTGAAGATTTTATTAATACAAGAAAGCAAAGAGTTTTAAAATTTACTTTTTTAAATTTTAGAGAGTTAGATCCTGATGAACTGAAAGATAAAAAACTTTCAGAGGATGAGTTTATAGACTCTTTATTAAATAGTTTTCATCCAGCTCAAATAAAAGAGAGTGAAGAGGATGATGGACCAGGATACTATCTTTTTGAATCTGAAAAAGTGGTAATTCCAGGATTACTGATTCTAATTATCTCTATTCTTTATATGGTATAAAAATAAAAGGATTTAAATTTATTTTTAGTATATACGTTGTGAAATCTATTTCAATTACTTGGGAGGCCATTATGTATTACAGAGAATATTTTTTCTATCTTAAAGAAAGATTACCAGAAAGATGTTACGATATCCTTAAAGAGTGCTATAAAACACAAAAAAATGATATTGAAAACAACTTTAAACAACTGCACAGTAGTACTAAAAAAATTGAGATTACTGATATCCTACTTCCTATAAAAGAGGAATACTATCATATGGATTATGAAATTCTCTTTAGAGAAGAGCTAATTATAAAGGATAGCTCAAGAGAAAACCGTTACAAACTTGATCGGTTTGGAATATATCTTTTACACTATTTAAATAGTTAATTAAGCAACAATATAAAATTAATATAAATATGGAGGAATTAATGAAAGATGCAATAAGTTTTGCAGATACCCTTTACCTTTTAATGGAAGATTTTGAATACACTATTATGGAGCTTGAAGATGATATATTCTCACTTTTACGTGCTGAGTTTCAATTAACACTAAATGAAGAGAATAAAAATTGTTATTTCATTTTAGAAAGTCCTAATTTAAGTCAAAATATCAAACTTTCTGTTGAAAGAGCTGAATATGATGGCGAAGAGTTCTTTCTTGTATCTTCTGTAAAAGTAGCATAAAATATTTAGGAGTGGATTATAAATCCACTCCTTTTATTTGTTTAAATTTTATTTATGAAGTTCAATTTTTATACACTTATTTTAAAAAACTTTTCTATAAAAAAACATATTTGACATTCTCATCCTTTTATAGTACTATATCTTTGAAACCGAATTTGATTGAATAGATCTATATACCCCCCAAAATCTATTTTAATCTTTTTATTTTAACACTCCCCCGTGTTAATAAAAACTCCTTTTCCCCAAAAGGAGTTTTTTTATTTCTTTTTATTTTTATAAAAGGAAACCAATATATTTTGAGAATAATAGATAGGAGCATTAAAATATAGGAGGGATTTATATGAAAAAAATAGTTTTAGGACTAACACTTCTTTTATCATTAACATCATTTGCTAATTCTAAAGAGGATATGATTGAGGTGGGACTTATGAGTAGATTTCCTATTTTAACTGATGATGTCACAACAGTTAATGTACATGAATTCGATGTGGATTTAGACCACGAAAAAATAGAGATCAAACTAGAACTTAAAGGTGTTGGAAGAAAAGAGGAGTTTGAAAAAATAGATAAATCTAAGCTTGAAACTTTAATGGCTGATATGGCTAAATACGCTCAAAATGAATCAGGAAAAAATCTACCGGTACATATTGAGGTTGAAGTTGATAGAGATATGATTCCAGATGAAACTCTTTATAAAAATATATTTTAAAATGAAGTAAAAAAATAGAAAACTAAAAAGGCACCTTTCAATGTAAAAACATTTAAAGTTGCCTTTTTTTAAAAATCTAATACCCCCGTATTATCTATAATATATCACATCCCTTAATTAATTTCAAGTTTTTTTGTTCATTTTTTGTAAGTTTTCATTCAAAATCATCTATTAAGAAGTTTTTTTTGACTCTATCTGATATGTGATCAAAATAAACTGAACGATCTATATAACAATCTATAAACTCCTCATTCAAAATATTATAATTCTCTAATCCTTCCAATAAATCAGAACGATTTATTATCAATCTTCCCTTAAAAATCTCATTAATATAATTCTTTATATCTTTTGCTGAAAATATTGAGATATAACTTTCGAAAAATAGATGCAATCTATTTTTGCTATAATTCTCATACATTTCTAAAACTTCAATATGATTTTTTACATAGTTTATATTGTCAACATATCTTCTAAACTCATCAACTGGTATTACAGATCCAGAAATATAAAATATACTGTCTATATAAACCAAATACGGTTGTACTTTATAAACTGATTTTAATTTTTCTTCTGCTAAATTATTCATAACTTTATCCTCCTCACAATACCATATCCGTTGATTTATTATACTAAAATTAATCACTCTTTCTTTTCTTTAATCTATTTTTTCTTAAAAAAATGACGGTGATATTTTTTATCACCGCCATCCTTTTAATCTGTTAAAGGTTGATACACATTTGAAAGTTTTTCTCCTAAAAATCTTTCTCCAACCTTTTTAAAAATCTCTATATCTCCACTTACAAAATAATCTACTTTAATTTTTTCTTTTTTTTCTTTTTTAAATCCAGTTCTTAAAGCCAACTTATTCAGTTCAAACAAAACTTGCATCGCGACCTCTTCTGCAGGATCAACTATTTTTTTATCTATCAAAATCTCTATATCATCTCTTATCAGAGGATAATGAGTACAACCTAATACCAACGTATCAATCTCTTCTGGAAGCTGATGAATATACTCTTTTAATAGATTCAAATTTTTCTCTGAACTTTCCCATCCTCTTTCAATCATAGGACAAAGCAGTTCACAACCTTTTTGAAACACTTCAGATTTTGGATTTATTTTTTTTATAGCTTTTTCATAAACTTTACTTTTCGCTGTTAGAGGTGTTGATAAAACTCCAATCTTTTTATTTTTACTTTCTTTTATAGCTATCGCTGCTCCTGGCTCTACAACACCTATTATTGGAACACTTGTAAACCTTTCCTTTAACGTTTCTAATGCCGCTGCTGTAGCTGTATTACAAGCTACTACAATAATATTAACTCTATTATCAATTAAAAATTCCGCAATCTTTAAACATAGCTTTTGTATCTCTTCAACACTTTTACTTCCATAAGGTGAGTTTAAACTATCTCCATAATAGATTACATCTGCAAAATCTATCTTCTCTTTAATTTGTTTTAAAACACTTAACCCTCCAACTCCAGAATCAAAAACACCAATTTTCATTCTAACCCTCCCCAAAAAGCTATTTTACTTTCCAAATATATTTATAAAAACTGTTATTATAGAAGCATTTGTAAAATCTATAAATAGTGCACCAACTAAAGGAAGAACAAAGAACGCTGTTGGTGATGGACCATTAGCTGCTGTAAATGACTCCATATTTGCCATTGCATTTGGTGTTGCTCCCATTCCAAATCCACAATGACCAGAAGACATAACTGCTGCATCATAATCTTTCCCCATAATTCTAAATGTTACGAAGTATGCATAAAGAGCCATTATCACTGTTTGAACTAGTAAAATTACTATCAATGGAACTGCTAACGCTGCTAACTCCCAAAGCTTCATTGACATCAAAGCCATCGCTAAAAATAGTTGTAAAGATATATTCCCCACTATATTTATTGTGTGTAGTGGTAACTCTGTATCCTTTGTATCTACAACATTTCTTATTATTGCTGCAACTAACATAGGGCCAATATATGCTGGTAAAACAACTCCAACTTTTTTTGCCACTGGAATCATCAATCCACCTATTCCCATAGATATAACTATATATACAATCGCATGGAAAAGTTTATCCTCTGTAACCTCTTCCTTTAGAACCTCTTTTGAGTTCTCCTCTGAAATTAAAAACTCCTCTTCTTTATGACCAACCAATCCATAACGCTGCATCAATCTTTTTGCAACAGGTCCTCCTATCATGCATCCTGCAACTAATCCAAAAGTTGCTGAGGCTATTGCTACTGACATAGCTCCCGTTGCTCCAGCTGCCTCTAAAACAGGACCAAAGGCTCCTGATGTCCCATGTCCTCCCGTAAGTGGAACAGAACCTGCGGCTATTCCTAAAAGCGGATGAAGTCCAAAGAATTTAGCTAAACTTACGCCTACTAAATTCTGAATTATTACTAAAATACTTGCCACACATAAAAATATGAATACTTGAATTCCACCTTTTTTAAGAAGTTTTAAACTTGCTAAAAATCCTATTGTGGTAAAGAAGGCTATCATCAATAAATCTTTTAATGAGGCATCGAACGAAAATGAAAATAGTTCAGTGTTTCTACCGATTAATGTAAGTATAGAAAATATAACTCCACCAATTACAGGCGCTGGTATGAAAAACTTTTCAAAAAAGTAAACTTTTTTCTTTATCCATCTTCCAACTAATAACAAAACTACTGCCGTCGCTAATGTCTCTGCCATATTAAATTGATATTCAAACATTTAAATCCCTCCTCAATATTTTTATAGATCATCCTAGCACAAGTATACTTCCAAAAAAACACTTTTTCAAATATATAAATAATATATCGTATATAAACTAAATATATATACAATTGATAAACGTTCTCTGTTTGACATACTTTGAAAAATTAATATTATTAAAGGAGATTTTTATTTTATTTAGAATATATAAGCATAGATATTATTTTACCCTTAAACTTAGGAGGCTTTATTATGGAAAATTTTGATAAAAAAATCTTTAGATATCTTTTATTCACAGGGATACTTTTTACTTTAGTTGGTATTTTTGGTATTTTTACTCCCACTACTTTCTCTGTATATATTGTTGATATTTTAGCAGCATTTTTCTTTGTAAGTGGTATTAAAAATTTTATAAAAGGTTTTCAATTTAGAAAAGTGCCACATTTTCATTGGGGATTATATATCTTCATAGGAGTTCTTGAAATTGTTATTTCAATATCTTTATTTAGTCAACCTTTTTTAAGTCAACTTTATATGATTATATATGCTGGAATATTTATGATTTTTAAAGGTATTTTTATGTTTATAAATACTATTTTCAATCGTAAAACTTTTCCTGATTCAGTTAAATTTAGTTTAAATCCTGGAATTACAGATATACTTTTTGGAATTCTTTTAGTAGCTTTACCATTTATCTCACAACGTTTTATTACTCTTTGTGTAGCTTGGTACATACTATTTAGTGGTGCTAACTTAATTCTATCAGCTTTCTACTTTAAACGTTCATAATTTCCAATAAAAAAGAGAGTACACTTTCCTCAAAACGAAATTAAAATGTACTCTCTTTTTATTTTGCTATATTTTATTTTTTACTAAGATAGTTCTTTTATCTCCATCAATCTCTAAAATTTTTCCAAATTCTAAAGTTAACATTGAATTACAATGCCCTGATTCTAAATCAAAAATAACAGGCTTATCAAACTCTTTAAAATGATTATCAAACACCTCTTTTAAAGACATATCACTCTCAGCAGATTTTTCACAGTTTGCAAAATCTCCCAAGATAACTGCTGCAACTTTATCAAAAACTCCAAAATTTTTAAGTTGCCATAACATTCTATCAATTTTATAAGTTGATTCACCTATATCTTCTAAAAATAGAATTTTTCCAAAGTAATCATAATCAAACTCTGTTCCTAAGCTAGAAACTAAAACTGCTAAGTTTCCACCAACAAGCTCTCCCTTAGAAGAAAGTTTGTTATAAAAACCCAACTCTTTTGAAATATTTTCTAAATAGTAATCATCATTCGTTTCCATAACTTTTAAAAAGTGATTCAAAGTTTCTTTTGTATAATCTCCTGAAAAATTACTCGCTGCCATTGGCCCATGAAAAGTTTTCAGATTACACTTTTTAGAAAAAGCCATATGTAAAGAGGTTATATCACTGTAACCAATAAAAGGTTTTAGATTATTTTTAATCATCTCATAATCCAATAGATTTAACAATCTAATAGCACCATATCCACCTCTAACACACATAATTCCATCAACTTCATCATCTTTGAAAAGCTCATTTATATCCTCTGCTCTTTCTAAATCCGTTCCAGCAAAAGAGTACCAAGATTTATCGGCATTTTTTCCAAGTTTAATTTTAAATCCAATACTTTTTAAATTTTCTATTGCACTTTTTAATTTTCCTAAATCAACACTATTAGCGGGTGATACTAATCCTATAGTATCACCTTTTTTTAACTTTTTCATATTTATTCTCTCTTCTAAGCAAACATTAGATTACAAATCCAAACCGCTGCTAAAATACCAGCTATATCCGCCAATAATCCAGCTACTACAGCATGTCTTGTTTTCCTAATACTTACAGCACCAAAATAAACTGCTAACACGTAGAATGTTGTCTCTGTCGATCCCATCATAACAGAAGCTATTCTTCCTGCTAAAGAATCTGGTCCATGAGTTATAAATATATCATTTAGTATCCCAGTAGACCCACCACCAGAAAGTGGTCTCATTATAGCCATCGGTAAAACTTCCCCTGGCATTCCTATAAACTCTAAAACTGGGTTTATCGCTTTTATTATTACATCAATCGCTCCAGAACTTCTAAACACTCCAATTCCTACTAACATTGCTACTAAGAATGGAATAATTCTTATTGCAGTTGTGAATCCCTCTTTTGCTCCTTCACAAAAAACTTCATACACTTTTACTTTTTTAACAAAGTAAGCATAAGATAAAATAAATAAAATTATGGCTGGAATTGCATATAGTGATATCTTCTCCATTATAACTGTAAACATTACTTATCCCCTCCCACTGTATCTTTTGAAACTTTCTCTCTTTTAAATGTCGGTAACTTTTGTAAAACTTTACAAGAAACTACCGCTACAATAGTTGAAATAACTGTTGCTATTATAGTTGGAGCTATTATCTCTGTTACATTAGCTGAGTTTGCAGCTGCTCTATAAGCTATTACACTTGAAGAGATTAAAGTCACTGATGAAGTATTTATAGCTAAGAATAAAACCATCGCATCTGTTGCTTCATCTTTATTATCATTTAACTCTTGTAACTCTTGCATAGCTTTTATTCCTAAAGGTGTTGCTGCATTTCCAAGCCCAAAGAAGTTTGCTGCCACATTTGCAACTATACTTCCAACTGCTGGATGATCCTCTGGAATCTCTGGGAACAATCTTTTCATAATAGGTCTCAATCCTTTTCCTAGCGCTTTTACAAGCCCAGCTTCTTCAGCTACCTTCATAAGTCCTAACCAGAAAGACATTATCCCCACTAAACCTATCGCTATTTCCACTGCTGTTTTTGATGATGAAATCACTGAATCTGTTACAGCCTGAACATTCCCTGTAAACATCGAGATAATAATTCCTATCATTATCAATCCTAACCATATTGCATTTATCATATTTTCCCTCCCTATTCTTTTTCTGTAATTTTATTTGATACGTAAAACAATACTAGCACTATTATTATATTCACAGATGATAGTGCTGCTCCTTCTAAGAGTTTTTTATCTGAAAAAAGTGAATAGTTTACAAGTGCAATCGTTGGGAAATCTCTTCCTAACTGCATCGAGTAAGATATTGTAAACTCTCCTAGAATAATTGCAAATATCTGTAGATATGTTCCTAAAAATATATTTTTTAATATTGGACACTCAATCAATAAAAAAGTTTTCAACGGTGAAAGTCTATCTATCTTAGCTAAATCTAAAATATCTTTTGGAAACTCTCTCACATATTGATACATAAACGAATATGCAATTGGAACTGTTATTAAAAAATATCCTACAATTAAAAGTACCCATAGTTTTATATCGTAAAGTATATTTAAATAGATTAAAGCTATCCCTAAAAATGCACTCGAAAATCCCATAGTTGAAAATACAACGGCACTACTAACCTTTGTAAAATTTTTTAAAAGTAGATATGTAAACACTATTACAAATATTGGCGTTATAGATGCCATTATTAAAGAGTTTCTAATTCCTTCTAAAACAGGATATGATGAGTTAAAAGCACTACTAAAAAGTTTTAAGAATCCTTCTAATGAAAACTGTCCAGTATAATAGTTATAAAACCCATAGAACACTCCTATTAAAACTATTGAAAACTCTAATAACAGATATACTAAAGAGTAAATAAATACTCCAATTGAAACCTTTTTCTGCTGAAAATCTCCCTCTAACTCATATGGTGAGTAAAGTTCTCCTAAAAGATTTATACCTATTAAAAATAGAAATTGAAATGCCCCTAGAACTAAAGCCTTTGTAAAGTTTGCATCCCTTAAAAGAGTATTTGCTATCTCAACTTCAAAGTTTGAATACCTTATTCCTCCTAAGGCTAAAACTACACCAAAAGAGGCAAAAGTATATATGAAAACTAAAAACATTCCTCTAAAAACTTGAGGAAATATTAAAGGTAGTTTTATTTTAAAGAAAACTCCAATCTCATTTAGTCCATCTATTTTAGCAGCTTCAACAACATTTCTCGGAATATTTCTCATTCCTTGACTTAGATATTTTATCATAATTGGACTATTATAAAATACATTCGCAAATACAATAGCTTTTAAGCTGTATAAAATATTAAAACCTCTTAAAAATGGAAGATTAAACAGAAGTGTAAAAGCAACTACTGTCGATATCGTCGGAAAGAAAAAAGGAATAAAGATTAATCCTTCTAAAATTTTTGTAAGAGTATTTTTTCTGTAACTCATATAGTAAGCTGGTATCAATGCAACTATTGTTGAGAAAAATACCGAAACCACCCCTTGAAGAAGTGAGATTTTAAAAAGTTTAAAATACTCTAGATAATCTAAGCTTTCAATCTCACTTATTTGGAAAAAATCTTTTACAAAAAATATCAAAGGTGTTACCCATAGAACTAAATATATATAGCTATAGGTTCTATTTTTTTTCATTATTTTTTCAATACCTCTACTAATTGTTTTTTCCATCTCTCCATATTTTGAGCTACATACTCTGGATCTAACTTCACAATTTTATTTGTTGTTGGAACAAGTTTATAATCTTCAGGAAGCTTATAATCTATAACTGGGAACATATAATTTTTCTCAAGAGCTAACTTTTGAAACTCAGGTTCTAAAATAAAATCTAAGAATTGTTGCGAAGATTCTTTTATATTCTTTTTGTTTACTAAAGCAGCTCCTTCTATGTAAACATATCCGCCCTCTTCTGGAATATAACTTTTATATTTATCTCCATTTCCATCTTGGTAGAAGTAAAGTGAGCTTGAAGCATATCCACTCATGATAGCTCCCTCTCCTACTGAGAACTTAGCAAAAGAGTCCGACCATCCTGATGAAGTCGTCAAAATAGCTGGTTTTAAATCTTCCCAGAATTTCAGCCAATTTTCACCATAAACCGCTATTGTCCAAAGCATAAACCCTTCTCCTGTAAAACCTCTAGGATCTTGAACTAAAAGCTCTTTTGAATATGTTTTTAACTCTTCGAAAGTTTTTAAATCTTTATTTAGCTTTTCATAATTATAATTTAAGGCTAACATTCCATAATCTATCGGAGTTACTGACCACTCACTATCAATTATAAAATCCTTATTCACTATATTTGAAGCTGTTTTTGGTTTATAATTTTTTATAAGTGAATCTTTCTTAGCATCTAAGTAGTTTATATCTGTTAATCCAACTACTATATCTGCCTTTGGATTTCTTTTTTCCAACTTCATTCTAGGAATTAATCCATCTATTGGAATAAACTTTATATCCACTCCTGTTTTCTCTTTAAAAATTGCTCCTGCTGAACTCTCTATCCATTTCATTGACTCGGGTCCATATACCACTACCTCTTCACCAAATGAAACTAAGCTCATAAAAAATAATCCTGTTAATACTGACTTTTTCACGCTGTTCCCCCTTCTTATTTTTCTAATTTATAGTTTTATCTCTAAAAATTCTCCCGTAACAACATACTCTTCAGATACATCTAAGCTATTCAGATGAGCTTTTACTATGGTGATATACTCATCTAACTGTGCTTGGTTTATTCCTCCAGTTTTATAATCGGCAACAAGAATTCTTCCCTCACTACTTCTAGTTGGTTTTTTTATCATAATTCTATCTATTCTTTTCAGCTCTCCGTCATGGTATATCTCATACTCTGGGTATATATAATCCCACTCCTCTGAAAATATAATTGGGTTATCTCTAAAGAAGTTTTTAAATTCAACTCCATTTAAAATCTCTGTCAATCTTTCCTCACCTATTATAGATGCATGCTTTGAATAAGTTCTCTCTTTTGCTTCGATATGTTCCTCTTCACTATTATTTATAATAAATTCTAAGTAATAGTGAATTGCATTTCCGACTCTTCTTTTTTCCTCTGTAATTACATCAACTAGTAACATTCTATTAGGCTGCTCACACTCTGCAATCTCTTTTTCAATAAAGTCTATCGAATTTAATAGTTCAATATTTTTCTCTCTAGTAATCTCTTCATTTTTTTCAGTTCTACTAATTTTACCACATTTTAAGGTCAATAGTCCATCTATTGAGCTCTTTAAATATCTATTTTCACTATTCCCCAGCACTAAAAATAGATTTTTTTTAGCTCTTGTAAGAGCAACATAGATATTATTTATCTCCTCTTGCTCCTCTTTTATCTCTAACTCTCTTAAAAAATTATAGTTACCATCTAAATATTGTAAAACTTTTTCATATTTTTTATCTACAAATATATAGTTTTCTATCTCACTAAATGGTGATTTAAAATCTATATGAAATTGAATTCCACTATTTAACCCTTTTCTCTGTACTTGATGGAAATAGTAAACAGTTTCAAACTCTAATCCTTTAGATTTATGTATACTTAAAAGTGTTATAGCCGATTCCTCCTCTAAAGAAACCTGTTTAAACTTTGGATTTTTTTTCTCCTGACTCAACGAGCTATAAAAATCATAAAGGTTTTCATGCTCTTTTGATAGCTCTAAAAACTGAAATATATTTTTTAAATCTGATTTTCCTGAGAAGTGTTCTGAGATATTAAACTTTTCTATTACATCTAAAACAAAGTTTTTATTCTCTAAACCTTTTTCTAAAATTTCATCTACTCTTCTAACTACCTCTTTTAAGTTTTCAGGCAGACTCTCTCTCTCCTCTAAATATCCTTTAAGCAAGTATTTCATCTCTATATTTCCTATTTTCACTATATCACTACGTAAAAACTCTAGCAGTGAAAACATATCTCTATTCACTGTATACTTTAACAGCTTATATATGGGATTAACAGCTCTATGATATATTATAGAGTCATTCGAATCTATTATAAATGGTATTTTCCTATCACTTAAAGCGTTTGCAATCTCATTCAATTGCTTGTTACTTCTAGCTATAATACCTATTCCACCATAATCTCCTCTAAAGTTATCCTCTATAGAATCTACCATAGTTTCTATCATATTTTCCTCTTCAAGCTCTTCAGTTGATTTTTCTTTTTTGCCAAAATCTATCGGCTCAGGTAAATCCTCATCGTCCTCATCTTGAAGTAGCTCTTCTTTTCTTAAAACTTCAAAATATCCAAGCTCCTCACTTTTTCCATCTACAGGTGTGAAACTCCATTTATAATCGTGTGATTCTAGCTCTGCAACATCATCATATGTTTCTGACACACCAGAAAACACCTTATTTGTAAAATCTACAATGTGTCTACAACTACGATATGAAGTACTCATAGTTTCTTCTGAAACTCTAATTATATCTGGTAGGTTTTCAAAAAGAGTTTTCTCTCCCCCTCTCCAACCATATATACTTTGCTTTTCATCTCCAACACATATCAGATTTTCACAGCTATTTATAAGACCTTTTAAAATTCTCCATTGAAGAACACTTGTATCCTGAAACTCATCAATAAAAACAGTTTTAAATTGGCTATCGAAAATATCTTTAAAATATTCAGTTATATATCCATCTTTTATAAGATTTATCTCTGGCTTATCGATATATTGGAACATATAGCTACTTATATCTAAATGAGTAAACCTTTTATCAGCAAACTTTATCTCATCATATATAGAGTATAGATTTTGAATAAAGTATAAAATCTCTTTTTCAAAAGTCAAAATCTCTCTATTGAAAACCTCTTTTGAAACTTCCTCTTTCAGTTCAGAAAAAGCTTTTGATAAGATCTCTAACTCACAATCTAAATCTATAGATTTTGTTGTTCTAACTCTTCTTCCATCCCAGCACTTTTCACTTTTCAATATCTCATTCCAATTTTCAATAAGATGATCTAGATGCTGAGCAGTTTCCTTTTCAACAATCCATTTTATAACTTTTGACATATAATCAGTTAGAGGCTTCCCATCCTTTTTCTTTTCTTTTACAGCAGTAAATGTTGCAATCAGATGATTTATAAGCTTATCTATAGATATAGTCGAATCATATCCATCTTTAGATTTCAAATTTTGAGATTGATCTATCAATATCAACTTCCATCTATTGTCTATCAATTTTCTAAGTATATCTAAATACTTTTCAATATCTCTTTCAGTTCTATTTTGTAAAAATATTTTGAACCTATCAAACTCAGATTTATCCTCTACAATCTTTTCAAAACACTTCAATAAAATCTCTATATTTTCAGAGTCATCTATGATTTCATATGAAAATATATTTAAATATGGAGCTATAACGTTTTTAAATATATTATTTATAAATCCATCTATCGTTGAAATTTTCAACCTATCTTTATTATCTAAAACCTCATAATAAACTTTTTTTACATTTTCTACTGATAAATCCAGTTCTGGATATAGATTTTTTAAATTTTCATATAACCCAGAGTTTTTATCTCTATACATCTCCTCTAAGAATAAAATAACTCTCTCTTGAATCTCTGAAGTTGCTTTTTTAGTAAATGTCATAACAAGAACATCTTTATAGTTCTCACCTTTTAAAAGTGAAGCTAAATACTCTAAAGATAGTCTATACGTTTTTCCTGTTCCAGCACTAGCTTTTAAAACTATCCCTTTCATTAGAACTCCCTCCTACATATCTCACCATATTCACAATATTGGCAACCACTTTTTTTCTCACTTAAAGAGTAAATTTCCTCTTTAAAGAACTCTACCAATCTCTCTTTTAAAATCTCCCTCGTCAACTTAACTCTGTCTTGGTTTTCTAGTTTTCCTTCAAAAGCATTATAGATTGATTTATGAGATTTTGTTTCATCTCCATATAACATAATACTATAAAAATCTAGCTGGTTATCTATCTTACTTCCTGTTTTAAAATCTATTATATGATTATTAGTTGTCGTTTCAATAACTAAATCGACTCTTCCACTTAAAGTGACTTCTACATCACTTTTCAAAAATGGCTCTTTTCTACTATTTTTTTCACTCTCTATACGCTTTACTTTTTTCTCTATATATAAATCTTCAATCTCTTTATAAAACTTCAGTATATTTCTAGCAAAACGTGGTATCAAAATTCCTGTAAAATAGTTGTCTAGATAGATAGGTATTTTTTTTCTATTGTTACGGAAGCTAGTGTATAGTAACTCCTCAACCTCTTCATAGCTCACACTATAGTCTGAAAGATTTAAAATCTTTTTCCACATCTTATCCGTTAATTTTTCAAAAACATCATGAACATATGTTCCTAAGAATTTAAGTGATAAGCCCAAAGTATCCTCTTTCTCAAAACTTTCTAACGAACAAAGTTTATTTAGATAGAATCTATACTCACACTTCATTAAAGTATCGTAATCGTATGGTCCTATACTCAGTTCAGCATTTTTAAAGTCCTCTTTCTCTTTTAATAGATTACTCTCTACAAACTCTGGAAGTTCCTCGGTTTTTAAAGCTCTTAATCTTTCTAGAATATCCTCACTATAAACTGTTTTTTCCAATCTATTTATCTTATATCTATTTAAAACTTCAGAAAGAATAGGTGAAACTGCTTCGCCACTGTTTTCATTTTTTATATAGATTAAAATGTTATATCTATTTTTTAAAAGGCTTTGGTAGAATCGATATTTCTCCTCTTTTCTTTCTTTCTCATAGTATGTAAACCCATTCTCTTTTTTTTGTTTTTCTGTCAGATAAAGAGAGTCTCTTTTTATTTTTGGAAGATGTCTTGTACTCATATTTATAAATATAGATTCTCTAGATAAAATAACTTTACAATTCTCCATAGGTTTTATAAGATATTTACCTTCACTGTTATCATTTCTAATAATCTCAACATCATTAAAATATTGTAGTAAAAATTTTAATATATCTCCGCCAGTTTTAAAACAACCTTTTATCTCACTTGATTCTAGCATTATCTCTGTTGTCTTAGCATACCCCATATACTCTTGAAGTTTATCATAAAAATCCTTATATATTTTTTCACGGAACATCTCTAACGAAAATAACTCATTAAAATAATCTATAAATCTATCTATACTTTCAAACTTTGAAACTCTTAAAATATCTTGATAAATTTTAGTTATTTTTTCATTTTCCTCTTCACCAATATATTTATAATCCCAATCAACTCTAGAATATATATACTCTATATCAGCTTTTTCTATCCCGTAGTACTCTTGCATCTCCAAACCTCTTATCCCTTCTAAAAACTTTTTTATAGGAATAAGATTGTCCATCCTAGGTTCTAAACTAGATATCAAATCACTTTGAGCTGTTAAGAATTTAAAAAATTTCGTATCATTTATTGTATAGAAGCTTCCTCTTTTAAAATTATTTGGGAATATTTTAGAGTACTCGTTTTTATCCGCTTCTGGTGAAAATATATTTGTCATATGATTTTTCATCTTCATTATATCTAAAAGGTTTCCAATTAATTCTAGCTCATCTTGAACCTCTAAAATCGAAATCTCATTTTTTTGAACTTTAGGAAGATAAACATCTTTTAACTCTAAATTCTCCTCATCAAAAACTCCAAAATCTCCTTGAACTCTAATTACTACCTCTATAAACTCTTTTAGTTTTGAGATTATAACTTTATCTAAAGGTGTAAAATTAACTATATCTATAAACACAATTTTTTTATATTTTTTAAAAGATGAGAGATTCAGATACTTTAAATTCTCAATCCAATCTTTTGGAATATAGTTTTTTTCCTCTAAATACACATCATATTTAGCTTTAAATTTTTCAAATATTTGAAAATATTTTTTCTGCCACTCCTCTAGTTCAATTGACTCTGTACATAAACTACGATTCAACTCTGTATAGTATTTAAAAAACTTATCTGAAAACTCAATTGATTCAAAATAGTTGTTTATATTTATCTCTTTAAACTCTTTTTTTAAATAGTTATATAAACTTACAAATCTTTTTGCTTCACTTAAGACTATTTTATCTGTTCTAAAAGCCATATCCTTAAACTCTTCAATTGTTAGATATACTGGATCAGGCTCAAATATATTTCTTTTACTCTCTTTTCTTTGACTATTTTTTAAAGGGTAATCAGAAAATATGTACAGAACAGAGGGATCTTTTTTCAATCCCTGAATTAAAGATCCCCCATAAGGTATATATTCAAATTTCATTTTTACCTCCTATTTTTTCATAGGTGTTGCACACTCTATCGCTTTACCTTTCAGTATCTCAATCCCGTGAACCAATGCATCTATAACAAAATTTAGATTCTCTGTTGCACCTTTTGGACTTCCAGGAAGATTTAAAATTAAACTACCTTTTCTGATTCCACATCTAGCTCTACTCAACATAGCCTTTGCAGTTATTTCAAAAGATTTCGCTCTCATATACTCTGCTACTCCAGGTGCTTCTCTTTCTATAACAGCAAGAGTTGCCTCTGGTGTTACATCTCTTTTTGAAAACCCTGTTCCACCATTTGTCACAATCAAATCTGCAACATCTTCATCCGCTAACTTTTTTAGCTCCTCTACAATCTCCTCATATGTATCTGGTAACATATTATAGTAAACATTTTCGTAACTCGAATGATTTTCAAAAATCTCTTTTAACTTCTCTCCAGTTACATCTACTCTCTCTCCTCTTGAACCCTTATCACTCAGTGTTATTATAGCTACTCTTATCATCTCTATCTCCTTTTACAGTATCGGTGCTATCAGTTTAGATATTGATTCTAGCACTCTATCTTTTTTTCCTCTTTCTCTATACTCTTTTAAAGTCACTCTTCTCGACTCTAATATATCAGACTTTATTCTGTTTTCCAACTCAATTATACTACTACCTAAAATCAATAAACTTATTTCAAAATTTTGATACATACTTCTATAATCAAAGTTTGCTGTACCTAAAAGTGCAATCTCTCCATCCACTACAATAAGTTTACTATGAATAAACCCATCTTTATATTTATAAATTTCAGCTCCTAGCTCAATCAGTTCTCCATAAAAATATTGATTTGCCCAATATACAAAAGCATGATCTCCAACACTTGGAATAACAATCTTAACCTTTATTCCTGATATAAGAGCACCTTTTAAAGCTTCTAAAATTGGTTCATCTGGAATAAAATATGGTGTTTCTATATGTATACTTCTTTCTGCTTTTATTATAAGGTTAAGTATTGTATCTTTTATAGTATGAAACTCATAGTTTGGTCCAGAGCTCACAACTTGAATAGGTGTCAGTTGATAATCTCTTTTTTTCAAAACTGGATTTTCAAAAACATCAGTAGTATCTTTTTTTAAAAACTTCCAACTTCTTTCAAACTCATGAAGATAATCTATAATAGCCTCACCTTTAATTGAAAAACCTATATCTTGCCACTTTCCAAGTCTCCCTTTTCCAACATAATCTTTTCCTATATTCAATCCTCCAGAAAAACAAATCTCATTATCTAGCAAAGTTATTTTTCTGTGATCTCTATAGTTTGCTCGTAGATTTCCAATTTTTATAAATGGAAAATATGATGGGAAAAATATCTCAATCATAATTCCAGCTTTTCTTAGAGTCTCAATTCTACTTTTAGAAACTCCTCTTGTACCAGCTCCATCTATAATAATTTTTATCTCAACTCCATCTTTTGCACGCTCTAAAAGCAAGTCATATATAGGCCCACCAACCTCATCATCATCAAATATATAGTACTCCATATAGATATATTTTTTTGTATTTTTAATAGCTAAAGTCAAACTATTAAAAAAATACTCGTTTTTACGATAGAAAATAAAACTGTTGTTGTGTGTCATCTTACCTAAAAGAACTCCATCTAAGTATCTACTTAAACCAATCCATTTTTTTATACTGATCATCGATTTTTTATTTAACCCCTTAGAATATTCGTGATTACTTTTCAAATAATATTTTGCTAATGCTCTTCTTTTTTTGAAACTAACACCAAAAAAAAGATAGACTATAAATCCAAAATATGATGTTAATAGTAATATCGTTATCCAAAATAAAGTGAATACAGGTCTTTTTCTCTCGAAAAATATAATGATTATTGCGAATATAATATTTACGAAAACTAAGTAATCTTTTAGTGCTATGAATATCTCTTTCACATAACTCACCTCAACTTTTTTTTAGAAAAAAGAGAAGAGTCTAAACTCTTCTCTCTATTTGAATTTTAAATCCAACTCTCTAAAGTTATCTTCTAACCCTTTTCCATTAGAAAACTCTTTTTTTATTTTCTTTATAAACGTTCCCATCTCATCTGCACTTCCAACAAGTCTGTTAAAAATTCCAAGATATTCAGTTATAATAGGATTATCTACATCATATGGATATCTCATCAGATGATCTATCTCACTCCAAGCCTCTTCAAACACTGTTCTAACCTGTATCTCTACAAGAACTTCATCCTGTTTTGTAACTGGAACACCAATTAGATAATGAATAGATCTGTATCCATGATCTCTCACTATGATTTCACAGTCTAAATCTTGAATTGTATTTTTCAAGTCTTGGATATTGTAGTCTCCTCTTCTAATATTGATTTGAGGAGTCTCTTTTGTATCCCAAAGTTTCGTAATCTCTCCATGAATTCCACGCCAGTCATCTTTAAATAGATGTAGCACACGAATACCTATAAGGTCAGTGATAATCTCTTTATAGTTCTCAGCATTTATTCCACGGTCAGCATATTTACGACCTTTTCTTATAATCTTTTCTACAAGGTGAGTTGCTTTTTTTACCCTTCTTCTCACCGAGTGAACTCCTACACTATCAATTAGTTTCGAAACTATATGCTCGGCTTCTTTCTCTAAATAAGGTACCAGCTTTAGATAATCTGCATAAATCTTCATAAGTTCATCCCAATCTAAACCTGTAGACTCAAAATACTCCTCAGTTATTGAAAATATTTTGAAGAACTCATCCTTGTTTATATTACCATTCAACATCAAAATAAACACCTCTTTACTATTTTCTAGGTATCTTCTCCAGTGAAATTTCACAAGTTTTTCTGTAAGCAACTACCTCTGTCTCGTTTAATTCTCTCGCTTCTATAGGAGAAGTAGTAACTATCGTTTCTTTTATATTAAAGTCATTTCCTTTAATAATATGAACTCTTTGTATAGATATCTTGTCCCCTTCGATAAATTGAACCTTATCTAAGTCACATCTGAAGTTTATCCAGCTTTGTAGCACTGGTGTCTTATCTATTGTATTCAGAAGTGCTAAAGAGTATAATGAATTTTCCTCTTGAAGTAATCTCTCTTTTTTAGCATCTCCTAATTCTAAAACCTCTTTTTCTAACAAATCTAATTTCATAATTTCGATTCTGTTTTCAAAAGATACTTTCCCTGTTAATAGCTCTCCTTTTAATTCAATTAAATGTCCAACAAAAATCTCTTTTAAAAGTTTTATATTAAACAGGAATCTTTTTACATTATTACTTTTTAATATCTTATAGTAATAGTTATTCTGAACTGTATTAAAAGATCCATCCTCTTTTAAGTCTATCTCTAAACCTAATTTAAACTCTCTATTTTTTAGTTCTAAATATTTTTTTCTATTTATTTCAACGATTCTACTGTTACAATCTTTTAATTGTAACTCGTCAATTTTTAAATCGGTAACTCCAAAAGTTTTTATTAGATTTTGATTTTTCATATCCTTTATAGTTGAAAATTCAATTGGCAACTTATCCAATTTTAAAGAGCTATACCTTATCTCTAAAGCACTCTCTATCAATTTAAAATCTTCACTTTTAACCTCTAACACCTCTGGCTCTCTTGTTATAACATCTGATACTGATACTATAGGCAGCTCTACAACTTCCGAAGTTTCTTCTACAACTTCCTCTACAGTTTCTAAAGTAGGTTCTGAAATCTCTTCTGAAACTTCAATCTCCTCTTCAATTACCTCTACCTCTACTATCTCATCACATGCTACTGCTTCAGAGTCCTCTGAAATTACCGAAAGAGCTTTTTTCCAAAATATGCCTCTTGTAATTCAGACTCTTCTAGCTCCTCTGAGCAAAGATAATCCTTTAGCTCCTTGAAGAACTCATCCTCACTATGAGGTAATAACTTAATTCCTAAGTCATTCAATCTTTCAATCGTTTTTGTTTTTAAAACGTTTGAATTACTTACTGCATAAATAATATCTCTTTTCTCTACTCCAGATAATATCGATTCTAACATATCAATAAAATCTACATTATTTAAATCTAATCCTAAAATTAGCGTCGGATAATTTTTTATATCCTCTCTCATGTTATTAAAGAATTTTTTATAGAAATCTAAAACATTTAACTTTCTATAATCTTGAATAGAAACAAATATTTTTTCATGCCTATTTACATCACCTAAAACCTTGTAATGCTTAATCTCTCCATTTGTCGTTGGACATATATTTTCATCTGTCGGTAATATTTTTACTACCTTACTTGAATTTATATCATCTAAAATTATATCGTAATCTGTTGAAAAAACAGCATTTAATTTATTACTTTCAGAAAAAACATTTAGTAACTCTGAAGTTTCTCTGTTTGTTTCATACAAATTTTTGATTTTTCTCAACAATGAACTTCTACTGCTAATAACTCCATCTAAGTAGATTTGACTAACTTGGAATAAAGAGTTTTCATCTCTTATATAACCTTTTATACTTTCTTTCATATCTTTCATTAACAGTCTTGCTAACTCTCTTCTTGTTGGATATCCAGCTTGTTTAACCAAGAAGTCTCCTAAGAAAAGATTTATTTTATCTGTATCATTAAATTTATTGAAAAAACTCATAACTAACACCTCTCTTTCTTAAAAAATAAACACTTTGGCAATATAAGTATATCTTAATTTTAGCTATTTAACAAGCATATTCTTACAAAAAATATAAAAAAAACCTGTAATAAGACTTAATCTACTTACAGGTTTAAAACTAATTACCGATTTTATTTTATTATGAAAGAACTTGCTATAACTTTTCCATCTTCAGTGTATAAAACAGCTCCTTGTCCTGGAGTTACTGCTCTAATGTTATCCTCTGTGAATATAACTTCAATAGTATCGTTATCTATTACTTTAACTTTACAAGGATGAAGTCTATCTCTTGAACGAGCTTTTATAAAGCAATCCATTCCATCTAACTCTTTAACCTCTTTTACTAAGAATAGATTTAAGCTATTTGCTATAAGAGTATCTCTCATTAAATCATCATTATCTCCAACTATTACAGTATTGTTCTCTTTATCTAAAGCTACTACATAAAGTGGGTTCGCTGACGCTATTCCTAATCCTTTTCTTTGTCCGATTGTATAGAAAGCTAATCCATTGTGTTTCCCTAAAGTTTTTCCGTTTAGGTCTACTATTTTCCCTGGTCTTCCTATTTTTCCATCCGTTTTATCCATTAAGAACTCTTTTAATTTTCCATCTTCAACGAAACAGATCTCTTGTGAATCTCTTTTAGCGTAAACTCTTACACCAAGATCTTTTGCTAGCTCTCTAACAGCTGGCTTTTCCATTTTTCCGATTGGGAAGATTATATAGTCTAGATTCTCTTTTTTAATTTGTGAAAGGAAATAAACCTGGTCTTTATTCATATCGTCACCGATTGCTAAAGTTCCATCAATTATATTTGCATAGTGACCAGTTGCTAAAGCCTCTGCTCCCTTTTCTCTTGCAAACTCTATCAGTTTTCCAAATTTAATCTTTCTGTTACAAACCATACAAGGGTTAGGTGTTCTTCCTGAGCTATACTCATCTACGAAGTAATCTATAACCTCTTCTCCAAACTCTTTTGTAACATCTAAAAGGTAATGCTCGATTCCTAAATCATCACATATTCTCTTAGCATCTTTATCCTCTTCTCCACAAGTTTTCATTGTCACACCAAAAATTGTGTAACCTTGCTTTTTTAGAAGATAAGCAACTGTTGACGAATCAACACCACCACTCATAGCCACAGCTATAACTCTTTTTTCATTCTCTTTTTTAAACTCTAAGTTCATAAATTACCATCCTTAAGAAATATTATTTCTATTATTATTTGTAGAAGGCAAATATAATAGTTGCTATACCAAATATTAGAATTATAAGACCTGAAAACTTACTGATCTTGATTAGAATATCACGTGTTACTCCTTTTTTAAAATGATAAATTAAAAACATTGTAACAAACCACATCGATGCTCCACCAATTCCAATTCCAGTTCCTAACTCTAATACTGTCATCTCTCTTACATCACAGTCAACTACACCTAATAAAGTGTAAATTCCTGCAATAACTAATAGAGATGATATATTAAATATTGAAAGTAAAAACATCTCGAAATAATCCTGCACCAAAGTGTAGTTATCATCCTCTGACTCTTTTATCTCGGGTTGAGTTAAAAGTTTTCTACTTCCAACAAATATCAAAAACACACTTATCAGCACTTTTAAAGGAGTTTGAAATTTTATAATATAATCATCAACTCTACTTATAAAAAGAAATGATATTATTCCATAGATAACATCTACAGAAACCATTCCCAGTGCTGACACATACCCTTTTTTCTCTCCCTCGGTCATACCTTTCTCCATACAATAGATCCCAACTGGACCAAATGGAAGAGATAATATTATACCTGTTATTATACCTTTAAAAAAAATCATATTCAATCTCCTCAAAAGTGTATTTCCATAAATATTTTGTTTTCTAAATTTTAACACAAAAATACTAAAAAACAAAGCAAATTCCTTATTCTTGAGAGTTTACAGGCTTAGCTCCCTCAATTTAGACTTAACCATATCAAAAAATAGCTTTCTGTCCTCTTCATTATCTCTTATATCCATATTATCTATATTTATTTTTAAAACAATTGATTCGCTATAACTATCGAAGAAGTTCGAATACTCCTCATTCAGAGAGTTCCAATATTCTTTCTCAACGTTCATCTCGAAATCTCTACCTCTCTCTTTTATCTTTCTTATAGCATTATCTACACTTGTTTCTAAATAAACTATCAATAATGGATGCTCTCTTGCTGATATTAATTTTTTCCAAAAAGATTCATATAAATTAAACTCATCCTCACTCATGAATCCATTTTTCAGATGCATCCTAGCGAATAAAAAATCACCGTAGATACTTCTATCCATAATACATCCATTGAATTTAGAGGCTTCCTCTATTATATCTATTCTTTTATTTAAAAAATACATCTGGCTTAGTAATGAGTATCTCTCTTTATTGTAATAGAATTTATCTAAAAAAGGGTTATCTATATAAGGTTCTTGAAAAAACTCAATAGATAATTCTTTCGCTAATAGTTCTCCTAAAGTTGTTTTTCCAGCTCCAACAACTCCCTCTATACAGATAACATTTTTCATAATCTTATCCTAACACTCCTTTTTGAAGGAATCTTTTTAAGTTACTTGTCACCATTCCGATTGCAACTTTGTTTTCTCCACCTCTTGGGATAATTACATCCGCGTATCTCTTACTTGGCTCACAGAACTCTAAGTACATAGGCTTTACAGTTTTTAAGTATTGATTTTTTACAGATTCGAAACTTCTTCCTCTCTCTGTCATATCTCTTTCAATTCTTCTTAGAATCATCTCATCTGCATCTGTATCCACGAATATTTTTACATCGAATAACTCTCTGATTTCTGGTACTGCAAATATAAGTATTCCCTCAACAATTATTATTTTAGAAGGCTCTAATCTTACACATCCCTCTTTTCTAGAGTGAGTTGTGAAATCGTATATAGGTCTATCGATAGCCTCTCCATTTACTAATTTAGTTAAGTGCTCTCTTAAAAGATCAAACTCGATAGAATCTGGATGGTCAAAGTTTACAGCTGCCTTTTCTTCTAATGATAAGTTCGTTAGCTCTCTATAATAAGCATCTTGCTCAACTAGTACTGCGTCTTCTGATTTGAAAGCTTTTGCTAAATTATGTGCTATAGTTGTTTTTCCGCTTCCACTTCCTCCAGCTACTCCGATCAATATGCAATTTTTCATTTTTTGTTTTCCTCCTTAAGTGTTACTGTATCTAATTTTTTATAATCTTGTATATTATAGCATATTTTTCATAAAAAAATAAAATATAATATAAATATAGACTATATATTTTTTTTGATGTATACTTTACGATATAGTTGTTTTTAAAGGAGAAGATTTTTTATGAGTATGACAGAAAAAGACATTGACCTTCAGATGAGAAAGGCTTTGGAAAAAGTTCCCTTTGAAATAAAAAAAATTAAATTTGTACTGTCTTTGATAAAGATGGTAAAGAGAGTTAAAAAAATTTTTAAATTTTAGGAGGAAGATATGACAGAAGAGTTAATGAAAAAAATAGATAGAGTGAACGAGGAGTTTGAGAAAAGAGATTTCTTTATAAAAGAGGATATCATCGAACTTTTTGAGCAAAGAGAGGATTTAGCTGAAAAATTAGATGCTACGAAATTTAAGAAAATTGAATTTTTCACTGTTGCTGAAGAGAACTGTGTTGGATTTACTTTAGAGGATGTTCAAGTAAACTTCTTTATCGAGTTTGGAGAGGATGAAGAGGGTGAGTGGTACGAAGCTACTGCTGAAATAATCTCTTTCTAATTTAGATAGTAGAAGTAAAAGAAAAACCAAGGGTTATTAACCCTTGGTTTTTTGTATTCTATCCATAGCTTCTAAAAACTGCTCCATAGTTATTCCATATCTATTTAGTTTAGATAGCATCTGTTTTGCATTTGAATATCCTATTCTTAACTCTGTTCCTAGTTGTGCTCTTAAATCTTTTGATTCAGGTGCTCCTGAAAGTTTATGGTCAATCAATTCATTCATAGTGAAAACTGCTTCTGTGTCTTGGACTACTTCACACTTAGCGTTTTCTAAAGCTTTTATAATAGCTTCTGGAGTTGCATTTTCAACACCAACATCTCCATCTTTAGATCCTTCTTTTCTACTTATATACGCTTGTTTTGCTGCTGGGAAAAACTTTAGAATATATTTTCTTAGCTCTTCACCAACAAAGTCTGGATCAGTTAAAACTATAATTCCTTTATTTTCATAAGCTACTCTTAGCTTTTCAATATTTCCTTTTTTTCTTATAGCAAACCCATTTGTTTGTATAATTTCAGCATCTACTGCTGCTTTTACTGCTGAGATATCATCTCTACCTTCAACAACGATAACCTCTTTTATCTTTTTTTTCATACTTTTATATATCCTTTCAAAATATATTTAACTTTATAATTGTAACATTTTTTTATAGCTAATACTATTTTTTTATTTAGTAATGGTTATAGGACTAAATGCTTGTGATTAAAATATTTAATTATAAGTTGACATATTTAGCAATTACATGCTAGAATGTTTCAAAAGTAAATACAAATATTCGTATAAGTTGCAAATATGGTGCAGCGTCTCTACAACTAACCGTAAATTAGTTTCTATGGAAAAAAGTTTAAGGGATTAGTCTATTTTCTATTTTTTTATAGTATGAGATTGTCCCTTTTTATTATATTTTGGAGGTTTTTATGAAGAAAAATAGCATCATTATTCTTGATTTTGGTTCTCAATACAACCAATTAATAGCAAGAAGAGTAAGAGAAATGGGAGTTTACGCAGAAGTAGTTCCTTATTTTGAACCATTAGAGGATATTTTAGCTAGAGAACCAAAAGGTATCATCCTTTCTGGTGGACCTGCTTCAGTTTATTTAGATGGATCACCAACGATCGACAAGGCATTATATGAGCAAGGAATCCCTGTATTAGGAATCTGCTACGGAATGCAATTAACATCTCAATTACTTGGTGGACAAGTTGAAAGAGCTGACAAGCAAGAGTTCGGAAAAGCTGAGCTTATTATCGATGACTTAGAGAGTCCTCTATTTAAAGATGTTCCTAACTTAAACCAAGTTTGGATGAGTCATGGAGACCACGTTACTGTATTACCAGAAGGATTCAAGCAAATCGCTCATACAGATTCTTGTATAGCTGCGACTGCTAACGTAGAGAAAAACATCTACTGTATCCAATACCATGCTGAGGTTACTCACTCTGAGTATGGAACAAAGATGTTAGAAAACTTCGTATTTGGAGTTGCTAACTGTGAGAAAAACTGGTCAATGGGTAACTATATTGAAGAAACTGTAAAATCAATAAAAGAGACTGTTGGAGACAAGAAAGTTCTTCTAGGACTTTCAGGAGGAGTTGACTCTTCTGTTGCCGCAGCATTAATACATAAAGCTATTGGAGATCAATTAATCTGTATCTTCGTTGATACTGGACTTCTTAGAAAGAACGAAGGTAAAAACGTTATGGAGATATACGGAAAGAACTTCAACATGAACATCAAGTGTGTAGAAGCTGAAGAGAGATTCTTAAGCAAACTTGCTGGTGTTGCTGATCCAGAAGCTAAGAGAAAAATAATTGGAAAAGAGTTCGTTGAAGTATTCAACGATGAGGCTTCTAAGTTAACTGACGTAGACTTCCTTGCTCAAGGAACAATCTACCCTGACGTTATCGAGTCTCAATCTGTAAAAGGTCCATCTGCTACAATTAAATCTCACCACAACGTTGGAGGACTTCCTGAAGATATGAAGTTCCAACTATTAGAGCCTTTAAGAGAGTTATTCAAAGATGAGGTTAGAGCTGTTGGAAGAGAGTTAGGAATTCCTGACCACATGATCGACAGACATCCATTCCCAGGTCCAGGACTTGGAATCAGAATCCTTGGAGAGGTTGATAAAGAGAAAGCTGATATCTTAAGAGAAGCTGACGATATCTTCATCCAAGAGTTAAGAGATGCTGACTTATACAGACAAGTAAGCCAAGCTTTCGTAGTACTTCTACCTGTTAAATCAGTTGGAGTTATGGGAGACGAAAGAACTTATGAGTACACTGCTGTTTTAAGATCTGCTAACACTATCGACTTTATGACTGCTACTTGGTCTAGATTACCATATGAGTTCTTAGATAAAGTATCTAATAGAATCATAAATGAGGTTAAGGGAATCAACAGAATGACGTATGATATCTCTTCTAAGCCACCTGCAACTATCGAGTGGGAATAATAATTTAAAATATAAAACACCTCAGTTCATTCCGAGGTGTTTTTTCATCTTATTTCTATATTATTTAATTGATATCTTTGAGTATTATCCTCTTTTACTCCTCCATAATTTACATTCCAAGGTTGGTCTATAAATACTAAATCAGTTTTATCTGTTAGCATAACCTTTGTATTACATCTTCAACTTCTAATTGTTGGATCTTCCATGACCTCCTATAATCACATTATTTTCATCTACTGCTATTGGATCATTAAAACTAAACTCTTTTATACTTCCTTTTATTTGATCTATTTGTTTTTGAGGGTGCTCTTTAGCATTCTTTATATCTGGTGTTATTTCACTCAGTTTTCAATTCACAATTTTAATTTAGCTAATACGACGGCCAATATTGTGGGCCAGCTTCCCACAAAACAACTTTTCTTCCATCTTGATACTCTCCATTCTCCTTCAACGCTCCATTAGAAAAATATATTTCATAAGGACCTTGTAACTCACCATCAACATAACTAAAAGATGACTCTAAATCACCTCTAGAAGAGTCATAGCTTTTCCAAACCCCATTTTTCAACCCATTTTTAAAATATCCAGTTTTTACAACAGTTTCTATATTATATGGTGATCCTGTTATAGATGATGCTCCAGGAAAATATCCTAAATCAAACTCTTCAAAATATCCATCTTTAACTATGTCTTCATAAGAGTTTATTTTTTCACTCTTTCTCTCTCCATAAAAAATCTCTTTTATCCCAAAATACTTAAGAGGGTCTTCATACCAACGAATACCATCTTGAGAAGTTTTTCCAGGAGAGTAATTTTGAAATACTACAAAAATCTCTTTATCATCCGAATCCTTTAAAGAGTATAGATTAAGCTCCTCATTCTCCAATTTGGCAGCTAAAAGATTCAAATTTTTAAATTGTGTTAAAGACTCCCTAGCTTTATAATACTCATACCCAGTTTTTGGATGAACTAATCTATCATATATCGAATAATCTCTTTTATAGTGAGAATAGTTTACAACTTTCTCTAAAATAGAATCCTTATAAGTTTTAATTTGTGACACCTCACCATGCTCCTCAAAATATTTTATCTCCACCACCTCATTTTTGGAGTTATAAGTAGTTGTAGAAAATATATGAAGCTCTTCTGATTTTCTATAGAGAATATCTTTTTGAGTCAGTACTTCATTAATAAAATACTTTTTTATGGGAAGGTAACGCTTTAATTCCTCAAAATACTCATAGGAGTTCCAAACCCCTATTTTTCTATTTTTCTCATAGCTTCCATTTTCATATTCATTGAAGTATTCACCATTTTTTACAATCTCTTTCTCTAAGATTTCCCCTTGAAAAACTTCCTCTAAGGTAATCAATCCCAATCTTTGAATCTGAAAAAGAAAATAGTAATCTCCATCACTAAATACCGCACTGCTTCCTATCTTTTTTATAAATTTCAATTTATCAAGGGAATATATTTTAAAATACTTCTGGAGATTAAACTTCTCATAATCTTCAAGAAGAAGTTCATATTGATAAAGGTAAGCCTTGCTGTTATATTCATCTTTCCCCATTCGTTTTGAAACATCCCAAATATTATACTCATTAAAATTTACAACTTTATAGTAAGGTACGAGTTGCTCTAACTCTTTTTTAGCTAATTCTGCATTAAAATTCTGAATATTTTCAACTCTTTTATTTAACTTTTGAGAAGTAGCAATATTAAGTGTTTTAAAACTATATAAATCTCCTAGTGAATACCCTTCTAAAAAGTTTTTATTATTTTGACTATAGATTATAAATATCTCTTTAATATTGTCTTTATTAATATCATATAAAAAAACGCTTTTGACCTCTTTTGTTATATTTAAACTATCTAAAACTGTACTCAAATTTTTTTCTGGCATTTCAAAAATAATATCATACCTATTTTTATTTTTTTGAAATTTCAAAACTCCATTAATTTTTATTGTTTCGTCCTTATATAGTTCCAATTCTAAGTCTTTATGAATAGAGTCTCCATATAAATTCAACTGAAATAAAAAAATCATAGATATTAAAAACTTATAATAAAATTTATTCACACCATGCCCCCTCTATTTTTCTAAATGTCTTCAGATATCTCCAATTTATTTTTTACAAACCAATATTTATATAGATACACAAAAAATAGATATAAATATAACAGAACAATTAAAATATAAAACTTAAACATCTTTTTTAAATTTTGAAACTCCTTTTCACCGAAATCTTTTTTAGAGGCATCTAACGTTATTATTTTAGTCATTTTATTTTTCTTTGTGATAACTCCTGTTGTACTAAACTCGATTCCATTTACAAACTTTAAAATTTGTTTTGAATTTCTTTTTAATAAATCGTAACTGACACCTCCAGTCGAAAAAGTATAGTAGCGCCTTACATTTTCAGGTATCAAATCTATCTTAAACATAAAATCATTTTTTCTAATCTCTCTACGCTCTTTTAAAAATTCAATCTCTTGTTCATAAAAACTATAAACGTCAGCCATTTGAATAACGCTTTCATTTCTCAAAGGATATACTGGAAGTTCTTTTAGACGAGTTACTATCTTATTACCTTCGGTAGAGTTTTCCTTTCTTAAAAGATAGATTGTTCCTGTAGATTCATCTGACATAACCTGAATATTTTGCAAAATTAATTTATCCCCTATTTCAAAATCTGAAAAACTATACTCTTTCTCTCTCGTAATAACTATCTCTTTTGGAGCACCTTTATGTAGCCCATCACTATAGACTTTAAAAGCTTTAAATGAAAAAACTAAACAAACTATTAACGTTAATAGAGTCGATATTTCAATACACCTAAGTCGACTAACTCTACTAGTTAACTTCCCATTTGTTATAACATCATCTATTGAAAAAGTTGGAAAATATTCCACTTTACATAATTTTTCTCCAATTCTATATAGTTTTGAAAAAAGCAGACCGTTTAAATTAAAAATAATAGTACATATCAGAATACACAAAGTAGATATAATCGTTAGTTTTGAAAAAGGATTAAAAAATGCAACCAATAAAAATATAAAAGATAAAATAAGGTTACTAAAAATTGGATCTGTTTTATCTTTTTCTGTCGGAAAACTCTTAATCTCTTTAACATAATCTAAAATATTAAATCCATTTATCTCAATAACATAAAAACTTCCTGAAGTTATAACTCCTTTTAAAGTTATAACTTCATTCTCTTTTAAAAAGAACTCATTCTTATTTATAAAATGAGAATTAAAAATATTTATTTTCCAATCGTTGATATAGTCAAAAGAGTATCTATACTTAATCCCATATTTCCCACGAAAACTTCTATCTTTTTTCTTGACCTCTCCTTCTAAAATAGTCACAGTTCCTTTATTTTTTAATAAAAATATATTTTTGTAAATTCCATTCAATAAAAGCAAATCTTTTTTAGACAAAATCTCCTTAGTTTCTTTAACACTTTCTAATTTTTCCTTAGTCACCGGTTCAAAATAAAAGCTATCATAAACATAGCATAGATAGAAAAAAATAATAAAAAATGTAATTATTAAAAGTTCTCCCATTTTCCCCTCATCTCTATTAATTTCTTATTTAATTATCAGATTTATAAATTTTTTTATATAACTCACTTTCTTCATCTTCATTTAAAATACACTCATAGATAATAGCTCCATCTTCTGAATACTCTACCTCCTTAAATCCTGTTCTCTTATCACCAACATAAGTATCCATAACTTCATAAATTAATCTATCATTTTTAAAATTTTGTGTTTTTATCCATATACCATTTCCAAGTTTATTAACTTCATCAACAAAAAATGTAATTGGAGAATCATATTTGAAAACTTGAACTATTGTAACATCTTTTAAATGCTCATACTCTTTTTTTAAAAATATCTTTGAAGAAACATCATTTGAAATCTTAGCTAATACTTTCCTATCAGAATCATAATAAATTAAAGATATCAATCGATCATCTTCCCACACTTCATCTGTTACAATCTCTTTTGATGAATAATATGTTTTTTTCACTCCATCTAATTTCCCATTTTTCCAGTTGGAAAACTCTTTGATACTTCCATCTTCAAAATATTCATAATATTCGCCTACGTATTTTCCATTTTTCAAAGTATATTCCAATCTTTTTTTATCCGTATAGAGTGGTTTTATTTTTCCTCTTCCAATCCACTCAACTCTAAAATCCTCCTCATAATATTCAATGAATTTCCCATTACTAGCTTTATAATCTCTATATAGATCTATAGGAAAAAGAATTGTATCATACAGAAATGACGATGTTCTATCTACCATATATACAGGAATTGCTAAAGGCTTTAAAGTCATTCCAAGCACAATATATAAAGTTCCCTCTGTGCTATTACTACTCATCTTAAAATTAAGAGAGGGATATACTCCTCTATATCCCTCTCTTCTTTTAATTTTAGATGTGAAAGATGTCAAAAATATAAAAATGACTATACCAATTCCTACTATTAATTTCTTATTTGAACTTTTCACATTACTCTCCCAATAAAAGCATTAAAATAATTCCAGCTACTCCTGCTATAGCCATTGGCATTAAAACACCTAAAATAAATCCATATAAAATTCCTATTTTTGAAACTCCTATTTTTTCATCACCTTTAGTTATTCTTCTTTTTAAAGATAAAAAATAGATATAGTTACCAAAAAATCCCATCAGTCCCATTAAAGCATAATTCAAACCTCTAATAGTAGAATTAGAGATTACTTTGAAAGAGAAAAACTCATACATCATTGCTAAAAAACCTAATAAAGCAACACAACAACCAACAATAAAAGTTTCAAAGTACATTCGTCTATATCCCATCCATAATGGGCCTAAAAATAAAGCACAGAAATTAGTTTTATTTTTTGGTCCTTTAAAAATATTTAGATAGTACTCTCCTTTTTTATCAATATACTTTAATAATTTCTCCTCATTACTTTCTAAGAACTCTTTATTTTTTTGATTTGATTTTATATAATTACTCATCTTCCCTCTCTCCTTCTTCTGAATAAAAATTATGCTCTCCTATCCAAGAGATATCATTGTTATAATTATCTTCATAAATATAATCTCCCTCTTCTCTTATATTACCATTAGGATAATATCTTTTAAATCTATATACATTTTCATCCGACAAATAAATTGTACTACTCTCTAAAGTCTATAGCAATAGGTAAGGCTTTGAAGTTATCTCCACCTTTTCCCCTGCTCCACACC
>NZ_CAMFHX010000004.1 GCF_945952365.1 uncultured Cetobacterium sp.
AGTACTTGGGGGGCAGCCCCCTGGGAGGATAGGAAGTTGCCAATCTTTTTTTTATACCCAAAAATATTGGAGGACAAGTGATATGTCGAAGCAAAAAAAAGTTAAATTGATATATAATCCTATATCTGGTGGTGGGAAAATTTTAAAAGAGTTAGATAAAATTTTTGCAGTTTATCAAGAGTTTGGATATGTGGTAGATATATTTAGAATTTCAAAAGCTTGTAAAAGAGAGAGTATTTTAGAAGATGTAGAAAGTTATGATCATTTTTTAATTTCAGGTGGAGATGGAACAATAAATAGTTTTGTAAATATTTTAAAAAGAAATAATGTAGATATTCCAATTGCTGTATTACCTACAGGAACAGCAAATGATTTTGCTAATGTAATTGGAATGCCAAGAGATATAGAGAAAGCTTGTAGAAAAATTTTATCGAGTGAACCTAAAAGTATAGATTTAGGAAGAATCAATGAAAAATATTTTATAAATATTGTCAGTGTTGGAGTTTTTTCAACAATTTCTCAAACAACAGATAGAGGTATGATAAAAACAATAGGAAAATTAGCATATGTTTTAAATGGCATAAAAGAGATGACAAAAATTAAAAAGTTGAAAGTTATATTAGAAAGTGATGAATATACAGCTATAACAGATATAATATCAATTTTAATTTTTAATGGAAAAAGTGCAGGTAATTTTGAACTTGCATATAATGCTAAACTAGATGATGGATATTTTGATGTATTAGTTTTAAAGCCAGATTTTTTAGGTCACGTACCAGAAATAAGTGCTGCTTTAGCAACTAAAACACATCTTGAAAAAGAGATTCATTCTGTAAAATATTTTAAAACAAAATCATTAAAAATTGTAGGTGTTGAAAATTATTTAACAGATATAGATGGAGAAACAGGACCGAAACTGCCTGTAGAGATAGAGTGTATTCATAAAGGCTTAAAAGTTTTAGGAATAAGCTAAAAAAAAATTGAAAAGAGTACTAAAAAAATGGTAAAATATTAGAATGAAAATTAAAAAAGGGGATGTGAAATTGAAAGCATTTACAGAAATTCTAATATCATATTTTCAAGAACACAAATTTAACTTATCAAAAGATATATTTATAACAGATGTTCAAATGGATAGTAAAAAAGTAACAAAAGGATCATTGTTTATAGCTATAAATAATGGTAATAACTATGTGGGTGAAGCTTTAGAAAGAGGAGCAAAGATAGTTATTTGTGATAGAGATATAAAAGAACTAAATTTTTCGAATGTAATAAAAGTTGAAAACAGTATTGAAAGTTTGCAACATTTAGCTAAATTATATAGAAAGAAATTAAAATTAAAAGTTATTGCTATAACAGGAAGTGAAGGTAAAACAACAACAAAAGATTTGATTTTTGGAGTTTTATCGAAAACTTATAAAGTGAAAAAAACACTAGGTAATCACAATAATCATATAGGTCTTCCATATACAATTCTTCAGCTTAAAGAAGAGGATGAGATAGCGGTTTTAGAGATGGGAATGAGTGGTTTAGGAGAGATAGAGTTACTATCTCAAATAGCAGCACCAGACTATGCTGTAATAACGAATATAGGGGATTCCCACTTAGAGTTTTTAATAAATAGAGATAATGTTTTTAAAGCCAAAACAGAGCTTTTAAAATATGTTTCACCTGAAAGAACATTGTTGTATGGTGATGATCCTTATTTTAAAGCAGTAGATGGTATTAAAATAGGTTTTGAAAATCAAAATGACTATGTTATCAATAATGAAAAAGATTCTTATGAAGGACTTAGTTTTAATTTGAATGAAGATAGTTATTTCATTCCTTTAAATGGAGCTTATAATGCAATTAATGCCTCTTTCGGAATTGTTTTAGGAAAGATTCTTAATATAGACTATCTAGAGATAAAAGAGTCGTTAAAAGATATAGAGATAACTGGAATGAGATTCCAAAAGATTGTAAAGGATAAAACTTTATATATAAACGATGCATATAATGCGAGTCCAGTATCAATGAAGATGGCATTGAAAGCTTTTGCATCCTTACCATTAGAAAGAGATAAAGTTGTCGTACTAGCAGATGCACTTGAGCTAGGAGATAAAGAGATAGAGTACCATAAAGAGATTTTAACTGAAGCTTTGAAATATAAATTCTATAAAATCTTAGTGTATGGTGAAAGAATGAAAAAAGCTTCTAAAATATTAAATGATCCGAAAATAATATATTTTGATGACAAAATGAAGATAAAAGATTTTATTCAAAATATGGAGAATATAGGGGTTTTATTAAAAGGATCTAGAGGAATGAAGTTAGAAGAAATAATTATGTAATTAAAGGAGTAAGAGGGATGCTATATTTGTTGGCAGGGTATTTTCCAGTTTTAGAGGGGCTTAAATCAATATATTTAAGAAGTTTTTTAGGATTTATATTAGCATTTTTAGTTGTTTTAATAACAGGAAAACCGTTTATACAGTATTTAAAAGTTAAAAAATTTGGAGAATCAATAAGAGAAGAGGGGCCGGTAAGTCATTTCTCTAAAAAAGGAACTCCAACAATGGGTGGAATTTTAATAATATTCGGAACTTTATTAACATCACTTTTAATAGGAGATTTGTTTAATAAATTTTTGATTTTAATGTTTATTGTAACAATTTTATTTAGTAGTATAGGATTTATAGATGATTATAAAAAATTTACAGTAAATAAAAAAGGGTTATCTGGAAAGAAAAAATTAATGGGACAATGCTTTATAGCTATTGTAACATGGATTTTTATAAAAGAGTTTGGTTTGACAGGAAATAAAATTTTGGATTTATCAATAATAAATCCGATGATATCTAATAGTAATCTTTATTTAGGTGGAGGATTGATGTTGATATTTATAGCTTTAGTTTTAATGGGAACATCAAATGCTGTAAATATAACCGATGGATTAGATGGATTGGCAACAATGCCAGTAGTTATAGGAGCAACAATACTTGGAATAATAGCATATTTCACAGGTCATATAGAATTAAGTAGTCACCTTAATTTACACTATATAGCAGGAATAGGTGAGCTCTCAGTATTTCTATCAGCTTTGATAGGTGCCGGATTAGGATTTTTATGGTATAATTTCTATCCAGCTCAGATATTTATGGGAGATACAGGTTCTCTTACTTTAGGAGGAATACTAGGAGTAGTTGCAATTCTTTTAAAACAAGAACTATTATTACCTGTAATAGGTGGAGTGTTTGTTTTAGAAGCGGTATCGGTTATCCTTCAAGTTGGATCTTTTAAAATGAGAGGGAAAAGAGTCTTCAGAATGGCTCCAATACATCATCATTTTGAGTTAGCTGGATTACCAGAAACAAAGGTAACAATGAGATTTTGGATTGCTGCTTTATTTTTAGGAATGCTTGCTTTAGGAATAGTTAGATTAAGAGGAATACTATAATAAGGCCACAGTGAAAATCACTGTGGTTTTTGTCGTTTAAAAATAAGGAGGCTTTAGGATGGAGAAAGCTATAGTTTTTGGAGCTGGTGTAAGTGGAAAAGGCTCAAAAAGTACTTTAGAAAAAATGGGATATGAAGTGTATTTAGTAGATGATAAAATATCAATAACTTCAGAAAAAGGGATTGAAATCTTAGAGAATGAAAAGATAAGTCTTTTTATAAAAAGTCCAGGAGTTCCCTATACAGATTTAATAAAAAAAGCTCTTGAGTTAAATATAGAAGTGATAGATGATATTGAACTAGGTTATAGATATAAAATGAAAAATAAAATCTCTGGAAAAATAATAGCAATAACAGGAACAAATGGAAAAACAACAGTTACGTCTAAAATTTCAGAGCTTTTAGAAAAATCTGGATTTAAAAGTAAGGTTTGTGGAAATATAGGATACTCTTTTAGTGAGACGATAAGTGAAAATCCAGACTTAGATTTCTATGTTTTAGAAGCGAGCTCTTATCAATTGGAAAATATTAAAGAGTTTAAAGCTGATATAGCTTTAATTGTAAATCTAGCTCCAGATCATCTAGCTAGATATAGAGATTTAGATCACTATTATGACACAAAGTTTAATATAGGAAAAAATCAAAAGGAAAACGACTGTTTTATAGTAAATACTTTATGTCTGGAAAGTTTAAAAAGATTAGATAAAATTTCTGGGCATAAAAAGTTTGTAGGTTTGAATGAAACAGAATTTAAAGAGAGTGCCTATGTTAAAAATGGATATATATTCTATGAAAATGAAGAGATTCTAGAAGTTGAATTAGCTTCATTAAAAGGAAAACATAATTTAGAAAATATGTTGTTTATAGTTTGTGTAGGGAAAAAGTTAGGGATTTCAACAGAAACTATAAGAGATTTTTTATATTCAACAAAAACATTAGAACATAGAATGGAAAACTTTTTTAAGTATGGAAAAGTTGAATTTATAAATGATTCGAAAGGAACAAATATTGATTCAACAAAATTTGCAGTTGAAGCATTTCAAAATCCAATTCTAATATGTGGTGGATATGATAAAAAATTAGATTTAAGTCCTTTAGAAAACTTAATTAATAGTAGAGTAAAAGAGGTGTATTTGATCGGAGATATTTCAGATAAGCTTCAAGAGGGATTAAAAAAATTAGAGTATCCTGAAGAAAAAATATTTAATTTAAAAAATTTAGAAGATGTTTTAAAAAAATTGAAATCTAGATTGGATAAAGATAAAGAGAGTGTTGTATTGTTCTCACCTGCAACTTCAAGTTTTGATCAGTTTAAAAACTTTGAAGAGAGAGGAAAGATTTTCAAAGAGTTAACAAAAAGTTATTTTAGTTAGGAGAAATTTATGGCAAAAAAGATAATTATAACTACAGGTGGAACTGGCGGACATATCTATCCAGCTTTAGCTGTTGGAAAAAAACTTTTAGATAAAGGAATGGATGTTCTATTTGTAGGAAGTTCAACAAGAATGGAAAAAGATTTAGTTCCAGAAGAGGGATTTAAATTTTTAGGGATAGACATATATCCATTTCAAAATTTCAAAAAAATTCATTTAAATTTAAAAGCTTTTTTACAAGCTTTTAAAATTGTAAAAAAAGAAAATCCAGAGATTATAATAGGGTTTGGAAATTATATCTCAATTCCAGTTTTATTAGCAGGGCTAATTTTAGGAAAAAAAATATATTTACAAGAGCAAAATGTGGATTTAGGATTGGCAAATAAAATATTTTATAAAATTGCTAAAACATGTTTTTTAGCTTTTGATACAACGTATGAAGATATATCGGTAAAAGATCAACATAAGTTTTTAGTTACGGGAAATCCATTGAGAGAAGATATATATGCAATGGATAAAGAGTGTGAAAGAGAAAGACTAAAAATAGGAAAAGATGAGAAAGTATTACTTATAACTGGTGGAAGTTTAGGTGCAAAATCGTTAAACGAAGCAGTTATAAAAAACTTAAAAGATATATATAAAGATAAGAGTATCAGAATTTACTGGGCAACAGGAGATAAAAACTTTAATGAGATAAACGAAAAGCTAGAAGATCAACAAATAAAAGTTAGTGACATAATAAAGCCATATTTTAATAATATGATAAATATTATGGCAGCAGCAGATTTAGTAGTTTGTAGAGCAGGAGCACTGACTGTTTCTGAAATAATTCAATTGGAAAAACCTTCGATATTGATACCTTATAACTCAATAAAAGTTGGGCAATATCAAAATGCTAAGATTTTAGATGAAAACGAAGCGGCTCTTTTATATAGTGATAGCAAAGCTGATGAAGCTATTGAGAAAGCTTTAGAGCTTATAAAAAACGATGAAGAGTTAAATAAAATGAGTAGAAAAGCAAAAAATTTAAAGAAAAGTAATGCAGCAGAAAAAATCGTTGAATGCTTAGATATATGGAGGAGTTAGATGGAGAGAATATACTTTATTGGAATAAATGGAATTGGTATGAGTGGTTTAGCTAAGATAATGAAATTAAAAGGTTATGATGTTGTAGGAGCAGATCTTTCTAGAAACTATGTAACAGAAGAGCTAGAAAGTTTGGGGATAAAGGTATTTGGAGAGCATTTAGCAGAAAATGTAATAGGAGCAGATTTAGTTGTAGCTTCAAGTGCAATAAAATCTGAAAACTCAGAGATAAAGAAAGCTCTTGAATTAGGAATAAAGATAATAAAAAGAGGAGAACTTTTATCTATTTTAATGAATAAAGAAAAAGGAATAGCAGTAGCAGGAACTCACGGAAAAACAACTACAAGTTCTATGTTAGGTTCTTTACTTTTAGATATAGATCCAACAATTGTTGTGGGAGGGATTCTGCCAGAGATTGGATCAAATTCTAGATTTGGAAAGACAGATGTTTTTATAGCTGAAGCAGATGAGAGTGATAACTCATTTTTATATTTAACACCAGAAATTTCGATAATAACAAACATAGAAGCAGATCACTTAGAAAATCATGGATGTTTAGAAAATATAAAAAAATCATTTAGACAGTTTATGGATCAGACAAGTGGAGAGATTTTAGTTTGCGATGACTGTCCAGAAGCTTTAGAGCTAGCAAAAGATAGAAAAAATATAAAAACATATAGTATATATAAGAAAGAGTCGGATATAATAGCAACAGATATAAGAGTTGAAAATTTCAAAACGAAATTTAAAGTGTCAATTGAAGGAGATGAGTTTGGGGAGTTTGAGTTATCAATTCCAGGAAATCATAATATTCAAAATGCTTTACCAGTTATATATTTAGCTAAAAAATATGGAATTTCAAAAGAGAGAATAGCTCAAAAGTTATTAAACTTTAAAGGTGCTAAAAGAAGATATGATATACTTCATAGTGATAAGATAAGAATAATTGATGACTATGCACATCATCCAACAGAGATAAAAGCTACGATTCAAGGAGCTAAGACTATAGAGAAAAATAAAACAGTAGCAATATTCCAACCACATAGATACAGCCGTGTGAATTTCCTTTTAAATGAATTCAAGGGAAGTTTTGAAGGTGTTGATGAAGTGATACTTATGCCTGTATTTAGTGCTGGAGAGAAAAATGAGTTTGGAGTAACTTTAGAGAAACTAAAAGAAAAAATAGGTCATAAACATTGTACAATAGTAGAAAAGAATGAAGAGATTGAAAAGATTGTTGAAAGTGAAAGTGAATCAGCGACGTTTTTATTTATGGGAGCTGGAAATATATCGAGTTTAGCTCATACTATTGCAGAAAATATAGGGAGAATTAGATAATGAGATTACATAAAAATCATGTGATGAAAGAGCACTCTAATATGAAAATAGGTGGAGTTGCTAAAGAATATATAGAGATTGAAAATAAAGATGAATTAGTAGATATTTTAAAAACAAAGGAGAAAGTATTCATTTTAGGAAATGGAACAAATACTTTGATAAATGATGGTGTATTAGAGACAACATTTATCTCTCTTAAAGATATAGATTATATCGATGATAAAGGAGATGGAGTTGTTGAAGTTGGTGCTGGATTAGATTTTTCTGACTTAATAGATTATATGGGAGAGAAAAACTATTCTGGTTTAGAAAATTTAGCTGGAATACCAGGAACTGTTGGTGGATTGGTATTTATGAATGGTGGAGCTCACGGAACAGAGATATTTGATAAGATAATATCTGTAGAGATTGTAGATGAAAATAATGAGATAAGAAAAATATCTAAAGAAAATTTAAAGTTCTCTTATAGAATTACTGAAATAAAAGAGAAGAAATGGGTTGTAATTAGTGCTACATTTAAATTTGATATTGGATATTTATCAGAAGTTGTGGATAGATATAAAATAAAAAGAAGTGAAAATCATCCACTAAACGAACCAAATTTAGGAAGTACATTCAAAAATCCAGAGGGGCATTTTTCTGCAAGATTAATAATAGAATCAGGACTTCAAGGAGAGATTATAGGCGGAGCTCAAGTTTCAATGGTTCATCCTAATTTTATAGTAAATAAAGGGGAAGCTAAGTTTTCAGATATTTTAGATATAATCGAAAAAGTGAAGTGTGGAGTAAAAGAAAAGACAGGAATACAATTAGAAGAAGAGATAATAATTGTAAGAGACTAGGAGGAGTAGCATGAAAATAGCAGTTGTTATGGGCGGAATTACATCTGAGAGAGAGGTTTCTTTAAGAAGTGGAGCTGCAGTATTAAATAGCTTATTAAGACAGGGATATGACGCATATAAAATAGATTTAACTGAAGAAAATCTTGTGTCTGCATTTACAGATAATGAGTATGATTTAGTTTACTTAGCACTTCATGGAGAATATGGAGAAGACGGAAGAGTTCAGGCTATTTTAGATATGTTAGGAAAAAAATACACGGGTTCTGGAGTTACAGGGAGTGCTGTAGCAATGAATAAAATTTTAACAAAAATAATTGCTAAAGATTTAGGAATCAGAATGGCAAAAACTTATTATACAGTAGACGAAGTAGATAGTTATCCGGTAGTAATAAAACCAGCTAAAGAGGGGTCGAGTGTTGGATTATATATCTGTAACACAAAAGAAGAGGCGATAGAAGCTTTTGAACTTTTAAAAGATAAAGAACCTCTAATAGAGGAGTTTATAAAAGGTGATGAGTTAACAGCTGGAGTTTTAAACGGTGAAAAATTGGGAGTTGTAAGAATAAAACCAAAATCAGGGTTATATGATTATGAATCAAAATACACAGTTGGTAAAACAGAGTATGAGTGTCCTGCTCAAATAGATGATAAAGCTTATGAGGAGGCAGTTGAAGCAGCAAGAATAATTCATGAAAAGTTAGGGTTAAAAGGAATTACAAGAAGTGATTTTATACTAAAAGATGGGAAAACATACTTCTTAGAAGTTAATACATGTCCTGGAATGACAGAAACAAGTTTAGCTCCAAAGTTAGCATCATTAAAGGGTTATACTTTTGATGATTTGACAAGGATTATTGTTGAAAGCTGTTAACTATAAAATATAAGAAATAACAGGGAGAGATTCTTGAAAAAAATACTTAAAATTGCTATAATATTGGCACTAACTTTCATTATAATTCAAATAGAAAAAGATTTTAAAAATAGAGAATTTTTTAATATTTCAAAAGTTCAAATTAGTGAAGTTTCAGAAAACTTAGAGTCAGATTTAGAGAAAATAAAAAATGAAATTTTAGGAAAAAACATTAATGATTTAAATTTAGATGGATTACAAACAAAACTGCTAAAAGATGTACGAGTTAAAAAAGTAAGTATATCTAAACAGAATCTGAATGAAATAATGATAGATGTTGTTGAAAAAGAGAGCAGTTATTATGTTCAGCACAAATCTAAGATATATACGATGGATGAAGATGGAACAATTTTTGGAAGACTAGATGAATATCCTAAAAAAAGTATGCCAATTCTTATGATTAAAGAAAGTTCTGAAAAAGAAAACCTTTTGCAAATAATGCAAAAATTAAAACAACTAGATTTAAAAGATGAGGTTTCCCAGATTTATGTTGAAGATAAAAATCTGATGTATGTAGTTTTAAGAGATGGAGCTAGAATAAAAACTGGAGTAGATGTATCTAAAAAAAAATATGAAATAATGATGAATCTATATAAAAATATCGTAGAAACAAGAGAGAAAGAGATAGATTATATAGATATAAGATTTAACGATATAGTAGTAAAAGAGAAGGAGGGGAAAGGTGCAAGATAATATTACAAAGTTAGCTTTAGATGTAGGAAATGGAAAAATAAAGTTTATTTTAGGAGAGTTAAGTACAGAAGGATTAAAGTTAAGAGTATTAGATTATTTAGAGGTGCCTAGCGAGGGAATAAAGAGATCTGTTGTAGAAGATTCAGAACTATTAACTGCTAGTATAGTTAAAGGATTAAAAGAGCTAAAGGACAGAAATGGAAGAGAGTTTGAAACAGTTTCTTTAGGAATTAGCAGTGATAGAATTATATCAAGAACAGATCATGGATGTATTGAGTTTGATGAGAAAGAGATTACAGCTCAAGATATGAACAACTTGGTGGAGTTAGTAAAAAACAATATACTGAAAGATGATGATATTGTTATAGAGCAAGAGGCATACAATGTTAGAGTAAACAGCTCAGGTATATTAAAAAGTCCAATAGGACAAGTTGGGAAAAGTATTCAAGGAGATGTTCACTTAATAACGATAAAAGAAGAGGCTTTAGACCCTTTAGTAGAAGCTGTCAATAAAGCGGGATTAGAAATAGAAGATATATTTTTAAACGCATCAGCTTCAGCAAAATCAACATTAGAGCAAGAGGATAGACAAATGGGAGTTGCTTTAATTGATATAGGAGAGGGAGTAACGGATATAGCAATCTATAAGAATGATAAAATTATTTATACGAAATCATTATCAATAGGTGGAATGCATTTTGTAAATGATTTAAGTTATCTTCTTAAAATTCCTAAAAAAGAAGCTAAGGAGATTCTCGAAAGGCTAAGAGAAAAGCAATCGTTTGATGATGTAATAAGAACGTATAATGGTGAATATAAATTAGCTGAAGTAAAAGAGATAATAGATGCTAGAACTGGAGATTTAATAAACTTTATTTCAAAGACAATTGAGGAGTCTGGATTTAATGGGTATTTAGGAAAAGGATTAGCGTTTACAGGTGGGGCAGTTTCAATAGATGAGATATTTAGTAAAGTTGGAAATAAAATGGAGTGTGCTGTTAGAAAAGTAAATCCATTCCCACTTAGAGGACTGGAGAAAGTAAATCCATCTATGTCAACAGCTATAGGAATTTTGTTAACAAAATTAGAGGCAGAATTTAAAAAGAGGAATGAAACAATAATTGAAACCTTAGAAAAAGAGATTGTGGTAGAGGAAAAGATAGAAGAGACTTCAGCAGAGCTTCCAATAAATGAAACAGTCTTTAGACAAGAGGATTTTGAGGAAGATTTCGAAGAGGAAGTAGCAACAGATGGTGCTTTAAATAAAATTAAAAAATGGATTTCTAACTTTATATAATAAGGAGTTGTATGAATATGTTTAATAACGAATGTGAAGTAAAGATAAAAGTAATTGGAGCTGGAGGAGCTGGAGGAAATGCCTTAAATGATATGATTGCAGCTGGAGTAACTGGTGTAGAATATATCGCGGCAAATACAGATGCTCAAGATTTAAATAACTCTTTAGCAGATATAAGAGTTCAATTGGGAGAAAAATTAACAAGAGGTCTAGGAGCTGGAGCAGATCCTGAAGTAGGAAAGCAAGCAGCAGAAGAGGATGTAGAAAAGTTAAGAAACTTATTAGAAGAAACAGATATGTTATTTATAACAGCAGGAATGGGTGGAGGAACAGGAACAGGTTCAGCACCAGTTATTGCTAAAATAGCAAAAGAGATGGGTGTTTTAACTATAGGTATAGTTACAAGACCGTTCTCTTTCGAAGGAAGAAAAAGAAAAACTAATGCTGATTTAGGTTTATCAAACTTAGAGAAACATGTAGATTCATTAGTTATTATTCCTAATGATAAACTATTTGAATTACCAGAAAAAACAATAACTTTACAAAACGCTTTTAAAGAAGCAAATAATATCTTAAAGATAGGAATAAAAGGTATTGCTGATTTAATGATAGGTAGAGGTCTTATAAACTTAGACTTTGCAGATATTAAAGCTACTATGCAAAATTCAGGGGTAGCAGTATTAGGATTTGGAGAGGGAGAGGGAGAAAATAGAGTTGCTAAAGCTACTGAAAAAGCTTTATCATCACCTCTTTTAGAAAAGTCAATTATGGGAGCAAGCAAAGTTTTAATCAACATTGCAGGATCATCAAACTTAGGACTTATGGAAGCCCAAGCTATTGCTAACATAGTGAAAGAAGCAGCAGGAAAAACAGCGGAAGATATTATGTTTGGTATTACTGCAGATGAAACTTATGGAGATAAAATTCAAGTTACAATCATTGCTAATAGTTTTGGTGATGAGCAAGAAAAAACAGAATCATTTATAAATGTAGAAAAAAAAGCAGAAACACCAAAGGTAGAAGAAACTGCCGAGGTTAGAGATGAGCTAGATCTTCCACCTTGGATAAGAGCTAGTAGATAATATTAATAGTCATAAAAAAAGCTTGTAAAACTTTAAAAGTTATGATACTATTAATAATACCCTGCTCAGAATCAATACGTATTTTGGGCTAAAACCATAGGGAGGAGGTAATAACATGAAAAAGTATGAATTAATGTTCATCATCAATCCAACTATATTAGAGGAAGGAAGAGAAACTGTAATAGCTAAAGTTAACAACATCTTAACTGCTGCTGGAGCAACTGTTCTTAAGTCTGATAAGTGGGGAGAGAGAAAGCTTGCTTATCCAATCGATAAGAAGAAAACAGGATTCTACGTACTAACTACTTTAGAGATGGACGGTACTAAGTTAACTGAGGTTGAGTCAAAGCTTAACATAACTGAAGAAGTTATGAGATACATGGTAGTTAAGAACGACTAATCAAACTAAAGAAAACGTTTATTCTCAAATAAGGAGGTTATTAGAATGGCAGAATTCAGAAGAAGAAGAGCTAAATTAAGAGTTAAAGCTGAAGAAATCGATTACAAAAATGTTGATTTATTAAAGAGATTCGTATCTGATAAAGGTAGAATCAATCCTTCTAGAGTAACTGGAGCTAACGCTAAGTTACAAAGAAAGATAGCTAAGGCTGTTAAGAGAGCTAGAAACATCGCTCTTATTCCATACACAAGAGTAGAGAAGTAAAAATAATGAGACTGAAGTTATCTTCAGTCTCTTTTTCTTTTTTGTAACTCATTTACTGAGTAGTCATAATTGTTTTGTTAGTCAAAAAATAAAAAAAAGACAGGCTTTTTTGTTTAAAGCTGTCTTTTTTTATAAGCATTATTTGCTTAATATTTTTCTAAGTCTAGCACTTAGAGTATTAGCATTTGCTTTAAGGATTTGCATAACTTCAACTTCGTTAGCAGCCTTTAAAGATTTTAAAGTTTTAGTACAAACTTTAACTTTAACAGCAACACCGTTGATAACAACTTTAGTTGTTTGTAAGTTAGGTCTCCAAATTCTTCCTGTTACTCTGTGCGAGTGAGAAATTTGATTTCCGAAAGTAATTCCTTTTCCAGTAATTTCACATCTTTGCATTCTATTACACCTCTCTTTCGTTATAAACATGCAAATAATTATACCATTATCGAAACAAAATATCAAGGTATTTTTTAAATTATTTGGAATAGTTTATAAAAAGTAGTAAATATGCTATAATAACTAGGTAAAATATATATAGAAAAGGTGATATGAAGATGAATAATCATAGCTATAAAGTATTAGAATTTAATAAACTAAGAGAAGAACTGTCTCAATATGTAACTGTTGAAGAAAATCAAGAAAGAATTTTAGAGTTAGAACCATTTAAAGATATGAACTCTTTAAAAAAAGAACTAGAAATAGTTAACGATTTTATGGATTTTTTAAAGTTTGATGGTGGATTTGAACCAGCTGGTATGAAAGATGTTAGCAATATAACTAGAAAATCTCAATTAGTAGGAATGTACTTAGAACCAGATGATCTTTGGTCTTTAAACATAAATTTAAGAATTTTTAGAATATTTAAGGGTAGATTAGAAACCTTAGAGAAATACAAAAGTCTTAGAGGGAAATTTATATCGGTTCCAACTTTAAAGAATTTTGAAGATCTTATCAATAAAGCTATCGATCCAGAAAGAAATATAAAAGATGATGCTTCACTTGATTTAAGAGAATTAAGATTCCAGAAGAAGAATACGGTAACTAATATCAAAAGAAAATTTGAAGAGTTATTTACAAATCCAAGTTTTGCAAAAGCTATTCAAGAGAAGATTATAACAACAAGAGATGGAAGAAGCGTAATACCTGTTAAAACTGATTTTAAAGGGCTTGTTAAAGGTATTGAGCACGATAGATCATCTAGTGGATCAACTGTCTTTATAGAGCCTATATCGATTGTATCGTTAAATAATAAAATGAGAGAGTTAGAAGTTAGAGAGAGAGAAGAGATTAGAAAAATTCTTTTAAGACTGACAGATCAAGTGAGATTAAATAGTTCAGTTATAAATGAAATAGGAAATGCAATGATGTATTTAGATATATTAAATGCAAAATCTCAATATGGAGTAGAAAAAAAATGTAATATTCCAGATATAAACAATAAAGAGATGGTTTCTTTAGTGAATGCAAGACATCCATTTATCAACTCAAATGTAGTTGTACCTTTAACATTTGAAATTGGAAGAGAGTACAACACTCTTTTAATAACAGGACCAAATACAGGTGGAAAAACTGTTGCTTTAAAAACAGCAGGACTACTGACTTTAATGACTTTAGCAGGAGTTCCAATTCCTGCAGATGAAAAGACAAGTATAGGTTTCTTTGGAGGAGTTTATGCAGATATAGGGGATGAGCAAAGTATTGAGCAATCGTTGTCATCATTCTCAGCTCATTTAAAAAATATTCAAGAGATATTAAACTCTGTGACAAAAGCTTCATTAGTTTTACTAGATGAGTTAGGATCAGGAACAGATCCGATGGAAGGATCAGCTTTTGCAATGGCTGTAATAGACTATTTAAAAGATAAAAAATGTAAATCTATGATAACAACTCACTATAGTGAGGTTAAAGCTTATGGATACAATGAGATTGATATAGAAACAGCTTCAATGGAGTTCAATGTTGAAACTTTATCACCAACTTATAAATTATTAATAGGTGTTCCTGGAGAAAGTAATGCACTTACTATTGCAAGAAGACTAGGAGTATCTGAAGTTATAATTGAGAAGGCAAAGAGTTATATCAGTGATGAGGATAAAAAAGTAGAAAAGATGATTTCGAATATTAAAGATAAATCATTAGAGTTAGAATCGAAGCAGATAGAGGTAGAGGCTTTAAAAGCTCAAGCTCAAAAAGATAAAGAGGAATATGAGGAAAAATTAAGAGTCTTAGAAAAAGAAAAAAATCAAATTCTAAAAGAAGCTTATGAAAAAGCGGAAGCGATGATGAGAGATATGCAGAATAAAGCTGCTGCTTTAGTAAGTAAGATTCAAAAGGAAGATAAAACAAAAGAGGATATGAAAGAGGTTCAAAAGAAATTAAATATGCTTAGAACATCTTTACAAGAGGAAAAAACTGAAAATGTTGAAGTTAAACCAAAAGTTGCAAGAAAAATAGATTATAAAGTTGGAGAGAGAGTCTTCGTAAATAGTTTAAACCAATATGCAGTTGTAAACAAAATCAATTTAAATAAGGAAACTTTAAATATCCAAGCAGGTATTTTAAAATTAGAAGTATCTATGGATGATGTAAAAACTGTTGTTGAACCGAAAAAGAAAGAGTATAGACCAATAAACGCTCATACAAAAACTAAGGTTAAAAATGAAGTGGATTTAAGAGGTAAACTTGTTGATGAGGGAATTTATGAGTTAGAAACTTATATGGATAGAGCTTTAATGAATGGATATACAGAGATATATGTAATTCATGGAAAAGGAACAGGAGCTTTAAGAAATGGAATTATGGAGTTCTTAAAAACATCGAGATACGTTAAAAACTTCAGAGCTGGAGGACATAACGAGGGAGGAATAGGATGTACAGTGGTGACTCTAAAATAACTTTAATTCTTGCAGCTGCAGGAGTTGGAAAAAGGATGAATCTGGGTTATCCAAAACAATTTTTAGAGGTAGATGGTAAACCACTTTTCGTTTTAGCTTTAGAGGTTGCTCAAAAAAGCGATCTTATAAAAGATATAGTAGTTGTTACAGCTGAGGAATCAGTAAAGTTTGTAACTGAAGTTTGTGAAAGATACAAAGTTTCAAAAATTAAAAAAGTTATTTCAGGCGGAGAAGAAAGACAATATTCTATAGAAAATGCGTTGGAATATTGTGAAGATAATAGTATAATAGCTGTACAGGATGGTGTGAGACCGTTTCTGAAAGAAAGATATTTTTCTGAGAGCCTTCAAATGTTAAATGAAAACAGCAATTTAGCAGGAGTAGTTGTGGGAGTACCACTAAAAGATACTATAAAAAGAGTTGATAAAAGTGGTACAGTTATAGAAACTCCTAGGAGAGAGGAGTATATAGCTGTTCATACACCGCAAGTTTTCAGAGCTACAATATTGAAAGAGGCTTATAGAAAAGCTAGAGAGGATGAGTTCTTAGGAACGGATGATTCCTCTTTAGTAGAGAGAATAGGCGTAGAGATAAAAGTTGTTGTGGGAGATTATGACAATATAAAAATTACAACTATAGAAGATTTAAAATTTCTTTAAATGATAAGGAGAGATAGATGAACATATTTTTAGCTCAAACAAAGCCAATGTTGGGAAACACAGAGAAAAATTTAGGTAAAATGGTAGAGGTAATTCAAAAGGAGATAGATAAAGGAACAGAGATAGTTGTATTTCCAGAGTTATCTTTAACGGGATATTTACTAGAAGAGATGGTGTACGATGTAGCCATTGAAAAAGTACCAGAAATATTAATGGAACTTTCTAAAAAAATATCTATAATATTTGGAGCCGTTGAATTAGGTGAAGATTTATATCACTATAATACAGCATTTTACTTAGAAGATGGAGAGGTAAAGCATAAGCATAGAAAGGTTTATCTACCAACTTACGGTCTTTTTGATGAGGGAAGATATTTTAAAGATGGAGATACTATAAGAGCTTTCGATACGAAGTTTGGAAGAGTAGGAATGTTGATTTGTGAAGATGTATTCCATCAAAGTAGCTCATATGTGTTAGGACAAGATGGAGCACATACAATCTTTGTTATAACTAACAGTCCAACAAGATTTACAAATAAAGGCTTAGAAATTGGAGAGCTATGGGAATCGATTTGTAAAACTACATCTGTAAGCAATACGTGTTTTACAGTTATGGTAAATAGAGTGGGAGTAGAGGATGGAGTTAGCTTCTGGGGAGGAAGTTTAGCTGTAAGTCCATCAGGTGACACAATAAAAAGATTGGAATATTTTAATGAGGATGGAGCTAATATATCAATAAATAAAAGAGAAGTAGCAAAAGTTAGATTTGCATCGGGATCGAGTAAAAATGAAAAGATAGATTTAGTACTAAATGAGTTAAGAAGAATAAAAAAAAGTAGATAAATTTATTGAAAAAAGGAGTACCGATGAATAAAACTTTAAAGGTAGTGTTAAGTGTTTTTTGTGGACTATCTATTTTAGCTGGAGTTTTTTATGCTACAAAAGAAAATCCAAGAGTTTATCTAAGCGATAGAATAAATTTAGCTTATGTTAACGAAGACATAAACCATAAAAATTTCGAGAATGTTATAGAGCTTTTAAATAAAGCTGATTTTAATGTTGATACCAACATGAAACAGGGATTAAAATATGTAAAGGGTCTTTATATATTGTCAGATAGTAGTTTTATATCAGATAAAAAAACAGCTGTTGGAATAGTTGATTTTGGATATTTATATCCACTAATGAAATTTAGAGTGGAAACATATTTTGATAAAGTGAATGATATGTATCTCTTGAAAGAGGAGTATAAGAAAAAATATTTTAATGGAGAGAGACTTTATTTAAAAATAGAAAAAGGAAATTTCTTAGTTGCAACAAGAGAAAAAGATATAGAAAAAGCAGTCAAAAGTGAGAGATATTTTAATCAAAATTTAATTAAAATTTTAGATAGAGAAAATAGTAATAACTTAGGTATGTTAATTTTAAATCTTGGAAAAAATCCACTGGGAGGATTTGATGAACTTGTTTTAACTGGAGATGTAAATTTAAAAAATCAAGCTATATTAACAGCAAATATCGGTGGTAAAAACGATATAATAAAAAGTTTTAATGGTATTGAAAAGGATAATTTATCTGGAAGTAGAGTTCTTGAAAAAAATAGATTATATCTAAGAAGTTCTAGAGATGCTGAGTTAAGGTCGTTTTTATTCTTTTTAAACTATTTCTTTAGAAATAGCTTTATAGATGGCATAGCTTCAAGAGTAAATATAAATACTCCTAAAGATGATGAAAGATTAGAAAAATTACCAAAGGAAAATCTTGTAACTGTAGATGTAGCTCAAAAACAATTTATTTATAGTCATTTAGATATAGAGATAAAGAATAAAAATATTGGTCACATTGAGTTAAAAGGAGTAGCAACAGATAATAGATTAGAGATTACAACAACCTTAGATGAAGAGATAACATTAAATCTATTAAAGGCGATTAAATAGGAGGTAAAAACATGATAAAAATATATAATACACTTAAAGGCGAATTAGAAGTATTTAAACCTCTAAAAGAGGGAGAGGTATCGATGTATGTTTGTGGTCCTACAGTTTATAACTATATACATATAGGTAATGCAAGACCAGCAATTTTCTTCGATACGGTTAGAAGATATTTTGAGTTTAGAGGATATAAAGTAAAATATGTTCAAAACTTTACAGATGTTGATGATAAAATGATAAAAAGAGCCAATGAAGAGGGAATTACTTTAGAGGATGTAGCTAAAAAATATATTGATGCTTATTTTGAGGATACAGCAAAAGTTAATTTAAAAGAAGAGGGTATGATAAGACCTAAAGCTACAGAACATATTGGTGATATGATAAAAATTATAAAAACTTTGATTCAAAAAGGATATGCATATGAATCTAGCGGAGATGTATACTTTGATGTAAACAGCTATAAAAGTGAATACGGAGAGTTATCTGGACAAAGTATAGATGATCTACAAAGTGGTGCAAGAATAGATGTATCAGAAATAAAGAGAAATCCGTTGGACTTTGCTCTTTGGAAAGCTGCGAAAGAGGGAGAACCATTCTGGAACTCACCTTGGGGTAAAGGTAGACCAGGTTGGCATATAGAGTGTTCAGCAATGTCTAACAAATACTTAGGACCAACATTTGATATTCACGGTGGAGGACAAGATTTAATATTCCCTCATCATGAAAATGAGATAGCTCAATCTAAGTGTGGAACAGGTGGAGAGTTTGCAAAGTATTGGATACATAATGGATATATAAATGTAAAAGGTGAAAAAATGTCAAAATCTCTAGGAAACTTCTTCCTATTGAGAGAGGTTTTAGAGCAGTTTGAAGGAAGAGTTGTAAGATTCTTTATTTTAAGTTCTCACTATAGAAAGCCAATTGATTTCTCAGATAATGAATTAATCCAAAGTAAAGCTGGATTAGAAAGAATTGAGAATGCTGTTGCAAGAGGAAAAGAGAAGTTAACATCTAAACCAGTTGAAGGTGGTTCTGATTTAGTAGAGTTAAATACAATGTTAGAGGTATCAAAAGATAAATTTGTTAAATGTATGGATGAGGATTTCAATACAGCTGGAGGAATTGGAGCTATATTTGAACTTGTAAAAGAGTTAAATAAAGCTGCTGAAGAGGACAAAGTATCAAAAGTTGGATTTGAAGTTATAGAAGCAGCAGTAGAATATATCAGAAATGTAATGGAAGATGTATTTGGAGTATTATTAAAAGTAGAAGTTCAAGTAGGAAATATGACAACTGAGTTGATAGAGTTTCTATTAGAATTAAGAAGAGAAGCTAGAGATAATAAAGATTGGACTTTCTCAGATAAAGTAAGAGATAGACTTTTAGAGATGGGAATAAAAATAAAAGATGGGAAGGATAAAACAACATGGTCGATTTAAATGTGCGTGAAGCAAATGGATTAGTTTTAGCATATTTAGGTGACTCTGTATGGGAACTTTCTATAAGAACATATTTTATAAATAAAGGTTACAATATAAAAAATCTAAATAGACTTGTCAAGGAACATGTAAATGCTCAAGTTCAAAGTAAGTATTTAAAAAATATAATTGATGATTTGGATGAGGAGAAGTTAGGTCTTGTAAATAGAGCTAAAAATAGTAATATAAAGACATTCCCTAAGTCATGTACTGTTATGGAGTATAAAGAAGCAACTGCATTTGAAGCTCTAATTGGAGCTTTGTATGCAGAAGGGAAATTTGAAGATATAAAAAAAATAGTTGAAAAAAACTTAGGTTAAGGAGAAGTGATATTAAGTGGGATTCAAATTGAAACTACCTGGATTTAGCAGAAGTATAGGAATAGATTTAGGAACAGCAAATACATTGGTATACAGTAAAAAACATGGAAAAATAATATTAAATGAACCATCTGTTGTTGCAGTAGAAAGAGAAAGTAGAAAAGTTTTAGCTGTTGGAAATGAAGCTAAAGATATGCTAGGAAAAACACCTGATTCAATAGTTGCAGTGAAACCTTTAAGTGAAGGAGTTATAGCAGATTATGATATAACAGAGGCAATGATAAAGTACTTTATAAAAAAAGTGTTTGGAAAATACTCTATGTTCATGCCAGAAGTTATGATTTGTGTACCAATTGATGTTACAGGAGTAGAGAAAAGAGCTGTACTAGAAGCTACTTTATCAGCTGGAGCTAAGAAAGCTTACTTAATAGAGGAAGCGAGAGCAGCAGCTTTAGGATCAGGAATTGATATATCAGCTCCAGAAGGAAATATGATTGTAGATATCGGTGGAGGATCAACAGATGTAGCGGTAATATCTCTAGGTGGAACAGTTGTTAGTAAAACAATTAGAACAGCTGGAAACAACTTTGATATGGATATAATAAAATATATTAAGAAAACTCACACGCTATTAATCGGAGACAAAACAGCTGAAAGTATAAAAATGCAAATTGGAACAGCGATTCCAATGGCAGAAGAGGAAACTATGACAATCAAAGGAAGAGACTTGATAACAGGTCTTCCTAAGTCGGTTACTGTAGGTTCAGAAGAGATTAGAGAAGCTATAATGGACTCTTTAATGGAGATTGTAACTTGTGTAAAAGATGTACTAGAAAAAACTCCACCAGAGTTAGCAGCAGATATAATTGATAGAGGTATAGTTATGGCTGGAGGAGGATCTTTAATTAGAAACTTCCCAGAATTAATATCTAAACATACATCACTAAATGTAAGATTAGCAGATTCACCTTTAGAGAGTGTTGTAAAAGGTGCAGGAATGGCTTTAGATCAAATCTCTGTATTAAGAAAGATAGAAAAGGCCGAAAGATAATGTTTAAAGATTTTAACTCAAATAAAAAAGCTATTGATTTTCTTCAAAAAGAGCTTAGATTTGGTAGAGAAGCAGGAACATATCTATTTTATGGTGCTGATAGAGAGCTTTTAAAAAAGTTTGCAAAAGCTTTTGCAAAGAGTTTAAATTGCAGTAATAATATAGATGATTTCTGTGGTGTATGTGAGAATTGTATTAGAATAGAAAGTGAAACTCACGGAGATTTAGAGGTTTTAGATGATATAACAGGAATTAAAATTGAAAAAATTAGAGAGTTAGCTTACAGAGATTCTACAAATTCATATGAAGGAAAAAGAAAGATATACTTGATTAGAGATGTTGAAAGATTGAGAAAAGAATCTGCAAACGCTTTATTAAAATTAATAGAGGAACCAAATTCAGGCAGTTTCTTTATTTTGATGTCATCTAGTTTAAATATCTTGCCAACTATAAAATCTAGAGCAATTTTATTGAATTTTATTTCTGAAACTCATGAAGAGATTGGAATAGCAGAAGAGGAGTATAACTTCTTTTTAGGAAAGACAAAGGAAATTGATTTATATAAAAAATCATCTTTGATTGATTTAAAAGAGGGATGCTCATTTGAAAGAGTTGGAAGTAATATAAAAAGTTATATAGATACCGAGGATTTTTATCATAAAGTTGAGATGTATAAATCTATAAGAGATTTTATAAATACAAAAGAGTACTTAACTTTAGGGGATAAGTTATATTTTGTAGATGAGATTCTATTAAATACAAATGATAGAGAGTTAATAAAAGAGATTCTAAGTTATACTTTAAGTTTAATTGGAAGTAGAAATAAAAACTTAGAAAAGTTATTAGAACTAAAAAATATGGCGAAGAGCTCTATAAACTTAAAAAATTTACTGACAATATTTTATACAAACATTTAAGAGAGTGATGTGCAATCACTCTCTTTCATTTATATTATTTATATATTAAAAGTACTATTTATAATATTTATTGATGATTTGTATATTTTTCATTCAAAAATAATATGATTTTTTCGAAAATAGGCTTAAAATTATTTAGAAAAAGTATTATAATATATATGTAATTAATAAATCATAGAGGGAAGGAATCTAGATGTATTTTAAAAATTTTATTGTTTTTGGAATAACGCATAAAGAGTTGGATTTGTGCCAAAGGGAAAAGTTTATACAAAATGATCCGACATCTTTAATTAAACGATTATTCCAAGATGGAAAGATTATTGGATATGTAAATTTATCTACTTGCTTAAGGGTTGAATATTATCTACATTTGGATAAAAACTATTCTTTAGAAGATTTTCAAAAGGATATTGGATTAGATGATATTTTTATAAAACAAGGGCATGAAGCTGTAAACTATTTATTTAGAGTTACTTGTGGATTTGAATCTGTGATAAAAGGTGAAGATCAAATCTTAGCTCAAATAAAAAAAGCTCAGCTAACAAGCATGGAAAATAAAATTTCTAGTTCGAATATGAATGTAATTTTTAACAAAGCGATTGAGTTAGGCAAAAAATTTAGAAATAAAAGTAAGATATGCCATAACGCTTTATCGTTAGAAGCTATTTCGTTAAAATTTATAAAAAATAAAGTTGTGAATTTAAAGGATAAAAAAATTCTGATACTTGGTGTCGGAGATTTAGCAAGAGATATAATGGAACTTATAACAAAAGAGGAATATGAAAGTTTGACTATAACAAATAGAAGTTATCATAAAGCTGTTGAAGTAAGTAATGTATATAATACTGATGTAATTAGTTTTGAAAATAAATTAGAAGAGGTAGCAAAAAGTGATATAATAATATCAGCGACTTCTGCACCTCATGCTATTATAAAAAAAGAGGAGATACTTCCACTTTTAGATGAAAATAAAGATTACATATTTTTAGATTTAGCTGTTCCAAGAGATATTGAAGAGGAGCTAAATGATTTTAAAAATATAAATTTATACAATATAGATGATGTTTGGGGAGTTTATTACGAAAATTTAGAAAATAGAGAGAATCTATTGAATAAATATGAGTATATGCTAAGTGAACAGATGATAAACTTAAAAAAATGGTTTGAATACAAAGAAGGGATTGCATAATGAAAGAGAAAATCGTAATTGGAAGTAGAGGAAGTATATTAGCATTAGCTCAAAGTGAGATGATAAAAGGAAGACTGGAAAAAAATTATCCAGAACTGAAGTTTGAAATAAAAGTGATTGTAACAAGTGGGGATAAAGATTTAGTGAGTAATTGGAACAACAGTGATAAATCACTTAAAAGTTTCTTTACAAAAGAGATTGAACATGAGTTGTTAGAAGGAACAGTTGATATAGCAGTACACTCTATGAAAGATATGCCAATAGTGTCTCCGCCTGGACTTATTTGTGGAGCTACTCCAGATAGAGAGGATAACAGAGATGTAATTGTATCTAGAGATGGCAAAAAATTATTGGAATTACCTAGTGGGGCAGTTGTAGGAACAAGTTCTTTAAGAAGAACTATGGGATTAAAAACTTTAAGACCAGATTTAGAGATAAAACAACTTAGAGGAAATATACACACAAGATTAAAAAAACTTGATGAGGGACAATACGATGCTATTCTTTTAGCAGCGGCAGGACTTAAAAGAGTTGGATTAAAAGATAGAATAACAGAAGAGTTAGATTGTGAACTAATGATGCCAGCACCAGCTCAAGGAGCTTTACACATTCAATGTAGAGGAAATGATGAGTATATAAAATCAATTTTAAATAGTATTCACAATCCTGAGATAGAGGAGATTGTAGATATAGAAAGAGAGTTCTCTAAAATTTTTGACGGAGGGTGTCACACTCCGATGGGATGTTCAGGAGAAAGAGTTGGAGATCAAATATCTTTAAAGGGTGTTTACTGTCACGAGGATATTATGTATAAAGCTGAGGTTTTAGAGAATAGAGTTTTAGGAAAAGAGATTGCTCATAAATTAGCTGCGAAGATAAGGGAGAAAATAAATGGTTAATCAAAAGATGGGGAAAGTATATATAATAGGTGCAGGTTGTGGAAACATAGATCTATTGACATTAAAAGGGAAAAGATGTATAGAGGAAGCAGACTGTGTAGTTTATGATAGATTGATAGATCCAAAGGTTTTAAAACTAGCTAAGCCATCAGCAGAGATGATATATCTTGGAAAAGGAAATACTGAAGGTGGAGTAATCCAAGATGAGATAAATAAGACATTAGCTTCAAAAGCTTTAGAGGGTAAAGTGGTGGCAAGAGTTAAAGGTGGAGATCCTTTTGTTTTTGGTAGAGGTGGAGAGGAGATAGAGGAGATAGTAAAACACTCTATTCCATTTGAAATTGTTCCAGGAATAAGTTCATCAATAGCTGTACCTGAATATGCAGGAATCCCTGTGACACATAGAGGACTAGCAAGATCATTTCATGTATTCACAGGTCATACAATGGAAAATGGCGAGTGGCATGACTTCTCGACAATAGCAAAATTAGATGGAACTCTTGTATTTTTAATGGGGATTAAAAATTTAGATTTAATAACTGGAGATTTAATAAGTAATGGTAAAAATCCAGATACACCAGTGGCAGTTATAGAAAAAGGAACGAGTGAGAACCAAAGAGTTACAGTTGGAACTTTAAAAGATATAGTAGAAAAAGCTAAAGAGGAAAAGATTGTTCCACCTGCAATAACTATAATTGGTGATGTTGTTAATATGAGAGAAACATTTAAGTGGTTTGAAAATCAACCTCTTTCAGGAAAAAAAGTTTTAGTGACAAGGGATGAGAAACAAGCTGCTGAATTTTCTGAGAAATTAAGAGTAAAGGGAGCTACAGTAAGAGAGTTGCCTTTTATAAATATAGAGAGTGCAGAATCTTTTGACGAAAGAGAGTTGAAAGAGTATAGTGCAATTTTGTTTAACTCACCAAATGGAGTTAAATACTTTATGGAAAATATAAAAGATATTAGATCATTAGGGCATTTAAAAATTGGTGTGGTTGGAGCTAAAACAGATGAACTGTTAAGAGAGTATAAAATAATACCTGACTTTATTCCAGAAAAATATATGGGTACAGAGTTAGCAAAAGAGGTTGTTAATTTTACGAAGGATGGAGATAAAGTTTTATTTGTAACTTCGGATATCTCTCCAGCAAAGTGTGAGAAGTGGAGTGAAGATTATAATAGAGAGTTTCATAAGTTAGTAGTTTATAAAACTGGAAAAAATATTCATCCTAAAGATAAAGTAGAGTCTATACTAAATGAAGTGGAGTATATTACATTTTTAAGTTCATCGACAGTTGAGGCTTTCCATGAAAGTATAGAGGGAGATTTATCACTTTTAGATAGCAAAAAACTTGTATCGATAGGTCCTGTAACAACAAAGACTATGTTAGAGTTAGGCTACAATGTATCTTTAGAAGCAAAAGTTTTTGATGTAGATGGTGTTATATCTGTAATAGGAGATGAAAAGTAGTATGTTTAATAGAACGAGAAGATTAAGAGTTTCTCAAACTATGAGAGATTTAGTTAAAAATATAGATTTCTCTTTGGATAATTTAATTTATCCTCTGTTTATAGAGGAGGGAGAGAATATAAAAGTTGAAATTTCATCGATGAAAGGACAGTTTAGAATCTCTATCGATAGATTAGAAGAGGAGTTAAAAGAGTTAAAGGAGTTAGGAATAAAATCACTACTTCTTTTTGGAATACCTAAGAAAAAAGATTTAGTAGGTAGTGAAGGATATAGTGAAACAGGTATTGTTCAAGAAGCTATAAGATTTATTAAATCTAAATATCCAGAGTTTTTAATAGTGACAGATGTTTGTCTTTGTGAGTATACATCTCATGGGCATTGTGGAATTTTAAGAGGAGAAGAGTTGTTAAATGACGAAACATTAAAGCTTCTTCAAAAGGTGGCGCTATCACACGCTAAAGCAGGGGCAGATATAGTGGCTCCTTCAGATATGATGGATGGAAGAATTGCAGCGATAAGAGAAGTGTTAGATGAAAATGGTTTTATAAATTTACCAATTATGTCTTACAGTGTTAAGTACTCTTCGGCATATTATGGACCGTTCAGAGAAGCTGCAGATTCAGCACCAGCTTTTGGCGATAGAAAAACTTATCAAATGGATTTTAGAAATTCAAAAGATTATATGATTGAGGTTCAAAACGATTTAGATGAAGGTGCAGATATAATAATGGTAAAACCAGGGATGCCTTATTTAGATATAGTTAAAGGTGTAGCGGATGCGATAAATAATCCAGTAGCTATTTATAATGTAAGTGGAGAGTATTCAATGGTTAAAGCTGCCGCAGAAAATGGTTGGATAGATGAAGAGAAAGTTGTAATGGAAAATATGTATGCTATGAGAAGGGCTGGTGCGGATATAATAATTACTTACCATGCAAAAGATGTAGCGAAATGGTTGAAAAGAGGAGTTTAATATGAGATACAGTAATTCAGAAAAAATATATGAGAAAGCTGTTAAGATTATTCCTGGTGGAGTGAATAGTCCTGTTAGAGCTTTTAAATCAGTGGATAAAACATACCCTATTTTTGTAAATAGAGGAAAAGGTTCTAAGATATATGATGAGGATAACAATGAGTATATAGATTATATTTGTTCATGGGGTCCGTTAATTTTAGGGCATAACAATGAGATAGTTTTAAATGGTGTTAGAGAGGCTATTGAGCTTGGAAGTTCATTTGGATTACCAACAAAGATGGAGGTAGAGTTAGCAGAGTTAGTTTGTAAGTGTTACCCATCGATGGATATGATAAGATTTACAACTTCAGGAACAGAAGCTACTATGGCTGCTATAAGAGTAGCTAGAGCTTTCACGAATAGAAATAAAATACTGAAATTTGAAGGATGTTATCATGGTCATTCAGATTCACTTTTAGTTAGCTCAGGCTCAGGACTTTTAACAGATGGATACCAAGATAGTAACGGAATAACAGAGGGTGTTTTAAAAGATACCTTAGTTGCAAAATTTGGAGATGTTGCTGGAGTGAAAGCAATTTTAGAAAGTAAAGAGGTTGCAGCTTTAATCATGGAGCCAGTTCCAGCTAATATGGGACTGATAGATAGTTCAAAAGAGTTTTTAACAGCTATGAGAGATATCTGTACAGAGACAGGAACACTTCTTATATTTGATGAGGTAATATCAGGATTCAGAGTAGCTCTTGGAGGAGCTCAAGAGTATTATGGTATAACTCCAGATATTACAACTTTAGGAAAGATAATAGGAGGGGGATATCCTGTTGGAGCTTTTGGTGGAAAAAAAGAGATTATGGATATGATTGCTCCTGTTGGAAGAGTTTATCATGCAGGAACTTTATCAGGAAATCCAGTGGCTGTAAGAGCTGGTTTTGAAATGGTAAGTTACTTAATGAAAAATAAAGAGACTCTTTATAAAGAGCTAGAAAAGAAAGTTATCTATATAACTGATAAAATCGAAGAGTTAGGAAAAAAATATGAAGTGCCTATCAAGATAAATAGATTGGGTTCTTTATTCACAATTTTCTTTACAGATTTAAAAGAGGTAACAGCCTTAGATCATGTTATCGATTCAAATACAGAGCACTACTCAATATACTTTAATACTTTATTAGATAACGGTGTTGTAGCACCGCCTTCAAAATATGAAGCGCATTTTGTTTCAACAGAGCATTCTAAAGAGGATTTAGATAAAACTTTAGAAGTGATGGAGTTAGCGTTTAAAAAAATTGGTGAACTTAATGGAAAGTAGAAAGTCTTTTTTTCCTTTATTCATAGATTTGACAAATAAAGATTGTTTAGTTGTGGGTGGAGGAAAGATAGCTTTAAGAAAAGTTAAGAGTTTAGTGGAGTATGGTGCTAGAGTTATTGTGATAGCTCCATATATTCTACCTGAAATTATTGATTTAGATATTGAAGCTGAAAAAAGAGTTTTTAAAGTTGAAGATATAAAAGATAAGTTTTTAGTTGTAGCAGCAACAGATGATGAAAATCTAAATGAGATGATAGTAGACCTTTGTGAAGATAATAATATTTTAGTAAATAACATAACATCAAAGGTTTATATGTCAGCTAGATTTACAGCACACATAGATACAAATGAGTATCAGATTGCAGTTTCAGCAAAAGGAAATCCGAAAGAATCTGTAAAATTGAAAAAAGAGTTAATAGAGTATTTGAAAAATAGAGTAAAAGAAAAAGACTAGGTGACTAGTCTTTTTTTTGATTAACTTTTGAAGTCCTCAAATAGCTGAAGAACCTCTTTTGAATATTTGCCATCATTATCGTGAGAGATAAATGGGGGCAGTATAGTAAGTGCATCTTTCCCGTTTCTAATTCCTTCAATTAAAAGTATTTTAGCTGGTTTATCAATTTTAGAATGACAGAATTGAACTCTTTTAGGAGCAATTCCATATTTTCTCATTGTATCAACAATCTCTAAGAAACGGTCAGGTCTATGAACCATAGCAAAGTATCCCTTATCTTTTAAAAGTTTTGATGAAACCTCAATCAATCCATCTAAATCTATAGTGATCTCATGTCTAGCAAGAGTAAGTTGATCGAGATCATTCAACTGATTTTCATTGCCATGAAATTTGAAAAAAGGTGGATTTGTAACTACAACATCTTGAGAACCATGTTGTAAATATTTGTTCCAATTTTTCATATTGTCATGGATAATAGAGATTTGCCCACTTAAATTGTTTAATTCAATATTTCTTAAAGCTAAATCAGCAGAAACATCTTGGATTTCAATTCCAGTAATTTTAGCGTCTGTTCTCTGTGAAAGAAATAGAGGGATAGCTCCATTTCCTGTTCCTAAATCCAAAATTTTCTTAGTTCCTCTAGTTAAAGATATAAAGTTTGATACCAGTAAAGAATCTAGAGAGAAATTGAAAAAATCAGGTCTTTGAATAATTTTTAAATTTTTATTTAATAAGTTATTTATAACTTCATTTTCATTAATAGTCATTTCCTACCTCCAAAGTTATTATAACAAAAAAGGTAGGAAAATAAAATCTATATATCTCTTGTTAAAACAATATTTGATCCAGTTCCTAAGATATTTTCCAAAACAACAGTTCCAACCTTTTTAGGAGATTCAATTTTTATATCTTTTAAGAGTTCCATACAATCAAAAACCAACTCTTTAGGTATAGGTTTATCTGTTTTTACAGGAACCATATGGTGTATTCCACCATAAACTCTTACAATAGATGTGACCACTCTTTTCGGAGCGATTAACTCCTCTTTTCCATATGTTTCTCCTTTAGGACAAGAGTTTCCAGTAACCTTATAATCGTTTTCAATATCAATATTTAAATGACACCCCATAGGGCATAGAATACAAATCATCTCTTTCATCTTAAGCCTCCTGTAGCTCTATAATAATATCTTTAGAAATTCTCTTTAATAAAACTTCTGGCAATAGAACTTTCTCCATCTCTCCAGGGGCTAGATGAGTTCTTTTAAAACTTGCAATTACATTGTCACCCTCTCGAATTACAATTTTTTTGTTTTTATAGACATTATTAACTCTCATAAAAATTTCAAGTTTATTTTGTAGATTATCTAAATTAATAACTTGTGGAACTGTATAAACAATTCCATCTCCATTTTTAACATTTGAAACATTCTCTATTTTACAATTCTCTTCTGCAATATAACAAGCAGCAAATTTTCCAGCTCTTTCACCCTCTTCACTTACAAAGTCAACTAAGTCATGGACATGAACAACATTTCCACAGGCAAATACACCAGGAATACTTGTTTCCATTGAGTTACTAACAATAGGACCGCTAGTTCTGTTGTCTAAAATAACTCCAGCTTCTTTTGAAAGGTCGTTTTCTGGAATCAATCCAACAGAAAGAAGTAAAGTATCGCAATCGTAATGAATCTCTGTTCCAGGAATTGGTTTTCTATTTTCATCTACTTTTGCAACAACAACTTTTTCTAATCTATCCTTTCCTTTAACATCAATAACTGTATGAGATAGAAGTAAAGGAATATCAAAATCATCAAGACATTGAACAATGTTTCTGTTTAGTCCACCAGAAAATGGCATAAGCTCAACAACAGCTTCAACTTTAGCTCCTTCTAAAGTTAAACGTCTTGCCATAATAAGTCCAATATCTCCACTTCCGAGAATAACAGCTTTTTTTCCAACCATATATCCTTCCATATTTATGTATCTTTGAGCAGCTCCAGCTGTAAATATTCCAGAGGGTCTTTCTCCAGGGATAGCTATAGCTCCTCTAGTTCTTTCTCGACATCCCATAGCTAGGATAACAGAACTAGCTTCAATCTCTTGGTACCCATCTATCGGATTAATCATAGAGATAACTCTCTCTTTAGATATATTTAATACCATAGTTTCTAATTTTATTTCAATCGGGTATTGTTTAACAAATTCAATATATTTTTGAGCGTATTCAGGACCAGTTAATTCCTCTTTGAATCTGTGAAGACCAAATCCATTATGAATACATTGTTGTAAAATACCACCTAACTCTTTATCTCTTTCTAGAATTACAATATTTTTAGCACCATTTTCGTAAGCTGATTTAGCAGCAGCAAGACCAGCAGGTCCTCCACCTATAACAACAACATCATATCTCATTATTTCTTCAACTCCTCTGTTAAAATATATGAATTAGCTTTATCTAAGATAACATCTTTAATATCTTTATTTAACTCTCTAGCGATAATCTCTTGAACCCTAGGCCCACAGAATCCACCTTGACATCTACCAGAACCAGGTCGACATCTTCTTTTTACAGCATCCATAGTAGTAGCTTTAACAGGTCTATGGATAGCTTCGACAATCTCTCCCTCAGTAATCATTTCACATCTACAAATCATTCTTCCAAATCTATCATCCTCAGCTATTTTTTTAGCTTTGTCCTCTGCAGAAAGATGCATGAAAAGAGTGTGCTTTCTAGGAGTTATAAAGTTATCTTTTAAACTAAGATTAGCTCCAGAAGTTTTTAATAAATCTATTGCAGCTAGAGTTATAGCAGGAGCAGCAGAAAGCCCTGGAGATTTTATACCAGCAATATCGAAGAATCCTTTCACAGAAGATTCTTCAACTATGAAATCACCTCTATCTGACTCAGCTCTAATTCCAGCGAAAGTTCTGATATTTTCTCTGAAGTTTATATCTTTAATAGAGTGACTACCTTTAAATTTAATATATTCAAGTCTATCAGTTGCAGTTGAAACATCAAATCTATTATCTATATCTTGTGCATCAGGACCAACTAAAAGGTTTCCGTGAACAGTTGGAGTAACTAAAATACCTTTTCCTAATTTTGATGGGCATTGGAAAACAGTTTGATTTACTCTTTTTCCCTGGGTTTTATCAAGAACAAAGTATTCACCTTTTCTTGGTAAAATTTTAAATGATTCAGGTGCAATTAAGTTATGAATTAAATCTGCATGGACACCAGCACAGTTGAAAACATATTTTGTATGGAAGATTCCACTGTCAGTATGAACATCAAAATTTTCGTCAGTTTTTACAATGTTTTTAACTGTTGTATTTAGGAAAAGGTCCACTCCGTTTTCCACAGCGTTATCTATAAGAGCTTCTGCAAACTCCCAAGGAGAAACAATTCCAGCTGAAGAGCAGTGAAGTGCAGCGATAGCTTTCTCATCTACATTAGGTTCTAGCTCTCTTAATTTTTCTTGGTTGATAATACTTAGGCCAGGAACTTTATTTATGATACCTCTATTGTAAAGAACGTTTAGATGTTCTAACTCATCTTCATTGAATGCTAAAACAAGTGAACCGTTACGTTTGAATGGAACAGAAAGCTCATTACATAAATCCTCATACAAAGAGTTACCTAAAACATTTAATTTAGCCATAAGTGATTCTTCTTTAGCGTCGTATCCTCCGTGTACTATAGCACTGTTAGCTTTTGTTGTTTCATTAGATACATCGGTATCTTTTTCTAAAATTGCAACTTTTAATTTGTATTTAGAAAGCTCTCTTGCGATACCAGTTCCAATAATACCAGCACCAATGATTAAAATATCATACATAAAATTCCCTCCTAGTTTTTAATAGCAAAAAAGAGAGCACAAAAAGGTGGTAACTTGTTACCAACACTTTTTTAGCTCTCTTCATCTCTATTGCTAATATTCAATTTTTCTAATCTAACTATACTACTTTTTTAGGGATTAGTCAAGCTCCCAATTTAAACATCTTTCTACAGCTTTTTTCCATTTTTTATGTTTTAGATTTCTCTCCTCTTCGCTCATATTAGGAGTGAATGTCTTTTCTAGACACCAATTTTTCTTAATCTCATTTTTATTATCCCAGAATCCAACAGCAAGACCAGCAAGGTAAGCAGCTCCTAAAGCTGTAGTTTCAACTGTAGATGGTCTGTGAACCTCTTTACCGATTATGTCAGCTTGGAATTGCATTAGGAAGTTGTTAGCAGATGCTCCGCCATCAACTTTAAGTGCTTTTAATTCAATTCCAGAGTCAGCTTGCATAGTTTCTAAAACATCTCTAGTTTGGTAAGCGATAGATTCTAAAGTCGCTCTGATAATATGATTTTTATTAGCTCCTCTAGTAAGACCTAAGATTGCTCCTCTAGCGTACATATCCCAGTGAGGAGTTCCTAATCCAACAAAAGCTGGAACAAAATATACTCCGCCGTTATCTTTAACTTGGTTTGCAAAATACTCTGTATCTTTTGAATCAGTTATTAACTTCATTTCATCTCTTAGCCATTGAACTGCAGCTCCAGCAACAAATATACTTCCTTCAAGAGCGTATTCTACTTTACCATCTAAACCAATAGCGATAGTAGTTAAAAGTCCATTTTGACTTTGATACATCTTATCACCGGTATTCATAAGCATGAAACATCCAGTTCCATATGTATTTTTTGCTTCTCCTTTTTCAAAGCAAGCCTGTCCAAATAGAGCAGCTTGCTGATCTCCTGCAACTCCACAAATAGGAACTCTGTGTCCCCCTTTACCACCTAAGTTAGCGTATCCAAATGTTCCACTAGAATCTTTAACTTCAGGTAACATAGATTTAGGAATGTTTAATTCAGTTAAAAGTTTTTCATCCCAGCAAAGATCTTTTATATTGTATATCATAGTTCTTGAAGCATTAGTGTAATCTGTTGCATGTGATCTTCCATTAGTAAGTTTCCAAATTAACCAAGTATCAACAGTACCGAAAAGAAGTTCTCCTCTTTCAGCAGCTTCTCTAGCTCCTTCAACATTATCTAAAATCCATTTTATTTTAGTTCCAGAGAAGTAAGCATCCACAACTAATCCAGTATTGTCTCTTATATAATCAGCTAATCCTTTAGCTTTTAAATCATCACAAATGTGAGCAGTTCTTCTACATTGCCATACAATAGCATTATAAACAGGTTTACCAGTAACTTTATTCCAAACTATTGTAGTCTCTCTTTGGTTTGTGATTCCAATACCAATGATGTCATGTTGAGAAATTCCAGATTGTCCCATAGCTTCAGCTAAGACTCCACTTTGACTAGCCCATATCTCCATAGGATCATGTTCTACCCATCCCTCTTTAGGATAGATTTGTTTAAACTCTTTTTGTGCACTTGCAATTATATTTTGTTGTTCATCAAAAATTATAGCTCTTGAACTAGTTGTTCCTTGATCTAATGCAATTATATATTTCATAAAAATCCTCCTATTGTTTAGAAATTAATTTTTTTAGTTAAAAGCTGCCGCAAAAGCTAATGCTCCAATAATACCACCGATGATAGGTCCAGCTATAGGAACCCAAGCATAAGCCCAATCAGAATCTCCTTTGTTAGTGATAGGTAAAATAGAGTGCATTATTCTAGGACCTAAATCTCTAGCTGGATTTATAGCATAACCTGTTGGTCCACCTAAGCTTAAACCTAAACTCCAAATATAGAATCCAGCAAGTAAAGGTCCTACGATTCCAGTAAACCCTTTGATAATCTCTCCGTTAGGAAGTGTAGCAGTGAAAGCTTGGTTGTTAATATGACCGATAGCTAATAAACCAAAAACAAGCATAAAAGTACCAATAGCTTCTGTTACAAAATTCCATTTTAAATCTCTGATAGCAGGACCAGTAGAGAAAGAAGCTAAAATAGAACCTGTATCAGTTGTTTCATCATAATGTCTTTTATAAGTTAAAAATACAAAGAGTTGACCTAACATAGCCCCTAAAACTTGTGCAATAACATACCCTAGAACAAGATTTTTAGGAAAAAGCCCAGCAACAGCAAAACCGATAGTAAGTGCTGGATTTAAATGGGCACCACTAACCCATCCAACAGCATAAGCTCCTGTCATAACAGCCAGTCCCCAAGCTGTAGTAATAACAATCCACCCTGAATTATTTCCCTTTGTTTTGTTTAAAACTACATTTGCAACAACACCATTACCAAGTAAAACTAGAATTGCAGTACCTATAAACTCAGCTACAAAAACATTCATGATATCCTCCCATATTATTTTTTTTATATTAAAAAAAGCTATTCAAAAAATAAGGATTTGAAACTCCTTTTGATTGAATAGCTTCTCTAATATCTCTAGCTAAATTAACTTATAATATTTAATTTTGTTGTGGATATTGCGACAGCTCCACTATTTAAAGCTAAATTTATATCCTCTTCATCGGATATAAGTCCACCAGCTATAATAGGGATTGAGCTTTGCTTTGAAATTTTTTCGATAATTTTAGGCATAACTCCAGGTAGAATTTCTATTGCATCAATATATGTTTCGTTAAAAAGTTTAGCTGTTGTAGTCAATGAAATTGAATCTATTAAAAAACATCTTAGAATAACTAAAAACCCAACTTTGTGAGCATACTTAGCTACTCCTGATTTTGTTGTAATAATTCCATCTGCAAAAGTATTTTCTTTGAGATAATCTATGGCAGAGTTGTCTTTTGTATTCAGCCCTTGTATCATATCTAAATGAACAAAGCATATTTTTCCACTAGCTTTGATTAAACGAGTTGTTTCTTCAACAGAGCAGATATCACTACTTAATAAAAATATGATTTTAGCAGAGCTTGAAAGAGCATTCTCTAAAGTTTGTTGATCTTTTACAGCAAGTATTTTGTTGTTTTTGATTAAAATCTTTTCGAAATTTGAGTTCATTTTAATCTCCTTTTGTGTCTTATCAATAACAAGTATACTATATTAATTTTAAATGTCAAGATAAAAAACAGTTAAAATGTTTCAAAAGATGAGAAATTAAAAAAGAGAGCTTAAAACTCTCTTTTAAATGCTAAGTGTTTATATATTTTTAGCTGGTTTAGTAATTCCTATTAAAACAGCAGTTATTAATGAACCTATTACAGCTGAAACAAGGTACATTAATGGATTTGTAATGATAGGTAGTACAAATAGTCCACCATGAGGTGCAGGAAGTTGACATTTGAATGCCATAGCTAATCCTCCAGCAACAGCAGAACCTATAACACAACTAGGTATTATTCTCATCGGATCAGCAGCAGCAAAAGGAATAGCTCCCTCTGTAATGAACGATGCACCCATAATATAGTTAGTTAAACCAGCTTCTCTCTCATCTTTAGTAAATTTATGCTTAAATAATGTTGTAGCAAGAGCTATTCCTAAAGGAGGAGTCATTCCACCAATCATAACAGCAGCATGAGGATAGTAGTTTCCAGCAGCGATAGCAGCAATACCAAATGTAAATGCAGCTTTGTTGATAGGTCCACCCATATCAATAGCCATCATACCACCTAAAACAGCACCTAATATGATTAAGTTTCCAGTTCCAAGACTATTTAAGAAGTTAGTGATACCGTTATTTATAGCTGCCACAGGAGATATAACAACAGTGTACATAAGAAGACCAGTTATTAAAATACCAAATAGAGGGTAAAGTAAAACAGGTTTAATTCCTTCTAATTTTTCAGGTAACTTAGAGAATACTTTCTTTAAAAGTACAATAACATAACCACCAAGGAATCCTCCAACTAAACCACCAAGGAACCCTCCACCATTGTTAGCAGAGATAAGTCCTCCAACCATAGCAGGAGCAAAACCAGGTCTATCAGCTATACTCATACCAATGAAACCAGCTAAAACAGGAACCATTAAGAAGAAGGCATTTCCTCCACCGATATCCATAAGAATCTTAGCTATTGGATTGAAACTAGGATCAGCTGGATTAGATGCGTTAATTCCAAAGATAAATGATAAAGCTATTAATATTCCTCCACCAACAACGAATGGTAACATATTAGAAACTCCACTCATAAGATGTTTGTAGAATCCTTTTCTATCATTAGATGTAGACTTTGAAGTTTCATTAGAAGAATACACAGGGGCTTTTTTATCTAACGCGTTTTGAATAAGTTCTTGAGGTCTTTTTATTCCATCTTTAACAGGAACAATCTCAACGTTCTTTCCATTGAATCTAGCCATATCAACATTTTTGTCTGCAGCAACAATGATTCCTTTTGCATTTTTGATATCTTCGTCAGTTATCATATTTTTAACACCAGTTGAACCATTAGTTTCAACTTTTATAGTTACACCCATCTCTTTAGCTTTTTTATTTAAAGCTTCAGCAGCCATATATGTATGAGCAATTCCTGTAGGGCAAGCAGTTACAGCTAAAACATCAAAGTTATTTCCAACAGAAACAGTTTCCTCTTTAGCAGGTGCATCTTGTAAAAGAATATTCAGAACCTCTTCTTCTGAAGTAACATTTAAAAGTTGCTCTCTTACATCGTCTTCTAAAAGAAGAGAAGTAAGTTGTGATAAAGTCTCTATATGAGAATCTGTAGCATCAGCAGGAGCAGCAATCATGAAGAATAGTGTTGAAGGCTCTCCATCTAACGAATCGTAATCAATTCCAGCTTTTGATAATCCAAAAGCAACTGTAGGAATTTTAACAGAAGCTGATTTCCCGTGAGGAATTGCAATACCCTCTTCCAATCCAGTACTACTTTGCTCTTCTCTTTTTATTATAGTTTTCTTAAATTCATCTTTATCATTAAGTCTTCCGTTTGCATATAAAACTTCAACAAGCTCATCTATAACTTCTGCTTTAGTTGTAGCTTTTAAGTTTAGTTTCATACAGTTTTTAACTAACATTTTATCTAACATGATTATCCTCCCGATTATATCTTATTAATTTTTATTTCTTTTAGTAAATTTTCCATAGTTTCAAAAGTTGCTAAGCCTTTAGAGAATGCAGTAGCACTTCCAGAAGCAATTCCAAGTTCATAACACTTATCTAATTGAAGCTCTTTATTTAGTCCATAGATGAAACCACCGATCATAGAATCTCCAGAACCATTTGAACTTATTAGCTTTCCTTTTGGAACTCCACTTATAAAGATTTCATCTTTTGTAATGAAGATAGAACCTTTAGCTCCAAGAGATATAAGAACGTTTTCAGCACCCATAGTCTGTAGTTTTTTTCCAGCTTCGATTAATTCTTCGTTTGTAGAAAAATCTGAGTTGAAAAACTCGTTTATTTCATCCTTGTTTGGTTTTATTAAAAAGACACCTTTTTTTAAAGCTATCTCAAAAGGTAAACCTCTTGTATCTAAAATAACCTTCACATCTTTAGGAATAGCATCGATTATATCAGCATATATAGATGTGGGGATTGATGCAGGAACACTTCCTGAAAGAGCTAAGATATCGCCACTTTTCAGATTAGTTTTTATGAAGTGGAATAACTCGTCTAGATTTTCCTTGTTTATTGTAGGTGAAGTTCCAGCTATCTCACTTTCAAGTCCGTTATTATTTATTTTTATATTGATACGAGTATCCTCTTTAACATTGAACAACTTTGTTTGTAGTCCATCACTCTCTAAAGCTGATTTGATAAAATCTCCAGTGAATCCACCGATAAATCCAAGACAGATAGAATCTGTATCAAAGTTTTTTAAAATTTTTGAAACGTTAATCCCTTTTCCTCCAGGTAATTTATAAGTCTCTCTAGGAGTATTTAGATTTCCTTCAACAAAAGAGTCAAAAGCTAAAAAATAATCTATTGCAGGATTTAAAGTTAATGTATATATCATTCTACGACCTCCACTTTTACTAAATTTTGATATTCTTTAGGAAGAGGCTTATCTGTAATAACAGTTCCCTTATCTAAAGTTGAAAAAATTGTGAAACTATGTTTTCCTATTTTTGTATGGTCACATAGGAAGAAAGTTTCTGCTCCTCTATTGATAGCCTCAGATTTTATCATGGCTTCTTCAAAAGATGGAGTACTACACCCATCAATATTAAGAGCATTTACTCCGATGAAAGTTGAATCGAAGTTGAATGTTTTTAAATATTGAACAGCAGAAAAACCAACAGTACAACTAGTTTTACTTTTAATTTTTCCTCCAATTAAAAAGCTTTCAATATTATATTTTTCTAGTTCATCAATCAGGTTTAAACCATTTGTGATAACTTTTACATTTAAATTTTTAAGATGTTTAATCATACAAAGAGTAGTTGTACCAGCATCTAAAAATATGCATGAGTCTCTTTTGACAAAAGATGCAGCAAGTTGTGCAATTTTTTCTTTCTCCTCTTTATTAAGATTTCTTCTGAATTGTATATTAAAATCCTTTGTTGTATCTAAAGAGTTGTTTAAGATAGCTCCACCATGAACCCTCTTAACAAGTTCTTTTTTTTCTAGAGCAGCTAAGTCTCTTCTAGCAGTAGCCTCAGAAACATTTAGAATATCAACAATTTCTTGGATTTTTACAACCTCTTTTTGTCTTAACAGTTCTAAAATAGAATTTTCTCTCTCTATATTTAACATAAAATCACTTCCTTTTATATGAAGTATATTATCATAGTATAAAATAAAAATCAATCATTTTCTTTCAAAAACTTTCAAAATCAATCAAAAATAAAAAATAAAGGACTTTTTTAAAAAAAAGAGTTAGAATAGAAAAAGGAGGAGATAATATGAAAAAACTTGATTTTACAGAGAAAATAATTGGAAAAGATAGATATTTTAATTCAGCAGTTATAGCTTTGGTTGTTGAAAAAAGTGATGGTAAATATTTTTTATTTCAAAAACGAGCAAAAGGGATTAGACAAGCAGGAGATATATCTTTTCCAGGAGGAAGAGTAGAGGAGAATGAAACCGCTTTAGAGGCATCTTTAAGAGAAAGCTTTGAGGAGATTGGAATAGATAAAATTGAGATAAAAGGAAAAGTTGGGACATTGGTTATACCTTCAGGAGTTATGGTTGAAGCTTTTCTTGGATTTATGGATGAAAGTGAACTGATTAATATTAATATCAATGAGGATGAAGTAGAGGAGTGTTTTTTAGTTCCAGTTCAATTTTTTAAAGATAATGAGCCTAGGGTAGAAAAATTAGAAGTAGAAACTCGACCTTATTATGAAGAAAACGGAGTTAAATATGTATTTCCTGCTATAGAGTTAAATCTTCCAAAAATGTATCATTCACCATGGAAAAGTTCTCCAAGAGAGGTATTTTTGTATATTTATGAAGATAAAGTTATTTGGGGATTAACTGCTGAGATTATAAAAGCTGCAATAGAGTATGTGGATTAAAAAACAGGAAATAAAAAAAGAGGTCAAACCTCTTTTTTTACTCAAAACTATTTTGTATAAAAGATAGAAACATGGTAATAGCTAGTAAATCAGCAGCTCCACCAGGACTAATTCTTTTACTGATGAAATCTTGTTCAATTTCATTTAAAGTTTGTATATTTAAAGATTCATTAGAAAATTTCTCTTTTAAATAGATAGCTGTGTCTTTAACTTCATTTAATATCTTAATATCATGTCTGTGTAAGATAGTTGTGTCCTCTAAAATACTCATTAGATATATCAAGGTTCTGATCATAGCGTGATTTATATGTTCGCCGTTAGCTATAGAGTCTTTAAAAGTAGATATTCCGCCATTAAAAACCATTTCTAAGCCACTTTTAGCAACACCTCGAACTCCAACAATTCCATGATTAAGAAACAATTTTTCTCCATGAGTTAACTTTTTCTTTAAGTGGATGTTATCAAAGTCTTTCAAAATATCTTTACACATCTCTTTAATAAAAGTAGAGATATTTTCAAAAGGTAGGTTTTGTGATTTTGTTTTAGCAGCACAAGCAGCTGTTATTCCCATTAAAAATATTAAACCTTTATGAGTATTTACATTGTTTGTAGCTAAAAACATCTTATCTTCAGCAATCTTTCCCATATATCTAATTTTTTTAAAAATCAGATGAATTGGAAGCTCTGAATAACCAGCTTTGATAACCTCTTTAAAGTAGCTGTCTAGAGAAAAACCACTGTGAATAAATGTAAAGAAATCCATATCGTCATGTGACCCATTACTTTGAGGTGATACTAATCCAAAGGAAGGAAAAGCAGAAACTTCTAAAATAACAGATTTCAAGGCTAAGTTTGAAAATCTTTGAACAACATCTGTTTTTATTTTTTCAATCTCTAGATATTTTTCCAATTTGTTTCTAATAGCATCCTGAACTTCTAATTGTGTGTGGCTTTGTTTTCGAGCACAGACAAATGCCATCTCTTCACAAAGAAGACATTTTCTCTTTTCGCCATTAAAATCTTTTCTAGAAAAAGCATAACCATTCGAATCAAAGACATCTATATCGACACATCTTCCAAGAGGATGATTTTCTTCGATAAGCATAGCTATCTTTTTTATATCTCTTCCGAAATCTTTTATAGCATATATGTATGTTGGACCTTCAATAGATTCTAATTTTTCAGAAAAAATAATATCAGAGTTAAAGATATCTATTATCTCATCTTTTAAAATTTCTAGGATATATTTTGGAACAAAACTGTTTTTATCTTCACCAGGATAGTTAGCTCTTAATACTAAAATAGGAAGATTATATTTTTCAATTATTGAATTTTGAATTTCAACTCTTTTTTCTCTCATTAATAAAAATTCTTCTAAATTAAACATTGTCAATTAGTGAACAGAGTTAGAATTTTTAATTCTCTCTGCAATCTCCTTTCCTTTTTCTGAGATTAAGTAATCAAATGTAGATTGAGGAACGAGTGTTTTTAATTCTTCAATCTCATCATTTTTTAAAAGTTCTCGAACTCTCGAAGCACTGATAGCTTTTTCTTTCATCTCTTTTCTAGGTATAATAGAAACATTTAAATTGAAATTTTTGAATGTTTCTATCATAGTCTCATTATATTTTTGTGTAATATTACAGTAAGGTTCCTCTCCAACAAATCTTGTATTAATATTCAATTTAGAACAAAAGTGCTCTGCTGTAATAAGAGTATCAAGTTTCATAAATTCTATAAGAGAATCGTCCTCTTTTCTAAGAAAATAATTAGGGAAAGTAGCAGAAGATATAACATACTCAGAACTAGGTAAAACAGTAACATTTTTCAGATGAGCAGTTCCTTTTTTTACTAAATCAATTCTATCATTGAATGGAAATGATGATTTATTCTCTTCAACAACTAAAATTAAGATGTTATCCATTTTATCAGCGGCATATTCAATTAAAAACTGATGTCCTAAAGTAAAAGGGTTACAGTTCATTATTAAAAGTCCGTTACTACTATTTTGCTGCCAATTAAGTTGACTTTTGATTTTATTGATAGTTTTATCTATAGAGTTCATTCCTATTTCAAGAAGTGCAACTTTATCTGTTTTTGAGATAGATTTAAATCCGACTCCTTTAAAAATATCCTCATTCGATGGTTTTGTAAAAACAAAACTGTGAAAAATACCCTCGTCAAAAGATTTATTTAAAAGTGTTGTAACTAAGGTATTTGTAACACCTTCACCTCTTAAAGAGTCATCTATAGCAAAACACTTTATGATATTTTTACTCTTTGATGCTGTTGCAACAATCTCTTCATCTCTTCTAATAACTAAAGAATAATCGATACTATCATCAAAAGTTAAATGGAATTTTTTCAAAAAATCTTTCAACTCATTTTTTTGATAATTGCTTTTTAGATTTAATGTTTCTATATTCATTGTGATTGATTCACTCCTTCCTTTATAAGTTGAAATTTACTAGTGATATCATCAATATATTGAATAAAAATATTTTGAGATTCACTTAAAATCTCACTTTTTGACATACTATAAACGATGTAAACTTTATTATTTTCAGACCAAGAATCTTTTTCAACAGCTCTTTGAACTAGTTGAGTTGCAGTGTAATCCATTAAATCTGATAAAGCTGGAGATAGTATTTTTTTAGTGTATGGATCTGCGGGAACTAAAAATGATTTAAAGATAATATCTTCTTCAGCTAAAATTCTAGATTTTAAACGATCTTTTGCTTCACGAGAAGCTTTTCCATTAGCAACAAGAGTTCCGCTACTGCTAATCTTTGCAGAACCTATTCCAACAACTTCGTTTTCTGAATCGACAGAAGTTGTAACTCTTTCATCAGATAAAGAGCTTTCAATAGGATTTGATATAGATAGATTATTACAACTTAAAAATAAAAGAGTAAAAAGTATTACAATTAGTTTTTTTAACATTTTCCCTCCCCCTGTTATTTAAATAATGTAGCTAATTTTTTGGAATAACACCCAAAATTTTAAAATCGTAACAAGATTTAACCTTATTATAAGGTAGTAAATTTATAAAAGTATCTTCATTTAATTTTATAAAATCATCAGATATTTTTTGAGTATTTAAAATAAAAGCGATATCTTCGTTATCTAATAAAGTGTTTTCAAAACTAGAAAAAAGATAAAAAGATTCGTTATCTACAATAACTTTATTGATAACAAACCAATTGTTTTTTTGAATAAAATCTAAAATCTCATTGTTGAAAGGAGATAAAATATATTTTATACAGTTTTTATCAAAAGACTCAAAGGTTTCGATGAAAATTGGATTTACATGTTCACCAAATAGTTTTTTGACACCAATTAAAGAGTAGCTATCTTTCTTGATAGCAACATCTAAAATCCCCTCTAGTTTTCTACAGAAAGATATAATCTCTGTATAAAAACCAGCGATATCTTGAGATGAGATTTCAGAATGAGAACTCAATTTTTTATAGATAGCACTCTCTCTTTCAGGAACATATATTCGGCTATTTTCTTTAGATTTTGTAACACCAACTTGATGCACAACTTCCATTCTGTTCGCAATTAGTTCTATTATTTTTTTATCGATAGTATCAATTTTTTTTCTTAATTCATTAATATTATTTGTAATTTTAATCACCCATTTCATGAATATTATCAATAGTCATTTTATAATATAAAAGTGTCAAAATCAAATAATTATTGAAATATAGTGAAAAATCTTATAGAATGAGATATTGAAATATTAAAAAATAAATGAAGTTTCAGGAGGAAAATATGAAGTTTTTTTCTTTGAATAAAAAAAAGTATGCGACTTTAACTGTTAAGGAAAATAAATCAGAAAATAAAAAAGTTGAAGAAAAAGAGGAAAAAATAATAAAAAAGACTAAGATAACAGGTCTTTGGGAGAAATGCCCAGAATGTAATGAGATTATTTATAAAAACGATATTGAACAAAATTTACAAAAATGTCCACACTGTGACTATTATTTCTCAATGAGTGCTAAAGAAAGAGTTGCACTATTGATTGATGAGGATACGTTCCAAGAGATGGATAAAAATTTAGTTTCAGAAAATCCTTTAGATTTCCCAGGATATAAAGAGAAGTATGAGGCCGCAGTGGAAAAAACAGGAATGTTTGAGGGTGTAGTAGCAGGAATTGGGGATATTTTTGGAATAAAAGTAAGTATAGCTGTTATGGATTTTGACTTCTTAGGTGGAAGTATGGGATCGGTTGTTGGTGAAAAGATAACTAGAGCTATAGAAAGAGGAATTAAATTTAAAGTTCCTGTCGTAGTTGTATCTTCATCAGGAGGAGCTAGAATGCATGAAGGTATATTGTCGCTTATGCAGATGGCAAAGACGTCAGCGGCATTAGAAAGATTGAGAGCTGCAGGGCTACCATTTATCTCTATACCAGTTAATCCAACAACTGGTGGAGTAACAGCTTCGTTTGCTATGTTAGGGGATGTTATAATGACAGAACCAGATGCTTTGATTGGATTTGCAGGTCAAAGAGTAATTGAACAAACTATAAAGCAAAAATTACCAAACGGGTTCCAAAGAAGTGAGTTCTTACAAGAGTGTGGAATGGTTGATGTAATTGTAAAAAGAGAGGATATGAAGAGAACTCTTCATAAAATTATAGATAATATAATCTAGAAATAGCTTGTTTATAGGAGAGTGTCATGAAATTTAATAACGAAATTTTAGATTTAGAAACGAAAATATCGGAACTTAAAAATTTTTCAAGAGAGAAAAAAATTGATTTAAGCTTAGAGATAGAAAAATTAACAAAACAAAGAGATGAATATTTAAAAACAGCATATGAAAGTTTAACAGATTGGGATAGAGTATCTATTGCTCGTCATCCAGAGAGACCGTATACTTTAGACTATATAAAAAATATGACTACAGATTTTATTGAACTCCACGGTGATAGACTGTGTAAAGATGATCCAGCAATTGTTGGAGGTCTTTGTAAAATAGATGGTAAAAAAGTGATGATTATTGGTCATCAAAAAGGAAGAGGTATAGAGGAAAATCTACATAGAAACTTTGGAATGGCTAGTCCTGAAGGTTATAGAAAAGCTTTAAGACTATTTAGAATGGCTGAAAGATTTTCAATTCCTGTAGTAAACTTGATAGATACAGCAGGAGCTTACCCAGGAATAGAGGCTGAAAAGCATGGTCAAGGTGAAGCCATAGCTAGAAACTTATTAGAGATGGCAGGAATAAAAACTCCAATAATCTCAGTAGTTATAGGAGAGGGTGGATCAGGAGGAGCATTAGCTTTAGGAGTAGCAGACAAGGTTTATATGTTAGAGAATTCGGTTTACTCTGTTATATCTCCAGAAGGGTGTGCAGCAATTTTATACAAAGATTCATCTAAAACATCAGAGGCAGCAAATAATCTAAAAATATCAGGTAAAAGTTTACAAAGTTTAGGTATAATTGACGGTATTATAAAAGAACCATTAGGTGGGGCTCACAGAGATTATAAGTGTGCAGCAAATGACCTTAAAAGTGTTATTTTGTCATCACTTTCAGAGTTATCTAAATTAGATGTAGATACTTTACTAAAAAATAGATATAATAAGTTTAGAAAAATGGGAAGTTTTATAGAGAAAACAATCTAAATTTTAATAGAAAGTGTCGGAGGTGCGAGTCTTTATGAAAAGAATAGCGGTTTTAACAAGTGGAGGAGATGCTCCAGGAATGAATGCTGCAGTAAGAGCTGTAGCTAAGGTAGCTTTAGCAAAAGGAATGGAAGTATTCGGGGTAAAAAGAGGATACTTAGGTATGTTACACGATGAGATATTCCAAATGAATGGAAGCCATGTGTCAGGAATAATTGATAGAGGTGGTACGGTTCTTTTAACTGCTAGATGTTTAGAGTTCAAAGATCCAAAGTTTAGAGCTATAGCTGCAGAAAACTTAAAGAAAAGAGGAATTGAAGGGCTAGTAGTAGTAGGAGGAGACGGTTCTTATAGAGGAGCGGATTTACTATCTAAAGAGCACGGATTTAAAGTTGTAGGATTACCTGGAACAATAGATAACGATATAATAGGAACAGATTATACAATAGGATTTGATACTTGTTTAAATACAATATTAGATGCTATATCAAAATTAAGAGATACAGCAACTTCTCACGAAAGAACAATCTTAATGGAAGTTATGGGAAGACATGCAGGAGATTTAGCTCTTCATGCAACATTAGCAGGTGGAGGAGATGGAGTTTTAATTCCAGAAATCGACGAGCCAATTGAAATGCTAGCTTACCAAATTAAAGAGAGAAGAAGACAAGGAAAACTTCATGATATAGTACTTATAGCTGAAGGTGTTGGAAGCGTTCTTGAGATTGAAAAGCAATTAAAAGAAAAAGTAACAACTGAGGTTAGAAGTGTGGTTTTAGCTCACGTTCAAAGAGGTGGAACTCCATCAGGATTTGATAGAGTACTAGCAACTAAGATGGGAGCAAAAGCAGTTGAACTTCTTGAAAATGGAGAGGGTGGAGTAATGGTTGGAATTGAAAGCAACGAATTAGTAACTCACCCAATATCATTTGCTTGGGAAGGAAAAAGAAAGTACGATATTACTAAAGATTATGAATTAGCATTAACACTTTGTAAATAGGAGCTGGTGAAAAGTTATGATTACAGTTTTAGATGTTGTTAGAAAAGAAAGAAGAAAAAATAAAATAAAAAGAGAGATTGAAGATAACGATAGAAAAGTTAGAGATAACAGAAAAAGAGTAGATCTTCTATCAAACTTAAAAGAATACTTAAAGCCTGGAATGAGTTATGCTGAGATTCTTGACATAATTGAAAACATGAAGGGTGACTACGAGGATAGAGTAGATGATTATATCATAAAAAATGCAGAGTTAGGAAAAGAAAGAAGAGAAATTTCTAAGAGCATTAAAGAGATTACAAGATCATTAGCTCAAAAGACTACAGTAGAAAAAAAGTAGTAAGGAGTTTAGATGGCAACTAAGTCATTAGAGATATTAATTGATGAGTTTAATAGATTACCTGGAATCGGGAGAAAAAGTGCTGTAAGATTAGCATTTCATGTTTTAGAGATGAGTGACGTTGAAGTTGAAAGATTTTCTAAAGCTTTAAAGGATGTAAAGGAAACTGTTAAAAAATGCTCAGTATGTGGAAATTTTAGTGAAAATGAGATGTGTGATATCTGTAGAGATGAGTTTAGGGAAAAAGATGTTATCTGTGTTGTAGAGGATAGTAGAGATATTATTCCTTTAGAAAAAACAAAGAGATATAAAGGAACATACCATGTTTTAAATGGAAAAATTGATCCTTTAAATGGGATGACACCTGATAAACTAAATTTAAAATCTTTATTAGAGAGAGTAGCAAAAGATGAGATAAAAGAGGTTATTCTAGCTCTGAATCCAGATTTAGAGGGAGAGACAACTGCACTTTATTTAACTAAGCTATTAAAGCCATTTGGTGTAAAAATAACTAAAATAGCAAGTGGAATTCCTATGGGAGGAAATATAGAGTTTGCTGATGTAGCAACGATATCACGAGCCCTAGATGGAAGACAAGAGATATAAAAAAGTCGGTTTATACCGACTTTTTTTGTAATTATTTTAAATCTATAATAGCTTTTTCTAAGCAATCAAGAGTAAAACGAACTCTATCTTCACGAGCATTTTCACCCATATGTCCAATTCTGATAACTTTACCAGCTAAAGGTCCGTAAGAACCTGAAAGTAAGATGTTATATTTAGTTCTTAAATGAACTAAAAGGTCTTCAGCTCTAATTCCTTCTGGAGGATAGAAAGCTGTAACTGTTGGAGAGAAATTGTCTTCTAGATATAAAGTACACCCGATATCTTTTAGTCTTTGAATACAAAGATCTCTCATCTCTTCGTGTCTATCGAAAGTTCTATAAAGAGTTTCTGATAAAAGATTATCAATTGCAGTTCCTAAACTTATAATATCACTTGCAGGCATAGTGTATGGGAAAGATTTTTTCTCTTCGATATTTTTCCAATGTAAAAGGTTACAATAGAAAGATGGGATAACAGTACTTCTATTTTCCATGGCTTTCCAAGCATCATCACTAACAGCAACAATAGTTAATCCTGGTGCTGCTGAGAAAACTTTTTGAGATGCAGAAAGAGCGATATCTACACCCCATTCATCCATTCTAAAATCTACTCCACCAAGGGCAGCAACAGTGTCTACAACAGTTAAAATTCCTTTTGATTTTAGTAGCTGACAAACAGGTCCAATATCATTTAAAAGGCCACTAGGTGTGTCACAGTGAATAACTGTAGCATATTTAAAATTAGAGTCTTTTTCTAAGAAAGATTTTAGACTTTCTAAATCTATAGATTTTTTCCAACTTGATTCAAAAATTGTAACTTCTCCACCGTAAGGTTCGATTAATTCTTTAAAACCTTCGCCGAAAAATCCATTAGATATAACAAGAACTCTATCTCCCTTTTCAGTTAGAGATGCACACGCAGCGTCAAGTCCAAGCATTCCTTCTCCGCTCATAATAAGAATTTTAGATTCTTCAGAACCGATAAAGTTTCTAAGTCTATGACAAACGAATTTATAATAGCTTAAAAAATCTGGATCAAGATCGGGGTTACCAAAAACTTTACTTCTAGCATGTAAAGCGTTTCCAGAAACAGTTGTAGGTCCAGCTGTCATCATAAGGTAGTTAGGTCTGTAAAATAGCATTTAAAAAATCCTCCTTTAACTAATTATATTTTATATTATTATACCGAAAAAGCAGAAAAAAATCTATTAGAATCAAAAAAACTAAAAACTAGTTGTAAAGTCACACTTTAATTTAGTTGTGCACTTATTAATAAATATTGCAATTTTATATCATTGGTGCTACTATAATTCTATGTAATTATAAAGAAAACTTATTTTTAAATGTGCACAAATTAAAAAAGGAGTTAATATGCAGTTAACAGAAAGACAAAAAGAGATTGTAGAAATAATTAAAAAACATGGTCCAATAACAGGAGACGAAATAGCAAAGATGATATACATAACTAGATCGGCTCTAAGAACAGATTTTTCAATTTTAAGAAAAGTATCAATAATAAAATCAAAACAGAAAGTTGGATATACTTATAATGAAGCTTTTGTAGAATCAAATAATAAAACTTTGGTAAAGCATATCATGAGTATGCCTATAACAATTGATGAAAGTTATTCGGTATATAAAACAGTACTACTGATGTTTGAAAAAGATATCGGAACAATTTTCATAACTAAGGATGGGAACCTTGCAGGAATTGTATCGAGAAAAGATTTGCTTAGAATTGCTATTGGGAAAAGGGATATTGAGCAGATACCTATAAATCTTATAATGACAAGAATGCCAAATATAGTTTTTGCAACAGAGGATGAGACAATTGAAAGTTGTGTAAAAAAAATAATAGAGCATCAGATAGATTCAGTACCTGTAGTTAGAATAACTGAAAAAAATAGTAAAGAAAGCTATAAAGTAGTTGGGAGATTTACTAAAACTAATGTTAGTAAATTACTACTTGATATAGTTGGAAATCAAAATAAAGAGAAAAGTGAGTAGTTCAGTAAAATAAATTAGAAAATACAGGAGAGAGAATATGAAAAATATTTACTTATTCAGTGAGGGAAACGGTTTAGGAAAATTGATACTAGGTGGAAAGGGAGCCAACTTAGTTGAGATGAAAAGAATAGGATTACCTATTCCAAATGGAATGGTAGTTACAACAACAGCTTGTAAAAACTATTTCGAAAGTAAAAATTCTTTATCAAGAGAGATGATAGAGGAGATTGATGTAGCGATAGAAAAGCTTCAAAAGGAAACTAAAAAGAGTTTTGAGGGAGAAAACTCTTTATTAGTTTCGGTGAGATCAGGAGCACCAGTTTCAATGCCAGGAATGATGGATACAATATTAAATTTAGGATTGAATGATATTGCTGTTCAAAGATTGATTCAAAAGACAAAAAATGAAAAATTTGTTTATGAAATTTATTTAAGATTTATTGAGATGTTTAGTGAAATTGTAAAAGGGATTCCAAGAGAGAAATTTGTAAAAGTTAAGAAGTTTTCAAATGGAAAATCAGAAAAAGAGATAGTTGAGATATTTAAAAATATATATTGGATAGAAACAGGGGAGTTTTTTCCAGAAAATCCAAAAGAACAGATAAAAATGGCAATAGAATCTATATTTAACTCTTGGAATAATGAAAGAGCAAAAATATACAGACAACTTCAAGGGATTGATGAGAGTATGGGAACTGCTGTTGTTATTCAAGAGATGGTATTTGGAAACTATAATGAACTTTCAGGAACAGGGGTTGCATTTACTAGAAATCCATCAACAGGAGAGAATTTGCTATTTGGAGAGTATTTACTAGAAGCTCAAGGTGAGGATATCGTAGCTGGTATACGAACTCCAAACTCTATTCAAAGTATGAGAAATCAACTACCAAAAATATATGATGAGTTTTCAGAGATTGGAAAACTTTTAGAGAATCACTATGGAGATATGCAAGATATCGAATTTACAATAGAAAATGGAAAACTTTTTATTCTTCAAACGAGAAGTGGAAAAAGATCGCCGAATGCAGCTGTAAAAATAGCTGTAGATATGGTGAAAGAAGGAGTCATAACAAAAGATAAAGCCATTATGATGATAGATACAGAGCTTTTGCCTCAAGTTTTTAATGGAACTTTTGAGGAAAGTGATTTAGCAGGAAAAAAGCTTCTAGGGAAAGGGTTACCGGGTTCAGCAGGGGTTGCAGTAGGAAAAGTAGCTCTTTCCACAGATATGGTGAAAGAAGGAGAATCTGTAATTTTAGTAAGAGTGGAAACATCGCCAGAAGATATCAAAGGCATGAGTTTAGCAAAAGGGATAGTAACAGTTAAAGGTGGAGCGACATCTCATGGAGCTGTAGTAGCTAGAGGAATGGGGAAATGTTGTGTAACTGGATGTGAAAGCATAAAAATAGATTGTAGCGAAAAATTCTTTCATATAAATGAAGAGAAAATTTATGAAGGGGATATCATATCAATCAATGGGTACAACGGTGAGATTTATAAAGGTGAAGTTAAACTGAAAAAAGGTGAGATAAGTGAAGAGCTAAAAGAGCTTCTTGAATGGTGCAAAGAGTTTAAAAAATTAGAGATTAGAATGAATGCAGATACACCAAGTGATGTACTTGTAGGAAGAGAGTTTGGTGCTGAAGGGATAGGACTTTGTAGAACAGAGCATATGTTTTTTGAAGATGAAAAGATTTGGAGTGTTAGAGAGATGATAATAGCTAATACAAAAGAGGAGAGAGAAAAAGCTTTAGAAAAACTTTTGAAACTTCAGAAGATAGATTTTAAAAATATGCTTCACAAAATGGATGGAATGCCTATGAATATTAGACTTTTAGATCCACCTTTCCATGAGTTTTTACCTAAAAATGAAAAAGATATAAATAAACTGGCTCAGCAGTTAAAGAAAACATCTTTAGAAATAGGTACTAGAATAAAAGAGTTGAAAGAAGAAAACCCTATGCTAGGACACAGAGGATGTAGATTGGCAATAACTTTCCCAGAGATATATGAGATGCAAGCAAGAGCTATAATAGAATCTGCAATTGAGTATGGATATGAGGGAAGTAGTTGTGAGATCGAGATTATGATTCCATTTATTGGTGGAATTAGTGAGTTTAAATATATAAAAGAGGGTATTTTAAAAGAGATTGAAAAAGTATTTAAAGAGAAGCAGAAAACGATATCTTATAAATTAGGAACAATGATGGAACTTCCTAGAGCGTGTTTGATTGCAAATGAGATAGCTGAAGAGAGTGCATTCTTCTCATTTGGAACAAATGATTTAACTCAGACAACGTATGGAATTTCAAGAGATGATTCAATAAAATTTATAGATCACTATAAGGCTAAAAATATAATGAAAAGAGATCCATTTCAATCGATAGATACTCGTGGAGTTGGAAAGCTTATAGAGTTGGCAAAAGAGTTAGGACAATCAGTGAAACCTGATATAAAAATAGGAGTTTGTGGAGAGCATGGTGGAGATCCAAAGAGCATTGAATATTTTAATGAGTTAGGGTTTAGTTATGTAAGTTGCTCGCCGTTTAGAGTTCCGATAGCTATAGTAGCTGCAGCTCAAAGTGCTATACAAAAAAGGATGGGATAGTATGAATTTAAAAGAGGAGGATATAAAATATTTAAAACTTTTATCAAAGAGTTTTCCAACTATTTCTGAAACAGCAACAGAGATAATTAACTTAGAAGCTATTTTATCACTTCCGAAAGGAACAGAACATTTTATAAGTGATATACACGGAGAGTATGAGGCATTTAATCATGTTTTGAAAAATTGTTCTGGAGTGATAAAAGAGAAGATAGAGGCTTTATTTCCTGATGTTATAGAGAAAGAGAGAAATCAATTAGCAACAATAATATATTATCCAAAAGAAAAAATTGAACTCATTCAATCCTTAGAAATAGATATGAAGGAGTGGTATAAAAAAACTATTCCTAGAGTTTTAGAAGTTTTAAAAATTGTTTCCTCGAAATATACAAGGTCAAAAGTAGGAAAAGCAATGACAAAAGATTTTTCATATATAATCCAAGAGCTACTTTATGAACGTGTTGAAGAGAAAAATAAAAAAGATTACGTTGAAGGAATAATAAGTACAATTATCGATATAAATCAAGGAAAAGAGTTTATAATAAATGTGAGTACTTTGATTCAGAAGCTAGTGGTGGATAACCTTCATATCGTAGGAGATATATATGATAGAGGACCATATCCTCATAAGATAATGGATAAGCTAATAAAGTATCACAATGTAGATATACAGTGGGGAAATCATGATATTTTATGGGTTGGAGCTGCGTGTGGGCATGAAGCTTCTATAGCTAATGCGATCCGAATATGTCTGAGATATTCTAATCGTGAAATATTAGAAGATGGATATGGAATAAATTTATTACCACTAGCAACATTAGCTATAGAGCATTATGCTGATGATTCTTGTTCTGAGTTTAGACCAAAGGATAAAAATGAAAGTAAAGATTCGCAGTTGCTATCAAAAATGCATAAAGCGATTTCAATTATTCAATTTAAGTTAGAGGGTGAAGTTATAAAAAGAAACCCAACTTTTAATATGGAGGACCGTTTACTTTTACATAATTTGATTGGAAAAAGTAAGATGATAAATTCAGAAAATCCATATCTTTTAACTGAAGATGAAAAGAAAGTTATAGGCGGATTGGTTAGAAGTTTTAGAAATAGTGAAAAACTTCAAGAACACATAAAATTTCTTTTAGAAAAGGGAAATGTTTATTTAAAAAGAAATTCAAATCTACTATTTCATGGTTGTATGCCTTTAGATGAAAAAGGTGGATTTAGAGAGGTAAATATTTTTGGGAAAAAGTATTCAGGAAAAAGATTGTTTGAAAGATGTGACCAACTTTGTAGAGAGGGTTACTATGATGAAAATGTTCAAGGAAAAGATTTCATCTGGTATCTTTGGTGTGGAAAAGATTCTCCACTTTTTGGAAAAGATAAGATGAGAACTTTTGAAAGATATTTCTTTTCTGAGAAAGAAAGTCATAAAGAGATTTATGATTTTTATTATGAATTTTTCGATAAAAAAGATGTTGCTGAAAGAATACTCAAAGAGTTTGGAATCAACGATGAGTATTCTCATATAATAAATGGACATGTTCCAGTTAAAGTGAGAAAAGGTGAAACTCCTATAAAAGGAGAGGGAAAAGTAATTTTAATAGATGGAGGATTTTCAGAAGCCTATCAATCAACAACTGGAATAGCTGGGTATACTTTAATTTTTAACTCACATGGGAAAAGATTAGTATGTCATAAGCCATTTGAAAATATAGGAGAATCTATTCAAAAATGTTTGGATATTCAATCAACAACCGAGATTTTAGATAGCCGTTATGAAAGATTGAAGGTTAGAGATACTGATGTAGGAAAAGATTTAGAAAGCCAAGTTAAAGAGTTAAAAAAATTATTGTATTGTTATAAGAAAGGGATAATAAAAAGTCTCTGATTATCAAATGAAAAATGGAAGAGTTTAATACTCTTCCATTTTTTAGTTTATTTACTTAAAATTTTATTTAAATTTGTTACAAATTCTAAAGGATTTTCTAAAGCGAATCCTTCAAGTAAGAGCCCTTGATTATAAAGTATGTTAGAAAGCTCACCAAGTTCATCGTCATTGGCATTTTGTAGTTTGTTAAACAGAGGATGATTTGGATTAAGTTCTAAAACTTTTTGAGCTTTAACTCCTTCGTTTCCAGGTATTTGAGATAAAAGTTTTTCCATCTCTAAAGATACCTCACCTTTAGAAGAAAGAGAGATTGAACTATCTCCAAGCTCTGGATTAAGTTTAACTTCAACAATTTTCTCATTTAAAGTAGACTTAATTTTATCTAATAGTGATTTATTAATTTCTGAAAGTTTTTTTAATTCCTCTTTCTCTTCTTCGCTTTCAAAAGAAACATCATAAACAGATTTAAACTCTTTATCAGAGAAACTCTGCATAGTTTTTAAAGCGAACTCATCGGCAGCTTCAGTTAAATATAAAATTTCAAAATCTTTATTTAAAACATTAGAAACTTTAGGCATTTTTTCTAAAATACCAATATTTTCACCGACAGCATAATAGATTTCATTTTGATTAGACTTCATTCTTTCTACATACTCTTTAAGAGATACAAATTCTTTATTTTTAGAGCTCTTAAACATAAGTAGGTTTTGTAGTTTTTCTTTATTCAATCCAAAGTTTTCATGAATCCCGAATTTTATATGTTTTCCAAAAGTTTCCCAGAATTTTATATATTTATCTCTATCATTGCTCATAAGTTTTTCAAACTCAGAGATTATTTTCTTTTCTAAATTCTTAGATATATTTTTTAATTGTTGAGTTTTTTGTAGAATTTCTCTAGAAATATTTAGAGAAAGGTCATCGGTATCAACAAGTCCTTTTATAAAGTTAAAATATTGTGGAATAAGTTCTTCACATTTATCCATAATAAAAACATTTTTTGTATAAAGTTGTAACCCTCTTTTGTACTCACGAGTGTATAGATCATATGGTGGAGTAGCAGGTACAAATAAAATAGCATTATACTCTAAGCTACCTTGAATATTAAAGTTAAAGTGTAATAATGGGTCTTGCCAGTCATGGAAATTTGACTTATAAAACTCATTGTAATCCTCGTCTTTTAATTCATTTTTAGGTGTTTTCCAAATAGGTTTAGTAGAGTTAAGTCTTTCCTCTTTAAAAAGAATAGGATACTTAACATAATCTGAATATTTTTTAATAAGAGCTCTAAATTTATGTTCATTTAAAAACTCTTTGTCTTCGTCATTATCTTTTATATGTAGAATAATAGAAGTTCCTATTTCAGCTTTATCGATCTCTTCAATATCATAGCTTCCCTCACCAGCTGAAATCCATCTAACTCCTTTATCAGAATAAGGTGATTTTGTTTCTAAAATAATTTTATCTGCAACCATAAATGCAGAGTAAAAACCAACGCCAAATTGACCGATTATATTTAAATCACCATTTTTTTTAGCTTCTTCTAGAGAGTTTAAAAAAGCTTTTGATCCAGATTTTGCGATTGTACCGATATTTTCAACTACTTCATCAAAAGTCATTCCAATACCAGTATCTTTGATAGTCAGTGTTCTAGAATTTGTATCTGGTAAGATAGATATACTAAGTTCTTTAGAAGAATCTAAAATATGGGTATCTGTAAGAGCTTTAAATTTTAGCTTATCAATTGCATCGCTTGCATTAGAGATTAACTCTCTTAAAAATATCTCCTTATGAGTATAGATTGAATGAACCATAAGGTTCAGAAGTTCTTTAGTTTCTGCTTGAAATACTTTAGTTTCTTTTTTCATCTTGTCCTCCTTAAAATAGCACTCTAAACTTATTGTGGCTAATAAAATATATATCATAAACTCTAAAAAAATGTCAAGTCCTAAAAGAAAAACTTGTATTTTATAGTTCTTTGGTATATAATCTTTATGGAATTAGTAAAGAATTATAAAAAGGTTGGTATATAGATGATTTTTCAAAGAACAGAATTATTAATAGGTACAGAAAATCTAAATAAACTAAGCCACTCTCATATACTTGTATTTGGAGTAGGTGGAGTAGGTGGATTTGTGGTTGAGTCTTTAGTGAGAGCTGGAGTAGGAGAACTTACAGTTGTTGATTTTGACACTGTTGATATAACAAATTTAAATAGACAAGTTATTGCAACTATAGATACTGTTGGTCAAGATAAGGTTGAAGTAATAAAAAGAAGAGCTCTTTCAATTAATCCAGATATAAAGGTTAATGCCTATAAAGAAAAGTTTTTTAAAGAAAAAAGAGATTTATTTTTCTCAGAAGATAAAAAGTATGATTATATAGTTGATGCTATAGATTTAGTTACAGCAAAATTAGACTTAATAACAATAGCTAAAGAATTAAAAATTCCAATAATTTCCTCTATGGGAACTGGAAATAAAATAAATCCAACGATGTTTGAAGTTGCAGATATCAGTAAAACATCAGTTTGTCCTTTAGCAAAAGTTATGAGAGCAGAGTTGAAAAAAAGGAGAATAGGGAAACTTAAGGTATTATTCTCAAGAGAGTTACCGATGAAACCAAAAAGTTCAGAAGGTGATAGAGCAAAACAAAATAATGTAGGAAGTATATCGTTTGTACCTTCGGTTGCAGGGCTTATTATTGCAAGTGAGGTAATAAAAGATATAACTGGTTTAAAGAATGGTGGAGGAAATTAATATGAAAAAAATAGGAATTTTTTATGGAACAACTTCAGGAATAACAGCTGGAATAGTTGATGAGATAGAGTTTTATTTAAGAGGTGAGGAATACGAGGTATTTGATGTAGCTAATGGAATAGATGAAATGGCTGGATTAGATAACCTTATTTTAGTTTCTCCAACTTATGGTGTAGGAGAGTTACAAAGAGATTGGGAAGCTGTTTATGATACTTTTAAAAATCTTGATTTTACAGGTAAAGTTGTAGGTATTGTAGGAGTAGGAAATCAATTTGCATTTGGAGAATCATACGTTGGTGCTATGAGAAAACTTTATGATGCTGTAGAAAAAAATGGAGCAAAAGTTGTAGGATTTACTTCAACAGTAGGATATTCTTATGAAGAGACAGAATCTATCATAGGAGATAAGTTTATAGGATTAGCTTTAGATGAGAGTAATCAAGATAATGAGACTCCAGATAGAATAAAAGCTTGGATAGAAGAGATCAAACCGTTATTTAATTAAGAGGAAGATATGCAAAGAGAAACTTATAAAACATTGTCAAAAGAAGAGGTTAAAACGCTTTTAAAAAATGAAAACTCAATACTTTTAGATGTTAGAACAGAGGAGGAGTATTGGGAAAATTCTTTAGAGGAAACAATTAATATTCCACTTCATGAACTTCAAGATAGAGCTTTTGAATTGGATAAAAATAAAACATATATCACTTTTTGTAGAAGTGGAGTTCGTTCAAAAACAGCGGCTTTAATTCTATTAGAAGAGGGATTTCAAAGTATTTATAATTCAGAAGAGGGTATTTTAACTTGGAAATAAAAAATTGACAAATTTATTTTCATATGGTAGTATAAATAAAATAAAAATTGCAGGAGAGTTCTAATGAGAAAAAATCAAGTTATTTCTAATAATGTAAATAGAAAACCCATCCCCCCTAGATAGGGATTTGTGTTTTAAGCATTAGTTTATGTTTAGATACAGATCCATTTTGTGTTACAAATTTGGGTCTGTATCTAAGGGGAAATAACTTTTAAAAAAGATTATTTTAATAGGATTCTTTTAATGAGGGTCACTTAGGTACAGTTGTACTTAAGTGGCCCTCTTTTTATTTAAAAAAATTTCGGAGGAGAAAAAATGATAGGAGTAGAAACATTTATAACATTTGGAGCGTATTTAATATTTTTAATAGGAGTGGGAGTTTATTTTTATGGAAAAACCTCCAGTTCAGAGGATTATCTTATAGGAGGAAGAGGCGTAGGTAGTTGGGTAACTGCACTATCAGCACAAGCTAGTGATATGAGTGGATGGTTACTTATGGGATTACCTGGAGCAGTTTACCTTTCAGGATTTGGGGAGATTTGGGTTGTCGTTGGTTTAGCTATTGGAACTTATTTAAATTGGAAGTTTATAGCACCGAAGTTAAGGGTAGAAACAGAAATTGAGGATACACTGACACTACCAACATTTTTAGAGAGAAAACTAAAAGATGAGAAGGGAACTATTAGAAAAATTTTAGCTGTAGGAACACTATTTTTCTTTACAATATATTCATCATCTGGATTAGTAGCAGCAGGAAAACTATTTGAATCGATACTTGGAATAGATTATAAAGTAGCGGTTGTAGTTGGAGCTGTAACTATAGTTGTGTATACATTTATGGGTGGATATTTAGCATCGTGTTGGACGGACTTTTTCCAAGGGGCTTTAATGTTTATGGCAATAATAGCGGTTCCGGTTATGGCTTACTATAAAGTAGGGGATTTAGAAACTGTAAAGCAAGGAATGGAGTTAAAGGGAATAACTTTTGATATATTTAAACAAGGTGGAAAGGATATCGGGATTATGGGTATTTTATCATCTTTAGCTTGGGGATTGGGGTATTTTGGGCAACCACATATCTTAGTTAGATTTATGAGTATAAGTGATGTTAAAGAGTTAAAAAAATCTAGAAGAATAGCTATGATTTGGGTATTGATATCACTTGTTGGAGCTATAGCGATTGGACTTTTAGGTATTCCTTTATTTAAAGAGGTAAGTCAACTTGGAGGAGACGCAGAAAAAATATTTATATATATGATAAAAGAGTTATTTAATCCTTGGGTAGCTGGAATTTTATTAGCAGCAATATTATCTGCGATAATGTCTACAATAGATTCTCAACTGTTGGTATCATCAACAACACTGACTGAAGATTTTTATAAATATATAAAAAAAGATGCAACAGATAAAGAGATTATGTTTGTAGGAAGAGTTTGTGTAGTTGTTATTGCATTATTAGCTCTATTATTTGCTCTTAATCAAAATGCTAAAGTGTTGTCGCTAGTTGCTTATGCTTGGGGAGGATTTGGAACAATATTTGGACCTGCAATAATAGCTGTTTTATATTTAAAGGATGTAAGTGCAAAAAGTGTTTTATCAGGTATTTTAGTGGGGACATTTATATTTTTAATTTGGAAAGTTATTGGTTTAGATGTTTATATGTATGAGTTACTACCTGGATTTATGAGTAATTTAATAACAGTTTATGTAGCTGAAAAAGTATTCTGCAAAAGAGTAATTGAAGCATAGAGAAAAGGTACAAATTTATTTTGTACCTTTTTTTTCTAGATGCAATAGTTCGTCTTTTAAACTTAAACCATATGCATAGCCAGTTAATTTTCCATTGCTTCCAATAACTCTATGGCAAGGAATAACAATAGGGATTGGATTTTTATTATTCGCCATTCCTACAGCTCTACACGCTTTTGGATTTCCAATAGCGATAGCGATATCTTTATATGACTTAACTTCACCATAAGGTATTTTTAGAAGAGCATTCCACACAGATTTTTGAAATTCTGTTCCTGATGGATTTATTTTAAAAGTGAAACATTTTCTTTTTCCATTTAAAAATTCCTCTATCTCTTTAAAAGCTTTTTCTAAAAGTTTTGTAAGTTTAAAAGTTCTATTTGAGTTTGGATTGTTGAGCTCTATTTTTGTAATTTCTTCTTCATTGCCTTCTATTTTAAGTAATCCGAGTGGAGTATCAAAAATATAAAAATAACCTGGAACTATATTTTTCATAAAACCTCCTATTAAAATATAATTTTAGATTATACTGAAAGAATTAGAAAAAATCAAGATTATTTAAAAAAACATGTTCGTTAAAAGGTTAAAACTTTTCAAAATAAAATATTTGTAGTATAATAATTTGGTATGGTTTTGAAATTAAAAGGGAATTAAGTGAAAATCTTAAACGGTCACGCCACTGTAAAATGGACGAAAATAGTGAAACCACTGGGAAACTGGGAAGGGCTATTGCTAGGATGAAGTTGAGTCAGGAGACCTGCCATAAAATTTAAATCTGCGAATGACAGAGCGGGAGGATTAAAAAAAGTGAATAAAAAATTTTTATTAGTAGCATTAGTTGCTGTAGCTAATTTAGCTGTTGCAGAACAAAAAGTTATAAAGTTAGAGGAAAGTGTTATAACAAGTGAGAACAGTTCAGCGACGATAGCTGATATTCCAAAAAATATAACTGTTTTAACGGCTGAAGAGATAGAGCAAAGAGGAGCGAAGACAGTAGCGGAAGCTTTAAAATTAGTATCGAGTGTAACTGTTAAAGAGATGGGTGGAGCAGATGCAGCTTTTGATATGAGAGGTCAAGGAGCGACTGCAAAATCAAATGTAGTTGTGCTTGTAGATGGAGCACCGATAAACTCGATAGATTTATCTGGATATAAAACTAGTTCAATACCTGTTGACAATATAGAGAGAATAGAGGTTATTCCTTCGGGAGGGTCTGTTTTATATGGAGATGGAGCTATTGGAGGAACAATAAATATTGTAACTAAGCAGCCAAAGAATAAGAAAAATTATGGTAGTTTAAATAGTGAGATAGGGTCTTACGGATTAAAAAAGCAACAAGCTATATATGGAACAAAGATTAATGATAAGTTATCTTTAGAGTTGGATTATTTGAAAAAAGAGAAGGATGGATATAGAGATTATGCCAAAGATGATTTAGAAAGCTTTGGACTTAGAAGTAGATATAAGTTATCAGAGGGTGAGTTTGGATTTAAATATAACTATTCAAATACTGAGTTTAGAGCTCCTGGAAGCTTAACAAGAGAAGAGGTTGACGGAGATAGAACTCAATCTACTGGTAATAGTTGGAGAGTTTTTGATGGTAAGACAGAAAAAAATGATTTTACAGGAGATTATACATATAATATAAACTCTGATTTAGAATTTAAAGTGCTTGGAATGTATTCTAGAGAAGCATATAGAAATATTAACGGATATCTTATTCCAGAATATAGAACAGATTATAAAACAGAGTTGAAATACTTAAAGCCACAGTTAAAGTATTCATACTTAGAAGAAAGTTATGTAGTGTTTGGTGGAGAAATTTTTGAAGGAGAAACGATAAATTATTCAAGCTCTGGAGATAATAAAGTTGAAAAAGAATCAATAGCAGGGTTTTTAATAAATAGTTATACATTTAATGATTTAAGATTTACTCAAGGATATAGAAGACAAAATATTGAATATAAGGGATTGGGAAAAAAAGGAATTACAAAAAAATACCAAGCAGATGCGTTAGAATTAACAACAAGTTATCTATATTCAGATTCTGGATCAACTTATATAAGTTATACAAAAGCCTTTAGAACACCTAATACAGACGAATTAAATCCTGATTATTTACCTGATAATGCTAACTTTGAGATGCAAAAAACAGAGACATATGAATTAGGAATAAAAGATTATTTAGGAAATACATATATTTCAACATCAATATTCTACATTGAAACTCAACATGAAATATATTTTGATGCGATCAATTATGTTAATAGAAATTTAGATGGAATGAGTAAAAGAAAAGGAATTGAGTTCTCGTTAGAGCACTACTTTGATAAGTTGACGATTTCAGAATCATTGACATATATGGAAACAGAGTTTAAAGACGGAAAGGATATTCCAGGGGTTCCAAATATAAAAGGAGTGTTGAACTTAAACTATAAGTTTAATGATAAACTTACTTTAAATAACTCTTGGGAATATTATGGTAAGGCTTTTGATAGCTCTGATGAAGCAAATATAAGAGAAAAAGTAGATAGTTATTTAATAAGTGGATTATCTATGTCGTATGACTTTAAAGACGGATTGATTGTAAGTATAGGAGTAAATAATATGTTCAATGAAAAGTATTATGACTACATAGGATATAAAGAACCTTCAGATTGGGACCCAACTTTTGGTAGAGTTTATTATCCAGCAGCAGAAAGAAATTATTATTTAGGAGTTAAATACAGCTTCTAAGAAAGAGATGCTCTTTTCAAAGTTTGAAAGGAGCATTTTTCATATTATTTGAAGGAGAAGGTAATGTTAAAAAAAATAATGATATTAAACACTTTTATTTTCACGATTTGTTTTTCAAGAGTATTAGTAGATAGTACAGGAAGAGTAATTGAAATACCAGAAAATATCGAAAGAGTAGTATCTACTGTAACATCTAATACAGAGATTATTGTAGATATGGGATTGGTAGATTTATTAGTAGGAGTGGATAGTTATTCAGAAAAAGTGGATAAAAGATTAAGTGAAAAAGGAGTTTTAAGAAGTGATGACTTGAATGAGGAAAAAATAGTAGAGTTAATGCCAGACCTAGTAATTTCATCTCATCATAATCTGAAAAAAGGGAAAGAGAGTTTGAAATTTTTTGATGAAGTTGGAATTCCGGTGTATGTTATTAAAAATCCAAAATCTTTGAGTGAGGTAGCTGATTCGGTTATAGAGATAGGTGAAATTTTAAATAAAAAAAGTGAAGCTGAACATCTAAAAGATAAGTTTTTAAAAGAGTTGAAAGAGATAGTCTCAAATAAAAACTCTGAAGATAAAAAAGTATATTTTGAAATTTTAGAAAATCCAATATATACAACAGGTTCTGAAACTTTTTTAAATGATGCTTTAGAAAGTGTTGGTGGAAAAAATATTTTCAGAGATGAAAAGGGCTGGATTTCACCACCAATAGAATCTATTTTAGAGAAAGACCCTGATGTGATATTAGTGGGTGAAGATAGAAAATATATGGTAGAAGAGATATTAGCAAGAGATGAGTGGCAGGATGTAAATGCTATAAAAAATAAAGAGGTATATTTTATAGATGAAAGTATAAATAGACCTTCACCAAGAGTTTTAAAAGCATTGAAAGAGCTAAGGGAAGTGTTAGATAAATGATAACATTTAGTTTTATACCTAAAGAAAATGAGTTTGAAAATTTCAAAACTATATACAATCAACTCAGAGAGAAAGGTATCTCTGGAATTGAAACAATTATCGGAGATCATTTAGATTTTTCAGAGTATAAAAACTATCCAATCAAAGGAGTGCATCTTTTGTATTATCCAACGTGGTTAGAGTTTTGGAAAGGTGATTGGAAAAAAGTTAAAGAAGATTTTTATGATGATGAAGGGATAAAAAATTACTATAGAAGTTTTAAAAAAAATATTTTGATAGAAACGTTTAAGGAGCAGTTTGAAAACGCTAAAAAAATAGATGCTGAGTATATGGTTTTTCATGTTTCACACGTTCGACCAAAAGATATATTTCAATTTGATTTTCAATATACAGATTTAGAGGTTTTAGATGAGTGTATAAAAATAGTGAATGAAGTTTTTAAAGGTGAAGGACCATTATTGCTATTTGAAAATCTCCCTTGGCCAGGATTAAATTTTAGAGATTATGAACTTACTAGATATTTTATTCAGAAAGTAAAATATAAAAATAAAGGGTTTCTTTTAGATTTTTCACATCTAATTTGTTTGGAGAGAGAAGTGACAAATTTTGAGGAAGCAAATAAGTTTATAATTGATAGAATTGGAAAAATGAAAGAGTTAAAAGATTATATTTTTGGATTACATGTGAATGGGGTAAAGTTTGATAAATTTCTAGATTGTGATTTTCAAAATAAAATCTCTGAATGGGAGAAGGGAGATAGATATGAAAAATTTCAAATTGAGTTAAATCATATGAAAAATATAGACCCACACCTTTTATATAAAGGGAATATAAATGAAATAATTAAATATTTACCAAATTTTAAATATATAAATTTAGAACTCGGTTTTTCATCGTTATTAGAGTTAAAAGAGAAAGTTCTAGAGCAGCTAAATTATCTCAAAATAAATTTTTAAAATATAAAAAATATGATATACTCTATACTATAGAAAGTTAAGATTTTCGCGGGAGGAAAGATGACACAAGGAAACTTAGAAATAGATAAAAATATAGATGAAACAACATTACCAGAAGTTGACGTAGCAGGAGAGGAAGTAGCTGAAGAGATTACTTCAGATCCGAATAAACTTTATAATATATTAGGTGTTATGTTTGAAACTACAAAAAAAAGATATAGTTTTGAAATTATAGATAATATTGAATATAAAAAAGGCGATAAAGTGATTGTTGATACTATCAGAGGAAAAGAGATTGGTGTTGTTTATGGTGGACCTATGCAACTTCCAGAAAGAGTTTTAGTATTACCATTAAAACCAGTTGTAAAAAAAGCAAGTGAAGATGAAATAAAAAAATATGAAGTACTTCGTTTAGAAGCTAAAGAGGCATTCAAAGTTTGTAAAGAAAGAATAGGATTCCATAAGTTACCAATGAAGCTTATAGAAACAGAATTCACATTTGATAAAACAAAACTTATATTCTATTTTACAGCGGAAGGAAGAATTGATTTTAGAGATTTAGTAAAAGATTTAGCAAATATTTTCAAATTAAGAATAGAGTTAAGACAAATTGGTGTAAGAGATGAAGCAAGAATTCTTGGAAATATAGGAGTATGTGGAAAAGAACTTTGTTGCAGAACATTTATAAATAAATTTGATTCAGTATCTATAAAAATGGCCAGAGATCAAGGTTTAGTAATCAATCCAACTAAGATTTCAGGTGTTTGTGGAAGATTACTTTGTTGTATAAATTATGAATACAAGCAATATGAAGAGGCTTTAAGAGTTTATCCAGCAGTTAATCAGTTGGTAAAAACGACAAAAGGCGATGGAAAAGTAATGAGTATAAGTCCTCTAAATGGATTCCTATATGTGGATGTTGAAGGTAAGGGAATTATGAAAGTTCTTATCGAAGAGATAAAGTTTAATAAAAAAGAAGCTAAAAAGCTACAAAATGTTTTATCAAAAGATGAATTACAGCATAAAGTTTTAGAAAAGGAGTAGTAAAAATAGATGGTTTTAGAAAATGAAGATATAGCACAGATCTGTGAAGGATACAGTTTAATCCAAAAAAAAGATGGATTTAGATTTGGAACAGATGCAGTTTTACTAGCCAATTTTTTTAACGGAAAGAAAAATGCTAAGGTTTTAGAGATTGGAACAGGAAATGGAGCAATTCCAGTACTATTATGTGCAAAAGATAAAATAACTAAGATGAAAGCTGTTGAAATCCAAAAAGAGATTGCAGAGTTAGCAATTAGAAATATAAAAAGAAATAATTTAGAAGATTCAGTTGAAGTTATAAATATGGATATAAAAAATCTTGAAGAGGGAAATACATATGATTATATAATCTCAAATCCACCATATATGGTTTTAGATGGAAAAGAGATTAACGATAAAGATATGAAAAGCATAGCAAGACATGAGATTAAGTTAAATCTAAAAGAGTTTGTTGCAAATGCAAAGAGGCTCTTAAAACCAAGAGGTGAACTGTTCATGGTTCATAAAAGTTATAGATTTTTAGAGATATCAGAGGAACTTGGGAAATGTGGATTTTCTGTAAAGAGAGTTAGATTTGTTCACTATTCAAAAGACAAAGATTCAAGTATAGTTTTAATTGAAGCAAGCAAAGGGAGAAAAAATATATTAAAAATTGAAACTCCAATTTTTTTAAACGATAATTAGAGATACTTTATGGGAGAGGAGAAACCTCTCCCTATTTTAATGGAGGTGACTATGTTTAAGATAAATTCTAAATATGTTCCTACAGGGGATCAACCAGAAGCGATAAAAAAATTAGTAAAAGGATTGGAAGATGGTGTAAAAGATCAAACTCTTTTAGGGGTGACTGGCTCTGGAAAAACTTTTACAGTGGCAAATATAATAAAAGAGAGTGGAAGACCAGCTTTGATTTTAGCTCCAAATAAAACATTGGCAGCTCAACTTTTCTCAGAGTATAGAAGTTTTTTTCCAGAGAATGCAGTGGAGTATTTTGTGTCATACTATGATTACTATCAACCAGAAGCTTATATAGCAACAACAGATACCTATATAGAAAAAGATTCGTCGATAAATGACGAGATAGATAAATTTAGAAATGCTGCAACAGCAGCACTAATAAATAGAAAAGATGTTATAATCGTAGCATCTGTTTCGGCTATATATGGACTGGGGTCACCAGACACATATAAAAAGTTAACAATTGCGATAGATAAAAAAACTGGTTATAGTAGAAAAAAATTGATATCTAAATTAATAGAGCTAAGATATGAAAGAAATGATTTAGCATTTGAAAGAGGTAAGTTTAGAGTAAAAGGAGATGTAATTGATATATACCCATCTTATATGGAGAACGGTTATAGAATAGAATTCTGGGGTGATGATATAGAGGATATATCTGAAATAAACACTTTAACGGGCCAGAAAATTAAAAAAAATCTAGAAAGAATAGCAATCTCTCCAGCTACTCACTACGTAACAGAAGAGAGTGAACAAGAAGCGATAGTAGAGAGAATAAAAAGTGATTTAAAAATTGAAGTTAAAAATTTTGAAGAAAAGGGAAAACTTTTAGAAGCTCAAAGATTAAAACAAAGAACAGAGTATGATTTAGAGATGATAAGAGAAGTTGGATATTGTAAAGGGATAGAGAACTATTCAAGATATTTGACAAATAAAAATCCAGGAGATAAACCAGATACTTTGATGGATTACTTTTCAGAAGATTTTGTAGTTTATATAGATGAATCACACATAGGAGTTCCTCAAATAAGAGGTATGTATAATGGAGATAGAGCTAGAAAAACCTCATTGGTAGAGAATGGTTTTAGAGTAAAGTCAGCTTTAGATAATAGACCACTTACATTTGAAGAGTTCAGAGAGAACTGTAAACAAACTATATTTATATCAGCAACTCCAGGCGATTTTGAGATTGAACATTCAAAAGGACATATAGCAGAGCAATTGGTTAGACCAACAGGTATTTTAGATCCTATAATTGAAGTGAAAGAAACTAAAAATCAAGTGGATGATTTATTAGAAGAGATTCGAAAAAATGTTTTGAAAAAAGAGAGAGTTTTAGTAACAACACTGACTAAGAAAATGGCAGAAGAGCTATCTGAATACTATATGACTTTAGGAGTTAAAGTGAAGTATATGCACTCTGACATAGAGACTTTAGAGAGAATAGAGATAATAAAAGGGCTGAGAAAAGGTGAGTTTGATGTTCTAGTAGGAATAAATCTTTTAAGAGAGGGATTAGATATACCAGAGGTTTCTTTAGTGGCGATATTAGAAGCTGATAAGGAAGGTTTTTTAAGAAGTAAACGATCTTTAGTTCAAACTATAGGAAGAGCAGCTAGAAATGTTGATGGAAGAGTAATTCTTTATGGTGATGTTATCACTGATTCTATGAAATATGCTATCGATGAAACAGACAGAAGAAGAAAAAAGCAAAGACAATATAACTTAATAAATGGGATAGAGCCTAAAACAATTTATAGAGAGGTTTCAGAATCACTATTTACATGGGATAATGGTGATAAAAAAGAGAAGAAATCAAAGAATTTTACCAGCAAAGAGGATATTGAAAAAGAGATTGGAGTTTTATTAAAAGAGATAAAAAAATTATCAGAAGAGTTGGATTTTGAAAAAGCTATTGAAAAAAGAGATGAGATGAATAAATTAAAACTTATGCTTTTAGAGATATAGGAGAGAGAATGGAAGAGATGGTTTATAGTGTAACAGAGTTCAATAAAATGGTAAAAGGTTATATAGATGAAAATCCAAATTTTCAAGAATTTTTTTTAAAAGGTGAATTATCTGGAGTTACTTATTATAAAAGTGGACATCTATATTTTACTTTAAAGGATAAAAACAGTCAGATAAAATGTGCTGCATTTAATTATAAATATAAAAGAATACCTGAAGATTTGAAAGAGGGAGATTCAATAAAAATATTTGGAGATGTAGGCTTTTATGAAACTAGAGGCGATTTTCAAGTATTAGTTAGACATATACAAAAAGAGGATAAACTTGGAGAGATGTTTGCTAAATTAGAGAGGTTAAAGGTAGAATTAGAAAAAGAAGGACTGTTTTCACCTCTTTTTAAAAAAAGATTACCTAAATATCCAAACGCAATTGGGATAGTAACAGCATATACAGGAGCAGCTTTTCATGATATAGTAAATACAACAAGAAAAAGATTTGAAAATATAGATATTTATATATACTCTGCAAAAGTTCAAGGCGTTGGAGCTAAAGAGGAGATAGTAAAAGGTATTGAAACTTTGAATAAAATACCAGAAATTGATATCATAATAGCTGGACGTGGCGGTGGGAGTATCGAAGATTTATGGGCTTTTAATGAAGAGGATGTAGCGAGAGCTTTCTACAGAAGTGAAAAGCCAATAATATCAGCTGTAGGTCATGAAATTGATAATTTACTTTCAGATTTAGTGGCGGATGTAAGAGCGGCAACACCAACCCAAGCTATTGAGATAGCTATTCCAGTAAAAAAAGATATAGAAAAGCAGATGTTAGACAGAGAGAAAAAATTAAAAAGTTCTATTGAGAGAGTTTTAAAATCAAAAAATGATGAGTTAGAAAAATATAAAAATAGTTATATTTTAAAAAACTTTATAAAAACAATAGAGGAGCAGCACCAAAGTTTAGTATACTTAGAAGAAAGATTAGAAAACTCTTTAAGCAGAATATTAAAAGAGAAAAAACATGATTTAGAGATTAGAGCAGAAAAAATAATTGGATTAAATCCTTTAGCAGTTTTGAGTAGAGGATACTCTATAACAAATTCTAAAAGTAAATCTTTAAAAAAATTATCCGATATAAAAATTGGGGATGAGATTGAAACAATATTAAATTTTGGAAAAATAATAAGTGAAGTAAAGGAGATAAAATAGATGAAAAAGATATTGAGTTTGATATTTATTCTTTTGAGCTTAGGAGTTTTAGCAGAGGAAAGACCCGCACAAATTCAAAATTTAGAAGCTCAGATAGCCAGAGAGGATGACAGAGATAAAGCTGCAGTTCTTATAAAAGAGTATGAAAGATACTTTAAAAGTTATCTATCATCAATAAGCAGCAATGAAAATAGTATTTTTTATTTAGGAGACCAATACTTTAGAAATAGAAAATATGAAAGAGCAGCACAGATTTTTAGTAGTAACATAGATAGTTCTAGAAATTTATTTGGAGCAGCAACGAGCTATAGATTCATAGGAGATTATAATAAAGCTGTAGACTTTTACAGTGTTGCAATAACAATTGAACCGAGTATGAAAGAAGCTTACTTAGGAAGAGGCTTAGCTTATAGAAACTTAGGGAGATACAATAAAGCAGTTGAAGATATTCAAATATATATGAATTATTCACCAAGTGTTGAAGGTTTTTTAGCTTTAGGTGACATTTATTTAGCAGAAAAAAAGATAGATAGAGCAAGAGAGATACTTCAGGAGGGAAGAAGAATTTTTCCTCAATCAAAAGATATTAGCAATATGTTGACATCTACTTATTCTAGATAGTAAAGAGGTGAGCGATGGAGTGGTATCGATTAAAATTAATAGGTTTAAAAAGTAGTAAGATTAGAATTTTGATGAATTTTTATAAAAGATATAAAGATATTTTTACTAATCTAAATGAACTTAAAAATATATTAAATTTAACCTCAGAAGATACCGAGCTTATAATAAACTCACAGAATTGTGAAAAATACCTGGAGGTTATGGATTATTTGGAGAGCAATAGGATAGGTCTTATAGATTTGAATGACTATAGATATCCTGAAAACTTAAAAAATATTTCAAAACCTCCCCTTTTTCTTTTTTATAAAGGGAATATAGAGCTTTTAAAAAAGGAAAGGGTAATCTCTGTCATAGGAACTAGAAGAGCTACAAAATATGGAGAGCTAGGGTGTCAGAAAATAGTAAAAGGATTGATAGATGGTGATGTAGTTGTTGTGAGTGGTTTAGCTTTAGGAATAGATTCTTTAGCTCACAATGAGACTTTAAAATTAAATGGTAAAACAGTAGCAGTTTTAGGATGTGGAATAGATATAATATATCCGAGAAGTAACGTGAAGTTGAGAAAAGAGATTGAGAAAAAAGGTGTTGTGATATCAGAGTTTCCGTTAGGGTCAGAACCTACTCCTGAGAAGTTTCCAATAAGAAATAGAATTATAGCAGGATTAAGTAGAGGAACAGTTGTGATTGAAAGTTCGCTAAAAGGTGGTAGTTTAATAACCGCTAATTTAGCATTGGATGAAGGGCGAGATGTTTTTGCAATTCCAGGAGATATAACTTACCCTCTTTCTCAAGGATGTAACGAACTTATAAAAAATGCTCAAGCTAAACTGATAACTCATGGTGATGATATATTAAAAGAGTATGAGTGGGATAAAAAAACAGAATCTGGCGAGGAATTAAATCGTTTGACAGGAATAAAATTAAAAATTTATAGTGTATTAAAAACGAAAATGCACTTAGAGGAAATAAAGAAGGAAATTCATTGTCAAACTAGTGAATTGTTGAGTAATTTAATGGAATTAGAAATAGAGGGTTACGTTCAAAGTCTTCCAGCAGGACATTACAGAAGGCGTTTGTAAATGGGAAACTTAGTGCCCTTAGTTGATTTTTTTAGTATTTTCTAATATAATTAAGAGCGAATAATGTATATAGAGAAAAAATTAGGGGTGAAAATAGTGGCGAAAAAAAATTTAGTAATAGTGGAATCTCCTGCAAAAGCGAAAACAATTGAAAAAATATTGGGGAATAATTTTCATGTAACAGCTTCATTTGGACATGTAAGAGATTTACCTAAGAGCAAAATTGGAGTAGATGTGGGGGATAGGTTTAAACCAAGTTATTCTACAATAAGAGGAAAAGGCGACGTAATAAAAACTTTAAAAGATTTAGCTAAAAAATCAAATAAAGTATATCTAGCATCCGATCCAGATAGAGAGGGAGAGGCTATAGCTTGGCACATAGCTCAAACACTAAAATTAGATGAGAACGAAGCTAACAGAATAGAGTTCAATGAGATTACAAATGGCGCTATTAGAGAAGCTATAAAAAATCCTAGAAAAGTTGATATCAATAGAGTTAATGCACAACAAGCAAGAAGAATTTTGGATAGATTAGTTGGGTATGAAATAAGTCCGTTATTATGGAAATCTATATCTTCAAATACAAGTGCTGGAAGAGTTCAATCGGTTGCTTTGAAATTAGTGTGTGATTTAGAGGATAAAATAAAAAAGTTTATACCTGAAAAGTTTTGGGATATAAAGGGAGAGTTTAAAAATAAAATGAATCTTTCTCTTTATAAAATAGCAGGAAAAAGATTTGAAAGAGTTACAGATGAAGATGTTGTAAAAGATATCCAGTTGACATTAAACTCTGAATACGCTGTTATAAACTCTAAAGTTAGTAAAAAATCAAAGAATCCACCTTTACCATTAAAAACAAGTACATTACAGCAGCTATCATCATCATATTTAGGGTTTTCGGCATCGAAAACAATGTCAGTAGCTCAAGGGTTATATGAAGGTATGAGTATTGATGGAAACCAAAAAGGTTTGATTACGTATATGAGAACCGATTCTACAAGAGTTTCAGAAGAAGCTAAAGGAATGGCTAAAAGTTATATAGTTGAAACATTTGGTAAAGAATATCTTGGAAAAGAAGTGGTTAAAAAGAAAAAAGATGAAAAAATTCAGGATGCCCATGAGGCAGTTAGACCAACGGATATATATTTAGAACCAGATAAAATAAAGAAAGATTTGACTCCAGATCAGTATAAGTTATACAAGCTGATTTGGGAAAGATTTATGATATCTCAATTAGCTCCGATGGAGTATGAACAGTTTGAGATAATCTTAGAAAATGGTGAGTATCAATTTAGAGGAACTTTAAATAAGATAACTTTTGATGGATATTATAAAGTCTTTAAAGATGAAGAGGAACTACCATTAGGAGAATTCCCATCTATAAATGAAGGAGATTTCTTACAACTGAAAAAATTGAATATAAAAGAGGATTGGACAAAACCACCAGCAAGATTGACAGAGTCATCACTAGTGAAAAAACTAGAAGCTGATGGAATTGGAAGACCATCTACATACGCTTCAATAATTGAAACTTTAAAGAAGAGAGAGTATGTAGTTTTAGAAGGGAAAAGTTTTATACCTACAGAGTTAGGATATGAGATAAAGTCGATTCTAGAAAAAAACTTTAAAGATATAATGGATGTTAAATTTACGGCATCGTTAGAGGATGGATTAGATTCTGTTGAAGAGGGAGAGAAAGATTGGATTGAAATCTTAGAAGACTTCTACTCTAAGCTTGCTAAAGATTTAGAACTTTATAAAGTTAAAGTTGAAGAGGAGACAAATAGAATAATAACTTCTGATGTACCTTGTCCTTGTGGAAAAGGGAATATGATTATGAAAAATGGTAGATTTGGAAGATATCTATGTTGTGTTGATGAAGAGTGCAAAGAAAAGTATTCTTTAAAAGGTATAGAGATTCCTTTAGATGATATTAAAAAGGGTGACATAAAAGTAAAAGAGCTTTTAGAAGAACAACTTAGAGTAAAACAAGGGAAGTTAACAGATGTCTTTTCTGATAATGGAAGTAGATTGCTTTTAAAGCTTGGAAGATTTGGAAGTTACTTAGAGAGTGAAAACTTTAAGGATGACAATGAAAGAGTTTCTTTACCAGGTGAAGTGAAAAAACTTTTAATGAATAACTCTATAGAGGAGATTGATGGGGTTGTTCGTTTAAACTGGATAATGGAAAAAATTCAGAAAGAGGAAAACGAAATCTTGAAGAATGCTGGAAATTGTGAGAAGTGTGGAAAGCCGTTTAAAATCGGAAGAGGAAGATGGGGTAAATTCCTAGCTTGTACAGGATATCCTGATTGTAAAAATATAAAGAAATTAGAAACAGAAAAAAAAGAGAAAAAAGAGAAATAAAAGGACTCGCCTTTTTAGGCGAGGCTTTTGTATGTATAAAAAAGGAGAATCGATGATAAACAGAGAAGTTATAGTAATAGGAGCTGGATTAGCTGGTTCAGAAGCAGCTTATCAATTAGCAAAACATGGAGTAAAAGTTAAATTATATGAGATGAGACCAAAGGTTTCAACAGAAGCTCATAAAAGTGATAAATTTGCAGAGTTAGTATGTAGTAACTCTTTAGGTGGAGATCATTTAGGAAATGCCTCTGGACTTATGAAGGAAGAATTAAGAAGAATGGGATCTTTATTGATAGAGATTGCAGACGAAACTAAGGTTCCTGCAGGACAAGCTTTAGCTGTAGATAGAGAAGGATTTTCAGAGAGAGTAACAAAAAAATTACAATCAATGGAAAATATAGAGATTATTTATGATGAATTAAAAGAGATACCAAAAGATAAGATTGTAGTTGTAGCAAGCGGACCACTAACATCAGAGACACTTTCTAAAAATATAGGTGAGATGTTAGAACAAGAGTATCTTTACTTCTATGATGCAGCAGCACCGATAGTAACTTTAGAGTCAATAGATATGAATAAAGTTTTCTTCCAATCAAGATATGATAAAGGAGAGGGAGAGTATATTAACTGTCCTATGGATAAAGAGCAGTATCAAGCCTTTTATGATGAATTAATAACAGCGGAAAGAGCTCCTATGAAAAAGTTTGAAGAGGAGAAGTTATTTGAGGCTTGTATGCCTGTTGAGAGAATAGCTCAAAGAGGATTTAAAACATTACTATTTGGACCATTAAAACCAAAAGGGTTAATAGATCCTAAAACAGGAAGAGAAGGATTTGCTGTAATTCAATTAAGACAAGATGATAAGGATGGAAAACTTTATAACTTAGTTGGATTCCAAACTAATCTGAAGTGGGGAGAGCAAAAGAGAGTATTCTCTATGATTCCAGGATTAGAAAATGCAGAGTTTGTAAGATATGGTGTAATGCATAGAAATACATTTATAAACTCAACAAAGCTTTTAACACCAGCACTTAATTTAAAGTCAAATGAAAATATATACTTTGCTGGACAAATAACAGGTGGAGAGGGATATGTTTGTGCAATGGCAACTGGAATGATGGCAGCTACAAACATCCTAAGAAAAATGGATGGAAAAGAACCTCTAATTTTAGATGATAGAAGTTCAATAGGAGCAATAATAAAATATATTACAGAGGAAAAAAAGAATTTCCAACCGATGGGACCGAATTTTGGAGTAATTAGATCTTTAGAAGAGAGAATAAAAGATAAAAAGGAAAAATATAATAAAATTTCTAAAATAGCTTTAGATTATTTAGATGAAAAGTTAAGCCAAGAGAAGTAAAAAGGAGTTTGGGATGGGTACTCTTAATTTATTAGGTGATATAAAAGAGTTTTTATATCACTGCGAATTTGCAAAAGGTAAAAGTTTAAATACAATTAAATCTTTAAAGATAGATTTATTTAGATTCAATCAGTATGTTACAGAATGTAATGACCTTGAGAAAATTTCAGATATAGATGGATTTAATTTCAGAGAGTTTTTAATAGAACTTCAGAATGAAGATATAGGAAAAAGATCTTTGAATAGAAAGATTTCATCTTTAAAATCATTTTTTAAATATTTAAAAGATGTAGAAAAAATAAAAAGTAATCCTGCACAATTGATAGTAGCACCTAGTTATGATAGGGGAGTTCCAGAAGCTTTAAGCTTAAAAGAGATAAAAGATTTAAGAAAAGCTATCGAATTGAAAAATTATCACAGTTTAAGAGATAGATTGATATTAGAACTTTTATATTCTAGTGGTATAACTTCACAAGAGCTACTAGGATTAGGTGAGGATGTTTTTGAAATTGAAAAAAGAGAAGTTATTGTAAGTAGTTTTAAAAAATATAGAACGGTTTATTTCAGTGAGAGAACAAGAGAGTTTTTTAAAAGGTATATTCTAGCTAAAAAAGAAAAATTAGGAGAGAAATATAAAAAAGAGATTCTTTTTGTAAATGGATCTGGAGGTAGATTAACAGATCGTTCTCTTAGAAGATTGATAGATAGATACGCTTTAAGAGCTGGAATAACAAAAGAGATAAGCCCTCATAGTTTTAGGCACACATTTGCAGTGCATATGCTTGAAAATGGAATGAGCTTACATCAGTTACAAAAATTATTAGGGCATACAAATTTGGATTCAACGAAAATATATATAGAGGCTTTAGAAAGAAAAAAGAGAAAAGATTTAGCAATTGAGTTAAATGTGGAATAATATATAAAAATATTAATATATAATTGAAGGAGTGTTTATGACGAAAAAATGTATAGGATGTGGAATTGAACTTCAAGGTGAAAATTCAAATTCTAATGGATATTTACCTAAATCTGTTTTAGAGGGCGACAATAAAGAGTTACTTTGTCAAAGATGTTTTAAAATAAAAAACTACGGACAATATATCCCAATAAAAATGACTAAAGAGGATTATAGAAATGAAGTTAAAAGAAGTTTAGCAGAAGCAGATGTAGCTATTCCTGTATTTGACATAATAGATTTTGAAGGATCTTTTGATGATGAAATCTTAGATGTTTTAAGAGAAATGGATTCAATTGTTGTTATAAATAAATTGGATTTAATACCTGATGATAAGCATCCATCAGAAGTTGCTGACTGGGTGAAAAGAAGATTGGCAGAAGAGGGTGTAGCACCTTTAGATATCGCTATTGTAAGCTCTAAAAATGGTTATGGAATAAATGGAATATTTAAAAAAATAAAGCATTTCTATCCAGATGGAGCTAAAGCTTTAGTTCTAGGAGTAACAAATGTTGGTAAATCTAGTATAATCAATAAGTTAATAGGAGCTAAAAGAGTTACTGTTTCTAAGTTCCCAGGGACTACATTAAAAAGTGTAAAAACAGAGATTCCTTTCTCTAAAATAACATTAATAGATACACCAGGATTAATTCCAGAGGGAAGATTCTCTGATTTTGTGTGTCAAGAGTGTAATCAAAATATAATTCCTGCGAATGAAATTTCTAGAAAAACTTATAAAGTTCAAAAGAACAGAGTTATTCTAATCGGTGGAATGATTCAAATGAAAATACTAAATGAAGATGATTTAAAACCAATATTCTCAGTTTATGCATCAAAAGGAGTTACATTCCATGAAACGAACGCTGATAAAGCTGAAGAGTTAATGAATGGAGCAGATTTTATAGCACCTCCTTGTGATGACTGTAGAGATGAGTTTAATTCTTTAGAAAAAGAGAGTGAAATTTATACTGTAGAAACTGGAGAAGAGTTAGTATTCAAAGGTTTAGGATGGTTATCAGTTAAAAGAGGACCTCTTTATGTTGAGATAACATCACCAAAAGGTGGAGAAATAATAGTAAGAGACGCATTTATAAAACCAAGAAGATCATAAAAATAAGAGGTTACAACTTATGGAAAGAGATGGAAGAATAACTACTTTAAACTGGATTATAAATATAGCAGTAACAATTTTATTTATCTATTTAGCTATGAGAGGGATTGATGACTTAACGGGAACATATAAAATAGATGAAACTATAAGAAATACAAAAGAACTTAGAATAGCATTGGAAAAGTATTATCAACTAGCAGGTGATTATCCAGAATTAACAAAACCTGGAGTAAATTTAAATCTCCATCTCTTAGACTATACAAATAGTAAGGGGCAAAAAATCTCTTTTGCAGAGATTTATGGAAGAAAAACATTGGCAAAAACTTATGGAAGTAATTCTATTATTGCATCAAATGAAGTTTATGATATACAAGATTTTGAAAAGGGAAGTAAAAATGGAGGATGGAATTATAATTACTCTCAGAAAACAGGAGAGATTCATCCTAACTTGCCAGAAGATATATATATAGAAAAAATAAACTGGAATAGACAGTAGTAACAAAAATGGAGGAAAGAAATGTACGATATTATATTTTTAGGTGGCGGACAAGCTGGAGTTTTTGGAGCATACGAAGCGATAAAAAAGAACAAAGATTTAAAAGTTTTAGTTTTAGATAAGGGAAGAATGTTAACTCAAAGAGTTTGTCCAAAGGAGAAGTTAGGAACATGTGTTAAATGTCCAACTTGTGCAATAATATATGGTGTTTCTGGAGCTGGAGCTTTCTCAGATTCTAAATTCAATATGGATTATAGAGTTGGAGGAGATGTACATGTTCTAACTGGAAAAACAATTGTAAATGAAACTATTCAGTATGTAGCTAATATTTATAAGGATTTTGGTTTTGATGAGAAACCATCAGGATTAGAGTACAATCAAACTATGTTAGATATAAAAAAGAGATGTATTGAAAATAATGTACAATTAGTTGATACTCCAACAATGCATTTAGGAACAGATGGTTCAAGAGAGTTATATACGAAATTAGTTAATGAATTACTTGAAAGAGGAGTAGAATTTATAACTGAAAAATCTGCGGAAGCTTTAATTATTGAAAATGGAACTATTAAGGGAGTTACTGTAAAAAATAAAAAAGGTGAAGATGAAAACTACTACGCAGATAACGTTGTAATAGGATTAGGAAGAAGTGGAGCTAAAAAGCTTATGGAGATGTGTGAAACATCTGGTGTAACTTATGAGACTGGAGCTGTTGACTTAGGGGTTAGAGTTGAAATACCTGATTTAGTAATGAAAGATATCAATGAGAACTTCTATGAAGCTAAAATGATATACCACACTACAAAGTATAGAGATAAAATGAGAACTTTCTGCTCAAATCCGAGTGGATTTATTGCAGCTGAAAAGCATAGTGATGATGTAGTTTTAGCTAATGGACATGCATACAAAGATAAAAAATCACAAAATACAAATTTAGCATTATTATGTACAAAGACATTTACACAACCGTTTAAGCAACCGTTTGAGTATGCAACAGCGATAGCTAAGATGTCATCAATGCTAACTGGTGGAAAAATATTAATGCAATCTTATGGAGATTTAAAAGTTGGTAGAAGATCAACTGATGAATCGATTGCAAGATTAAATATAGTTCCTACTACAGAGGACTATGTAGCTGGAGATATCGCTTTAGCTTGTCCAAAAAGAATTTTAGATAACATAATAGAATTTATTGAAGTGCATGATAAGATAACTCCTGGATTTGCATCAAGTGATTTATTACTATACTTCCCAGAAATTAAATTTAGAAGTACTAGAATAACTATAGATGCTAATATGGAGACAAATATAAAAGGGTTATATGCAGCAGGAGATAGTTCAGGATATGGAAGTGGTTTAAATATAGCAGCTGTAATGGGAATCCTGGCAGTAAGACATATAATTTCTAAATAATTTGGAGGACTACAATGGGATTTTTTAATAGACTTTTCGGTAGAAAAAAAGAGGAAAAGATAGAGGAACAAAAAGAAAAGTTAGAACAAGAGGTTATAAAAGAGGAAGTTGAACAATCAACTTTTAATGAACAAGTTGAAGAGAAGTTAGAAGAGGAACAAAAGATAGATACAGCTGTAGAATCAGCTGTAGAAAAAAATAATGAAGAAGAGAAAGAGATAGAAAACGAAGTAGTTTATGCAGATAAACCTAAAGTTGAAAAAAGAAGTTTCTTTACATCTTTAAAAGAGAAATTATTTAAATCTAGAGAGGGACTTTTTGGAACTTTAAAAAATATTTTTACAGGAAAATCAATAGTTGATGGAGAGATGTATGAAGAGTTAGAAGATACTCTAGTGCAATCAGATATAGGAATTGAGATGACTTTGAAAATAGTTAAAGATTTAAAAGCTGAGGTAAAAGCAAGAGGAGTTAAAAATCCTGAAGATGTTTACCCTGTTTTAAAAGATGTTCTAGAAAGTTACTTAATAACAGAAAATACAGATTTAGATATTCAGCCTGGAAGAATGAATGTTATCTTAGTAGTTGGAGTAAATGGTGTAGGAAAAACAACTACGATAGGAAAAGTAGCATCAAAGTTAGTAAAAGATGGTAAAAAAGTTGTTATAGGTGCAGCAGATACATTTAGAGCTGCAGCAGTTGAACAGCTAGAAGAGTGGGCTAAAAGAGCTGGAGCAGAGCTTGTAAAACATCCTGATGGTGCGGATCCAGGAGCTGTAGTATTTGATACTCTGAAAGCTGGAGAGGATAAAAATGCAGATGTTGTAATAATAGACACTGCAGGAAGATTACATAATAAAAATAATCTAATGAAAGAGTTAGAGAAAATAAATAATATTATAAAGAAAAAAATAGGTGATCAGCCTTATGAATCTATATTAGTTTTAGATGGAACAACTGGACAAAATGGACTGACTCAAGCAAGAGTGTTTAATGAAGTAACACAGTTAACAGGATTTGTTGTAACTAAACTAGATGGAACAGCTAAAGGTGGAATTTTATTTAGTATCTCTGAAGAGCTTAAAAAACCTATAAAGTATATAGGTGTTGGTGAAGGAATAGAGGATTTAAGAGAATTTAATAGTAAAGAGTACATACAAGCAATTTTTGACTAATATATTAAAAAAAAAAGAATTTCTGTTGTAAATATATATAAAATTTGTTAATATATAGTTGAAAATTATGAGCACTATTACAGTATGATTAAAAAAGTGCGATTTTATTTAATAAAAATCAAGGAGGACTTAGAGTGAGCATTATAGTTCAAATTAAAGAAAAAGCAAAAACTTTAGGAAACAAAATAGTTCTTCCTGAGGCTACTGATGAGAGAGTAATCAGAGCAGCTGCAGGAGTAGTTGAGGAGAAGTTGGGAACTCCTGTATTAATAGGAGAAGTAGAAGTAATTGAAAAATTCGCTGCAAACCTAGGAGTATCTTTAGAGGGTGTTGAAGTAATCGATCCAAAGACTACTGAAAAGTTATCTTCTTATGTAGAAAAACTTTGTGAGTTAAGAGCAAAAAAAGGAATGACTCCAGAAGAAGCAGAAAGATTATTAACAACAGATGTTAACTTCTTTGGTGCTATGATGGTTAAAATGGGAGATGTAGCTGGAATGGTTTCAGGATCAGATTCACCTACAGCAAACGTATTAAGAGCTGGATTACAAGTTGTTGGAACTAAAGCAGGAGTAAAAACTGTATCATCAGTATTCTTAATGGAATTAAAGCATAACATAGAAACTTATGGAGAAATCTTAGTATTCGGTGACTGTGCTGTAATACCAGAACCAACTTCAGAGCAATTAGCTGATATCGCTTCAGAAGCAGCAATAACAGCAGCTACAGTTGCAGGTTTAGATCCAAAAGTTGCACTTATGTCATTCTCTACAAAAGGATCTGCAAAGCATGATTCAGTAGATGTTGTAAAAAGAGCAGGAGAAATATTAAGAGAAAGAAATGCAGAGTTCGCATTTGAGGAAGAGTTACAAGCTGACGCGGCTTTAGTTGCAGCAGTAGGATTAAAGAAAGCTCCAGAATCAAAAGTAGCAGGACATGCAAACGTATTAATATTCCCTAACTTAGCAGCAGGAAATATCGGATACAAATTAGTTCAAAGATTAGCTAATGCAGAAGCTTACGGTCCTTTAATTCAAGGATTAGCAGCTCCAATTAACGATTTATCAAGAGGATGTTCAGTTAAAGATATCGTAGACTTAACTGCAATAACTTCAGTTCAAGCAGGAAAGTAATCGTCTAAATAAAATTAAGGTTAAAAATCAGTGAGAGTGGCTCTCTCACTGAGTAAAATAAATTATAAAATAAAAATTAAGGTGGTAAATTTAATGAAAGTTTTAGTTATTAACTGTGGTAGTTCTTCTCTAAAGTACCAATTATTAAACCCTGAGTCTGGAGAGCTTTTCGCAATCGGACTTTGTGAGAGAATCGGAATCGAAGGATCAAAAATGGAATATGAAACTCCAGCAAACGACTTCGAAATCGAAATAAAAGAAGCTATGCCTACTCATAAGGAAGCTTTAGAATTAGTAATAAAAGCTATTACTAATCCAGAGTACGGAGTAATCAAATCTGTAGAAGAAATAGATGCTATCGGTCATAGAGTTGTACATGGAGGAGAAAAGTTCGCTTCATCTGTATTAGTAACTCCAGAAGTTATGGATGCAATGGAAGAGTGTTCAGAGTTAGCTCCATTACATAACCCTGCAAACTTATTAGGAATCAGAACAATGCAAGAGTTAATGCCTGGAAAACCAAACGTAGGAGTATTCGATACGTCATTCCACCAAACTATGCCTCAAGAAGCTTACATGTATGCATTACCATATGCAGATTACACAGAGTTAAAAGTTAGAAAGTACGGATTCCACGGAACATCTCATAAGTTCGTTTCAGGAGTAGCTCAAGAGTTATTAGGAAACCCTGCTGAATCAAAAATAATCGTATGTCACTTAGGAAACGGTGGATCAGTATCTGCAGTTAAAAATGGTGTATGTATCGATACAACAATGGGATTAACTCCATTACAAGGTATAATGATGGGAACTAGATGTGGAGATATCGATCCAGCAGCAGTTTTATTCATTAAAAACAAAAGAGGATTATCTGATAAAGAGATGGACGACAGAATGAACAAGCAATCTGGAATCTTAGGAGTATTCGGAGAGTCATCAGACTGTAGAGATATGGAAATGGCAGCAGCAGCAGGAAACGAAAGAGCTTTATTAGCTGAAAACATGTTCGCTTACAAAATCAGAGGATATGTAGGAAACTATGCTGCACAAATGGGTGGAGTAGACGCAATTTGCTTCACTGGAGGAATTGGAGAGAATTCTGGAAAAACTAGAGAAGATGTTTTAAGAGGATTAGAGTTCTTAGGACTTGAGTTAGATAAAGAAGTTAACTCTAAGAGACAAAAAGGAAACGTTCTTTTAACTAAAGAAACTTCAAAAGTAAAAGCTTTCAAAATTCCTACAAATGAAGAGTTAGTAATAGCTAGAGATACTTACGAAATTGTAAACTCTACAAAGTAGTTCGTATCGAAAGTTGTTTAAAAAATAAACATATTAGTCAGTAAAAATTATATTTGGTTGAATTAGTTTAAAAATTTCTTAAAAAAACTTAGAAGTTTAATTGACAATTTAAAGTAATATTCGTAAAATAGAGTTAACTTTAGAGTCAATTAAAAAAGGGAGGACAATTCAAATGGCTAAAAAAATGCAAACTATGGACGGAAACCAAGCTGCAGCATATGCATCATATGCTTTTACAGAAGTAGCAGGAATCTATCCAATAACTCCATCATCGCCAATGGCTGAGTACACTGACGAGTGGGCATCAAGAGGAATGAAAAACATGTTTGGAGTTCCAGTTAAAGTTGTTGAAATGCAATCAGAGGCAGGAGCAGCAGGAACAGTTCACGGATCGTTACAAGCAGGAGCTTTAACAACTACATATACAGCATCTCAAGGGTTACTATTAAAAGTTCCTAACATGTACAAAATAGCTGGAGAGTTATTACCATCAGTTATACATGTATCAGCGAGAGCATTAGCAGCACAAGCATTATCAATCTTCGGAGATCACCAAGACGTTTACGCAGCTAGACAGACTGGATTTGCTATGTTATTTGAAAGCTCAGTACAAGAAGTAATGGATTTATCAGGAGTTGCTCACTTAGCAGCAATTAAATCTAGAGTACCTTTCATGAATATATTTGATGGATTCAGAACTTCACATGAAATTCAAAAAGTTGAAGTAATGGATTTTGAGGTATTTAAAGGTTTAGTTGATATGGACGCTATAAAAGCATTCAGAGAAAGAGCATTAAATCCTGAGCATCCAGTAACAAAAGGAACAGCTCAAAACGATGATATTTACTTCCAAACAAGAGAAGTACAAAATAAATTCTACGACGCAGTACCTGCTATTGTAGCTGGTTACATGGAAGAAATTTCTAAAGTAACAGGAAGAGATTATAAGCCATTTAACTATTATGGAGCAGCAGATGCAGAGCATATTGTTATCGCTATGGGATCTGTTTGTGAAACATTAATAGAAACTGTTGATTACTTAGTAGCAAAGGGAGAAAAAGTAGGACTTATAAATGTACATTTATACAGACCATTCTCAGCTGAGTACTTCTTCAATGTATTCCCTAAGACAGTTAAGAAAATTGCTGTATTAGATAGAACAAAAGAGCCTGGATCATTAGGAGAGCCATTATACATGGACGTAAGAGGACTATTCTACGGAATGGAAAACGCTCCAGTAATCGTAGGTGGAAGATATGGATTATCTTCTAAGGATACAACTCCAGCACAAATGAAAGCTGTATTCGACAACTTAAAGAAAGATGAGCCAAAGAATGGATTCGTAGTAGGTATTAACGATGACGTTACTTTCAACTCATTAGAAGTAGGACCACACATTGAAACAGGAGCAGAAGGTGTAAGAGAATGCTTATTCTTCGGACTTGGATCAGATGGAACAGTTGGAGCTAACAAAAACTCAATTAAGATCATTGGAGATAAAACAGATTTATATGCACAAGGATACTTTGCATACGATTCAAAAAAATCTGGAGGATCAACTAGATCTCACTTAAGATTTGGAAAGAACCCAATTAAATCAACTTACTTAGTATCAGCTCCTAACTTCGTAGCTTGTTCAGTACCAGCGTACTTAACTCAATACGATATGATCAGCGGATTAAAGCAAGGTGGAACATTCCTACTAAACTGTGTATGGGATAAAGATGAGGTTGTTGCTCACTTACCAAATTCAGTTAAGAAAACTTTAGCAGAAAAGAATGCTAAGTTCTATATTATAAATGCTAATAAGCTAGCTACAGAAATTGGATTATCAGGAAGAACTAATACAATAATGCAATCAGCATTCTTTAAATTAGCTGACGTTATTCCATTCGAGGATGCACAAAGCTATATGAAGCAATATGCGGAAAAATCTTACGCTAAGAAAGGTGACGCTATTGTTAAGATGAACTACGAGGCTATCGATAAGGGAGCTGGAGAGTTAGTTGAAATAGCTGTTGATTCTGCATGGGCTAACTTAACAACAGAAGTTGTAGCAGAGGAAAAAGGAGCTTGCTCTTGTACAGGATGCGGATGTGGAACTTCAACTAAGTTAGAATCATTCGTAGAGAAGATTGCGAAGCCAATAAATGCTTTACAAGGAGAAAACTTACCAGTTTCTACATTCTTAGGATATGAGGATGGAACATTTGAGAACGGTACAACTGCTTTTGAGAAAAGAGGAGTTGCAGTAAACGTTCCTGAGTGGAAAACTGAAAACTGTATCCAATGTAACCAATGTTCATATGTTTGTCCACATGCAGTTATCAGACCATTCTTAATGACAGCTGAGGAAAAAGCAGGAGCACCAAATGAGTTAAAAACAAAAACTCCAATTGGAAAAGGTTTAGAAGGATTAGAGTACAAGATTCAAGTATCTCCATTAGATTGTACAGGATGTGGATTATGTGCGAACGTATGTCCAGCTAAAGAGAAAGCTTTAGTAATGGTACCAATCGGACAAGAGGTTGAAAAAGGAGAGCAAGAAAATGCAGACTACCTATTCAACAAAGTTACTTACAAAGATAACTTAATGCCAAAATCATCAGTAAAAGGATCACAATTTGCACAACCATTATTCGAGTTCCACGGAGCTTGTGGAGGATGTGGAGAGACTCCTTATATTAAAGCAATAACTCAACTGTTTGGAGACAGAATGATGATAGCTAACGCTACAGGATGTTCTTCAATCTATGGAGGATCAGCACCTTCAACTCCATACACAACAAATAGCTGTGGAGAAGGTCCATCATGGGCTAACTCATTATTCGAGGATAACGCAGAGTTTGGATATGGAATGGCAACTGCTGTTGAAGCTATGAGAGATAGAATTGCAACGATTATGGAAGAAAACATGAATAATGTTTCTGAAGAGATTGCAGCAATGTTCGCTGAATGGATTGCTAATAGAGCAGATGGAAACAAAACAAAAGAGATAAGAAATAGATTAGTACCAGCTTTAGAAGCTTGTAACTGTGCAGTATCAGCTGAACTTTTAGAGTTAAAGCAATACATCGTTAAGAAATCACAATGGATATTTGGAGGAGACGGATGGGCTTATGACATCGGTTACGGAGGATTAGACCACGTTTTAGCTTCTTCAGATGACGTTAACGTTTTAGTAATGGATACAGAAATCTATTCTAACACTGGAGGACAAGCATCTAAGTCAACTCAAACAGGAGCGGTAGCGAAATTCGCAGCTGCAGGAAAACCTAATAAGAAGAAAGATTTAGCTGCAATAGCTATGTCTTATGGACATATCTATGTTGCACAAGTATCTATGGGAGCTAACCAAGCTCAATACTTAAAAGCAATCGCTGAAGCTGAGGCTTATCCAGGACCATCATTAATCATAGCTTATGCACCTTGTATAAGTCATGGATTGAAGAACGGAATGGGTAACAGTCAACTTGAGATGAAGAGAGCTACTGAGTGTGGATACTGGCCAATCTTCAGATACAATCCATTATTAGAAGTAGAAGGTAAAAACCCACTTCAAATTGATTGTAAAGAACCAAACTGGGATAACTATAATGACTACTTAATGGGAGAGGTAAGATATGCTACTTTAGCTAAATCTCAACCAGAGCATGCATCAGTACTGTTTGCTAAGAATAAGTCAGAATCTCAAAGAAGATGGAGACAATACCAAAGACTTGCATCATTAGACTTCACATCAGAAGCTAAGTAATTCTTTGAACTATAGAGATAAGGTAGAGATACCTTATCTCTTTTTTTATCCAAAACTTTTTTGTAAATTAACGTATAATTTGATATAATTAAAAGTAAGTAGTTAAAAAGAGAGGGTGAAAAAATGAAGATATCTGTTGCAATGATAACCTTTAATGAAGAGAAGATTTTAAGAAAAACTTTAGAATCAGTTAAAGAGTTAGCAGATGAGATAGTTATTGTTGATAGTGGATCTACTGATTCAACAGAAGCGATAGCAAAAGAGTTTGGGGTAAAGTTTCACACTGAATCTTGGAAAGGATATGGACCTCAAAGAAATTCAGCTATAGAAAAATGTAGTGAAACTTGGATTTTAAATATAGATGCTGATGAAGAGATTTCAGAAGAGTTAAAAAGAAAGATAAAAGAGATAGTTGAGGATAGAAGTAATTCCAAAGATATATTTAAAATCAATAGATTATCAGTTTGCTTTGGAAAAGAGTTAAAACATGGTGGTTGGGGAACTTCTTATGCTGTTAGATTATTTAGAAAAGGTTCGGGAAAATTTAATGATAATACCGTACATGAAGCTTTTGAAACAGATAAAAAAATCTATAAGATAGATGAAGATATTCTACATCATTCTTATTTAACAATGGAAGATTATTTTAATAGGTTTAATAGATATACAACAGAGGGTGCAAAAGATTATTATAAAAAAGGTAAAAAAGTTAGTGTTTTCGATATCGCTGTGAATCCATTTTATAAATTTATAAGAATGTATATATTTAGATTGGGATTCTTAGATGGAGTGGAAGGATTTGTTATAGCATCAACAAGCTCGTTGTATTCGATGATAAAATACTTTAAATTGAGGGAGATGTATAAAAATGGTTCGTACTTACAAGAGAATAATAATAGCAAGAACAGATAAAATAGGCGATTTAATTTTATCAATCCCAAGTTTTTTTATGGTAAAAAAAATGTATCCAGATGCAGAGATAACTTTGTTGGTTAGAAATTATAATTACAATATTGTAAAAAGTTTACCATATATAAATAGAGTTGTTCAAATAGATAGATATAGACAAAAAGAGTTGCTAGAAAAGATTGAATATTTTAATGCAGATGTATTTATTGCTTTATATGTTGATGATTTTGTAATGCAATTAGCAAAAGCGAGTAAAGCTAAATTAAAAATAGGACCTTTGTCAAAATTAAAATCATTTTTTACTTTTAACAAAGGTGTTCTTCAAAAAAGATCAAAGTCTATTAAGCATGAAGCTGAATATAATTTAGATTTAATAAAAAAGTTAGATAAGAAACTCTTTGAGGAGAGGTTTGAGATAAATACAGCTATTTATTTAGATAAAAGTAATATTGAATCAGCAGAGCAGTTCTTTAAAGATAATAATATAGGTAAAAAGGTGTTAGTTGTAAATCCATTTATGGGAGGATCAGCTAAAAATATAAGTGATGATCAATATGCTCAACTTTTGACAAAACTTATAGATAGAGAAAAAGATTTAGACGTTATTATAACTGCACATATATCTGATGAAGATAGAGGACTGAGTTTAATTGAAAAAATTGGTAGAGAGAGAATCTATTTATTTGCTAATGGAGGAGAGTTATTAAATATTGGAGCGGTTATAGATAAATCTAAAGTTTATTTTGGAGGTTCAACAGGACCGACACATATAGCTGGTTCTTTACAAAAAAGTATAGTTGCCTTATACCCTAAAAAACCATCGCAAAGCCCAACAAGATGGGGAGTATTTGGAAATGATGATGTAACTTATATAATTCCTGATGAAAATAGCAAAGAAAATTACAAGCACAAAAACTTTGATTCGTATAACGAGGAGATTGAAGAGAGAATAATTACAGAGATAATAAAAAGATTGGAGAGATAATAGTGAAAATATTGATTATACATACAGCTTTTATTGGAGATATAGTGTTATCGACTCCTTTACTAAAAAGAATAAAAGATGTTTATCCAGAAGCGAAGATTACATATGTGACAACTCCAGTAGGTGCTAGTATATTAAGAAACAATGAAAATATAACAGAGATTATTGAATATGATAAGAGAGGGGTTCATTCAGGAGTTAAAGGTCTTATTGCGCTAGGAAGAAGATTGAGATATGAAAACTTTAATTTGGTTTTAACACCTCATAGATATCTACGTAGTTCAATTTTATCTTGGTTGACGAGATCACCTAAAAGGGTTGGATATAATACAGCAAGTGGGGCGGTATTATTTACAAAGAGAATAAAATATGATAAAAGTAAACATGAAGTGGAAAAATTACTTTCTTTTTTAGGAGAGTTACCTGAAAATTTAAGAGAGTCTTATCCAATAGAGTTGTACCCAAGTAAAAAAGATATTCAAAAGGTAGATGATATTTGGAAAGAAAATAGATTGATAGATAAAGATGTAGTAGCAGTTGCTCCTGGAAGTAAATGGTTTACTAAAAAATGGCCTTTAGAATATTTCAATAAAGTTATTGATCTGTTGGTTGCAAACAATAAAAAAGTTGTAATCATAGGCGGAAGAGATGAGATGCTTTTAAATGTACATACACCTTCTGGAGTGGTTGATTTGAGAGGAAAAACCACTCTTTTAGAATTAGCAGAAGTTTTAAAAAGGTCAAAAGTAGTATTAACAAATGATTCATCACCTATACATATAGCTTCAGCTTTTAAAAATACAAAGATAATAGCTTTGTTTGGACCAACTGTAAAAGCATTCGGCTTCTTCCCTTGGAGTAAAAATAGTGAAGTTTTAGAAGTGGAAAATTTATCTTGTAGACCTTGTGCTATCCATGGTGGAAACAAATGTCCTAAAGGGCATTTCAAATGTATGTTAGATCTAAAGCCAGAAGTGGCATTTGATAAAATTCTAGCATCTTTAAAGAGGTAATTTATGGAGAAGGTAATTTGTAACAATTCTATAAATTTTAATCTGCCCAATAAAATTAAAAATAAAGAATACACAGTTTTAAAAGTTTTAAAAGATGATAAAAGAAGTCAGGTTCTTTTAATAGAGGTTGATGAAGAAAAATATGTTTATAAAGTGCCAAGAGAAAAAAATAGAAGAGTTTGGCAAAGAGTTTTATCTATTTTTAGAGGCAGTGAAAGTAGAAGAGAGTATAAAAATTGCTTGAGAATAAGTAATTTAGGATTCAGGGGAGCCACTCCAATTATGTATTGGGAAAAAAGATTTTTTGGGATGTCTTTTGATTCATTTTTTGTAAGCTCTTATTTGGAGGGAAGACCAGCAACAGTGAGAGACCTATCTTTGGTAAAGAATGAATTAGAAAAAATTCATAAAAAAGGGTATCTGCATGGTGATTCACAACTTGATAATTTTATGATTTTAAAAGAGGAAGTTTATTTAATAGATGTAAAACTAATAAGAAATAAATATGCTAAAGCAGGGGAAGCGTATGAATTTATATATTTAGAGGAAAGTTGTCATAAAGAGATAGATATATATGATAAAACAACTATAAGCTATAAATTAGCAAAATATTTAAATAGTTACCTGCATTGGATTGGAAGAGTAAAAAAAGCAATTCGAGGAAAGGAAAGATAAATTGAGAGTTTTAATTATAAGACTTAGTTCAATAGGGGACGTGATACTAACAACACCTGTATTGAAAGAATTGAAAAAAAAATATCCTAATATAGTTATAGATTTTTTAGTTATGGAAAACTTTAAAGATTCTATATCAGGGTGTCCTTACATAGATAATTTGATATTATTTAACAAAAAAAAGCATGATGGGCTAAAAAATATGATAGCCTTTGGTAAAGAGTTGAAAAAAAATAATTATGATTATGTATTCGATTTACACTCGAAAGTGAGATCGAAAATAATTAGTAGTACGATAGGTTCTAAGGTATATACTTACAAAAAAAGAGGTTTTTTAAAAACAATATTGGTAAAAACAAAAGCTATAAAATATAAAGTTGATAATACAATAATAAAAAATTATTTTGGAGCTTTTAAAGTATTAGGATTAGAATATAATGGTGAAGATTTGACATTTGGTTTCGAGAAGAAAGATGTGGAAAAATTAGAAGCATTATGTTTAGAATATGAAAATGTTCCGATGATTGCCCCAGGCGCATCAAAGGAAACTAAGAAGTGGACAAAAGAAGGGTTTGCAGAATTATCAAAACTACTCTATAATAAATATGGGAAAAAACCTATTATTATAGGTTCTGGTGCTGAATATGAAATGTGTGAAAAAATAAAAGAATTGAGTGGTGGATTAGCGATAAATTTAGCAGGAAAATTAAATCTTAAAGAGAGTGGAGCATTACTTTCAAAAGCTAAATTTTTAGTAACTAATGACTCGGGACCTTTTCATATTGCAAGAGGAGTTAAGTGTCCAACGTTTGTAATTTTTGGACCAACTAGCCCAGAGATGTTTGAATATGATGAAAATAATAGATTGATCTATTTAAATGAAGCTTGTTCACCTTGTAGTTTGCACGGAGATAAAACTTGTCCGCAAAAACATTTTAATTGTATGAGAAAACTAAGTGCAGCAAGGGTTATGGAGATAATAGAAAAAAATGGGAGGTAGTTGAAATGGCAAAAAAGTCAGTAGAAACAACAGATAAGTCAAAAGCATTAGAGACGGCGTTAAAGCAAATTAGAAAAGACTTTGGTGATGGTTCAATAATGAAGCTAGGTGAAAACCAAGCAATGAGTATTGAAGTGATTTCAACAGGAAGTATTAATTTAGATTTGGCCCTTGGAATAGGTGGAGTACCTAGAGGGAGGATTATAGAAGTTTATGGAGCTGAGAGTTCGGGAAAAACAACGATAGCACTACATGTGGTAGCTCAAGCTCAAAAAATGGGTGGAGTTGCAGCTTTTATAGATGCTGAGCATGCTTTAGACCCTGTTTATGCAAAAGCTTTAGGAGTAGATGTAGATGAATTACTAATATCTCAACCAGATTTTGGAGAGCAAGCTTTAGAGATTGCAGATATGTTAGTTAGATCAGGTGCGATTGATATAATAGTAGTCGATTCAGTAGCAGCACTAGTTCCAAAAGCAGAGATAGATGGAGAGATGTCAGATCAACAGATGGGACTTCAAGCTAGACTTATGTCAAAAGCTTTAAGAAAATTAACTGGATCAATAAATAAATCAAAAACAACGATGATATTTATAAACCAAGTTAGAGATAAAATTGGTGGATTTAGTTTTGGTCCACAAACAACTACTACTGGTGGAAAGGCTTTAAAGTTCTACTCTTCAGTTAGAATGGAAGTAAAAAGAATCGGAAGTGTAAAACAAGGTGAAGAGATAATAGGAAACGAAACAGTAGTAAAAGTAACTAAGAATAAAGTAGCTCCTCCATTTAAAGAAGCTAAGTTCCAAATTATGTATGGAAAAGGTATTTCTAGAGTTGGTGAAATAATGGATATGGCTTTAGACAATGATATAGTAGCAAAATCAGGTGCTTGGTTTAGTTTTGGAGATATTAGATTAGGTCAAGGAAAAGAGAATGTAAAAGCTAGATTAGAGACTGAGCCAGAATTATTAGCAGCTATTGAAGAGAAAGTAAATCAACTTTTAGAGAAAAAGACTATTGTAGTTCATTCATCAGAAGGAGAGGAAAATATTGAAGCTGAAGAGATTGTTGAAGAATAATTATCTCTTTGAAAATGGCTTGAATATTGGATTAAATAATGAAATAGTAAATAAATATGATTTGAAAAAGAGAGAGGAGCTATCTCACGAGGAATACTTACAAGTGTTAGAGTTAGCTGCTCTCTCTACTTCATATTATTACTTAGCCAAAAGAGATTATAGTAAAAAAGAGATTTATACGAAGCTAGTACAAAAATATTGGGAAAAATCAGTAGTTTTGAAAGTTATAAAATTGTTGGAAGAGTTAGAGTATATTAATGATTTAGAGTTTGCTCAAAATTTTGTAAAGAATAGAAAAGGTGCAAGAAAAAAACTTGAGTATGACTTAAAGTTGAAAGGTATTTCATCAGAGATAATAAAAGAGAGTTTAAATTATTATGAAAGTGATGATGAGTTAGAGGAGTTATCAAAAGCTTGGGATAAGCTTGGAGCTAAAGATGAACAAAAGAAAATAGCTTCATTGATGAGAAAAGGCTATTCTTACGGAGATATAAAAAAAATTATTACTAGAAAACAGGAGGAAGAATGTTAACGCTATTAAAAGTTACACTTGCAGCACTACTTAAGTTTACATATATAACTATATTTGAATCTAGAAAAATAAAGAAGATGTCTAGTGAAAAAGCTCCGTTAGAGGCAAGGAAAGTCTTAAGAGAACATTTGTGTAGAGGGTTGATTAAAGCTGCTAAAATTGATTTAGAAGTTGTTTATTTAGATGAAAAAGCATACAGAAAATTGAAAAGAGAAGATGGAATAGTTGTAGTAGCGAATCATGAAAGTAACTTAGATATTCCAGTTTTAGTTGTTGCATTAGATTTACCTTTAGGATTTGTAGCCAAAAAAGAGATGGAAAATTGGCCTTTTTACTCTATGTGGATGAAAATGAGTAAATGTATATTTTTAGATAGATCAAATCCAAGAGAGGGAATTAAAAGTATAAAAAAAGCTGTAGGTATAGTTAAACAAGGTTATCCAACGGTTATATTTCCAGAAGGAGAAAGAACACTCACAGGAAATATGGGTACTTTCAAAAAAGGAAGCTTTAAATTAGCTACAGAAACTGATGGAATTATACTGCCAGTAACTATTGATGGAACTTTTTTTGTTCAAAATAGAAAAAATATAAGAATTAATCCTAATCAGAAGGTGAGAGTAACTGTAGGAAAACCGATAGATTTGAAGAAAATGTACTTAGAAAATAATAAAAATTTGAGTGAGATTGTTCAAGAATTGGTAGCTAATCAAAAAATTGCAAAAAATAATTAAAAAATAACCACTAAATTAGTGTAAATTTAACCGTTAAAAAGTCTGGAAAAGTTTGACACTAATTATTATTTATGCTATAATTTCCTTGAAAATTAAGTGAAGCTTAACAGAGCTTTCACCAAAAATATAAGTGGAATATATATAAATTATAATCCATTCAGGAGGAAACAAAGATGGAAAACTTACAATCTTACTGGTCAGATTTCAAAGGAAACTTATGGAAGAAAGAAATTAATGTTAGAGATTTCATTCAAAACAACTACACACCATACACTGGTGACGAAGCTTTCTTAGCAGGAGCTACTGAGAACACAAAAGCTGTTTGGTCAAAATTAACAGAAATGTTCAAAGTTGAAATTGCAAAAGGAGTTTACGATGCAGAAACTAGAACTCCACAAGCTATCGACACTTATGGACCTGGGTACATCTCAAAAGAAAACGAATCAATCGTTGGATTACAAACAGATGCACCATTAAAGAGAGGTATTTATCCAAAAGGTGGATTAAGAATGGTTGAAAACTCTCTTAATGCTTACGGATATGAAATTGATCCAATAACTAAAGAGATATTCTCAAGATATAGAAAAACTCATAACGAAGGAGTTTTCTCAGCATATACTGAAGATATGATGGCTGTAAGAAGATCAGGAATCGTAACTGGATTACCAGATGCTTACGGAAGAGGAAGAATAATCGGAGACTACAGAAGAGTAGCTCTATACGGAGTAGATAGATTAATTCAAGAGAGAAAGTTTGAGTTAAAGAAAGCTGAAGCTCCAGAATTAACTGAAGAAATAATCAGAAAAAGAGAAGAGATCACTGAGCAAATTAACGCATTAAAATTATTCGTAAAAATGTGTGCTTCTTACGGATTTGACGTTACAAAGCCAGCTACAAACGCTAAAGAAGCTGTACAATGGGTATACTTTGCATACTTAGCAGCAACTAAAGATCAAGATGGAGCTGCAATGTCAGTTGGAAGAACTGCTACATTCTTAGATATCTTCATCGAAAGAGACTTAGCTAAAGGATTAATTACTGAAACTGAAGCTCAAGACTTAATCGACCAATTTATCATAAAATTAAGAATCATCAGATTCTTAAGAACTCCAGAGTACAATGAGTTATTCTCAGGAGACCCTACTTGGGTAACAGAAGCTTTAGGAGGAGAAGGAGTAGATGGAAGAACTTTAGTTTCTAAAACTGCATTCAGATACTTAAACACTCTTTACAACTTAGGACCAGCTCCAGAGCCAAACTTAACAGTATTATGGTCACAAAAATCTCCAGAAAACTGGAAGAACTTCTGTGCTAAAGTTTCAATAGATACATCAGCTATCCAATACGAAAATGATGATTTAATGAGACCAGACTTAGGTGACGATTATGGAATCGCTTGTTGTGTTTCTCCAATGAAAATAGGAAAGCAAATGCAATTCTTCGGAGCTAGAGTAAACTTACCAAAAGCTTTATTATATGTAATCAACGGAGGAAGAGATGAGAAGTCAGGAGCACAAGTTGCACCTAAATTCGAAGGAATCACTTCTGAGTACTTAGATTTCGATGAAGTTATGGAAAAATATGACTTAATGTTAAAATGGTTAGCAGGAGTATACATCAATGCTCTTAAAGTTATCCACTACATGCATGATAAGTATTCTTACGAAGCATTCGAAATGTCACTTCATGATGTAGATGTTTTAAGAACTCAAGCATCAGGAATCGCTGGATTATCAATCGTTGCTGACTCATTAGCAGCTATTAGAGATGCAAAAGTAAGAGTAATAAGAGATGAAAGAGGAATCGCTGTTGACTTCGAAAGAGAAGGAGAATTCGTAGCATTCGGAAACAACGATGACAATACAGATAAATTAGCAATTGAGATTATGGAAAAGTTCATGAACTACATCAGAACACATGACACTTACAGAAACTCAAAAGCAACTCAATCTATCCTAACAATTACTTCAAACGTAGTTTACGGAAAGAAAACAGGAACTACTCCATGTGGAAGACCAGCAGGAACTCCATTCTCTCCAGGAGCTAACCCAATGAACGGAAGAGATAAGAGAGGAGCTGTAGCAGCACTTGCTTCAGTAGCTAAGTTACCATTCCACCATGCAGAAGATGGAATTTCTTACACATTCGCTATCACTCCAGGAGCTTTAGGAAAATCTAGAGAAGAAAGAGTAGAGAACTTAGTAGGATTAATGGATGGATACTTTACAGCTGATGGAGGACAACATTTAAATGTTAACGTGTTCGACAAGGCTTTATTAGAGGATGCAATGGCTAACCCTGAGAAGTACCCTCAATTAACAATCAGAGTTTCTGGATACGCAGTTAACTTTGTAAGATTAACAAAAGAGCAACAATTAGACGTTATTTCAAGAACAATTAACGGAAATATGTAATTAATAAAGTAATATAAAGGATGTGCTAAGAAATGAAAAAGGGATTTATACACTCACACGAGAGTTTTGGAACTGTAGATGGACCAGGTATTAGATATGTTGTATTTACTCAAGGGTGTCCTTTGAGATGTAAATATTGTCATAACTGTGATACTTGGAAAAAAGAGGATGCGAAATCTCTAGAGACTCCTGAAGAAACATTCTTAGAAATCTGTAAATATAAAAACTTTATAAAAAAAGGAGGAGTTACGGTTACCGGTGGTGACCCGTTAACTCAACCTGAGTATGTAAAGGAACTATTGAGATTATGTAAAAAAGAAGGGATACATACAGCGATTGATACTTCAGGGTATCTATTCAATGATAAAGTTAAAGAAGCTTTAGAGTATGCAGATCTAATTTTACTAGATATAAAATCAATAGATTCAGTACAATATAAAGAGTTAACTGGTGTAGATTTAGAACCTACTTTACAATTTGCAAAGTATTTAAAAGAGATTGGAAAGCCAATGTGGGTAAGACACGTTGTTGTTCCAGGAATCACTGATAATGATGAGTTGTTAGAAAAACTAGCTGACTACTTGAAAGATTTTGATAATCTAGAAAAGGTAGAAGTTTTACCATACCACTCTTTAGGAGAGTACAAGTGGCAAAAAGTTGGTTTAGAATATCCTTTAAAAGGTGTTGAGCAACTTTCAGCAGAGAGATTTGAAAATGCTAAAAATATATTTAGAAGTAGAGGTTTATCAGTTAAATAGTAAAGTTTTAGCTACCTTAGAGCAAGTTTGTTCTAAGGTAGTTTTTTATATATTTTAATAAAAAATATGGTATAATTAAGTAAAAAAAGAAGGAGAGTTCAATGATAATATTAGGAATAGAAACATCTTGTGATGAAACGTCGATATCTGTTTTAAAAGATGGTAAAGAGGTTTTATCTAATAATATCTCTTCTCAAATAGATATACATAAAGAGTATGGAGGAGTTGTACCAGAGATAGCTTCAAGACATCATATAAAAAATATAGCTACAATACTAGAGGAAAGTTTAGAAGAAGCAAAAATAACAATGGATGATGTGGACTATATAGCTGTAACATATGCACCGGGATTGATTGGAGCTTTACTTGTAGGAATATCTTTTGCTAAAGGGTTATCATATGGGCATGATATTCCGCTTATTCCAGTTCATCATATCAAAGCTCATATATATGGAAACTTTATAGAACATGATGTAGAGTTACCATGTATCGCTTTGGTGGTATCTGGAGGACATACAAATATAGTCTATATTGATGAGCAACACAATTTTATAAATCTAGGAGCAACACTAGATGATGCTGTTGGAGAAAGTTATGATAAAGTAGCTAGAGTTATGGGAATTGGATATCCAGGTGGACCTATAGTTGATAAGCTATATTATAAAGGTAATAAAGATGCACTCAAGATTCCAGAACCAAAAGTGGATGGATATGATTTTAGTTTCTCAGGGATAAAAACATCAGTGATAAATGCTGTCAATAAAGCTAGAATGAAAGGTGAAGATTTTAAACCAGAAGATTTATCTGCTTCATTCCAAGAGAAAGTTGTAGATATTCTTTGTAAAAAAACTTTGAAAGCTGTTAAAGATAAAGGTGTAAAGCAAGTTGTAATAGCTGGAGGAGTGGCAGCGAATTCATTACTTAGAAGTGAATTAACTAAGAGAGCAGAAAAAATAGGAGTGAAGGTAAATTATCCTTCGATGTCTTATTGTACTGATAATGCAGCTATGATAGCAGCAGCAGCTTATTACAAATTGAATTATGGAAAAGGTGAAATTTTTGCAGATTTAACTTTGAATGGAAAAGCTACATTAGATATAATGAAAGATTAGAAAATACCCCAAATTTTGGGGTATTTTAATTTTTATGATATAATTTTTATACAAAGAAAGCTAGAAAACTAGAGTTATTTCAAAAGCTATTTAACATTGAAAAACTCTTGAAAATATGGTAAAATTTTTGGATAACAATGTGTTATTTTGGAGGTAAAATGAAAATATATATTGCTCCACTAGCTGGAGTTACAGATTATACATTTAGAGGAATTTTAGATGAGTATAAACCAGATCTTATGTTTACAGAGATGGTAAGTATAAATGCCTTAGAGATGGAAAACGAAAAGACTTTAAATCAAATCTTAAAAATAAGAGATGGTGAAGCTGTTCAGATATTTGGAAGAGATGTGGACAAAATGGTTCATAGTGCTAAATACATAACTGAAAAGTTAGGAGTAAAGCATATAGATGTAAATGCAGGTTGTCCTGTGAATAAGATAATAAAAAATGGATATGGAGCAGCTTTACTAGAGGATCCAGATCATATAAAGAAAATTTTATGTGAAATAAAAGCTAATATAGCTGACGATGTTGATTTATCACTGAAAACAAGAGTTGGATATAAAGGGTTAAAGCAACATAAGTTAGTAGGACAGATAGCTGAAGAAGCTGGATGTAAACATATTACAATTCATGGAAGAACAAGAGAGCAGATGTACAGTGGAACCGCAGATTGGGAACTTATAAAAGAGGTAAAAGAGAGTGTAAATATAGAGGTTATAGGTAATGGAGATATATTTACAGCTGAAGATGCTTATGAAAAAGTAAAATATTCAGGAGTAGATGGGATAATGCTAGCTAGAGGGATATGTGGAAACCCTTGGCTGATTAAACAAATAAAAGAAAAGTTTGAAACAGGAGAGGTTCAAACAATTTTAACACCAGAGATGAGACTGGATATGGCTATAAAGCATACTCTTCAAGCTAAATTAGATAATCCAGATAAAAAATTTCTATTTGAATTAAGAAAACATCTTTGTTGGTATTTAAAAGGAATAAGAAATGGAGCATTCCTGAAAGGGGCTATAAATCAGATAGATAGTTATGATGAGTTAGTAGCTCTATTAGAGAAAGCAAAGGAAAATTTATAGTAAGGAGAAGTGATTTTTTGTCAGCAGATACGCCATTAATGGCTCAATATAAAGAGATAAAAGAACAAAATCAAGATAGCATTCTATTTTTTAGATTGGGTGATTTCTATGAGATGTTTTTCAATGATGCAGTAGTTGCATCAAAAGAGTTAGGATTAACTTTAACAAGTAGAAACAAAGAGAAAGGTATGGAGGTTCCCCTAGCGGGAATCCCCTATCACTCATCGGCAGGGTATATAGGAAAGCTTGTGGCGAAAGGATATAAGGTTGCTATATGTGAACAAGTTGAAGATCCAAAAGCCACAAAAGGGTTGGTAAAAAGAGAGGTAGTTAGAGTAATAACTCCAGGAACAATAATTGATACCGAGTATTTAGATGAAAAAAGTAATAACTACTTAATGGGAGTTGTACTAAAAAAAGATATCATAGGATTGACATATATAGATATAACAACTGGAGAGTTTGTAGCTAGTGAAAAACCAAAAACAGAGGATTATGTCTATAAAATTTTAGGTGAGATAAATAAAGTTTCTCCAAGAGAGGTTCTAATTGATGAAGTTTCTTACCCAGAGTTAGAAAAAGAGTTGAAACAATTTGCTCAACTGAATAAAATAAATATTAACTCTTGCTTAAAAGTAAAAAAAAGTGAAGAGTATTTAAAAGAGTATTTTAAGATTATCTCTTTAGATAGTTTCGATTTAAACGGAAAAGTTGTAGCAGTAGAAGCTGCAGCAATGGTATTAGATTATGTGTTGGAATTACAAAAAGGAAATGAGATTCCAGTAGATAAAATAGTATATACAGGTAGTGAAGATATTATGGAGTTAAATCTGACTACTCAAAGAAATTTAGATATTGTAGCATCGACGAGAGAAAATGGAGTGTTAGGTACTTTACAGTGGGTTTTAGATAGTTGTAAAAGTTCAATGGGAAGTAGACTTTTAAAGCATTTCTTAAAGAATCCATCAATTTCAAAATCGATAATTTTAGATAGACAAAGTGATATTGATTTCTTCTATGAGAATGTTCTTTTGAGAGAAGAGGTTAGAGAGAGATTAAAAAATATATATGATATTGAGAGAATTATAGGAAAGCTAGTTTTAGGAAATGAAAATGCAAGAGATTTAGTAGCTTTAAAAAAATCTATTTTAAATAGTTTAGATATATACAAGGTATTAAAAGGTGCTCCAATTTTTGAGATAGCTTTAGATGAATTAGTTAAAATATACAATTTGATAGAAAGAGCTATAAAGGATGAAGTTCCATTTTCTGTTAGAGAGGGTGGAATGATAAAAGAGGGATATAACTCTGATTTAGATGAACTGCATAACATCTCTAACAATGGAAAAGATACTATTTTAGAGATTGAAAATAGAGAGAGAGAAAGAACAGGAATTAAAGGTCTAAAGATAAAATATAATAAAGTTTTTGGATATTTTATAGAGATTACAAAAGCAAATATTCATTTAGTACCAGATGATTATATAAGAAAGCAAACTTTAGCTAATGCTGAAAGATATATTGTTGAAGATTTAAAGATTTATGAAGAGAAAGTTTTAAATGCAAAGGATAAGATTGAAAATCTAGAGTATATGTTATTCAAAGATATTTCAGAAGAGGTAAAAGCGTATAGAAAGGTTCTTCATGAGTTAGCTTATAAAATAGCGTATTTAGATGTAGTTTCAAACTTTGCATACATTGCAACTAAAAATGGATATGTTAAGCCTGAGATAACTACAGATGGAGAGTTAGAAATTATAGGAGGAAGACATCCTATAGTTGAGCAATTAGTAGGTAGAGAAAAGTTTATAAAAAATAGTATTGTTCTAAATAATGAAAAAAACCTTATAATCTTAACAGGACCGAATATGTCGGGAAAATCTACTTATATGAAACAGGTTGCATTAATTCTAATTATGGCACATATGGGTTGTTATGTTCCAGCTGAATATGCTAAAATAGGAATAGTGGATAAAATATTTACAAGAATTGGAGCAAGTGATGATTTAGTGACTGGGCAATCTACATTTATGTTAGAGATGAGTGAAGTTGCTAATATTGTAAATAGCTCAACAAAAGATTCATTTATTATTTTAGATGAGATTGGAAGAGGAACTTCAACTTTTGATGGAATATCAATAGCTACAGCAATAACAGAGTACATTCACGATAATATTGAAGCTAAAACTATATTTGCAACTCATTACCATGAATTGACTCAATTAGAATCAAAATTAAATAAGTCAGCAAACTTTAGAATTGAAGTAAAAGAGGATGAAAAAGAAATTACTTTTTTAAGGGAGATTGTTAAAGGTGGAGCGGATAAATCTTATGGAATAGAGGTTGCTAGATTAGCAGGACTTCCAAAAGAGATTCTAGAAAGAGCTAAAGAGATGCTAAAAGTTTTAGAAAATAGAAAGATGATTATAGAAAAAAAGGTAAAAAAAGAGCAATTGATATTATTTGGAGATTTCAAAGAGGAAGTAAAAGAGGAACCAGTAAAAAAAATAGAAGAAAATATTGTTCAGTTGGAAAATGAAGAAAGAATAGTTCTACGTCTTTTAAAAGAGGCTGAGTTAGATAAAATGACACCTTTGGATGCCTTTTTAAAGCTGAATGAGTTAAAACGTATCTTAAACTAGGAGGCAGTATGGATAAGAAAAAGTTGGCCTATAGAATTGTTATAGCAGCAGCGTTGGTTTTGGGATATTTCAATTATTTTGGTGATGAGAAAAAAATAGAGAAAAAAGAGGAAATAATAGAAACAACAGGTGCAGTATATGATACAGAGGGTTATCATATAGAAGCAGAAAAACAGAAAGATTTTATAAAGACAAATGAAACAACTTTTGAAAAAGCAAAGGCAGTTCTAGATGGAATGATTTTAACGGGAGATAATGCAATTTTAGATGCAGGAAAAAACCTTTTATTGAAATCTAATATTCTTGGAAAAAGTTTAAATGGTTGGGAGTTTGAAACTCAAGAAGCTAAGTATACGAAAGAAAATGGAGAGATAGAATCAACGATAGGTGTAACAGCTTTTAATAAAGAGCAGGAATTAGAAGTTTCTGGAAAGAATTTTAAAAGTGATTTAAAAATGGAAAATGTAACTTTATCTGGAGATGTAAGCTTTAAAACAAAGAATATAACACTATCGGCTCAACAAGCTAAGTATAATGATAAAGATAAAATTATGAATATAGAGGGACAAGCATTTTTATCAGGAAGTAATCTAGGCGATGGCTCAGGGATTTTAAGTGGAAACTTTAAAGGGTTAAGATATGATACGAAAACAAATGTATTAACTAGTTCAAATCCTTTTGAATTGGATTATAACGGAATAAAGTTATATGGAGAGGATTTAAGTTTAAATGATAAAACTGAATCTTTTAAAATTAGTAAAAATGTGTATGTAGTAGCAGATGGATATAAAATTGATATGGAAAGTATAACTTCAGATGGTGGAGATAATATCAATTTCAATGGAAAGATTAAAGGTAGTAATGGAGTATACTCTTTTGTAGGTGATGATGGAATTTACAACAAAGTAACTAAGAAGTTAGTTATAAAAGGAGATGTAAATGGAACCGATAGCGATGGAGGAAAGTTAAAAGCTGATATGGCTATATACTCAACAGATACAAAAGATCTTGAGTTAATATCGGATAAAAATATAGAGTATGCAAGTCCGACTAATAAAATCTTAACTAAAAATTTAAAATATCAAACAGTAACAGGAGAGCTTTATTTAAAAGATGGATACTCATACTTTAGTGATCAATATGACAGCAAAGGAGAAAGCTTCTTTTATAATAAGCTGACTGGAAAAGGTTATGTTTTAAAAGGAACAATAAAAGATTTAGTTGAAAATCAAACTGCTTCAGGAGACAGAGTTGATTTTGATAGAGATGAAGAAAGTTATTTAGTCGATGGAGATGCTCATTTTGAGGATGGAAACTATATTTTTGAAAGCTCAAAGGTAGATTATTTAGGAAAAAAAGGATTTGTTTATCTGCCTGAAAAGTATATTTTAAAAAGAAAACTTGAAAAAGATAGCTTTGAAGGATTGAAGGGTGAATATAACTTAACAACAGAGATATTTAAATCTTTTGGAGCATTTAAATATGTAAGTACAAATAACTCTGTAGAAGGAACAAATTTAGAGTTTAATCAAAAAACAGGAATAGGAACTGTAGAGAAAGATTTAGTAGCTATAGACAAAAAGGGTGAAACTAAAGTTGTTTCAACAACTGGTGAATTCAAAGAAAATGAGTTTGTAAAAATGAGAGATAAACTTGTTCTAACAAGTGGAGATGTTGTTGCTAATGCAAATTCAGCTGATTATCAAATTAAAGATCAAAAGATTTATATACCAGGAGAGATTATATTTGAAGATGTTGTTAAGAAAAGCAATGGAAAAATGTACAATGGTGTGTATGAAACTGATAAAAAAATATTCACTGGTGAAAAATTTAGTGGAAAAGATGTGAAGAATGCTTCAAAAAGTGATATAATAAAGTACTTTGTTTCTCAGGGAGAGTTTATATTAGAAGGTAATGCAGAGATTAAAGATGATATTTCAACTTTAAAGGGTGAGCGGTTACAATATAATCAAAATACTGAAATAGCAAAATCAAATCTGCCTATAAATATAAAGTATACAGATTATAATATCGATATGAAAAATGGAGAGTTAAATAAAAAAAGTAGTTATTTAACAGGAGAAACAGTAGTTATAAAATCTAATTTAAATGAAGAATTTAAAGGAGATAGAGTTGAGGGTACTTTAAATAATATGAATTTAGATTTCATTGGGAATGTTTCAGGTAGAATCTATCAAGATGGTGTACCTGTAAACTTTAAAGGAGATTTCGTAAGAGCATATTTTAAAAAGAATGCTACTGGTAAGAACGAGATTCAAAGAGTTGAAATTAGAAAAAATGCTGTTGTTGAAAAAGAAGGAACGACACTTTATTCAGATTATTTAGAGATTCAACCAGAGAAAAAATTAGTGTTTGGAAAAGATAATACAAAAGTTATCATGAAAGATGCGAATGGAGTAGTAACAACAGTAACTGCAAATATAATGACTGGAAATCTTAATACAGAGGTAATCGATTTAGTAGGAAAAGTTGTTATTGTAAGAAAAGATAAAGATAAAACTTTAAATGCGACTTCAACAAAAGCTAAGTTAAAAAACAAAGAAAACTTAGCAGAGTTAAGAGGCGATGTATTCGTTGATGATGGAGATTCAATTATAACTGCCGATGAGGTTGATTATGATATGAAAACGAATAAAGCTAAAGCTAGAGGAAATGTATTTGTAGACTATAAAGCAAATGAAAGTAAAAGTATCACTAATAAAAATCAAATAAATTCAGGATATAACAAAATTATAAAAAAATAAGGAGAATCTATGAGAAGTATAGTTGCTCAAGGTTTATGTAAAAGTTATAAAAAGAGACAAGTTGTTAATGAAGTGAGTTTAGAGGTTAAAAAAGGTGAGATTGTAGGCCTTTTAGGACCAAACGGAGCTGGAAAAACAACAACGTTTTACATGATAACCGGGATTGTAAAGCCTGAAAAAGGTGAAGTTTTTATAAATGAAGTGGATATAACAGATTATCCAATGTACAAAAGAGCTGACATGGGAATTGGATATCTAGCTCAAGAACCATCTATTTTTAGAAATCTATCTGTAGAAGATAATATATTAGCTATATTAGAGATGAAGGGATTACCTAAAAGCGAGCAGGTAAAAAAAATGCAAGAGCTTTTAGAGGAGTTTAAATTGACTCATGTAGCAAAATCGATGGGATACTCTCTTTCTGGTGGAGAGAGAAGAAGAGTTGAAATAGCTAGAACTATAGCTAATGATCCTGATTTTATCTTACTAGACGAACCTTTTGCTGGAGTTGACCCAATAGCAGTTGAAGATATTCAACAGATTATTAGATACTTAAAACAAAGAGGTTTGGGAATATTAATAACAGATCATTCGGTTAGAGAAACTCTATCCATCACAGAGAAAGCCTATATAATGGCCAATGGAAAAGTTTTAATAAGTGGAACTCCAGAAGAGATAGCCAATAATGAAATGGCTAAAAAAGTTTATCTAGGGGAAAACTTTAAATTAGATTAAATAAAATTTTTTAAAAATATAGCGGAGGAAACAAAAATATGTTAACAGGTAATCAAATTAGAAGTCAATTTATAAAGTTTTTTGAAGAAAAAGCTCATAAGCATTTTGAAAGTGCATCACTTATTCCTGATGACCCAACTCTTTTATTAACAGTTGCAGGAATGGTACCATTCAAGCCTTATTTCTTAGGGCAAAAAGAAGCACCAACTCCAAGAGTGACAACTTATCAAAAATGTATTAGAACAAACGATCTAGAAAATGTTGGAAGAACAGCTAGACACCACACATTCTTTGAAATGTTAGGAAACTTCTCATTTGGAGATTATTTCAGAGAAGAGGCTATTCTTTGGTCTTGGGAGTTTATAACAGAAGTATTAAAATTAGAAAAAGATAAGCTATGGGTTTCAGTTTTCACAACAGATGATGAAGCTGAAAAAATATGGATAGAAAAGTGTAACTTCCCTAAAGAGAGAATTGTAAGAATGGGAGAATCAGAAAACTGGTGGGCAGCAGGACCTACAGGTTCTTGTGGACCATGTTCAGAGATACATGTGGATTTAGGAGCAGCTTATGGTGGAGATGAAAACTCTAAATTAGGTGATGAAGGAACAGATAATAGATTTATCGAAATCTGGAACTTAGTATTTACTGAGTGGAACAGAATGGAAGATGGATCATTACAACCATTACCAAAGAAAAATATAGATACTGGTGCTGGACTAGAAAGAGTAGCAGCGATGGTTCAAGGTAAATCTAATAACTTTGAAACAGACTTATTATTCCCAATCGTTCAAGAGGCTGGAAGATTAACTAACACTGAGTACGGAGTAGCACCTGAAAAGGACTTCTCATTAAAAGTAATAACAGATCATTCAAGAGCTGTAACATTCTTAGTAAACGATGGAGTAATACCATCTAACGAAGGAAGAGGTTATGTTTTAAGAAGAATATTAAGAAGAGCTGTAAGACACGGAAGACTTTTAGGAAGAAAAGAACTGTTCATGTATGAGATGGTAGATAAAGTTGTAGAGATGATGGAAGAAGCGTATCCAGAGTTAAGAAAGAATATAGAGCACATCAAAAAGGTTGTAAAGATAGAAGAGGAAAAATTCTCTAATACTTTAGATCAAGGAATGCAATTAGTAACAAATGAGATAAACGAAGCTAAAGCAAAAGGTGAAACAAAACTTTCAGGAGATGTTACATTCAAGCTTTATGATACTTATGGATTCCCATATGAATTAACAGAAGAGATTTGTGAAGAAAACGGAATAGAAGTTTCAAATGAAGAGTTTGTAGAGAAGATGGAAGAGCAAAGAGAAAAAGCTAGATCATCAAGAACTGTTGTAATGGAAAAGGGACAAGATAGCTTTATTGAAGAGTTCTATGATAAGCATGGAAAAACAGAGTTTACAGGATACTGTGACTTAATGACTGCTGCAACTCTTTTAAGTGTAAGAGCTTTAGAAGATAATAGATATGCTTTAATATTTGATCAAACTCCATTCTATGCAGAGTCGGGAGGACAAGAAGCTGACCACGGAATCGTAGAGGGAGAAAACTTAGTAGCTAAAGTTTTAGATGTTCAAAAGCAAAAAGAGATTTACACTCATGTTGTTGAGATTGAAAGTGGAATAGAGGAGTTAGTAGAGGGAACTCTATTAAACTTAACTGTTGATCCAGTTAGAAGAGAAGAGGTTGCTAAAAACCATACTGCAACTCACTTATTACACCAAGCTTTAAAAGATGTATTAGGAACTCATGTTCAACAAGCTGGTTCATCTTGTGGAGCAGATAGATTAAGATTTGACTTCAATCACTATGAGGGATTAACAGCTGAAGAGTTAGAGAAAGTTGAAAAAGCAGTAAACGAAAGAATATTTATGGCTACAGCAGTAAATGCTGATGTTATGTCTATGGATGATGCTAAAGCAAAAGGAGCTACAGCTTTATTTGGAGATAAATATGGAAATGAAGTTAGAGTAGTAACTATTGGAGATTACTCAATGGAACTTTGTGGAGGAACTCATATAAACAATATCAGTAAAATTGGTATGTTTAAAATAGTTTCAGAGGTTGGAGTAGCAGCTGGAGTAAGAAGAATAGAAGCTCAAACAAGTTATAAAGCATACTTATCTGTTTTAGAGATGGAAAAAACAATGAAAAGAGTAGCTAAAAACTTAAAAACTGATGTAAACAAAGTTGAAGAGAGATCTGAAAAAGTTGTTGAAGAAGTAAGAGATTTAGCAAAAGAGGTTGAAACTTTAAAAGCTAAAGTAGCAACATTCGAAGCAAGTTCTTTATTTGACCAAGTTGAAGAGATAAACGGAGTTAAAGTTTTAGTACAAGACTTTACAGATAAAGAAGCTGATTCATTAAGAGAGATCGTTGATAAGGCAAAGGATAAGTTAGGAAGTTGTGTAATCGCTTTAGGATCAAATAACGATAAAGCTATATTTGCAATTGGAGTAACAAAAGATTTAATCGGAAAAGTAAAAGCTGGAGATTTAGTAAGAGAAGCTGCTAAGATAGCTGAAGGAAATGGTGGAGGAAGACCTGACTTCGCACAAGCTGGAGGAAAAAATGGAGCAAAAGTTAAAGAAGCTTTAGCTGCAGTTAAGGAGATTTTAGCAAATTCATTATAATTGGAGGAAGATTTTATGTATAAAAGATATCTTTCTTTAGATGTAGGAGATGTAAGAATTGGAGTGGCAAAATCAGATTTAATGGGGATGGTAGCCGCTCCCCTAGAAGTAATAGATAGAAGAAAGACAAAGGCAGTAAAAAGAATCGCTGAACTATGTAGAGAGGAAAATACTAAATCTATAGTAATTGGAATCCCGAAAAGTTTAGATGGAACAGAGAAGCGTCAAGCGGAAAAAGTAAGAGAATTTATGGAGAAATTGAACAAATCTATTGAAGGATTAGAATTCTTTGAAGTAGATGAAAGACTTTCCACTGTTTCAGCAGATAGAATGTTAAACGAAACAAATTTAAGGGGAGCCAAAGAGAAAAGAAAAGTAGTTGATAAAGTAGCAGCAGCTATTATACTACAAACTTTTTTAGACATGAAAAAATAACTAAGTGGAGGCGAACATGAATTTTAAGGGGATGACAAAACTATTTTTTGTATTAGTTATACTAGTGTGTTCTTGGTGGCTAGCTGTTGTGAAGCCAACTAAGTTAGGACTAGATTTAAAAGGTGGAGTTTATGTAGTATTACAAGCTCAACCAGAATCTGGAGCACAGTTAGATGACGATGCAATGAATAGATTAATAGAGGTTCTAGATAGAAGAATAAACGGTCTTGGAGTGGCAGAGTCAGTTGTACAAAGAGCAGGTATGGATAGAGTTATAATAGAGTTACCTGGAGTTAGCGACTCAGAAGAAGCAGTTAATATGATTGGTAAGACAGCTTTAATGGAGTTTAAAATAATGAATGATGATGGTTCATTAGGACCAACACTATTAACAGGTGGAGCTTTAAAAAAGGCAGAAGTGTCTTATGATAACTTAGGAAGACCTCAAATACAATTTGAAATGAGTATCGAAGGAGCTAAAGAGTTCGCAAAAATAACAAGAGAGAATATTGGAAGAAGATTAGCAATTACTCTTGATGGAGAGGTTCAAACAGCACCATCAATAAACAGTGAGATTCCAAGTGGTAATGGGGTAATCACAGGAAACTATACTCCAGATGAAGCTAAAAAAACAGCGACACTTTTAAATGCAGGAGCTTTACCAGTTAAAGCTGAGATAATCGAAACAAGAATAGTTGGAGCATCTTTAGGAGATGAATCAATTGCTCAGAGTAAAACAGCAGCTATGGTAGCTGTGGGATTAATCGGAGTATTCATGTTGTTCATGTATAGATTACCAGGATTTGTAGCGGATTTAGCTTTATTAAGTTTTGGACTTGTGATGTTCGCAATGTTAAACTTTATAGATGCAACTTTAACTTTACCAGGTATAGCGGGTATGATTCTTTCTGCAGGTATGGCAGTGGATGCTAACGTTATCATATTTGAAAGAATAAAAGATGAGTTAAAGTTAGGAAATACTATTGCAGGAGCAATTAAGCTTGGATTTAGTAAAGGTATAGCTTCGATAATAGATGCTAACGTTACAACATTATTAACAGCTTTAGTATTATTTATGTTTGGAACAGGAACTGTGAAAGGGTTTGCAGTAACTTTAACAATAGGAACAGTAGCGTCAATGCTTACAGCTATTTTTATAACAAAAGTTCTGTTAACAACTATGGTAGATATATTCAAAATAAAAAGAACAGAGTTCTTCGGTGTGAAAAGGGGGTAAGTAGATGTATATTGAGGTAATAAAGCATAGTAAAAAATGGATAATGTTATCAACAATATCTTTTATTGTATTCCTTGGGATGTTCTTTGTAAAAGGATTAAACTATGGAATAGATTTTACAGGTGGAAGTTTAATCCAATTAAACTATACAAATGATATAACTTTAGCTGGAATAAATAAAGAACTAGACGAGTTAGCTGTTCAAATACCACAGCTATCTTCAACAGCTAGAAAAGTTCAAGTTTCTCAGGCTGATAATAACGTAATTATAAGAACTGCAGAGATGACAGAAGTTCAAACACAAGAGTTACTAACAAAACTTAAAGATATGGGTGAATATAAATTAGAAAGAGCTGAAAAAGTTGGAGCAACTATAGGACAGGAGTTAAAAACATCAGCTATTTACGCATTAGTAATTGGAGGATTATTAATAGTTATATATATAACTATGAGATATGAATTCAAATTTGCAATAGCAGGAATTTTAACACTACTTCATGATGTGACAGCAGCTCTAGGAGTAATCGCACTATTAGGATATGAAATAGATACTCCTTTTATAGCAGCAATATTAACAATTCTAGGATATTCTATAAATGATACAATTATAATATATGATAGAATTAGAGAAAGTTTAAGAAAAAAATCTGATATGACTTTTGGAGAAGTATTAAATAGAAGTTTAAATCAGGTTTTAGTAAGATCAATTAATACTTCGGTGACAACATTGTTAGCTTTAGTAGCAATATTAGTTTTTGGTGGAGATAGTTTAAGAACATTTACGACAACACTATTAGTTGGAATAGGTGTAGGAACATATTCTTCATTATATATTGCAGCTCCGTTAGTATATCTTTTTGAGAAAAAAAGAGATGAAAAATATGAGCCAAGAAAAGATGACGAAGATGATAATTCAGATCCAGAGGAAAAAATTGTAGTATAACAAAAAAGCCACCTGAAAAAGGTGGCTTAATCTACTTAATAAGAAGTTGGAGGAAGCAATGAGAACGTGGGCAGAGATAGATCTAGATAACTTAGAATACAATATAAAAAAAATAAAAGAACTATCTCATGACAGAGACATAATGGCAATTATAAAAGCAGATGCCTATGGAATGGGAGCAGTCACAATAGCAAAAGAACTTTCAAATATGGGAGTAAAAATATTTGGAGTTTCATCTTTAGAAGAGGGAATTGAGTTAAGGAATAGTGGATTTGAAAATGAAGTTTTAATTTTAGCGGGAACTTTTAACGAAGAGTTAAAAGAAGCTGAAGAAAAAAACCTCCAAGTTACTTTAACTGACTTTTCTCAAATAGAGTATGTCTATGAGAATAATCTTTCATTGAAAGTCCATATAAAAGTAGATACAGGAATGGGAAGAGTAGGGTTTACAATAGATGAAGCCAAAAAGGCAATTGATATCTGTAAATTAAAAAATATAGATGTAGTTGGTGTGTATTCTCACTTATCGGTTTCAGATGAGTCAGATGATGAATCGGTAAACTATACAAAAATACAGTTAGAAAAATTTAAATATTTTGAAAAATTAGAAGAGATAAAATATATCCATATTCTTAATAGTGGTGGGATATTAAAGTTTTCTAAAATTCCTCAAAGTAACTTGGTTAGAGCTGGAGTAATTATGTATGGTGTTTATGGAGAGGGAGTAATAGAAGGTTTAAAAAGAGTATTTACTTTAAAAAGTAGAATTCTTTTTATTAAAGAGCTAAAAGAGGATATAGATATATCTTATGGAAGAGTAGGAAAAGGATATGTAGGAGATTTGATAGCAACTATAACAGTAGGGTATGCTGATGGATTTAGAAGAGAGCTATCGAATAAAGGTACTGTTAATATTCATGGAGTAGAATGTAAAATAGTTGGGAAAGTTTGCATGGATATGCTGATGGTAAAAATCCCAAAAGAATTAAAAGATAAGGTAAAAGCAGGAGATGAAGTAGTTGTAATGGGAGAGGATATTTTTGAAAAATCAAAAATAGTTGGCTCATCAATTTATGAACTGTTCACAGGATTGAGTAGAAGAGTAAGTAGAGTTTACTTAAGAGATGGAAAACCTTATTTGATAAATAGTTTAATAGGAAAAATCTAAAGGAGAAAGAAATGGCAAAAGTAATATTAGAATCAGGAAAAGAGAAAAAAATCAGGAATTTTTACCCAAATGTTTTTAAAGATGAGATTGCAGATACATTTGGAAAAATAGAAAATGGAGATATAGTTGAGGTTTGTACAACAGATGGAGAGATTGTTGGAAAAGGATATGTGGCAGAATCAACAAATGCTTACGTAAGAATGTTAACGACAAAAGATGTAGCTGTTGATAAAACACTTATTTTAGATAAAATAAAAAGAGCTTATGAAAAAAGAAAGCACATATTAGCAGAAACTAACTGTGTAAGAGCATTTTACTCAGAAGCAGATGGAATTCCAGGATTAATAATAGATAAGTTTGATAAATATGTATCTGTACAATTTAGAAATTCTGGATTAGAAGTAGCTTTTAGACAAGAGATAATCAATGCAATTAAAAAAGTTATGAAACCAAAAGGAATATATGAGAGAAGTGATGTTGAAAATAGAACTCACGAAGGTGTAGAGCAACAAACTGGAATTATTTATGGAGAGATTCCTGATAGAATAGTAATGGAAGATAACGGATTAAAGTATTTAGTTGATATAGTTGATGGACAAAAGACAGGATTCTTCTTAGATCAAAGAGATTCTAGAAAGTTTATTAGACCGTATTTAAATGAAAATACAAGATTCTTAGATGTATTCTCAAGTAGTGGAGGATTCTCTGTAGCTGCATTAAAAGAGGGATGTAAGAAAGTTGTAGCGATAGATAAAGAACCTCATGCATTAGAATTATGTAAAGAAAACTACGCATTAAATGAGTTTACAAATGAGTTTGAAACAGCAGAAGGGGATGCTTTCTTAATGCTAAAAATATTAGCAAATAGAGGAGAGAAATTCGATGTAATAACATTAGATCCACCTTCGCTAATAAAGAAAAGAATAGATGTTCCAAGAGGAAGAGATATGTTCTTTAGTCTTTGTGACGAGAGCTTTAAGCTAATAGAGGATGGAGGAATAGTAGGGGTTATTACTTGTGCATATCATATGAGTCTTCAAGATTTAATAGAAGTTACAAGAATGGCAGCTTCTAAAAATGGAAAGTTATTACAAGTGATTGGAATTAACTATCAACCAGAAGATCATCCATGGATATTACATGTTCCAGAAACTTTATATTTAAAAGCTTTATGGGTAAAAGTAGTAAATAATTAATTTAAGGGGGAATAATTATGTACTTAGATATATTAATAGCAATAATACTTATATTTGCAGTAATTGAAGGATTGAAAGATGGATTTTTATTACAATTTTTTTCAATATTTGGAATCTTTATAGATTTTATAATAGCTCAAAAATTTACACCAATTGTTATGGACAAGTTATCAATAAGTCATAATGAAAATAATTTTTTACTGACATATATAGGAACTTTTATAGCTTCTTATTTTGCAATAGCTATTTTGATGTTCTTCATAGGTGTTATTTTAAAAGCACAAAGCAAAGGGTTTTTATCAAGAGGTCTTGGAGGCGTATTTGGATTAGTTAAAGGATTAATTGTATCAGTAATAGTACTGTTTATTTTTAATTACTCGGCACAAAAATATACAACTTTAAAAAAATATGGAATTGAAAGTAAAACGAATGAAGTTTTTTTAGAGAAATCTTATCATCTAGAAGAGTATCTACCGAAAGAGCTAAAATCTGAACTTAATTATATTAAAGGAAAAGAATTAGTAGAAAAATATTTTAATAAAATGTTTTAGGAGAAAGAAATGAAAATAATAGAAAAATATATATTGGAAGATGTAAAAATGCCAATAATATTTGGAGTATCTCTATTTACATTTATATTTTTGATAGAGATAATAGTATCTCTTATGGAGAATATTATAGTTAAAGGGATATCTTTAATTGATGTTATGAGAATATTATCATTTTATCTTCCTCCAATCTTATCTCAAACAATACCTATGGGCGTATTTTTAGGAGTGATGATAACATTTTCTAAATTTACGAGGACAAGTGAAGCTACTGCTATGAGTTCAATAGGAATGTCTTTAAAGGATATACTGAAGCCAATTATAATATTGGCTTCAGTAATAACTTTATTTATTTTCTTTCTACAAGAAAGTATTATCCCAAGATCATTTGCTAAATTAGAAGAAATCACAATGAAAATAGCTTATGAAAACCCTGTTTTTCAATTGAAAGAGAGGATTTTGATAGATGAAGTGGATGAATATAGTCTGTATATAGATAATATAGATAGAAAAACTAATGAAGCTCAAAATGTTTTAATATTCCAAAAAGATAATAAAGACATCTATCCTACAATATTGCTAGGAGATAAAGCGTATTGGAAAAATGTAAATATGGTATTAGAAGATTCAAAATTTTACACATTTAATCCTGATGGAACTTTAAAGTTAGAAGGGGAGTTCCAAGAGAAAAAAATACCTCTTAGTTCGTATTTCCAAGAGATAAGTATTGAAGTGAAAGATATTGAGGCTATGTCAATAAAAGATTTGTTTAAAGGATTGAAAAACAAAGAGAAAAATGAAAAAATTCCATATCTAGTAGAGATAAATAGAAAGATTGCAATACCTCTTTCAACAGTTGTATTAGCTGTTTTAGGAGTTTTACTGTCAATAGGTCATCATAGAAGTGGTAAAGGTGCAAGTTTTGGAATAAGTTTAGGGGTAATTTTTACTTATATTGTATTTTTAAATGTTGGAATGGTAATGGCAAATAAGGCGATAGTATCACCTTATGTAGGAGTTTGGCTACCAAATTTATTATTAGTTGGTGGGACATTATTACTATATAAAAGAAAAGCAGGTGGTGCTAAATGAAAAAATTAGATTTATATATAAGTAAAAACTTTTTAAAATCATTTTTACTTAGCTTGATTGCATTTATAAATATTTTTATACTAAGTCAACTTTTTAAAATAATAAGATATATAACAGCGGGAAGAATGACTGTTTCTGAATCAATAACATATATATTATACCTATTGCCTAAAATATTTATAGAGGTTACTCCGCTAGCTATTCTTTTAGGATCGTTGATGTGTATAAATAGAATGGCATCTAATTTAGAGATAATATCATTAAAAACATCTGGAATAAGTTTTAGAAGAATTGTAAGATTTCCTATAATTTTATCATTTCTAATCTCTTTAATTGTTTTTCAGGTCATGAATAAAGTTCATCCTTTTGCTTTAGCTAAAAGTAGAGCAATAAGAGCGGGAAGAGATGTTTCAGCAAGAGTCTTACCAGCCACAAAAAACAATGCATTTTTGAGAACAGAAAAAAATATAGTTTATTATATTAAAAGAGTTGATAGAGTTAAAAATGTAGGAAACACTTTAGAGATTATAAAGTTAGATGATAGTTTTCAAAATATTAAAGAGATAATAACTGCTAAAAGTGGAGTTTTTGATAATGAGAAAAATGTTTGGGTATTAAAAGATGCAGTTATTAATAATTTTGAAAATAAAGTTCAAAAAGTTGAAAAAAATTATATCGATTTAGAGTTGGATAAATCTCCAGCAAGTTTTATAACAATTCAAGGTGATCCAGATGAATTGACAAACGCTGAGATTGCAAAAACAATTAGAGATATTCGTATAACTGGTGGAGATATAAAAGAATCTCTTGCAGTTTTAGGGAAAAGATATTCGTTTCCTTTTGCAGCTTTTATAGTTTCGTTCTTAGGGTTATCTTTAGGAAGTAGATATGTAAGAGGAGCATCAGCTATAAGCATAGCATTAAGTGTCGGATTGGGTTATTCATATTATATAGTTCAAGCATCGTTTGAAGCTTTAAGTGTAAATGGAATATTAAATCCATTTGTAAGTGGATGGATACCAAATATTATATTTTTATGTTTGGGAGTATATTTCATGAGAAAAGCTGAATATTAGGGAGGAAAATGAGTATAAATATAGAGAAGTTAGATAATGGAATAACATTACTAACAGAGGATATAAAAAGTATAAATACAGCAAGTTTAGGATTTTTTGTAAAAGCTGGTGTTAAAAATGAGTTACCTGGTGAAGAGGGAATATCACATTTTATAGAGCATCTACTATTCAAAGGAACAACAAATAGAACAGCTAAAGAGATTTCAGAAGAGATTGATAATCAAGGTGGAATGATAAACGCTTATACAAGTGTTGAAAAAACAGCGTATTACATTCAAATGACATCAAATACTTTACACGTTGGAATAGATATTTTAAATGATATGTTTTTAAACTCTACTTTTACAGATGAGAATATTGAAAAAGAAAGAAATGTAATAATCGAAGAGATTAGAATGTATGAAGATATTCCAGAAGAAGTAGTTCATGAAGAAAACTTAGAGTTTGCAATAACAGGAGTTCAAAGTAAAAAAATAGCGGGATCGATTGAAAGTTTAAAGAAAATAGATAGAGAAGCTATTTTAAAATACTTCTCTGATATGTATAAACCTGAAAATTTAGTTATCGCAGTTGCTGGAAATATAGAACATGATAAAATCTTTAAGCAATTAAATGAAGGGATTGGTCAACTGAAAGATAAGAGTACTCCAAGAGAATATAACGGTGAAATGGTTATAAACTCTGGTGAGAAAATAATATCTCAAGAAACGAATCAAGTTCATCTATGTTTAAATACCCCTGGAGTTTCAAATGTTGATGAGGATAGAATAGCGATGTCTGTTATTTCAAATGTCTTAGGTGGAAATATGAGTTCAAGATTATTCCAAAAGATAAGAGAGGAAAGAGGATTAGCTTATTCGGTATATTCATATACATCTAACTTTGATGAGGGTGGACTGTTTACTGTGTATGCAGGAACTACACATGAGGATTATAAAGAGGTTATATCAATCATTGAAAATGAACTGAAAGAGTTGAAAGAAAATGGAATTACAGAAAAAGAGTTAAATAGAGCAAAAAATCAATTTTTAAGTATGGTTACATTTGGTCTAGAGAGCAGTAAAGGTAAAATGACAAGAATGGTTGGATCATATTTAGTTCATGGATATGTAAAAGAGATTGAATCTGTAATTAAAGAGATTGAATCTGTAACTTTAGAAGATATTAAAAGAGTTGCTAAAAAAATATTTGTAGAGGAGAAGTTATCTAAAACTATTTTAGGTAATATATAAGGTGATAAAATGGAAAAAGTTATTGTAAAATTAGTTTTAGAAAACGGTGTTGAAGCACCTAGATATATGACTGAAGGTGCTGCTGGAATGGATGTAAAAGCAAATATTACAGAACCAGTAACATTAAAGACATTGGAAAGAAAATTAATTCCAACTGGAATAAAAATGGAGATTCCTTATGGATATGAAGTGCAAGTTAGACCTAGAAGTGGACTGGCATTAAAGCATGGTATAACTTTAGTGAATACACCTGGAACAATCGATTCTGATTACAGAGGAGAGGTTGGAGTTATATTAATTAATTTAAGTAATGAGGAGTTTGTTATAAATCCTGAAGAGAGAATAGGACAATTAGTTCTTCAAAAAGTTTACAAAATGGAATTTGAAGAGGTAAAAGAGTTATCTACAACTGTTAGAGCTGAAGGTGGATTTGGTCATACAGGGAAATAGGAGAAATCAATGGGAAAAAATCATGATTTAGTGGTGACAGTAAAAAGAATAAAAAAAATGAAAAACATGGTTTTATACATTGCACTGTGCATAGTGTTAATAAGTTCATTAACAGTATATAGTGCAACAATACACAGAGGAACATCATTTTTTTACAAAGAGATTGTTTGGATAGGACTAGGAGTTGTAACATATTTTACTTTTTCATTTATAGATTATAGAGTATATGGAAAATATTATAAAATTATCTATCTAATAAATGTAATCTTTTTATTATTAGTTTTTGTTATTGGAGATAAAAGGTTAGGAGCTCAAAGATGGATAGATTTAGGATTTATAACAATTCAGCCATCTGAGTTCTCAAAATTATTTATAGTGCTAACATTCTCTGAAGTTTTAGCAACTAAGTTTAATAGTAAATTTTCAGGATTGAAAAATATTATGGCAACAAGCCTTCATATTATTCCTATATTTTTACTTATAGCTGCACAACCAGACTTGGGAACATCGTTAGTTATAATCTTTTTATACTTAGTTTTAGTTTTCATGAATGGGATAGATTGGAAAACTATTATTTTATTGGCAATAGCAGGGATATCAATGGCACCAATAGGGTATTTTTTCTTGCTAAAAGATTATCAAAAAGAAAGAGTATTGACATTTTTAAATCCAGAAGCAGATTTGTTGGGAAGTGGATGGAATGTTACTCAGTCAATGATAGCAGTAGGATCAGGTGGGATTTTTGGAAAAGGATTTTTACAAGGAACTCAAAGTAAATTAAGATTTTTACCAGAATCACATACAGATTTTATAGCAGCAGTATTTCTAGAGGAAAGAGGCTTAATCGGTGGTTGTGTTTTATTAGTTCTTTATATTTTATTGTTATGGGGAATAATGAGAATAGGGGATAAATCAGACGGATATGGAAAACTTATCTGCTATGGAATATCTGCAATTTTCTTTTTCCATATAGTGATAAATATAGGAATGGTAACAGGAATAATGCCAGTAACAGGTTTACCACTTCTTCTTATGAGTTATGGTGGAACGTCATTTTTATTTGCTTTTGCTATGCTTGGAATAGTACAAAGTATAAATGTTTATAGGGAGTAGTTATGGAATATGTAATAGATTCTAGTTTTCATGAAGTTAGGTTAGATAGATTCTTGAGAAAGAAGTATGAAAATACACCGTTAACTGAAATTTTTAAAGGTATTAGAACTGGGAAAATAAAAGTTAATGGAAAAAAATCTAAAGAAAACTACAGGTTAAAAGAGGGCGATATTGTAAAAGTTTTACTTACTGGAGGAGAAACAGAGGTTAAATCATTTATGAAAATATCACCAAAAGATATGGAAAGTTTAAAAAAAGGTATTGTCTATGAAGATGAGAAGATAGTTATATTTAATAAAGAAGCTGATATGGTTATGCATAAAGGAAGTGGCCATGAATATGGACTTTCAGAGTTATTTAAAAGTTATTATAAAACGGATGAATTTAATTTTGTAAATAGAATTGATAAATCAACATCGGGATTAGTAATAGGTGCTAAAAATTTAACTGTAACTAGAGAGTTAGCTGAAGAGGTAAGAGAAGGTAATACTGAAAAGAAATACTATATTCTTGTAGATGGAGTAGTATCAAAAGATAGATTTACTCTTAAAACATATTTAAAGAAAGAGGATACAAAAGTAGTAGAGCTTGATTCATATGAAGAGGGAGCAAAAGAAAGTATCTCTTACTTTAAAGTTTTAAAAAGAGGAAAAAAGAAAACTATTTTAGAAGGAAGACTAGAAACAGGAAGAACACATCAATTGAGAGTTCAACTTTCGAGTTTAGGTCATCCGATAGTTGGAGATGGAAAATATGGAAAAGCAGGTAAAAGTATGTTTTTATTCTCATATTACTGTGAAATTCCAAAATATGATTTAAAAATAGAACTTCCATTACCACAGGAATATAAAGATAGATTAGATTAAAAAAGGACTTTTTTAAAGTCCTTTTTTTATATTTGAAAATGTATTGGCGACTAAAATAACTTTTAAAGTATCTAAGGAGTTATCGTCGATTGAAACTCCAAAGAGAACATCGTCAATATCAGCTGCACATTCTTGTTTCATAGTATCAACGATAACGCTAGATTCCATGAGATTTAAATCTTTAGGACCTATGATATTAACAAGAAGTTTTGTAGCACCCATCATCGTTCTTTCAAAAAGAGAGGAATCAACAGCAGCTATAGCAGCTTTATATGCTCTATTTTCACCAGAGCCTTCACCAAATCCTAAAATTGCTTCTCCTGAATTCAAAAGAAGAGATTTTATGTCAGCAAAATCTAAATTTATAAGTCCTTTGGCGAGCATAAGATCAGTCATTCCTTTAACAGCAGTAAAAAGAACTTGATTACTTTTTTTAAATGCTTCTTGAACTGTTATATTTGGTTTTGAATTTTCTAAAAGTTTATCATTTGGAATAACAATAAGTGAGTCAACAAATGGAGTAAGATTTTTTATTCCAATTTCAGCAATTTTCATTCGCCTTCTTCCTTCAAAAGAAAATGGTTTAGTGACTATTGCAACAGTTAAAATATTCATCTCTTTTGCAACTTTAGCTATTAAAGAGGTTGCCGCACTTCCTGTGCCTCCACCCATTGTAGATGTTAAAAATAAAAAGTCAGTTCCTTTCAGAATACTTTTAATAAATGATAGACTCTCTTTTGTTGCTTTTTCACCGAGTTCTAAATTCCCACCACAACCTAGCCCTTTTGTTGTTGTCGGTCCAAGTTGTACTTTATGAGGTGTTTTAGAGTTATTCAAATCTTGAAGATCTGTGTTAACTGCAAAAAAAGAAACTTCATCAATTTCAGAACTAATAATTTCATCGAGAGCATTTATACCACCACCACCGATACCCATTACTTTTATATTAACATTAAACTTATTATTTCCCAAAAAATTCACCCCCTGATTAGAATAGAGACCAATATACAATTTAGTACTTTAATACTACATAAATTCCTTTGTGTCAATATCAAAAAATTATTTTAAATGTTCAGTGTCAGAGAATTTAATTATTTTGAAGCTATCTTGATCATACTCAACAATAGTTGTACTTGTATTTTCAGGAACAGCTTGCTTTGAAAACTCATCAATTCCTTTTTCATTTATAATATTGAAAATAGCTTTTAATGTCACGCCGTGGCTAATAACTAAGATGTTTCCAGATGTATTTTCAGATATAAGTTTATTAAGCCCAATTTTAACTCTATGAAGAATCTCTTCATAACTTTCACCTTCATATGCAGCTGGATTATAATCTACAGCGTTATGCCAAAAGTTATGATATTCGATAGGGTAGTTTTTTTCAAAATCTTCTCTTGGTATTCCTTCAACTTTTCCCATGTTAATCTCTTGAAACTCATCGATAGGAGTTATATCCATATCTCTATCTCCTAGAATTAATCTAGTTGTTTGCATTGCTCTTTCTTGCGGAGAAGAGTAAATTTTATTGAACTCAATATCTTTTAAGAAGTTAGAAAGTTTCTTAGCTTGTTCAATTCCCAATTCAGTTAAAGGTGAGTTTGATCTTCCTTGAAATATTTTAAGTGTATTCCAAATTGTTTCACCGTGTCTTACAAAATAAATACGTAGCATAAATTTCTCCTTTTTAAGTATAAAAACTCTTTTTTTTAAAATGATATTCTTGTATAATCTTATTATACATTGAATTTTGGAGGTTGTAAAATGAAGTTTTTAGGAGTAATTCCAGCAAGATATGAGTCAACAAGATTACCGAGAAAGCCATTGAAAGATATATGTGGTCATACTATGATAGAATGGGTTTATAAAAGAGCTATAAAATCAAATTTAGATAGAGTTGTTATAGCAACAGATTCTAAAGAGGTTTTTGATGAAGTATTATCTTTTGGTGGAGACGTAATTATGACAGATGCAAATCATTTAAATGGAACAAGTAGAATAGCTGAAGTTTGTCAAAAGATAACTGATTATGATGTTGTTATAAATATTCAGGGAGATGAACCTTTAATAGAACCAGATATGATAAACTCTTTAATCGATATTTTTCAAGAGGAAAATGATTTAAAAATGGCAACATTGAAACATAAAATGAAGAAAAAAGAGGATATAGAAAATCCAAATTTTGTTAAAGTTATAACAGATAAAAAAGATTATGCAATCTATTTTTCAAGAAGTGTGATACCATATCCTAGAAATGAAAATTTAGATATATATTTTAAACACGTGGGAATATATGGTTACAAAAGAGAATTTGTTTTAGAATACTCAAAATTAGAGAGCACACCATTAGAAAATTCAGAGTCACTAGAGCAGCTTAGAGTTTTAGAAAATGGGTACAAGATAAAAGTGTTAGAGACACCTTATGAAATAATTGGGGTAGATACAGCAGAGGAGTTAGAAAGAGTTAGAAAATATATTTTAGAAAAGGAAATAAAAATATAATGAAAATAACTAAAATGAAAAATACATTGGCTATAAGTTTTTGTCTATTGGCTTTCATAGGTTGTAGTAGTACCTCGAAACAAGATTACTATAAAAGAGTTGAGCAAGGTAAGACAGCAACAACATCAAGAGGAAGTAATTTAAAAGGTGATAGAGTAGATTTATATGGAGGTCATAAAAAAGATAATTTGCCAATAGCCAATTCAATACCATATTTGAAATATGTAAATGATATGGAATCACCAAAAAATCCATTTAAAACATATTCGGAAAGTGAATTTTTGAATTTCTATAAAAATACAAAAGCTAAAGGACATGGAGATACTTCAAGCTATTGGAGATGGAAATTGACTCTTACAAGAAACGAGATGAGTAATGTTTTAAATAAAAACTTAGTTTCTTTAGCTAATAGAAGACCAAAAGAGGTTCTTACATATTCAAATGGACAATGGATTTCTAAAAAGGTTCCATTAAATCCAATTGGAGAGGTTACAGATATTAAAGTTCTTCAAAGAGGAAAATCAGGTTTAGTTATAAAATTAATGATAAAAGGAACAAGAGGGCAGTACATAGTAGCAAAAGAGGGTAATGTAAGAAGTGTTTTAGGTGTTAGTAAAAATAGTGTTAATTCAACAGTTAATTTATATGGAGCAAAAGGTGGAAGTTCGTCGTATTTAGATAGACCAATTTCAAGAAATCCATCATTACTCCCATCTGCATTTCTATCTATAGAGAAATCAGGAAATGGTTCATATAATATATATGGTGGTGGCTTTGGGCATGGAGCTGGAGTTCCCCAATGGAGTGCAATGGATTTAACTAAAAATAAAGGGTACTCTTATAAAAAGGTTTTAGATAGATACTATGCTGATACAAGATTAAAAAGCATAAAGTCTGTAGGTGGAATTAACGAAAAGTTAAAAGTTGGAATAATGACAAGTGGATTTACAACGATAGATCATACAAAAGTATCGATGTACTCATTAGGAAGTATTAAAATTAAGAGTAGAGATGGAAATGTCAATTTGAATCCTAGAACAGCAGTAGATTTTGTCACTAAAGATGGGTTTACACAAGTTATAGTTGGTGGAAAATTAAGATTAAAAACTAAAAACTATATATCTGTGACATCTAATAGAATGATATCTTTGACAAATATAAAAAGAAATGTTAAAAATTATACTCATCCAACATATAGAGGAAGTTTTGAAATTAGATTAGCAAAGGGTGGAACGAGATTAAATTTAATAAATGAAATAAATCTTGAAGATTATTTATTACAAGTTGTTCCCAGTGAAATGCCTAAAAGCTTTGGTTTAGAAGCCTTAAAGGTTCAAGCTGTAGCAGCAAGAACCTATGCAGCAAAAGATATTTTAAGAAATAGATATGCAAAGTCTGGTTTTCATATTTTAGATAGTACTCAGAGTCAGGTGTATAATAATTTAGATGAAAATGAATTGGCAACAGCAGCGGTTAAAGCAACTAAGGGTCTGATATTAGTACACGAAAATAAGCCAATAGATGCTAAATACTACTCAACTTCGTCTGGATTTAATTCAAATGCACACAATGTGTGGTAAAAAAATAAAAAATTCATTGACTAAATAGTCATAGTAGTTTAGAATATGCTGTGACTAATTAGTCATTTTATGTTGAAATTAATTAAAGGGGGCTCAATGCTAAAAGAAAAAAAAGAGCAGATTTTAGAAGCAGCCAAAGATGTACTGTTAAAAAAAGGAATTTTCAAAACAAGAGTTGAAGATATCACAAATGATTTAGGAATAGCAAAAGGAAGTTTTTACACATATTTTAAATCGAAGGACATGCTATTAGAAGAGATAATAGAAAGAGTGTACAAGATAAGAGAAGAGGAGTTGGAATTACTTTTAGGACAGCCTTTAAATTATAGAGACCAATTGAAATCTTTTATAATAAAGAGATTTATGATATCTTCTGAAAATTTACAATCTCATTTGATATTAATAAATTTAACAAGAAACTTAGAACATCTGACACCAATTTTAAGAGAGAAACTATTAAAAATTGAATTTTTAAATAGAAAATTTTTAAAAGAGATAATAAAAAATATTCCAGATAAAGATTACTCTGAAGAAGAGATTGATATAATGATTATTTTTATTATGGGTGGAATAAAATCTTATAAATTAGAAAGACTTTTTTTTAAAAATGCAGATGACTATTTTATAAGTGATATTGAAGAGTTCAAAGAGAGAATAAAAGCGATTAATTTAGAGAAAGAAGTAGAATTAGTTGTGAATGGAATTTTAAAATTATTAACAGGAGGAAATTAATGAAAAAGTTATTAGGATTACTGGTATTACTTTCGACAGCAGCCTTTTCTAGAGAGTTGACGTTAGAGAGTGCAAT
>NZ_CAMFHX010000005.1 GCF_945952365.1 uncultured Cetobacterium sp.
GGTGTGGAGCAGGGGAAAAGGTGGAGATAACTTCAAATCCTTACCTATTGCTATATCAAATCAAAAATATTGGAGCTATTTTTGGAAAAGAGATTGAATCTAAAAAGTTTATTCAATTTTATGAAAAACCATTAAAATATATCGAAGAGAAACTTCAAAATGTTGAAAAAAAGAGTGTTTACTGGGAGGACTCTAAAAATTACTATACAGCTTTTCCTGGAAGTTACTACTATAATATGGTGAAAGCCTCTGGTGGAAAAAACATATTCGGTGAACTCGATAGAAAAACAAGTGAAGCCCAAGTTGACTCTGAGTCTATTATTATTAAAAATCCAAGTGTAATCGTAAAAAATATAAGTCCTGCACAAGCCATAAAAGGTACTGGTGTTTACGAAGCTCCTACAATAGATCAACAACTAAAAACTATTGAGGATATCAAAAATAGAAAAGGCTGGAAAGATATAGATGCTGTTAAAAATAATAATATATTTTTAATGTCACAATTTGGACACGGGGGAGCTTCGAAAATGATTGGAGCTGCTTACATGGCTAAATGGATATATCCTGAAGTCCTTTCTGATTTAGATCCTGATGCACTATTTAAAGAGTGGTTAGAAGAGTTCCAAGGATTCCAAAATATTGAGGGCCATTTCTATCCCTCTCCAAACAAGAGGTCTTAATGAAGAATAGATATATAATACTCACAACATCTCTTTTTATTTTAATTTACTTTGGTTTATCATTAGGAAATAGCACCATCAATATTTTTAACATGACAAAACAAGAATCAAGTATCATTTTACTGCTCAGAGCTCCTAGAGTTATCTTTGGCTTACTTTGTGGGATGGGACTAGCTCTTTGTGGAAGTATTATGCAAGGGATAACTAGAAATCCAATGGCTAGTCCTTTCACTCTTGGTGTATCTTCGTCCGCCGCATTTGGTGCTGCTGTTGCGATTGTATTTTTAAATGACAATCCTATCACTGTTATGCTCGGAGCTTTTTTATCAACTATTTTATGTGCGACTATTGTTTTCGTCTGTGCATTAAAAAAAGATATGGAATCTTTAACTATGATTATTATTGGAATTGCTTTAAACTATCTTTTTACTGCCTTGACATCCACTCTGCAATATATAGCTTCAGATGATAAAATATCAGCTATTGTTAGATGGACATTTGGAAGTCTAAATGGAGTTGAGTGGACAAATGTTTGGCTTCTTTTAATTATCTTAGCTCCTATTCTTATTTTTACCCAAAGAAAAGCTTGGATTTTAAATTTAATTTGTAACTGTGATGATGATTACTCTTTAAGTTTAGGAGTTAATCCTTCTAAAGAGAGACTCTTTCTTGGATTTAGTGCACTTTTATTGACCTCAGTTATTATATCAACTTGTGGAATTATTGGCTTTGTTGGCTTAGCTGCACCATATATCTCTAAACGTATTGTTGGAGATAACCATAGATATCTATTAACTTACTCTATGCTTGTCGGTGGAGTTCTTATTCTTATTTCAGATATTTTAGGAAGAACTCTTTTCTCACCTATAATAATTCCAATCGGGATTATTTTAAGTTATATCGGTGTTCCTATTCTTATAAATTTAATTTTAAAACGAGGTGAGAAATAGATGGAGATTAAAAATTTATCCTATCAACATAAAAATAATTTTTCTCTTAAAAATATAAATTTCAAAGTTGAAAAAGGGGAAATCCTTGGGATTTTAGGAAGTAACGGAAGTGGTAAAACAACTCTTATTAAAAATATACTTGGAATTTTAAATGGTGATGGCGAAATTACTATTGATAACTCACCATTTAAAAAACATATGATATCATATGTTCCTCAAGATTCTGGGTTAAACAATCTAACAGTTTTCGACACTATCATGCTTGGTAGAATACCACATATGGGGTATAAAGAGAGTAAAAAAGATATTGAAATTGTAACTCAACTTTTAGATAAGTTCAATCTTAATCACTTTAAAGATAGAAAAATAAGCTCTTTAAGTGGTGGCGAAAGACAGCGGTGTTATATCGCTAGAGCTCTTGCTCAAAACTCTGAAGTTTTAATTTTAGATGAACCTACTAGCAGTTTAGATGTTGCAAATGCTATTCATATATTAAATATTATAAAAGAAGTTATAAGAGAAAAAAATATTCGTTGTTTAATTATTATTCATGATCTTAATCTTGCTTCTAATTTCTGTAATAATTTTCTATTTTTAAAAAATGGTGAACAGATATTTTTTGGAAAAAAAGAGGATTGTTTTAAAAGTGAAATTATAAGTAATCTGTATAATATCGATATGAACATCTACAAAGTTGACACCACATTTTTTGTACATCCAAAACTAGATTGATGAAATTGAGAGTAGGGCTGTGAAGCTCTACTCTTTTAATTCTCTAATATGATAATGCTTTAGATAAAAATTCATATTTTTTTATTGTATCTACGATTTTTTTAGGTGATGAGCTTTTTTCAATGGTTTCTAAAAAGTCACAATTATCAACTAGTTCTAAAAACTGAGTTAAAGCATCTAAATAATCTTTTGAAACTGTCCCACAAAAAGCTAGTAAATACTTCACAGGTTTTTTATCAGGGAAATAAACAGGTTTATCTAGTGATACCAAGGCCATTCCCGAACAATTCACATCTTCTGAAAGTTCACCGTGAGGAATTGCTAATAAATTTGTTATTACTATATAGGAACCATACTTTTCAACTTTATTTATCATCGTCTGAATATACTTTTCATTTACATATCCGGATTCCACTAAAAGTTCCCCTGCAACTTGAATAGCCTCTTGCCACGTCTCTACTTTTTGCTTTAACTTTATAACATCTGTGTTTATAAAATCCGAAAGCTTTTTTCCTCTCTCCTTTAAATCATCTATAATCTTCCCTTCTAAAATAGATTTTAAATCCTTTACTAAAAACTTTTTATTGTTTATTTCACAATGCTTTGATATAGTATCACAAATAACCGAAAGAGAAACCTTATCTAAATGCTTTGGAAGATTATACAAATCTAAAGTTTCTATATCTTTCTCTTTTAGAATTGTATTTATCGAAACTATCGGTATCTCAGTATCTATATCTACTGTTGTTAGTGTTGTTATTATCAAATCTATTTTTCTTGAAAAATCTATATTATTCAATTGATTTAATGGAATTGTATCCAGTATATTTATATTGTACCTTTGTTTTAATTGTTGCTCTAACAGCTTTGAAGTTCCATACCCATACCCACAAATTAAAATTATATTTTTAGTTTGCTCTCTTCTACTTCTCCATCTATCTAAAGCTGTTTTAAAATGTAAAGCTATAAAAGATACCTCATCTTCATTCATCGGAATTCCTAAAAGTTCATCTAAAATAAACAAAGCTTCATTTGTATCTTTATATAGTGTTGGAAATTTTTCTGAAACCTCTTTCGATATTGAATTTTGTAGTTTCAATCCATTTTTAACTCTATGTAATGCTGGTTTTATATGATTTACAAGTCCATTTATCAAAGTCTCATCTTTACTTAAATCCACTTTATGAAGTTTTTTAAACTGTAAAACTATTTTTTTTACTAAAATCTCTATCTCTAACCACTCTTTATATGCTAAGTTTGATAAAGAAAAATTACTACACCCTAAAAAATAATCTGTTAATTTTATCAACTCTAAATTTGAAATTTCCATATTAAAATTCTTTTCTATTAAAGAGATACTCTTTTTTAAAACTTCATACTCTTTTGTATCCTCATAGAATTTTATGTTATTACTTTTTTTTATTTCGTTTCCACTTTGAATTCTATTTATCATAATTAAAATATAATTTGAAAGTATAAAATATGTTTCATCTGTTATCACTGTATTTAACTGCTTTACAATATAGTTTACAAACTTTTCAATCTCCTTCATACTGATATTCAAATATTTTTCTTTTATAAAATTATATATATACTTACGTTCTAAATCCTTTTCCAATATTGTATTTCCATATTCATTTACCAATTTCAATTGAAGATTTCTTAAATTTTGCTCTTCACCACTCAACTTTAAACCAAGATTAGAAACCTCTAATTCTAATGCGTTTTCTTTTAATATTTTTTTTACTTCAACTAACTCTGTTTTTATAGTTGTTCTAGTTAAATCAAACTCTTTACACAACTGTGGTATACAAATCTCCCCTTGAAATAAAACTTTTATCAATATTATTAACTGTCTATGTTCATTAAAAAAAATCTCTTTGAAATTAGATTTTATAAAAATATTTATCTCTTCAATATTTTCATGATAAAACTCACCTTTACTCTGTTTTTGAATTAAACTAATCCCCTGAGACTCAAAAATTTCATTTATTTTTTCAATATCATATCTAATTGTTCTTTCATTAGCTTTCGTAACTATAGAAATCTCTTTCAGATTTGTTCTACCATTTTCTTCAACTATAAATTTTAAAATCTCATATACTCTTTTATTCATTCCCACCCATTCCTTTCAAAAAAATCAAACAAGAAAAATCCTTAAACCTTCACTTTTTTCGAACGTTTTATATATTTATTATAGTTTATCAACTATATAAAAGCAACAAAACTATTTTATTCATATTTTTTTGAATAAAATAGCTTCTTTTTTTTAACAAAATATAATCATATAATCTATTTAATTAAAAAATACGGGAGGGTAAGAATGGATATTAAAAATTTGATTGATAGAGATCTTATAGTTTTAGACTCTAACTCAAAAACAAAAGAGAGTGTTATCGAAGAGTTAATAACTCTTTTAGATGAAAATGGGGTCTTAACATCAAAAAGTGGGTTTTACAACGATGTTTTATCTAGAGAGAAGATTTCACCAACTGGTTTAGAAGATGGATTAGCTATTCCTCATGCTAAATCTAATTTTGTGAAAACTCCAAAAATTGTTGTAGCTAGACTTAAAAGTTGTATCGAAGATTGGGAGTCTGTTGATGACGATAATAAAGTTTGCTTAGTTTTTCTTCTAGCTATTCCATCAAAACATCAGGGGGATATGCATATTGAGATTCTTAAAAATTTAACAATCTCATTTATGAAAGATGGATTTATAGATAGCCTTAAAAATGCTAAAAATAAAGATGAATTTTTAACGCTTTTATCCTCAGAAGAAGTGGCTTCTAAAAAAACTGAAAAAAATCTTAAAGTTGATTCATCTAAAAAGATAGTCGCTGTTACATCTTGTCCTGCTGGAATTGCCCACACATATATGGCTGCTGAAGGTCTATTGAAAGCGGGGAAAGAGTTAAATATAAAAATATCTGTAGAAAAACAAGGTGCTTTAGGAACAGAGGATGCTCTGAGTGAAAAAGAGATTGAAGAAGCTGATGTAGTTATTTTAGCTGTAAATAGAAATATTGAAATGGATCGGTTTGTTGGCAAAAAACTTTATCAAGTAAAAGCTAATGTTGCTATCAAAGATGGAAAGGGATTAATCTTAGAGGCTCTTGAAAATGCAACAGTTTTTGGAGCCAAAGGAAGCAAAGTTGGAAAAATAACTCTTGGAAAAACAGAAAATAAAGCTGTTGGTCATATTATGGCTGGTTTATCATATATGGTACCTATGGTTATTGCTTCTGGAATAATTTTATCTATCGCAAATATTTTTGCTTTTCAAAAGAATGAACTTGGACAGATTGTAAATTGGGGATTTGATAGAAGCACAAACTTTGGATTCTTAATGGCTAAGATGTTTGAGATTGGTCAAATTGGATTTAAATTGATGATTCCACTATTTGCTGGTTTTATTGCTAACTCTATGGCTGGGCGACCTGCAATTGCTGCTGCTATGATTGGAGCTTACATCGCGAACGATGCAGCATATCTTGGAACTCAAACTGGCGGAGGATTTATCTCAGCTATACTTGTTGCATTTTTAACTGGATATATTGTTAATCTGCTTAAAAAAATAAAGTGGCCAAAAGTTGTTCAACCACTTTTAGGAATAATGGTAATTCCTGTAATCTCTTTATTCCTTGTAACTATGATTGTTACTTTTATGATTGGTAAACCTATTGCTAATCTTATGGATACACTTTACTCAACACTGACATTCCTAAATGATAACTATACTGGAATGCCTATTATTATAGGAGCTATAATTGGTGCTATGATTGGGTTTGATTTTGGAGGTCCCGTTAATAAAACCGCTTTAATTTTCGGAGCTGCTGTTTTTACTGATACTGTTGCTAAATATGGAATTCAAGGTGCTAACTTCGTTCCAGGAACAGCTGCTCAAGCTGCTATCTCTGTTGCACCTCTTGGAATATGGTTAGCATCTAGAATTTTTAAAAATAAATTTACAAAACAAGAACATATTTCAGCTGCTTCAGCTTTCGGAATGGGTATTGTGGGAGTAACAGAGGGAGCTATTCCATTTGTTGCATCAAATCCTGTTCAGATGATAACTGCATCTGTTATCGGTGGTGCTGTAGCTGGAGGTTTAGCTGGTGCTACTGGTTGTAAATTCTATGGTGGAATTGGATCACCAATAGGAACTTTCATCGGATACATTGAGCAACCAGTTCCATTTTTAACTTGGATTGCTTGTACTTTTGCAGGAATTATAACAACAGCCCTGATTATTGGATTCTGGAGAAAATCTATTGCTGAAAACGAAAATGAGCTTGAAGAGATTTTAGTTTAAGAAAGAGGAGAAAAATGAAAAAAGTACATGTCTATACTAATACACATTGGGATTACGAATGGTATTTTACAGCCAACGAATCTATTGTTCAACTTATATATCATATGGATGAAGTTATTGAGGCTCTTGAAACAGGTAGTTTAAATCACTACCTTTTAGATGGACAGGTAAGTATTTTAGAGGAGTATTTAAAATATATGCCAAAAAATTTCGAACAAATTAAAAAATTAGCTTCTGAAAAAAAACTCTTAATTGGTCCTTGGTATACACAAACAGATGAACTTATCATTTCAGGAGAATCTATCGTTCGAAATCTATTTTACGGAATAAAAAGTTGTACGCAGTTTGGTGACTATTTTAAAGTTGGTTATCTTCCTGATTCATTTGGTCAAACTAAAGATTTACCAAAAATTTTAAATGGATTTAATATCCACAATTTTATATTTTGGAGGGGTCTTCCAAAAAATCTTTGCTCTGATAGAGAGTTCATTTGGGAATCTGAAGATGGAAGTGAAGTTTTAGCAAGTAATATAAAAAATGGGTATTACTATGGTGGAAATCTTATATATAACGATGATATTGAGAATGTTGAAAAAACCTTTTTAGATGGTGTATCTAAAGATAATATTTTACTATCTGTTGGTGGAGATCAAAGATACGTTGATTTTAATCTAAAAGAACGAATAGAATTTTATAATAAAAATAGTAAAAATAACCTATTGTATATCGAAAGTAACTGCGAAGAGTATTTCAAAGAGTTAAGAAAAGAGGATAATTTTAAAAGAGTTAAAGGAGAACTTATATCTCCTTCAAACTCAAAAATCCATCGTTCTATCTACTCATCTAGATATGATCACAAATACTTAAACGATAAAATCGAACGAAGATTACTCTATCAGTTAGAACCTCTTTTTGTCATCGGACAATCTTTGGGTCTCTCTCCTAAAACTGATATGTTAGAAACCATTTGGAAAAAATTGCTTTTAAATCATGCTCATGATAGTGCGTGCGGGTGTAACAGTGATAAAACAAATAGAAGTATATCATCTAGACTGATTGATGTAGATCAACTGTCTTACTCAGCTTCGGATTATATAGTTAGAAAAATTTGCGAATCAATTGAAGATAAAGAAAACAATGATCTATTTATTTTTAATACTTTACCTTATAAAAGAAGTAATCCTATTAAATTAAACGTATCCACAAAATCTAAATTTTTCACTATTAAAAATGAAAGTGGAAACGAGATTAAATATAATATTTTGTCTCAAGAAAAAGTTTATAGAGGCAGTATCAAAAGAAATGAATCTGAACATAACCCTGAACTTTACTATTATATAACTACACTACTTATAGAGCATACTCTTTCACCTTTATCTTTAGAAAGAATAAAAATCTACGAAACTGAGAGTTTTGAAAGTTCAAAGGCAAACAATTCTGATAACTTTATCGAGGATTCATTCTATAAAATATATTTCTGTGATGGTAAACTTACACTATTTAATAAAAGCACAAAAGTTTTACTTCAAGATTTTATAACTTTAGAGGATAGTGGGGATGACGGAGATACTTATGATTACTCTCCACCTATTTTAGACAGAAAAATACAGCACAGTTTCTCTGAGAGTTCTGCTATTTTTAATAACGATTCTATTTTTAAAAACTTAGAGATGCAAAGCTATATAAGACTTCCTTTAAACTTAAAAGATAGAGAACTTAATATTTTAAATACATATCTAAAGTATGATTTAAAAATTGAACTAAATAACTCTGGAAATATTTCAGTTCATCTCACTGTTGACAACCACACTCAAGATCACAGATTAAGAGCTGTTATAAATACAGGAATAGCCAGTAATATATCTATCGCCGATACTCCTTTTGGAACTATCGAAAGATTAAATACTCCTGAAAATATTGATTCTTGGCGTGAGATTGGATGGAAAGAGGAACCTTCACCGATATATCCATTTTTAAATTTTGTCACACTAAAAAATAAAGATATCTCAGCCTCTATTTTATCTAAAGGAATAAAAGAGTATGAAATTCTTGAAAATAGTAAAATTGCTATAACTTTATTTAGAAGTGTGGGCTTCTTAGGAAAACCAGATCTTTTAAGAAGACCTGGTATTGCATCTGGCCAAGAGTTTAAATATATTCCAACTCCAGATAGCCAACTCCAAGAAAAATTAAAGTTTAAATTTTCTATAAGATTTGAAGATAATTCTATTGTAGAATTTGATGCTAACTCACTCAAAAAAGAGTACCAACTCTACGCTGTAATGACACCTTACTATCAAGTTCAAGAGTTGAATCTATTTACAAACACTCTAAAATATTTTGTGATGCATCCTTTAAAAGACAAATTAAAATCTTTTAAAAACTTAATTGATTTTTCAGAATGTGGTTTAGCTCTATCATCTATTTTTCCAATAGATGAATTCAGTTATGGATTGAGATTAGTTAATTTGAATTCTAAAAAGGAAAATGAAGTTATTAAAGTAAACTTTGGAAAAGCTTATGAAATAATCAATATGTTGCAGGAAAGTGTTCATCAGAAAAGAGAGATAAAAAACTCAAAAATTATATTAAACAACATTAAACATGGGGAAATTATAAATCTAAAGATTTATATTTAAATTAAATTAAATTAACACGGGAGGATTTTTATGAGTAATTTTATGAATTTAATCGAACAAAAGCTTATGCCTGTTGCGGCAAAAGTTGGACAAAATCGGTATTTGAATGCAATTAAAGATGGTTTCGTTTACACAATGCCGTTTTTAATCATCGGATCTTTTATTCTTCTATTGGTAAACCTACCATTTACAGATCCAAACACTGTTCTTTATATGGAGTGGTACAGTAATTTAATGGGAGCTTTCAAAGGAGATTTAGTTCAACCGTTCTATGTTAGTATGGGAATAATGTCTTTATTCGTTTCATATGGTATCGGAATGTCTTTATCTAATTTTTATAAATTGAATGGAACTACTGGTGGATTTTTATCTATGTATGCCTTTTTACTTACATCTGCTAAATTAGATTGGCTACCTGTTGGGCAAGCTGAAGGAGCTACATCACTATTTCTTATAGCTGAAGGTGGATGGATGCCGATTATGGATGCTAGATACCTTGATGCCAAAGGACTGTTCACTGCAATTTTAGGAACTATTATTGCAATTGAAATATTTAGAGTTCTTGTACAGAAAAAATTTGTTATTAAGCTTCCTGACTCTGTTCCACCTGCAATTGCAAAATCTTTCGAACTATTGATTCCAATTGTTGTTGTAACTATTTTATATCATACTGTGAATATCTTAGTTATGAAAAATTTAGAAGTTATGGTTCCAGAAGTTATTCTAAAAACTTTTGCTCCACTTTTAAATATGTCTGATTCACTTTTATCTTTAATAATTTTACTTGTGATTATACATCTATTCTGGTTTGCTGGACTACACGGAACAAATATTGTTGTTGCTATTGTTAACTCAATAACTCTATCTAATCTAGCTACTAACCAAGCTGCACTTCAAGCTGGAGAAGCTATTCCAAAAATATTTGCAGGTGGATTCGTAGATTCATTCATCTTTATGGGAGGAGTTGGAACAACTCTTGGTTTAACTCTTGCTATGATTAGAAGTAATAACACACATATAAAATCGATTGGAAAGCTATCTTTACTTCCAGCTATTTTTAATATCAATGAACCTATTATGTTTGGAACACCTATTGTTATGAATCCACTGCTGTTTATACCATTCATAACTGTTCCTATTATAAATGGAACTATTGCATGGTTTGCTACTAAGTATGGTCTTGTTTCAAAAATTGTAACTCTTGTGCCTTGGACAACTCCAGGACCGCTAGCTGCATTACTTGCTACAAACTTTGATATCTCTGCTGCTCTTTTAAGTTTGGCTCTGATATTACTTTCTTACTTTATATATACACCATTTTTAAAAATCTATACTAACTCATTAAAAGAAGGAGAGATGTAAACTATGATTAAATTTAACGATAACTTCTACTTCGGTAGTGCTTCATCTGCTACTCAAAGCGAAGGAGCTTGGAATACTGATGGAAAAGGACAAAATATTTGGGACTACTGGTTTGAAACAGAGAGCTTCAGATTTCACAATAAAATAGGGCCTTACGAAACTTCTACTTTTTATAGAAATTACAAAGAGGATATAAAACTTTTAAAAGAGACCGGACACAACTCTTTTAGATTTTCTATCAGCTGGTCTAGATTACTACCGAATGGTTTTGGAGAAGTAAATCCTAAAGCGATTGATTTTTACAACAATGTGATAGATGAGTTATTAGCTAATAAGATTGAACCATTTATCAACCTTTTCCATTTTGATATGCCTATGTGTATGCAAAATGTAGGTGGATGGGAAAATAGAGAAGTTGTCGAACACTATGCTAATTTCGCTAAAATATGTTTCGAACATTTCGGCGATAGAGTTAAAAGATGGTTTACATTTAACGAGCCTATTGTTCACGTTGAATGCGGTTATTTACTTGGTTATCACTATCCATATAAAGTAGACCCTAAAGCTGCGGTACAAGTTGGTTACCATACTGCACTTGCTAATGCTCTTGCAATTAAAAACTATAGAGAATTAAATGGAGATGGAAAAATAGGAATTATTTTAAATCTTTCACCTTGTTATCCAAGAAGTGAAAACAAATGGGATTTAAAAGCTTCGTTTATAGCTGATCTTTTTGCCAATAAAAGTTTCTTAGACCCAGCAGTAAAAGGGTATTTTCCAATTGAATTAATCGATATTATTAAAGAACACGATTTAATGCCTGAGTATATAGAGAGCGATTTAAAGATAATCTCTGAAAATACCGTTGATTACTTAGGTGTTAACTACTACCAACCTAGAAGAGTTGCTGCTAGAGCCTCTCTTCCAAACCCAGAAGCTCCATTTATGCCTGAATATTACTACGACTACTATGTTATGCCCGGAAGAAAAATTAACCCCCATAGAGGTTGGGAGATTTTTGAAAAAGGTATCTATGATATAGCCATAAATATTAGAGATAACTATGGAAATATTGAGTGGTTGATATCTGAAAATGGAATGGGTGTTGAAGGTGAAGAGAAGTTCTTAGTTGATGGAGTTATTCAAGATGACTATAGAATTGATTTTTATAAGGACCATTTAAAATGGTTACACAAAGGAATTGAAGAGGGATCAAACTGTATCGGATATCACGTTTGGACTTTTATTGATAACTGGTCTTGGTTGAATTCATACAAAAATAGATACGGCTTGGTTTCATTGGATCTTTCTACTCAAAAGAGAACTATTAAAAAAAGTGGAAGATGGTTTAAAGAACTTTCTGACAAAAAGGGGTTTTAAATGAAAAATTATTTAGTTTTTGACTTTGGAGGAACCTCTATTAAATATGGTGTTTTATCTGAGAATGGAGATATTTTAGAGCACTCAAGTTTCAATACACCAAATAGTTTAGATGCTCTTTATTCTGAGATTTTTAAAATCAAAAACAGTTATGATTATAAATTTTCTGGTGTAGCTTTGAGCTGTCCTGGAGCTGTTAACACTGATACTGGCTTTGTTGCCGGTGTCAGTGCCCTTCCTTATATACATGGACCTAATATAAAAAAAGAGTTAGAAGAACTTTTAGAACTTGAAGTTCATCTTGAAAACGATGCTAACTGTGCTGCTCTTGCTGAAGTTTGGCTTGGAGAAGCACAATTTAATGACGATGTTGTTTTCATTGTACTCGGAACTGGAGTTGGGGGAGCTATTGTTAAAAACAAACAGATTCATAAAGGTAAAAATTTACAAGCTGGTGAATTTGGAATTATGTATTTTGAAAGTGAGAAGGGGGTTCCAGGAACTTGGGGCTCTGTTTCTATTGGACAGCTTACAAGTAGAGTCTCTAAAAAACTTAATCGTGATATAAATGGAGTTGAACTTTTTAATCTAGTCAATAAGAATGAGATTATTTCTAATGAGGTTAAAAATTGGTATAGTGATTTAGCTAAAGGGATTTTAAGCATTCAATATGTTTATGATCCTGAAAAAATAATTATTGGTGGTGGAGTTAGTGCTGATCAAAATATTATTAACAATATTCAAGCTAGCGTAACTAATCTTGTAGATAAAATTGACTCTGCTACTATATACCCAGAAATTAAATCTTGTAAATTTAACAATAATTCAAATTTGATTGGTGCATTATATAATTTTTTACAGAACTGTTAAATTTAGATACCTATTTTTGAATAACAAGTCAACTTTTGGAAAAGTTTTATTGTTTTTTATAAAAAAATAAAAAAACTCTTTTATTTTTACATTTGATATAGTATCTTATACTAAACATTTTTATCAAAATAAAAAAATAGGAGTTTTTATATGAAAAGAAGAGAAAGATACATTATTAGCGGTTTAGTCATGTTCTTATGTATGGGAACTATCTATTCTTGGGGAGTATTTCAAACCCCTTTGAGACAAACTTTAGAAACACTTTACGGAGAGAAAATATCTCCTACTTTAATAAGTATGCCATATACGACATTTTTATTTTGCTATGCATTTTCAATGCCTGTAGCTGGTTTATTTATTAAAAAAATCAATCCAAAAATTTTAGCAATAGCTGGTTCACTTTTGATATCTTTGGCTTGGATTTTAGCTGGATATGCTACGAGTATTGAATTTATAATTTTAACTTATGGAATTTTAGGTGGAATAGGAGTAGGTATTGTTTACGGTATTCCTATGGCTATTGTTTCTGAGTGGTTTCCAGATAAAAAAGGATTTGCAATTGGATTAACTCTTTTAGGATTTGGACTTTCACCATTTGTAACTGCTCCTTTAGCTGGAGAACTAATAATCAAATTCGGTGTATTTTCTACCTTTAAAATTTTAGGAGTAGCCTTTGGAATTATTCTTACACTATTATCATTGACTTTAAGATTTCCAAATAAAAATGAAACTATTATTACAGAAACTAGAAGCGAAGAGTTTAGTCTTGATATTGCCCCTAAAGAGATGATTAAAACAACTAAGTTCTATGCTCTTTGGATTTGTTATGCTATTGGTGCTTTTTCAGGACTTTTAGCAATCGGAGTTGCAAGCTCATACGCTCAGCAGGTAATCGGAATATCTCCATTAAAAGCGGCTTTCTTCACATCATTTTTCGCTATTTTTAACGGAGCAGGAAGACCATTATTTGGAGCTATTACAGATAAATTAGGTTCAAAAAAAGCTATCTTGATATCATATTCATCAATTATTTTTGCAGCGGGACTTTCTTTAATTTCAAAAGATAGTCTTGTAGCTTTCATTATTGCCTTCTCTATTTTATGGTTAAATCTTGGTGGATGGTTGTCAATAGCTCCAGCTTCAACTGCAAATATTTTTGGAAAACCTCATTATACAGCAAACTACGGGATTCTTTTCACATCTTATGGTGTTGGAGCTTTATCTCAAGGGTTTATTGGTGGATATTTTAAAGAAACTTTCGGATCGTATATCTATATTTTTTATCCTGTTATTGCTGCTTGTATTTTAGGGATATTTATATGTTTAATTTTTCTAAGAAAAAAAAGTGTCAAAGATTAATAAAGTTTGACTTTTTTTAACAAAAATTTTATAATCTGAACAAAAGATAAATTAAAAAGCACACACAACACTTTTAAGGATGGTTCTATGAAAAATAATAGTTTTATGCAAAACAAAAGAAAAAGAACTCTTTTTTTTGCGAATATAATGATGATTACATTTATAATATTTCAGTTTTCTGTGATGGGATTTGATAGCCCTGATAGTAAAACATTTTTAATTTTCCTACTTGGAGATCTTCTTCTTTTAGGATTCCAAGTAAGAGAAATTATTAAAGGAAACAAATCTAAAATTTAATAAAAAAATAATGAAAACATGCTATAATTGTTATATCTTAGATATTAAAAGGAGGAAATTATGGCAGCAAATACTATAATTTGTCACTGTAAAAATGTAGATTATATAACAATTAGAATGGCGATGGTTAAAGGCGCACGTACTTTAGAAGAGATAAAAGAGATGACTGGGGCAGGAACTGGTTGTGGAAGATGCACTGGTGAGATTGAAAAAATATTAGCTTCTGTTTGTGGATGTACTGGTGCTTCTATGAAAGACGTTGTCGAGGCTGTTAATAATGGTGCTGACACAGTTGAAAAAGTAGCAGAAATAACTAAAGCAGGTGCTGCTTGTGGAAGATGTAAAGTTTTAGTTCAAGATATTATCGAAAGAAAATATTAATTTTTTTACTCGTCTGAGTTAACCTTTTATACCTTTGATTAAGTTAGTCAAATATGATACAATGTACTAAAAAAACAAGGTGGTATTTCTATGGCAAAAAGATGGAGCGAAAAGATTAAAGATCTGGAAAATGCTATTTCAAGATTAGATGAAGCTATTAAAGATAGTCAAAAATTTGAGTTATCTACGTTAAAAGATGGAGCCATACAAAGATTTGAATTTACATTAGAGTTATCTTGGAAAATTTTAAAAACACACTTAGCAAATGAAGGTATAGATTGTATTAATACTCCAAAAAGTGTTATCAGACAAGCATATAAAGCTGAAATTATTAAAAATGGAGAAGTTTGGTTAGAGATGGTTGACGATAGAAATTTAACATCTCATATTTACAGTCAATCAATGGCTGATGAGATTTATTTAAGAATCACAAAAAAGTATTTCAAAGAGTTAGATTCTTTGCTTTCTTATTTAAAGGAGATGAGTTTTAATTGAACTTAGGACTAAAAGAAAGAGAGATTGATGAAATAAAAATCTTGCATTATCTCTTTCCTCAAATAAACCAGATTATAATTTTTGGCTCTAGAGCAAGAGGTGACTATAATCGAACTTCAGATATAGATATAGCAATAACAGGACAAATAGATGAAATCATATATAAAATAAGAGATTACTTTGAAGAAAGTAATCTCTTATATACTGTAGATGTCGTTAACTATAACTCAATAACAGATATGGAATTTAAAAAAAATATAGATACCGAAGGTATCATTCTTAACTGTTATTAATTAATATTGGTCACTAGCTCAGCTAGTAATCCTTTAAGAAAACGATATCTTGGAAAAATAACTGGCAGAGCTTTAAGACTATATACTTTTCTCATCACTAAATCTGACATGGTGATTCGCTTTTAAATTTTCAAAATATTTTATACCTTGACCTTTCGATAAAAGTAAATAGAAAAGGAGATTACCATATCCAATGATATCGCAATCTCCTACTATTCTAAGGCTAACTTATCTGATTCTTTTCCAGTTCTCTTATTTTTTTTATATAATCTAAAATTCATCCATTTCATCTACTGAAATTTCATAAACTCTTCAATATCGTACGTAAACTGTATTATATTTCTTTTTGCTTTAGACATATATAACACTTCCTAATATCTCTTCTTTTACTTTTTCTTTGTAGTCTTTTACATCTGGATTTTTAAACTTATAATCAAAGACACTTTTTTCAACTAAATCTATCAGTACATAGTATACCATATTTAAATTAGAATTTTACTTTACAAATCTACTATAATGATCTAAACACTAAATACTTTTAAAAAAATAATTTTTAAACTCTTCTCTTTTTTATACAATATCAGATTTTGTAAAATTAAAGTTGACCTATCATTTAACATATGAGAGTACTTTTATTACTTTTTTAATTAATTATAACACAAAATTAAAAAAAACTGCCAACATTTATTGTCGACAGCTAGAAATAGAATATAAGTAGATTTTCTTTCAATATAATTTTTTATTTATTTTTTAAATCTTCTCAAAAAAATTCTCAAAACTGTGAGCTACTTTAAAATCTATTCCAGTATCAATAGCTTTGAAGTGCTCTTTTCCACATTTTATCTTTAGGTTTTCTGTTTCTCTTCTATCCTCTTCAAATAGAGAACCTTTAGTTTCAACAACGAAATATAGTTTCTCTTCAGCTCTATCTAAATTAGGTCTTACTAAAACAGCCCAGTCAGGATTATAGTTTCCTAGAGGTGTTGCTATTTTAAACCAAGCTGGAAGCTTAGCATATACAACAACATTTTTATTTCTCTCTAAATCTTGAGCAAAACTACCTTCTATATCTGAATCTATAATAGCGTGAGAATATGGTGACTTTGAACTTTCAATCATATTTCCATTTTTATTCATCTCTGTTTTTAAGTACCCAAATAAATCCTCTGTTTCGAATAACTCTTGGCAATAGTACTCCTCTTCACCTAGCTTTTCATACTTAATTCCATCAACTATAAATGCTCTCATAGTTCTTTTTATAACTTCTGTAACCTGCTCTAAATAAAGTTGTGGATCCTTTTTAAAACTGTATAAAGTTGATGTTCCTGTAAGAATCTCTACTATACTTTTTCTTGTTAAGTTAGTTTCATTTTGTAGATAGCTTACAATATCTGGCAGCTTATATCTATTATAAATCTTCATTTCCTCATGCTCAGATACTCCTAACCCATCCTCTTCTATTCCGCCTTGAGTTATTTGTAATCTCTTTTTTTCGAATAAAAACTTTTCAGATGGTATATATACTGTATTATCAATATTCTCTATACATTTTTTTATTAACTCTTCTTTATTAAAATTAACTCTGTAAGTAGTTTTATATTTCACCTTTTCCCAAAGTTCTTTAAACTCCTCACTCAATAAAACACCCTTATTAAGAGCAATCTTCTTTTTGTCATCAGCATTCTTGATAACTAATTTTCCAGCAGTAGATTTTAACTTTTTAATAATAGCAAGTTCTAAAGGTTTGAACTCCTCTGGTAAAACTACTTTATTATCTCTTAAATCTATTTTTAGTTTATCCTCTGCAATACCTTTAGAGTTTATATAGTTTTGAGTTAACAGATAACTATATATCTCTTCTGATTTTTCATGTCCTAAATAAACTTCTTTTCCATACTTTATCTCTGTCACTATATTTGAGAATATATGACTTTCAATAACACCAAATTTGATATTCTCCTCTTTTTCCATCTCTTTTTGTAGACTATCAACAAATTGTTCATAAGACTCATTTGCCATAACTGTTAAAGTATTCACTTCAAATCCACGAACTCTTTCTCCGTGTTGGTTAACGGCAATTCTAAGACCTCTTCCAATCTCTTGTCTTTTCTTTATTTCAGATGTAGTTTCATTCAAAGTACAAATTTGGAATACATTTGGATTATCCCATCCCTCTTTAAGAGCAGAGTGAGAGAAGATAAATGATAGTGGTTCATCAAAGCTTAATAGCCTTTCTTTATCTCTCATTATTTTGTTAAATGTATCGTTGTCTGCATTAGTATTTCCCTTTGTATCTTTTTCTTCAAAGTATTCTTTACCACTCTTACTTTTCTTTTTATCCATTGAAAAATAACCATCGTGAACAACAGCAGGTCTTTCATGCAGAGGAACAGATAATGTACCTAAATCGTGGTACTCAGGATGCTGGATAAGATTAAGATATTCCTCTTCAAACATAATAGCATACTTACCTTTTTTAGGTTCACCAGTTTCAGTATCATAGATTCTATAGTTTGATACTTTATCAATAAAGAATAGAGATAAAACTTTTATCCCTTGATACTTCAACCTTTTTTGTTTGTCTAGATGCTCTTTTATAGTTTTTCTAATCTGTAATCTTTTTATAGTATCTGGATTTTCTCCACCGTTTAGTTGTCCTAGAGTAAGTTTAACCTTTCCTAGATCTACAAAAGATTTAGCAGGGTCCTCTTCATTAAATGTTATTTCATTTACCATATAGCCATCATAGATATCTCTTTTAGTTTTTTCACTTAGAATATCACCATGTTTTATTGAAACCTCTTTTCTAGTTACTTTAGCTCCACTTTTAACATCTAACTCTAACTTTGCACTGATTCCAGTTTTAGTAGCTTTTATATCTGTAACTCTTATATATTCTGTATTAGAATTACTACTTACACCTACAGTTGCAACTTCAATCTGTTTAACAAGTTGCTTTTCATAAGCATCCACAGAATCTAATTTGAACACAGGATTATATTTTTCTTTATGAGTAGCTGAATATCTTAAAGTACAAAGCGGATTTAAATCTTTTATAGCTTCTTTTGCTTTATCACTTTCCATGTTTTGAGGTTCATCTATTATTACTACTGGATTACACTGTTGGATATAATCTATTGGTCTATATCTCTTTCTTGCTTTATAACGTTGCTGTCTTTATTAAAAGAATCTATATTGATAACCATAATTTGAATAGTATCATTAACAGCAAAGTTTCTTATCATATCTATCTTTTTAGAATCATATATGAAATAATCATAAGGTACATTATCATACAATCCTTTAAAGTGATCTTTAGTAATCTCTAAAGTTTTGTAAACTCCCTCTTTGATAGCTATTGATGGAACAACTATTATAAATTTTGTAAAATTATATTGTTTGTTTAGTTCCATTATAGTTCTTAAATAAACATACGTTTTTCCTGTACCTGTTTCCATCTCTACTGAGAAGTTGTAATCATCTTTTTTTAGTTTCTTAGTTTGTGGTAATCCGTTTTTAACTTGAATAGAGTTTAAATTTTTTAAAATCTCTTCAGGAAATAGCATCAAGCCATTTCCTATACCAAGTTCATTTTCAACTGTTCCTAAAACCATTTGAGCTCCTGTTGATTTTTCCACAGTAAACATTGTTTTGTTGCTCTCTTGACCAGAGAATATATCTGTAATAGATCCGATTGCATCTAATTGATAACTTAAATCATCTTCAAATTTTATTTTCAATATTATTCCTCCTCCATAATTAATTTTTTTATATCCTCTTTTGAAGGAAGAATTGTTTCATATCTACTTGCAAAGATTTGCTCGTTGTTTTCTGGCAGTGTTATCTCTACCAATGTATCATTTTTTTCACGACATATTATTATTCCAATAGTTTTATTTTCTTCTGGTAATTTAATAAATCTATCATAGTAGTTAACATACATTTGCATTTGACCTAAATCTTGGTGAGTTACTTCTCCTATTTTCAAATCAATAAGAACAAAGCATCTCAATAATCTATTATAAAAAACTAAATCTACTCTAAAATGTTTTTCATCAAAAGTAAATCTAACTTGTCTTCCTACAAAAGTGAATCCTTTTCCTAGTTCTAATAAAAACATCTCTAGCTTGTTAATTATTTCTGATTCTAAATCATGCTCTGAATACTGGTGCTTCTCTGGAAGCCCTAAAAATTCTAGTACATATGGATCTTTTATTACGTCTATTGGTTTTTCTATTATTTGACCTTTTAACGATAACTCTTTTACAGATTCTTTATTTCTACTTAAAACTAATCTTTCATAAAGAGCTGAATCTAATTGTCTTCTAAGTTCTCTTAAACTCCAATTACTGTTAAAAGCTTCAATTTCATAAAACTGTCTTTCCTCTATATTAGATATTCTCATAAGAATAAGATAATGAGACCAAGATAGATTGAATTCGTCAGACAGTGTCTGACGAATCTTATAAACATCATAAAAGGTTTTCATCTGCTTTAAATTTGTTTCAGAAAATCCCTTTCCAAAATCCTTTGTTAATCTTATAGAGAGATTTTTTAAAAGTTCTTTACCATAAGTACCTCGATATTCACCTTTTTGCTCCTCTTCTAAAATTAGCCTTCCTATTTCAAAATAGGTTTTTACCATGGTTATATTTACTGTTTTCAATACCTTTTCTCTAGAATTTTTTAAAATATTTAAAATATTTTCATAAAAAATTTCGGTTTTATTTTGCATCTCCATAACTATATGCTCCTAATCTCTTTTATTCCAGCTTGTTTTAGCTTTTGAATAGCGTTTGTTTTATCAACATCATTACTAAATGAGCTATCTCTTAGTACTACTGTAGTTTTATAATCTTCATCTATTTCTAATAGCATCTTATACTCTTCACATATAGAATCTATGACATCTAAAGTTATCTCTTTATCCAGGTTAACTAAAAGAGTTCCCCCTCCTATCGAATAGAAATCTTTATTCTCTACGATTGAAACATTAAGATCTAATCCATATTTTAAAAGAATTTCATAAAGAACATCTAGTGAAGTTCTATCAGCTTTTATATTATCTACTGAATCAAATAAAGTTTGCTTTAAATCCTCTGTTTCTGAATCCCACTCTTTAATATTAGAAGTGTCTAGCTTAAATACTTTAAATCCAACGTCTAATTTTTCTCTATTTTCTAAAGGTAAACTTTCATCAGATTTAATTTTTTCTCCAGCTCTTCTGATTCTTTCTTTTCCTATTTCACAGATGTTTTTGTATCCTGCTTTTGCTGCTTCTGAATTTTCAGGTGTAGGCTCAGGTAGTTGCACCATTATATATTTTCTATTTCCCCCATCCTCTGCATTTAACTGCATAGTAGCATGAGCCGTTGTTGCTGAGCCTGAGAAGAAATCTAAGATAATATCTCTACTTTTTGAACTCAAAATTAACATTCTTTTTAATAAATCTATTGGTTTTGGATAATCAAAAAATGCATTCCCATCAAAAAGTTTTTTCAACTCTTGTGCTGCTTGTTGATTATGCCCTACTTCATTATAAAACCATAGTGAATTAGGAACAATTCCTGAACTGACTTCTGATAAAAAAGTTTTTAACCTTGGTGGATTTTCACCACTTGTTCCAAACCAAATTCTGTTTTCAGATACCAATTTATTAAAGTTTTCTTTATTCGTTCCCCAATATCTACCATTTGGAGGATAAACTTCTTTTCCCGAAGGCGTTGTTATCTTATATTTTAACTTTTCTGTTCCAGATGCTGTTGAAAATACAACTGATCTCCATGGTCCCCTAGAATCATTATCAATATTTTTATAATCTTTATTGTCTTCTTCCGTTCTTTCTAAACGATACAATTCAAACCCATCTTTACTATCTTTTGTTTTCTTTTTAAGCTTTGAATATACTAAAATTGTTTCATGCATAATTGAAAAGTAAGTTGCATCATTTTGTCTCGCAAATTTCTTTTGCCAAGCTATATCGACTATGAAATTTTCTTCTCCAAATATTTCATCACATATTTTTTTTAAATTTGTAACTTCATTATCATCTATCGATATAAATATTACTCCATCATCTGTTAGTAGATTTCTTGCTAGCTTTAATCTTGGATATATCATATTAAGCCAATCAGAGTGGTATCTTCCACTGCTGTCTGAATTTGTACTTAGCTTTTGTCCCTCTTCTCCAGTTTGCCCTGTTATTTCTAAATAATTCTTTAAACTGTCTTTAAAGTTATCAGGGTATACAAAATCTTTTCCAGTATTATACGGAGGATCTATATATATCATTTTAACTTTGTTATGATATGATTTTTGAAGTAGTTTTAACACTTCTAGATTATCACCTTCTATATATAAATTATCTGTGTTATCCCAATTTTTAGAGTCTTCTTTTGAAGGTAAAAGTGTTCCAGTACTCGTTTCTTGTGCTATTCTTCTTGCATTAGATTTCCCATGCCAATTGAAAGAGTATCTCTCGTTTTCTGTATCAATATGTTCCCCTAATACAACTTTTAAAGCATTAAAATCAATCTTATTTTCTGAAAATATTTCAGGAAATATTTGTTTTAATTTCTCTATATTATCTTGAACTATATTCATGCTTGTTCCATTTAGTTTTTCCATTTTTTAATCATCTCCATTTATATATTCTAAATACGCTTCTAATATTATGTCATTTTTATTTTTTGATTTTATATAATTTTGTAGTAAACAAAGTAAATTTTTATTATTATTTGAATTTTTAATTAATTCTCTTAGTCCTTTTTTAGTAAAAATTTCAAAATCATATAATTTAAATAGAGAATAATCAAAGTTTTTTTTATCTAAAGAATAATTTAAAATATTTTGAAATTCTTTTTTCTCAATATACTTAATCACATTTTCATTGTCATAATTTTTCATATATTCTATGAATTCAATCGTTACTAAGTTGTTTAAAAGTAAATAAAAAATATTATTTAAAATAACATCTGCCGTACTTACTAAGGATTTATCTAAATCTAAACTTTGTAACTGCTCTATAATCAATTTTTCTTGAGAAAAATTAGGAGTTATTAATTCTAAATCTATCATTAATATATATGTTAACATTTCAAATTTTTCTTCTAACTTTATTTTTTCTTCGTTAACAATCTTTTGAATTAAACTTTCCTCTAAAATTCTTGTAAAATATAATCTAATCTCTGAATTACTTTTTTCTAAAAAATTTAAAATTTCTTTAGACTCTATAATTTTATCTTCTGTTTTTTCTTTAAAATGATAGGTTAAAAAGTTAATCAAATCCGAGCTCGGATTAATGAAATCTTTTTCATCAACTATTTTTAAAATTAAATCTTTTAATATATCGCTCTTTAGCTTCTTTATTATTGTATAAAGAAAATTTATAAAATTGGAAACAGTCTCTCGATACAAAATGTGACTAGAAATAAATAATTCAAAAAAAATAGTGTCATTTAAAATAGTAGTTATACATTTATTAGCCTGTTCTTCTGTTAGAGACATTTTTGATAATAAAAAAAATATCTTTTGAAGTATTCCATTTACCTTTTCTTTCGATTTTTCTGAAAAATCAAGAATATTTTTCAAACTCAGAATTAGATTTTCAACACATGATTTATCACATTTTAACTCATCTATAAAATAATCTTTAAATAATAGCTTTAAATCATTTAAATTTAATTGTATCATTAAAAAAATATCAAGATAACAAACCTTATCTATTTTTTCAAATTTTGAACCTTTACCTAAAAACTTTTTACCATCTTGAACTTCATTAGTATAAGCTATAAATAGTATTTCTAAATATTTTTTTGTAATTTTATACATCTCAAAGCTATTCAAACTTATTCCATTAAATATACAATGATTGAAAGCTTCTTTTATATAATATTCTGAATTTTCTATTACTGTCATTCCTAAATGACAACTATTTTTATTTCCTCTTATTTTATATAAATAATTTTCAAATTTTTGTTCAATTTTGCTCAAAGTTAAATTTTCAAAAATTTCTTTATATAACTCTGTCTCATTTTTAAAAAACTTTCTATATATTTTATTCAAATCAATTTTATCCTTATTTTCAAAGTTGAATCTGTGTTCTTCATTTTGAATATTTGACAAAATAAAATTATTCCAAATAATTTTCTCTCTGGGTAACTTTTGAATTTTATATTCTTCAATTACTTCTTTAGCTTTTTGAAATTCATTAAAAAATGTAAAGCCGCACGCTATTAGATAATTATTTTTTATTTCATGGATTAAATTTTCAAATTTATTTTTATCAAAAATCATTATTGAATTTACTATGCTATTCTCATATTCATTAGAAAACAACTCATTAATCTCTATTTTCTCAGGTTTATTTATAACTATATTATTAACCCGAGCTTTAAAAAATATGTCTTTATATTTATATGAATCATCCATTTTTTCTACTGTTATTCCTTTAGTTGTTATTATCCCTTCATCCGAAAGAAAGTATTTAGAAACGCTTATATCTTTTATAATTTTTTTTAAATTATCTTCTGTTATATAATTTAAATTTTCATAAATCTTAAAGTTTTCTTTCATTTCATTATTTTTCCTTCTAGACTCTAAATCTTTTAAAAATTCAGCCAATGTTTCACCTTTGTTACCATTTAAACATTCCAATGAAATCTCATTTATTAATTTATTATTATTTTCATTATTTTCAAAATTAACAAGGTATACTTTTCTAAAGTCCTCATTCAATATATCACTAATCCACTTCATAATATTTTTAACATTTATATCATTCAATGAATAACCTATAAACAGAACCGTATTTGTTGTAAATAAACTTTTTACAAATGTTGTTATTAATGGAAAGTTTTGTTCATATTTATCATAATCACTTTTTTTTAAAACAACATTTCTATTTTCTATATCGCCATGCATTTTAATTATCATTTTTTTGGATTTTGAATATGCTAACTCTTCATCTTTAGTTACCAAATCATATTCATTATTTTCATTTAATTCAGTTTCAATCAAATTATCATAATTTGTTGTTATTATATAGTCTAAATTAAGTTTACTCAAAGCTTTATGAATAAAGTTTGGTTCGTGATTACCCTTAAATGTTTTTTCTAAAATATCATAATACTTTATTTTTCCAAAATGATTATAAAATTTTTCAGGAATTTCTAACATTTCTTCAGAGCTATAATTATCTTTTTTTATTCCCATATATTCTGCATAACATTTTACCAATGAACTCCAACTAGGCAAATCGCTATTCATTGAAACTCCTGCTCCAACAAAAATAACTAATTTTTGATTTTGTAATTCTTCTGCTAAAAAATCAATATACTTTTCGTTCAAGTTAACTCCTTTCCTTACCTATCTAAAAAAAAGACCCCTATGTTACCACTTATTTCTAAGCGATATGCCTTTCGGCTATAGGGGTACGGATCTTATTTATTCATTGATAAAATTATAACTCAAAAATAAATACGTGTCAATCAAATCCCTATTTAAACTCTTTTTTTTCTTTCATTTTAGCCACTAGTTTAGTTTGAATCTCAGCTATTTTATTAAGTTGAGTCTCTTTTTTTCTAAGAGCTTTCAATTCCTCTATCTCTTTATTTAAAGCCTCTAGTTTTTCTATGTTCCTAGTATCTATGTTTGAATCTATTTTTAGAGTTTTAGATAGATTATATATTTTTATTTTTTCTATTATGCTTTCGTAGAATAGTTTCAAATTAGTTGAATTAAAATTTTTATAAATAAGTTCTTTTAAATATTCGTCATCATTGTTTATCCATAAACTATTTTGCAACTCTTCGACTTTAAAAGTATTCTCTGTAATCTCCTTTTTAGCTAAAGAGATTAGTATCTCATTTTCGAAGCCTAAGATTACAACAGTTGCTTTAGGAATAAGCTGATGTAATAGCTTTGAAACTGTATTTTCTTTTCCCTTTTCTTTTAATTCAACTTTCAAAAAGTTAATCTCTTCATAACGCTCTTTACTGTCTATATAGCTTTCAATATTTGTATTCTTATAATTTAATATATATTGGAGTCTGATTCTTTCCACATTTTCTACAAATATTCTTTTTAATTTTTCATCTGCATCTGCAACCCTATAAATTATCTCTTTAGGTACAATCTTATCTATCTTCAACTCTTTAGGAAAATTAAATATCTCCATACGCTTCGACTCCTTTATCTATTTTCTACCTATTTTTTATAACTTATAATTAAAGCTCTAATTCCATAACATTTTCTAAAATATTGTCCATAGATTGACCATATGTTAACTCATTCAGTTTTTTTATCTCTATTCCTGAACTGCTCTTTTTCATTACTCTTACATTCTCATTCTTAACACTTCCTATTATGTGTGGAGAATGTGTTGCAATTATTACTTGGTTGTTATCACCTATATTCTGATATATTTTTATTATCTTTTGTTGCCATTTTGGATGTAAAGATATCTCTGGTTCATCAATTAATATTATCGCATTTTCAGCCTCTATCATCTTAAGGGTAAGTGCTCTCATAAAAAGTTGCTTTTCTCCAGAAGAAAGTCCATTAATATCAAAAACTTCTCCAAAAGAGTTACTAAATAATGGTAAATCTTTTTCATCAGGAGTAAATCCAATCATTTTTATATCTAACTCTAACTCTTTGAATATTTTATTTGTTTCCTCTGAAACTTTATCCTTTATCTGCTTATAAGTCATATCTTCGTTATTTTTTTGCATCAGTTTTACTTTTGTTGCTAAATATGATGGAATATCTTTTACTATACTCGAATCAACTTTATTTAAAAATTTGTACTCATATTTATATTTATCACTAGCATTTTTTATCTCTGAAAAATTTATTTCTGTTGGCATATATATAACTTTAGATAATTTCTTTAAATCAGCTTCTTCATTTAAAAATTCAATTTCTGTTTCGCTTACCACTTCATTATTTTTATTCAAAAAATAATTATAAATAGCTTCTAATAAATTCGTTTTACCACTCCCATTGCTTCCAGCTATAACTATAAGTTCTTGAGCTTTTCCATCTTTATCCAAAAAATCTATATTTAAATTTTTTAATATTTCATGATTTTTTAATTGTATATTTTTAATTTTCAATTTTATTCTCCTCCTACTTTATAACTAAAAATGATATCAACTCAAAATCATCCATGTTTTGTGCTGAGTTATTTAGAATAGTTTCTCCAAAGCTGAATAAGCTCTCTAGACCTTTCTCCTCTTCTTTTCCAATTATGTTTTGAACTGTTTTTTCCAAGAAGTTAGTAAACTTTTTCATATCTTTAGCTTCACTTGTTTCTGTATTAAACTGTGCTATTAAATCTGTATAAACCTTATCCTCTCCACTACAAACTTTCTTGTAAAGATCCAAGATTTTTTTACTTTGAATAAAGTTTAGTAAAACCTCTCCATCATCTTTTATATAAACTAGGAAATAAGGATTTAATGGATTATGCTCACTTGGCTTCAATTCATTATTAATCTGTTTTAAGCAGAATATAACCCCTTTTTCAGCTTCCTCTATATTACTTTTAGCAACAGCATACATTCCAGTTGATGTATTTTCTAAAACCTCTTTATTCTTTTTCATATAGTTAACTAAATCCATTTTGAAATCATTAAATGTCAAATCTGTTATAGAGATTCCACCGCTTATGTCTTCTAAATCAACGACTTGCTCTTGAAGTTGATGTAGCTGCTTCTTTCTGTAATCTAAATCATTCATATTCTCACTGTCAGTTATTATGTTTTCCTCTCCAGTAGCAGACATATCTAGCATTACCATTCTTCCACTAACTCTAGCTTCTAAGTTGATATATTCATCCAACTCCATATTAGGCCAGAAGTTAACAAGTTGTATAACTTCATTTTTAGATCCAATTCTATCAACTCTTCCGAACCTTTGAATAATACGAACAGGATTCCAGTGAATATCATAGTTTATTAAATAATCACAATCTTGTAAGTTTTGTCCCTCTGAAATACAATCAGTTGCAATTAAAATATCAATCTCAGGTAGATTTGATTCTCCTCTTTCTTTAGATCTTGGAGAGAAGTTTGTAAGAATTGTATTGAATTCATTTTTAATACCTTTTAAAGTACTTTTAGGATTGTCACTTCCAACTACAAGAGCTGAATGAATTCCTAACTCTTCAGAACAGTATTTTGAAATATTGTCATATAGATATTTTGCAGTATCCGCAAAAGCTGTAAAGACTATAACCTTTTTATTTTCTGAATTTAGTGGAGATTGTACTTTATTAGTTATAAGTTTTTTTAACTCTAATAACTTTTTATCTCTTCCTGGATTTATTAAATAAGCCTCTTTTAAAAGCTTTTCTAAAATCTCCTTATCTTTTTCCAGTTCAGATTTCCATTTAATTTGATCAATATCTTTTAAAAGAACTTTAACTTTCTTACTTCCTATTAAAACACCATCTAATCTATTATCATCTATATCAATCTCTTCAATATCAAAGTCTTCTACAATATCTTCACAACTATCTAATTTTTGTAATGCAGAATCTATATTTTTCAGTAACTTTGAAACTGTTAATCCAAATGAGTAAATAGAACTTTCCATTCTTTTTAAGATATTTATTCTCATTAGGTGTACTAAACTTTCCTCTCTATCCACTTGCTTAAATACAGACTTTCCAGTTTTAGTATCATATTTTTTACTATATTCATCTATCTTACTAGGAAGAACATATTTAATAGAACAATAGATTGCTAAGTTTAAACTTCTTATCAATCTATTTAAATCTGGAAGAGGTATAAACTCGTTTAATTTATCTATGTCAGCTTTTATATTTATTGGTTTCAATCTTTCAGGGAATTTACCAATACTTGATGTATCATAATACTTTTGAATGTGTTTTCTAGATCTAGCTATAGTAAGCATATCTAAAAGTTTAAAATAATCCATCTCTAAAAACTCTAAAAGAGTTTCTAACTTCTTTTTCTCTTCAGGTAGATCAGACCATCTGTTAAAAGCCATTTGAGCTTTTCTTAAAGTTTGCTCTATACTTTTTATTCCATGAATATTAAGAGCTGCATCCTCTCCCTCTGTTGCAAAAGCGATTTGATTTTTCAAATCGTTCATCTTATTGTTAACAGGAGTTGCAGAAAGCATCAGAACCTTTGTTTTAATACCTTTTCTAATAATTTGATTTAATAGTCTAGAATATCTAGTTTCTTTATCATCTTTTTTATTATTGTTATTTCTAAAGTTATGTGATTCATCTATAACAATTAGATCATAATTTTCCCAATATATTTTCTCTAAATTTATTTCACCACTATATCCAGAGTATCTAGAAAGATCTGTATGATTTAACACATCATAGTTAAGTCTATCTTTTTCTAAAACATTATCTTTTCTATTTCCTTTATATGTCAGCCAGTTATCTCTTAACTTTTTAGGACATAGTACAAGAACTCTGTTGTTTCTTGATTCATAATACTTTATTACAGCAAGAGCCTCAAAAGTTTTACCAAGTCCAACTGAATCAGCTAAGATACAGCCGTTATATTTTTCTAGCTTATCTATTGCTCCTAAAACGCCATCTTTTTGGAAATTATATAGTTTATTCCAAACAACACTCTCTTTAAATCCAGTTTTACTTTTTACAATATCCTCTTCACTTAGATTATCTAAGTAATCTTTAAAAATATTGTAAAGAGTAACAAAATAAATAAATTCTGAAGTGTTTTCTTTATAAACTCCCTCTAAAGTTTCTAATAGTGATTTTTTTACATCTTTAACTTTTGAGGTATCGTTCCAAAACATATTAAATTGGTTAACCATTTGAGAGGTATACATGCTGTTTTTAACATATGTATTCATTTCAGGTTTAGATGAGGCTACTAGTCCAAGTCCTCCAGAAGTGAAATCTGAACTTCCAATAATACAAGAACTTTCCTGTTTTTTATTCTCCATCAAATACATTTTTTGTGGAAGAGAATACTCTTCATCATAAGCTCTAACTTCTACCTTATTTCTAATCCAATCTGCACACTCTTTAGCTATCTCAGATTGTTTAAGTTCATTTTTAAGGCTCATTTCATATCTATCCCCAGCTAAGCCTCTTTCGTAACTTCCACTTAATTTAAACTCTCTGTTTATATCTTTTTTATCTTTTATAAAAGTTGGCTCAGAAAAAAGTAATCTTAAACTTTCTATTTTCCCTAACTCTTTTCTTAAGTGCTCATAGGCATAAATAGTGAAATATGCTGAGATAATAGAAACCTTTGTTCCTGATCTCAGATCATCCTTCAACTTATCTATAACCCTTCCATTGGTTTTATTATCTAAAAACTCCATCAATTTCTCCCCTAATAAAATTTTTAATTTTACTTAATTATAACACTTTTTGATATTTCTTTTCAAATTTTTAACAAAAAAATAGAGTGTGTATTTTCTCACACTCTCTTCACTTTATATATTTTCAAGTATTTCTAATTCTCTCTCTATCAAATCCTTTAATTTTCTTAACTCTTCTTCTGTTAATGTTATTCCTTTCCCCATTTTTTTATGTTCAGGATCCCAAGTTCTAATATCATACTTTGGTTCTTCTCCATTCCAACTTATACGAGTTAATTCTTTTTTCCACCCCTTACTTCCCTCTGAGAGAATTCCCAATTCATTTAAAATTTCAAATTTTAATTCTTGTTTACTCATTCTAAGCCTCCTTCATTTTTATTCTCCAAGCTTTTCTATTTCCTGTAGCTTTTGCTCCTCTTTTATCAAAAGTATATCCATAGTTTTCAGTCTGTAAAAACATCTCTACTTTTCCTTCTATTTCAGGAGTATAGATAATCCACAGCAATCCAGAACTCTCATTATTATCGATATATTCTATCTGGTGTTCATTTAAAAAAGTATATATGTTCTTTTTTTCTATTTTTTTCATCTCTTTTTCAAACGATAAATTTAATTGTAACTCCTTGCTATTATTTAAAGTTTCTATAATATTTTTTTGAATTCTTTCAACTTTTTCTGTTTCTTCTAATCCTAGGTTTACTTCTTTAATATCTAAAACATTCTCTTCTTTCACATCTATAATTTCAGGATTTTTATAATTCTCTCTCCATTCTTCAAGAAGTTCTAAAGATCTATTTTTTATTTTATTTGTAATCTCCATCTCACTTTCTGTTTTTACAGCTCTAATATCCTCTGGATAAATCTCTCTTTTCTCCAACTCTTTTATCACATTTTCCATTGTTAAATCTTTATTTCTAAAGTATTTACTTCCTCTTATTCTAATAAACTCCCAGCCACATCTCTCTAGTACTTCTTGACGCTCCATATCATTTCGAATTTGTTCTTCACTGCTATGCCATCTATCTCCATCACATTCGATTGCTACTCTTTTATTTCCATAAGAAATAACCATATCAATTCTATAGGCACCTACCTGCCATTGTTGTTCAATATTATAATTTCTAGCTGAAAGATACTTTGCAACCTCTTCTTCAAAAATAGAGTCTGATTTTTTTTCAATATTCTCTCCTTGCATAAAATAATTTGGATTTTCTGCAAATTCTAAAAGTTCTCTTCTTATATCATCATTTTTTAAATCATTTAATTTATCCAGAGAGTGTACTATCCACATCTGATTTTTTGCTCTACTTGTCGCTACATTATATCTTTTCTTTACTGAACCCTCTGCCCCATCACCTGTTTTTCTTAAAGGTCCATCCTCGTTTAGATTACTATCAACCATACTCAAAAATATAACATCTCTTTCATCTCCTTGAAAATGACTTGCATCTCCACAAAGAATATTATGTTTTTCTATTTTAGAGCTCCCTACTTTTTCTACCAGCAATTTTTGAATTACATCTACTTGCTCTTTTCCTAACAATGATATTACTCCAAATGATGAATTTTCATATATTTCTTCTTCTAAACAAGCACAAATCAAACTTACAATCGCTTCAGCTTCAACTATGTTAGTTTTACCATCTACTCCTCTTTCTCCTAAGACCCTATGATTTATAACAGCTGGTTTTAATTTAGAGCTATTAGCTTCTCTTAAAGGCTTTATTTTGTAGTCATATGATGTTTTATTGCTATATGAAATAATTTCTGGAACACATCTAAAATGTTCTCTTAGCATTAAAGGTTGATATGTTGTTGAAGCAATTGAATATAAAGAGCTTTTAGTATCATATAAATCATAATTACTGATTCGTCCCTTCAAGTATTTTTCTCTCAATATATTTTCTTTTTCTATTTTTTGCCCTATTCCTAGAGGACTAACTTGCTTATCATCTCCAACAATTATTACTTTTTTAGCCATATATAATAATACCAATGAAGAAATATCCGATTGACTAGCTTCATCTATTATTACTATATCGAATTTGTTTTTAGCAGGATTTAAAGTATCAATAACTTTACCCATAGGCATTATCCAAACTGGCACAGCTTTTTGACAACTTGATATTTTTTCTTTTGCTTGAGCTCGATACATTTCAACATTTTTTCCTGTTCCTTTACCCATTTTTTCAATTGTTTGCTTCCATCCTCTTAAAGCTTGACTTATTAATAAATTATCTTTTCTCTCTACAAAACATAAAACATGATACCATGATTTTTTTTCAACTAATTTCAATGTCAATCTTTTCAAATTTAAAGACCTTTGCTTTAGTTGTTCTTGCAATTCTTCATAAGGCTCTTTTTCTAATTCCTCCATTTTTTTCGAAAGTTGACTCCATTTCCAAACTTCGTAAATATCTTCAATCTCTTCTTCGAAAGTTCCATTTTTTAAACTCATACAAAAATCCCTTGCTACAACTTCTATTTTGTTTAATAATTCGTGCTTTTTATTATATAGCACTCTTTTTTCTGACGTATTTTCTAATATCTGTAACCACCTAGCATACTCTTCATAATTCTCATTATAAATAGCCAACCTAATATTTGTTTCAATCATGGATGATTGCTTTGAATTTTTCAAAATTAAACTATAATATGTCGCATATTCTTTCTTTACTTTTAATAAGTTCATTCCAGCTTGAATTACCTTCAAGGTCTTTTCTAATTTATGACCTAGACTACAAATCATTTTGACTTGTTCAAACATAAATTCTGTTTTTTTATTATCTAAAAGATAGTCTATATTTAAACCTGCATCTTCTATATTTTTTAAAAAAATTTGCTTTTGATTTTTATTCCATTCTAGGAAATAGTTTAATTTATTTATGTAATTATAGGCATATTCTAAAAATTCATCCCCTTCTTTCTTAGAAATTTCATTTATTTTTATCAATATATCCCATTTTTTCTTTAAATTTTGCTTTTCTTTTTCTATCTCTAAAAAGTTTAAAACTAATTCACAGTCTTCATTTGTTACTATTTCTTTTCCATTATAATAAATTTTTCCCTTCAAATTATCTTTTGCTTTTTTTAAATTATTTTTAAACAAAAAACCCGGATTTTTTAAGGCTTCTTTAAATTTTTTCAAAAGTTCTATTCCTTCTGAAATGTCTATAAAATTATGCTCTATTATCTTATCAAAATATATTTTCCTACTTTTATCAACCAGATTATAAACTTCCTCAATATTTTTTATCAAATCTTTATAAAGATCCTTTTTTGAATTCTCATTACATCCTACTAATATAATTTCAAGTTGCCATTCTTCTATTTTTCTTAATTCCGAAGGAAGTAATTCATCTTTATAATTATATCTTTCATACTTTTCTAAATCTGCAATTTTTTCTCCTTCAATATACAAGATTTCCTCTTGAAAATTAAATCTTTTTTCTTCGATAATTTTTATAAATAAATTTTCTATATCACTTTTTTTATCTAATAGTTGCTTAAATTCATCTTTATTTTTAAAAACTTCTAACTCTGTTAAACCATTTTTTATTTCAGTTTCTTCTTCTTTTGTTATTTTGTTTTTATAATTATATAAAAATTTGAACTCTTCATTTGAGATTGGGCATGCTTTTCCTACTGCTACTTCTCCTGTTATTTTATTTAATTCCTTTTCATTTTTTCTTAAGTAGTCTCCAATCTTTTTTACAGAAAAACCCTCGCCATTATAAACAATTGATTGATTTTCTTTATACTTTATTGAATACATTTTGTTTTTTATCTCTTTTAATTCATTATACTCGTCCTTTCTTTTTTCTTCTAATATCTTAATTTCTCTTTTTAATTCCTGCGAATCTAAACGTCCTATATTTTCTGATATCCCATCTACCGAACGTTTCATATCTCCATTATCATCATCTAATACAGATATGCATAAATTTTGAATTTCTTCAGGTATTTTATCTTTTAAAACCTTTAGTGCTTTTTTAGTCTGACTTGTCACTAAAACATTTTTTCCTTGTGCTAAAAAATGACCTAGTAAATTTGCAATCGTATGAGTTTTTCCTGTTCCTGGTGGACCTTGAACTATAACTGCATTATTTTGATTTATTCTTTGAGCTATTTCTATTTGCTCTTTATTCGACTCCTTTACAAATAAGATATCCTCAATAGGAGTTACTGATTTAGTATCTTTCTCTTGAAAAGTTTTTTCTGATTTTACAATTCCTACTAATTCAGAAAGTTGAGTTGGTATATTTTCAAACTCTTGTACATCTTTAATTATTTCATCTATAGTCTTTAATATTCCATTCTCCCTTTTTCTTATAAAGAAAAACGGGTTACTTTCTATAATTAAACTATTTTTTGTCAGCGATTGCTCGTTTTCTACATCTTTTATATATATTCCATCTTTACTCAATTTATGAATAAATTCTCTAAAAAAGCCACCTATTTCTACCTCTTTACAAATAGAGATATCTTTAATCTTTTTTTCTAATTCTAATACCCCTGTTAAATCAACCTCTTCTTCATTTAAAAAATCTGTATAAAGCATTATTGGATTTTTATCTTCTAAATCGGAAATTAATATTTTATTATTTTCTGCTTCAAAATTAATTCTTACTTTTTTTAATAAAATTGGATAGCAAATTCCACTTAATTCTTTCCTTAATATTCCATTTCCTAATAGTAATTCTAAATTTTCACTATCTCTATTCAGTTCTAAATATCTAATATAAAAATTATCAAAAACATCTCGAACTTTTTGAATTATCCCTTGTTCATGAGTCCATTTTTTTCTTTTTTCTATCTCTAGTTCCAGTTTTAACAATATCTCTTCTGGAATTTTAAAAATTTCACTAACAACTTCTTTATCTTCTACTCCAACATTTCTTTCAATCTCAATTATCTTTTCTGATTTTATAGTTATCTTCGATCTATAATCTTTCCAATCTCCAACTATCCACTCTACTAATTCATTTTCTATAAATAATGGTTTCAATAAATGAGGTTTAGTTATTTCTAAAAAAATTCCATCTTCGTCAAAATTAACTTTAATGCTTTTATGCTCTGGTAAATTCTGTAAAAAATAACTCCATTTTTCTTTTTCTATATTTTTTAAAATATTTCTTGAATTTTTACTTATCTCTAAAAGGTAACTATATAATGATATTATTTTATCCTGCTCTTCTACTTTCATTCAAGACCCCTTTTTATATAAAATATTTTTTATTTAATTATAGCACTTTTTTATCTTTTTTTTCAATTCTTCTATTCCTATAAACAAACTAAAAAAATAACTTAACAAATTAATTTTCTCTCTAAAACCATCTATAATCAAGACTTTATAGAAATTTTTCAAACACTTTTTTTGACCCACACCACTCTTTCTAAAGCGATATTTTTTCACCCATATCTAGAATAAGCCTCTTTTTTTAGCAATCCCTTAAAATAAAAATAAGAGCGTCATTTTTGCAAACTTTTGTTCTAATTTTAGTAAATTTCACTTTTTTATCTAAAAAACACTTATAAAAAAGTATTTTGATCAAAATAGTTCATATATGAAGTCTTTTTTCTAACTCTAAACAATCTTTAATTTAATCAAAAAACCGCAGGCTTTTACCCACGGTTTTTAACAAATCTATTTAATTTTTTCTCTATCTTTTAACTTTTAAATCCCCTGATTTCATATCAATTATAAAATCTATATCTGGATAATCATTGATAAATCTATTCAAAACACTAAATAAAACTTTCACTCTATTTGTCACTTTATTCTCTTCAATTTTGTTATTTAAAGATAGCTCATACATAGCTCTATACTCTTTCACACGTTCATTTGAAACATCATTTAAAGCTAAATTTCCAGCATTTCTAAAACGATATAGATCTGTAACTAAATCCGTTCCATTCCACTTTTCTAAATCTTTAATTGTAACTCCATTTCTTTTTAAAATCTCTTCTGCACCCTTTTCATTTCCTACTGCTAAGAGGTTAAACATATCTTTTCCTGACATCGGTACAATATTCGTTTTAATATCCTCTGGCCAATCTTTTGGTAAGAATCTAAGCCTTACTAACTCTTGAATATGCCAATTTGTAAACTCTTTGTAATTTTTAGACTTTAAGATATCCTTATTCCAAATATTTTTTGCTCCTGATTTTTCTAGTTGAATATACTCTTTTTCATAGTGCTCAAACAACTCAGTGAACTACTCCCACTTATAGAAGTGGGAGCTTCTTGGGAAGTACTTAACTAGTGTTAAGTATATTGACCAAGCTCTATGGGTAGTTCCTACCCTGTATATATTTTAATAAGCCAGTAGTGTTCTACCAACTTCACGAATATTTATACTTGCATTTAGGTCTCTATCCATACTATGACCACATTCACAGTTATATACTCTATCTCCTAAAGAAAGCGAGTCTTTTATGTTTCCACAAGAAGAACAAGTTTTTGACGATGGAAACCACTTATCTATTTTTATTACTTGTTTACCTAAAAACATAGCCTTGTACTGAAGCATGACTGTGAATAATCCCCAAGAGTTATCAGCGACAGATTTACCAAAGTTTAATGCCTGACTCATACCTTTCATGTGCAGGTCCTCAATGATAATCGCATTATACTTTGTAACTAATTCTCTTGATAACTTGTGGAGAAAGTCTTTTCTACTGTTTTTAATAGATTGATGGATTTTAGCAACTTTCAATTTAGCTTTATACCAATTACTTGAAAATTTAACTTTTCTTGACAGCTCTCTTCCAGCTTTAGCTAATTTAGTTTCTAATTTTCTAAAAAATCTAGGATAATCAGCTCTTTGGTTATCAGAGCTAACGAATAATTCAGACATAGAAAAATCAAGTCCAACGATATTGTTATCGCTAGGTACTTCTTTTATATCTCTTTGAAATTCAGTAAGAATAGAAACGTAAAAAGCCCCATTAGGTTCTTGGCTAATGGTAGCAGATTTAATTTTATAATTTTGAGGTATATTTCTATGAAGTTTAGCTTTAACTAATCCCAATTTAGGAAGCTTTAAGAAAGTACTCTCTATTCTAATAGAGTTATTAACACTATTTGTAGAATAAGATTTTCTAGCTGTTTTTTTAGATTTAAACTTAGGAAAAGCTGTTCTTTTCTGAAAAAAATTAGTGAATGCAGTTTTTACATTCATTTGAGCATTGGCTAAAGCTAGACTATCAATTTCTTTCAAAAATGGAAATTCAGATTTAAGAGAAGCAGGAGTAATAATTTTATTTTTACCCTCCAATTCATAAATCTCTTTAGCTTTACCCAAAATCTTATTATATACAAACCTAACACAACCAAAAGTTTGTAAAATCAAATTCGATTGAACTTCATTTGGGTATATTCTAAATCTAAAAGCTAAATTATATGTCTTCATAGTTTTACACCTCCATTTTTATAGATTATCCCAATATTATAAAGGACTTTACACTAAAAATCAACAAAAAAAGAAAGGCAATTCATCTCACCACCTAAAGAGGTGGGAGAATTCTTGCCCAAACACTGTTAAAATCCCCATACACATCATGAAAATGTACATCCGATACAAATGCAACTTTATGTTGCTCCTGAGCATTTACCATTGCCGCTCCCATCACTGCTAATAATCCAATTAAACTTTTCTTTACACTAAACATTTTTCTCCCTTTTCCCATTTATTGTTATATTTAATTAGATTATACACCAACGATGTTAAAATTATCTTTATTCCATGCAAAAAACAAGTTAATTTATATAAATATTTTTTGTATTAAAAATATATTTGTTTTCTATTTTGACAATCCTAATTTTAAAGAGTATACTCTTAGTGAAATACATTTAGAAAGGAGTCGTTATGCTAATATGGTTTATTGCTGGCTTAGTGCTTTTAGGAGTTGAACTTTTAACTTTTGGACTTATTTCAATCTGGTTTGCTCTTGGAGCTTTTTTAACAATGCCATTTTATAATTTAGCTTTAGAGCATCAATTTTATATTTTTGTGGGTACATCACTTCTTTCTTTAATCTTGGTTAGAAAAATTGCTTTAAAATATTTCAAAACCAATTCAAAAGAATTAAACCGTATCACAGAAAAAGAAGTAACTATCGAAGATATTACTTTAAAAGGAAACCAAACCTTTTACACAGTTTATCTAGATGGAAAAATTTGGGAAGCAATATCTTCAGATGATTTTAAAATTGGAGAGAATGCTATTGTTCAAAAGATTGTCGGAAACAAACTATTTTTAATTAAAAAATTATAGATTTTAGGGAGGGTTTTATGTTGTTTATATTTATTTTAATCTTTATTGCGATATTTCTAATAGGAACACACGTTAGAATTGTTGCTCAATCTCAGGCTTTCGTCATTGAAAGACTTGGAGCTTACCTTACTACTTGGGACGTTGGTCTTAATGTATTGATACCTTTTATTGATAGAGTAGCTAAAAGGGTATCTTTAAAAGAGCAAGTTATTGATTTCCCACCACAACCAGTTATAACAAAAGATAATGTTACTATGCAAATTGATTCAGTTGTATATTTCCAAATAACTGATCCTAAGTTATATACTTACGGTGTTGAAAATCCATTGAATGCTATTGAGAATTTAACTGCAACAACTCTTAGAAATATCATCGGAGAGATGGAACTTGATGCTACTCTTACATCAAGAGATACTATTAATACTAAGATGAGAGCTATTTTAGATGAAGCTACAGATCCTTGGGGAATAAAAATTAATAGAGTTGAACTTAAAAATATCATTCCTCCAGCTGAGATTCAAGACGCTATGGAAAAGCAGATGAAAGCTGAAAGAGAGAGAAGAGAATCTATTCTTAGAGCTGAGGGACAAAAAACTGCGGCTATCCTTGTTGCTGAAGGAGAAAAAGAATCTACAATTTTAAGAGCAGAAGCTAAAAAAGAAGCTGCTATTAGAGAAGCGGAAGGAGAAGCGGAAGCTATTTTAAGTATTCAAAAAGCTCAAGCTGAAGCTATCAGACTTATAAAAGAAGCTGCACCTGATAAGAGTGTTCTAACTCTTAAAGGAATGGAAGCTTTTGAAAAGGTTGCAAATGGTCAAGCTACAAAAATTATAATTCCTAGTGAATTACAAAGCATCGTAACTTTAAGTGAGTTATTCCACGAAGCTAAAAAGTAAAAATTGAATATAGATTCAATTTTTACTTGACTTATAGAGTTTTTTGAATTATAATTCAAGGAGTAAGAAATTTTTTAACTTTTTCCAACAATCAAATAAATATGAAAAAAGCTCTTTTTTATCAGAGCTTTTTTTTATATAAAAAAATCACATATCTTTTTAACTTATCTAAATAAAACTTTAAATAAATTAAAACTATATGTGATTTAAAATAAATGGTGCCTGAGGGGGGACTCGAACCCCCAAGGTGTTAGCACCGGCGGATTTTGAGTCCGCTACGTCTACCAATTCCGTCACTCAGGCTTTACAAATTCATTCTATACCAATTAGAGAGCTTTGTCAACACATTTTCTTTAAAAAAACCAAAAAAAGCCACCAAATTTTAGAATTTGATGGCCTGTTTTCTATTTTTTTGTAGGTTTTAAAGTCGATTCTAAAGTTTTAAACGAAAACTCTAAATCCTCTGGTGACCCACCTGTATTTAGCATAATGTTATTTTTATAATTTGCCGATAAAATAAAAGCATAATTTTTTATTGAAGGATTTGCAAATACTAAGATTCCATTTCCAAAATCACACTCTGCTGGAACTAAATCAAACCCCTTCTCTTCCAAAAGATTTATTGAATTAGCTATTGCAGTATTAAGCTCTCCATAACTTTTATACTCTACAACCTCTGTATGAGCATTTGCTTTCTTAAAGTTAAACCCAACTTTTTCTGTTGCATATTCCAATTTATATCCATTTTTCTCCATCTTTTGTTTTAATGTTGGAAAATTATAGTTATCTCCACTTGCAAATGCACTTAAAGATAGTGTTAGAGAGAATAAAAATAAAAATATTTTCTTCATAAACGTCCTCCTAGAATCTTAATAGTTGTATCTTCTTCTATAATAGTTCTTTTGTCTTTCATGACCTATAGCCGATCCTGCTAAAGCACCTATCCCTGCTCCTATCAATGTACTTGTTGTGTCTCTACCTATAAGCTGTCCAGCAATAGCTCCAACAGCTGCTCCACCTACTGCATTTCTTCGAACATAAGGTGTATTATAAGAAGCAGAACATCCAACTAAAATAGAGATTAAAACTGAAAGAAAAACCAATCTTTTTAGCATAAAAACCTCCTCTAATAAAAAATAATAAAGCTTAAAATATCTTACGAAATTGAAGGAAGAGTTCCTTCTAAAAAACTAACTCTAATTTGCTTAAGAAAAAAATTCTTGACTTTTTAATCTTTTAATACTATGATTAATGAATAAAAAAACTTAGGAGGAAAATATGTCACAACTGTTCGTTAATTTAAACACATTACATCATCATCATAGATATTAGAGTTTGTTACTATGAATTTTCGTAGATACAGGCTCTTGTTGTTTTGACTTGAGTCTGTATCTATGGTGTGTGAATAACGAAGAAAGTAAACATATTTTCTTGAAGCCATCTAGATACGTCTAGGTGGCTTTTTTGTTTTTGTGAATTTATACGGAGGTTATATTATGAAAAAACTATTTAAACTTTTATTTTTAACACTTACTATTTTTACTACAACTTTCTCGAAAGAAAACTCTTTAGAGAAGATACAAAAAAAAGGCGAAATTATTATTGGTCTTGATGATACCTTCGCACCTATGGGATTTAAAGATGAAAATGGAAACATCATTGGATTTGATATTGATTTAGCTAACGAGGTTGCTAAAAGAATTGGAGTTAAGGCTACATTTAAGCCAAGTGAATGGGATGGAATTGTCTTTGCTTTAAGAAGTAAAAAAATCGATTTAGTTTGGAACGGGATGACAATAACCCCCGCTAGAGAAAAGCAGATTCTTTTCTCTGAACCTTATTTCAATGATGACCAAATAGTTATTGTAAAAAATAGCTCTATTCAAACTTTAAACGACTTACAATCTAAAAATATTGGTGTTCAAATGGGAAGTACATCACACTTCGCTTTTGAAGCTTCAAAATATTCAAAAGATGCTAAAGAGATAAAAAAATACTCTACAAATGTAGAAGCACTTTTAGATTTAGAAGCTGGTAGAACAGATGCAGTTATTATGGATGCGGTTGTTGGAAGATACTATATAGCTAAAAAAGATGGGTTCACTGTTTTAAATGAAGCAATCGCTAGAGATAAAATGGCAGTCGGTCTTAGAAAAGAGGATATCTCTTTAAAAAATGAGATTGATAAAACTTTAAATGATATGAGAGCTGACGGAACATTTAAAGATATATACACAAAATGGTTTGGAGATAAATAATGGAAAATAACTTAATATATATACTAAAAGGTTTAAACCTTACATTAAAACTTTACTTTTTCACACTGATTTTTGCACTTCCTTTCGGTATTCTATTATCACTTGGAAGAGTTTCAAAATCAAAACTACTAAACAATAGTATCCAAATATACACTTGGATTTTTAGAGGAACTCCTCTTTTACTACAGCTTTTCTTTGTTTATTATGGTCTACCTGTAGTTGGTATAACTCTTGAACCATTTAATGCAGCTTTAATAACTTTTGTCATCAACTACTCTGCTTATACATGTGAGATTTTCAGAGGAAGTATTCTTGGAATAAACAAAGGGCAGTATGAAGCTGCCACAGTTTTAGGATATAACTATTGGCAAACTATGTTTAAAGTTATTCTTCCTCAAAGCTTAGTTACAGCTCTTCCATCTTTATCAAATGAAGCTATATCTCTTGTGAAAGATACATCTTTAATCTCGGCTATAGGTATGGCAGAGATTCTGAGAAACTCTAAAGAGATTGTAACTAGAGAGTTCAATATAACTCCTTTTATTCTTTGTGCAGGAGTTTACTTAACGCTTTCAACAATTATAATTTTTATATTAAAAAATATTGAAAAAAAGGTGAATGTATAATGGGTATTAAAGTAAAAAATTTAAATAAAACTTTTGGAGATAGTGTTGTTTTTAAAAATTTAAATCTAGAGATTGAAAAAGGGGAGATTGTATCTATAATAGGTCCTTCAGGTCGTGGAAAATCAACTTTTTTAAGATGTGTAATAGGTTTAGAAACTTATGATTCTGGTGAAATCATTTGCAATAGAAAAAAAATGGGAATGGTTTTCCAAAACTTCAATCTTTTTCAAAATAAAACAGTTTTAGAAAATATTGTTGAACCTTTAATCTTAGTTGATAAATTAGATAAAACTACTGCTAAAGACAGAGCCATATCTCTTCTACAAAAAGTTGGATTAGAGGATAAAAAAAATTCATATCCTAAATATCTTTCTGGTGGCCAACAACAAAGGGTTGCTATAGCAAGAGCTCTTGCTAAAGAACCTGAAGTTCTACTCTTTGATGAACCTACATCAGCTCTTGATCCTTTCATGACAAATGAGGTTCTTAAGGTTATAGAGGAGTTAAAAAATAGTAGCGATATCACAATGGTTATTGTGAGCCACGAGATGGATTTTGTAAAAAAAATCTCTACTAGGATAATTGAATTTTAATATTCAACTTATATTTTGAAAAAGTTTTTTCATAAAATAAGAAAAAAGAATTTACTTTTTATATTTAATGTGATAAAATTAACAAGAATAATATAGATAGGAGATTAAATTTTATGAAAAAACTTAGTAGTAGTACAGCAATAATTATTTCTATGATATTAGGTATAATATCTGGAATTTTCTTACAGGAAAAAGCAGTTATCTTTGCACCTTTGGGAGATCTTTTTTTAAAACTAATTACAATGCTAATAGTTCCGTTAGTATTTTTCAATATCATTCTTGGAGCTATGTCTCTTGGAAAAACAAAATCAGCAGGAAAAGTTGGTTTCTTAACTTTAAGTTATTATTTGGTAACATCATGTATTGCAGTAGTTATTGGAATAGGTGCTGGATATATCTTTAATCCTGGAGTTGGAATAGTAGTTCCTGCATCACTATTAGCAAAAGATGGAGCTTTCGCAGCTGCAACAACAAACCCTGGATTCTGGAGCACAATTTTAAGTATGATTCCAGATAATCCATTTAAATCATTGATTGAGGGAAATATTCTTCAAATTATATTCTTCTCTCTTTTCTTTGGAATCTGTATGTCTAAACTACCTGATGAAAAACAAAAACCAGTTGTCGATATTTTAGAAACGATAAATGATACTTTAATAAAAATGGTTGAGAAAATACTTTTAGTTGCACCGATAGGAGTTTTTGGTTTAATGGCCAACTCGATAGCACTATTTGGAATAGAAATTTTAGTGTTAGTTACAAAACTATTCTTAGTGTTCTCATTGGCACTAGCTTTAATTCATTTTGGAATGTTACCAGGACTTGTAAAATTATTTACGGGTATCTCTCCAATAAAGTTTATTAAAAAAACAGCCCCAGCTCAGATTTTAGCTTTCTCTACAGCTTCATCTATGGCTGCTTTACCTGTAAACACAGAATGTTGTAAACAACTTGGAGTTAAAAACTCTACGGCTTCATTTATTTTACCTCTTGGAGCTACTGTTAATATGAATGGAAACTCAATGCTATATGGACTTCTTGCTATGTTCTTTGCTCAGATGTTCAATATAGAATTAGGACCCGTTCAATACATTGGAATAGTTTTAACATCTGTTCTTGGAGCAGTTGGAACTGCTGGAGTTCCTGGACCATCACTTCTTGTTGTAGCTGTTCTAGCTACTGCTGGAATCCCAGTTGTCGCTTTACCATTAGTTTTTGGAATCGATAGAATTATGGATATGATGAGAACATCTACAAACATCTTAGGAGATGCTTCTTGTGCAGTTATTATGGAAAATATTTTATCTAAGGATGAAAATCAGTAATAAAAAGAAAAATTATTAAAATTTGAAAAGGGTAGGCTTTAGAAATTTAAAGCTTACCCTTTTTTCTACTTAATCTCTCTTCGAACCAACTCTTGAACAGCATACGAAGCTACATCATCAGCATAAGTTCCAGTTCCAAACCCAGCATCATATCCTAACTCTTTTGCAAGCTCATGTGTTATTCTAGCTCCACCACATATAACTAGCATCTTCTCTCTAAGCCCCTCAGCTTCTATCATCTCAATAAGCTCAACTAAGTTTTTTATATGAACATCTTTTTGAGTTACAGTTTGTGAAACTAAAAGTACATCCGCTTTTATCTCAATAGCTTTTGCTATAAAATCTTCATTCAAAACTTGACTTCCCATATTTAAAGCTTCTATCATCTCATATCTTTCTAAACCGTAATGCCCTGCATACCCTTTCATATTCATAACTGCATCTATTCCAACAGTATGAGCATCCGTTCCTGTACTTGCCCCTAAAACTACAATTTTTCTACCTATATTCTCTTTTACAAATTTATCAGTTGCTTCCATCGACCAAGTTGTGGCTTCAACTTTTGGAACATATATAGATTCATAATCTACAGTATGTGTACAACTTCCATAGCAGTTGAAAAATGTAAACCCCTCTGTCAGCTCTTTAAAATATGAAACTTGTGGATTTAAAAAACCCATCTTTTTCATCAACTGCTTTGCTGCCTCAACTCCTTCGGCTCCTGCTGGAACTGGTAAGGTAAACGAAAGGTGAGTTTTACCATCATTCATTGTATCTCCATATGGTTTTACAGCTTTTAAATCCAGTGTTGTATCAAATCCTTTCTCTTCCATTGAATATAATCCACCGCTCATTACTTCACCTCTCCTAACATTTTTGAAATAAACAGATTCATATAGTTAGCTTTTTTAGCTACAACTCCAGCTAATCCTTTTCCACCTGTTCTGCTTCTTTTTATATCTGCAAACGTTCCCTTCTCTAAAGAGTTAAACAATCCATCGTGAACCATTTTTTCTAAAAGTTGCACTGATTCCTCTAGAACAGATTGAGCTCTTTTTTGAATTATTCCATCTGTTTTAAACTCTATTTCAGACCCAAAATCTCTCATGTTGTTGAATATATATCTTGCATTTTCTATTGCTAAATATCTATCAGACATAAACGGTGTATGTATAGCTTCTGTCATCATTCCTAAAAGTTGTAACCCTTGTCCTGTCATTATTGCAACTTGATTAAATAGTGCATCTTGAATATGACCTTTAAAAACATTTCCTGTCATAAATTTTGTCGGTGGCATATATTTTAACGGTGCATTTGGGAAAATCTCTCTTGTCATCTGAGCTTGAGATAACTCTAAAAGGAACCCATTTTCTAATTCAGGATCAATTTCAAAGGCATGTCCAAGTCCCATCTGCTCCTCTGGTAATCCAGCCATAAATGCAAGTTGTTCATTTATTAAATCTGAAGCTAAAACAGTATGAGCGTTTTCAACTGCATCTGCCGTTGTTAAATAGTTATCCTCTCCTGTATTTATTATAACCCCTGCAAATCCATTTATAACTCTCGAGAAGAATTGATCTACAAGTGTTCTTTGCATATTTATATCTCTAAACAAAATTCCATAAAGAGCATCATTTAACATTACATCCAATCTTTCTAATGCTCCCATAGCTGCTATCTCTGGCATACATAATCCTGAGCAGTAGTTACAAAGTCTTATATATCTTCCAACCTCTTCCCCTACTTCATCCAGAGCTTTTCTCATAATTCTAAAGTTTTCCTGAGTCGCAAAAGTTCCTCCGAACCCCTCTGTCGTAGCACCATACGGTACATAATCAAGTAAACTTTGTCCTGTTGTTCTTATAACTGCTATTATATCTGCTCCTTGTCGTGCAGCAGCTTGAGCTTGAATAACATCTTCATATATATTTCCAGTTGCAACTATAACATAAAGGTAAGGTTTTGGTCCCTCTCCTATTCTATTTAAATACTCATCTCTTTTCTCTCTATTAGATTTTATTCTCTCCACCGAAGAGTTCACAAGTGGCTCAATAGCTTTCTCCACTTTATCTTTCGAATTCTGATTTAATTTTGTTAAATCTAGTTCTCCAGCACTCACTTTTTCCGCTATCTCTTGCGGAGACAATCCAGTTTCCAAAATAGCATTTCCTATAAAGTACATAACCCCCTCAGATAAAACCCCTTTATCTTTTAGATGATCTACAACTATATTTGGTAAAGGAACTTCATCTATGTCGACTCCATCTATCCCTAGAAGTCTGCATATAGTTCTTTCAACTGCTACTGTTGTATATGAATCCACAAATTTTTGAACATCCATAGCTATATCTTTTGCCAGCCCTCTAGCTTTCTGAACTTTATTAAAATCTAAACCCAATTTACTTTTAAACATAAATTTTCCTCCCTATAAATACTCATATGCATTTTTTATAATCTCATCATCTATCTTAAGAAGTTTAGCTATTGTGAGAGCTTCTTCTGGAACATCCCCATCATCAACCTCCACTAAAGAGTAATCTATATAATCCTCAATATTTTTATAGTCCACACTTTCTAAAAGTATATCTTTTTTTATTCCTACAACTCTAAGTTTTGTTACATCTTTTCCTATATCATCGTAGTGGGTTGTTATAATCGCCTCAATGGAATATCTATCCAAAATTTTAACAACAGACTTCAAAAGTGCTCGTCCCTCTTCTGGATTTGTTGTTCTAGCTAACTCATCAATAAGAACTAAGGGTCTTACACCTTTTTTTATTTTTTTTACTATTCCATCAATCTCTAACATCTCAGCTGCAAAAGATGACAATCCCTCTTCTAAAGATTGTGAATCTCCGATAGATAAACAGATATCATCTAGTAGTTGAAGTTCTGCTGACTCTGCTGAAACAAAGAATCCTGTTTGAGCCATCACTTGAATCAATCCCAAAGTTTTCAACGTCAAAGTTTTCCCTGACATATTAGCTCCTGTTATAACTGTGACTCTCTTTCCTAAAGATATATCTACCTTTTGATAAACTCTTTCTTTCTCTTCTAATGATTTTAAAACTTTCGGATTGAACATCCCTACAATTTTTGTTTTGTTAGCAAAAGTTGGTTTAACCAAATTTAACTTATTAGCAATCTGAGCTTTTGCAAAAACAAAATCTAGATATCCCAATCTTTTTATTGAACTTTTCAAAACTTGATTATAGTTTAGTAATTTTTTACTGATAAATTTTCTTACATTATCTTCTAACTCTATCTCTTTATCATATAAACTTTCATCTTTTGTTTCTTTTATTTTATCTCTTATCTGACTTAACTCAATTGAATATGAGTTATAGATATGAAAACTTGCTATTCTAATTTTATCTGGGTCCAAAATATCTATAACCTTTTCTAAATTTTGTGGAGCTAAATCTTTATAATTCTCTTTTAACAATTCATACATCTCTTGGGAAATCATAGAAAAAATTTTAATCTCAAAAAGCTCAACATCATCTAATACATATCCATTTATGAGTCGTTCAAGTATACTACTTATATCTTTTAGATTAGACAATTTTCTTTTCATTACAGAATATATCTTCGGATTTTTTTCCAATAGATTTATTACAACTTCTAAATTAAAAAACTCTTTTTCTAAGAAGAGAGAATCATTTGTAAATTGAATCTCTTTTACTCTTTTTTTTCCAAGCTTACTGCTGATATCTAAGTTTTCTAAAATATAATCAAAATTTAATTTTTCAAATTTCATACCCCTCCTCCCTTAAATTTAAGACCGGAACATCTGTAAACTGTTTAATCTCCTCTACAAGTTCTTTCCAATCTAAAATATAACCTGCTGGAGATACTGGATTTACAGTGACTGCAACTAACTCTGTATTTAAAAGAACCCTTAACTTTCCACCTCGCCGAATAAATCTATTTAGTACATCCGGTGATAAAAATATTTTTGTAAAATCTTTAACTAAAATTTCTACATTTTCTATAAAACTTTGTTTTATAAGATTCTCTACAAACCTTTCAGTTAAAACTCCTGTTAAATAAAGAGTACATGGTTCTTCAAATATATTCTCCTCTAGTTCTGAAAAATTTAAAATCGATCTTATTGGAAGTTTATTTATAATCTCTCCATTTAAAACTATTTTATATATTCCATCCTCTAATTTTAAAATTGACTCTCTATTTTGCCAATTCACTCTTTCTAATTTCAAAAGATTTATAACATGTTTAGTTTTCTTTACAATCTCTTTCTGATTTATTGAAACCGAGGCTCCTGTGGACAAAACTATCCCCTCTGTAATAATAGGAGACCCCACACTCATTCGTGATAGGGCCCCATCTACTAAAACACACTCCATACCTTTTCCCAGCATCTCATCTATTATATCTTTTACCCAGTAACTACTCGATGGTCCAGATAGTAAAACTTTTCCCTCTCCTAATGCTCGTGCAGTTACAACTCTACCTAAAGCTGTGGATTTTTCACTCACATTTAAAATCTCTGCTGCAAATCTTTTTTTACAATAGTGTTTTTCACTTGTAACGAAAACCATGCCTTCATATATTGTTATCTCTGGCTTTGATGTATCTGTAACTATATCAATCTTTTCCCCATCTATGCCTATAGATGTAACCCCCGCTAAAATCCCTTCAGCATTAAATCTTTTTAAGATATAATTCATAGTTTCTGTTTTCCCCACATTTTTTTCCAATCCAATAGTTGCGATACTTCTATATTTTTTTATATCTTTTATAAAGGGCATGGTTTTCCTCCTTTTTGTGAGCCTTCTATATTTTTAATGAGCGTTTCTTTGCTTTCTATCAAGTTGTCTTGGCTCTAGTGTCTCTTCACACCCACTCATAAGACCTGCTACTCCAACCTGTTTTTTCTTAGTCTCTCCTTTACAAACTTCACACTCACATGTATTTACATAGTTTGTCGGTTGAGTATATGTAGTTATTACCCCTTCAAAGTTTCTTAATATAACTTTATCTGGTGATTGAGAGATTATATAGTTTGGCATAACTGGAGTTTTCCCTCCTCCACCTGGAGCATCTACAACAAATGTTGGAACAGCATATCCAGATGTATGTCCTCTTAATCCCTCTATTATCTCTATTCCTTTTGAAACTGGAGTTCTAAAGTGCTCAATTCCCATTGATAAATCACATTGATATATGTAGTATGGTCTAACTCTCATCTTTACTAAGTTATGAACTAACTCTTTCATTACATGAACACAATCATTCACCCCTTTTAAAAGTACCGATTGATTTCCTAGTGGAACCCCTGCATTTGCTAACATCTCACAAGCTTTTTTAGCTTCAGGTGTAATCTCTTTTGAATGATTAAAATGAGTATTTAACCAGATTGGATGATATTTTTTTAACATATTGCAAAGCTCAGGTGTTATTCTTTGTGGCATAACAACAGGAGTTCTTGAACCTATTCTAATAATCTCTACATGTGGAATAGCTCGAAGTTTACTTATAATATGCTCTAATTTCTCATCAGATAAAAGTAAGGCATCTCCTCCTGAAAGCAATACATCTCTAACTTGTGGAGTATTTTTGATATACTCAATAGCTTTTTCAATTCTCTCCATAGGAACAGCTTGGTCTGTTTGTCCAGCAAATCTTCTTCTTGTACAATGTCTACAATACATTGCACACATATCTGTAACTAGTAGTAAAACTCTATCTGGATATCTATGAGTTAATCCTGGAACTGGTGAATCTCCATCCTCATGCAACGGATCTAATTGATCTGCTTCTGATCTATGTAGTTCATTTATTGAAGGCACAGCTTGCATTCTCACTGGGCATTTAGGATCATCTAAATCCATAGTACTCAAATAGTATGGCGTTATTCCCATTCTGATAGTTTCTAAAGATTTACTAATTCCCTCTTTCTCCTCTTCAGTTAAAGTCATTAACGCTTCTAACTGCTCTATATTCTCGATTCTATTTCTAATTTGCCACTTCCAATCATTCCATTGCTCATCTGCTACGTTAAATCTCTCTCTCAAATTTATCATCCTAGACTCCTTCAAATTTTCTATAAATCTTTTTTATTTTTCAACCCCACTAAACGTATAGTTTTTCAAATAACTCTCTTATAGCTTTTGACTCTCTTATAATTTCTAGTGTCAAATTAGCGTGTCCCTTTGTGTATCCATTTCCAACTATCATAGTCACATCTTTTCCTACACCCTCTGCCCCTAGTGCAGCTTTTGTGAATGATGTCGCCATCGAGAAGAAATACACCACTCCGTCATCTTTTGTTATAAGAATTGATGACATCTCTGTTCCTGGAACGTTTACATTATTTATAACAACATCACAAAGTTCCCCATTTGTAATCTCATTTATTTTATTGTATATCTCCACCGGCTTTGTTGCATCCCCTACCAATACAACATGAGCTAATCCTAAATCTCTTATTCTTGAAGCATTGCTCTCTGAGTATTCAAACACTATAACTTTCCCATCTTTTCCCACATTTTTCATGGCTTGATAACAGCAAAGAATTCCTGATTTTCCTCCTCCACCAATTATACAAACTGTGTCTCCCTCTTTAACTAACTTTTCAACTTGAGCAGGTGCTCCAGCTACATCTAAAGCTGCAAGAGCTAGTTTCTCTGGAACATCATTTGGTAATACAGCATATATTCCACTTTCGAAAAGAACAGCTTTTGCATCTACATCAACTTGATCATTAGATATATTTACATTTTTTATCTCCTCTATTTTTAAAGGTGTCAATGATAATGAAACTAACGTTGCTATTTTATCTCCTACTTTTAAGTTTTTATCTGGGAAATCCTCTCCTATTTTTTCAATCGTTCCTATCAACATTCCACCAGAACCTGTTACAGGATTTTGCATCTTTCCTCTTTCTGCAACTATATTTTCTATCATCTCCGCCATCTTTTTTTCATCTCTATCACAAGCTTCTTTTATCTGTGTAAAACTAGCTGAATCTATATTTAAAGTCTGAACATTTATTAAAACTTCATTAGACATAATATCCATATTGTTACATATTTTTAAAGCTCCTTGCGGCAGTGATCCAACTGGTTCTATTACTCTATGTGTTCCAAATTTACATCCTTTTTTCATAATACCCTCCTAGTTTAAACCTAATATTTTTCTTGCCTCAGTTGGATTTGCTATCTCTCTTCCAAACTCATTCGCAAGTCTTACAACTTTTTGAACTAATTCACCATTACTCTTTGCTAAAACTCCCTTACTTATATATATATTATCTTCAAACCCAACTCTTACGTGGCCTCCCGAAACTATCGAAGCCGCCGCAAGAGTGAATTCAAATTTTCCAATACCTGCAACCGAAAATGTAGACCCACATGGAATACTTTCTTTTAAAAATATAAAATCTCTTAACTCTCCTGAGATTCCACCGTTTACTCCCATTACAAAACTAAAGTGAATCGGCTCTTTTATAAATCCCTTTTTAGATAATCTAACAGCCATATCTATCATTGATTTATCAAAAACTTCAACCTCTGGCTTAACACCCAAATCTATCATCTTTTTTCCAAACTCTTTTATCATATTCTCAGTGTTTACAAAAATCTCATCTCCACCAAAATTCAAAGTTCCGCAATCTAATGTCGCCATCTCAGGTTTTAGATAAACTGGCTCTAATCTCTCCTCTGAAGTCATCCCCACTGACCCACCTGTAGATGGTTGAATAATTACATCTGGACACTTTTCTCTAATGGCTTTTATACACTCATCATATCTTTCTTTTCTTTGAGTTGGAGTTCCATCATCCTCTCTTACATGAAGATGGATAACACTCGCCCCCGCTTCATATGCACTATAGGCTTCTCTAGCTATCTCTTCTACTGTATATGGAACAGCTGGATTATGTTCTTTTGTCACCTCAGCTCCACAAATTGCGGCTGTTATTATTAACTTCTCCATAATTACCCCTTTCTTTGAACAGCTTTTGGAACTACACAAGTACCAACTGCTTTACACACTACAATAGGCTCTTCTAAAAAATCTGCGGCTGAATCACATATATCAGCTCTTGGTATAATTACTTTTCTAGCTTCAAAACACATAACTCTAGAACTATTCCCAACTTTTGTAATCTCTCCAACAACCTCTAAATAATCTCCAGCATAAACAGGAGCCATAAACTCTACCTCACTATAAGCTTTAAATAAACCCTCATCCCCATCATGTTTTATCAATAGCTCTGTTGCTACATCTCCAAACAACTGTAAAATTCTTGCTCCGTCTACTAAATTTCCTCCATAATGAGCGTCTGCTGTACTCATTCTTAGTCTTATCATCGATTTTGTCATAACTCCTATCTCCTTTACTCTTTTTTTATTATGCTAACTCCTCTGTTTCTACCATCATATCAATCTCTTCATTCTCACCTGCTAAGCTAACTTCTGGTTCTGATGGAAGAGCAAATCTTGGAATAAGTCTATCTAATCCAGTTAAAGTCAGTATTAAAATACTTCCAACAGCTATATAAGCCATAAAGTTAAACTTTATAATACTCATAGCTGTGAATGATGCTAATGGATAAACTGCATTTGCAATCCCTAGATAGAATCCTATATATACATGCCATGGAATAAGTTGAGAGCCGAAAACTCCAAGTGCGTCGCTGAATGTGGCATTTCTTAATCTCAATGTCTCTATAGCTTCAGGGCTTCCTTTAACATTTTTCTCAACAAGCTCTTTTATGATTGGACCTATTGTAACTATCTGTGCCATCTCGTCAGCTAGTGCTGCATTTCCTAAAACTGACAAAACACCGTTGTAAAACATAAGCTGTCTAACATTTCCTGATATTCTTTTAATCAGAATTGATATCGGTCTAAACGCATCCATGATTTTCATTATTCCACCAAAAGCTGCAACCCACATCATCATTACAATTACCCAAGACCCTGCTCCTTCAAATCCAGTGTAAATCAGATCTAAAAAAGCTCCTGGACTCTCTACTGTTCCTGCAAACATTCCACATATAAATGAGGCAAATATTCCAAGGAATAAGCATAATAAAGTATTTACTCCTTTAAAAGCTGAAATTAATACTAACACTAGAGGAATAACCATATAATAAGGCACTCCACTTTTAACTTGGTTAAGTAGCGCTACTGCACTCTCTCTCTTTTCTGCTAGAGCGGCCCATGCTGATTCAGGTATTTGATTTATAGCTTCAACTGGACTTCCAACCTCTGTTGGTAATCCCATAGCAACACTAACTACGTAGAAAGTTATAACCGCACATACCAATACCATCCCTGACCATACACCTTGATGTCTTATTCTTTTTACAACTTCAACTCTTTGAATCCCCGAGCTTACAATTGTAGTATCTGATATAAGACCTATGTTGTCTCCGAAACATGCTCCTCCAGCTATTGCTGCTAAAGTTAAATACATATCTCCTCCAACTATATGATTCAGCCATAAAAATATTGGTGCACACGCTGCAAATGTTCCCCAGCTTGTCCCTGTAGCTATAGACAAAATTGATGTAACTATTATTCCAACCACGGCTACTGTTCTTGCTGTTAATCCAAATCCTAAAGCTATATTAATTATTGACGCTCCAACTCCTGTAGCCATAAAAGCTTCAGCCATTGCATACGCCATCATTAGGATGAAAAAGGCTATTTGCATCTCTCTTGCATTTTTTATACATGCGTCGATAATTTCATTTATCTTCTTTTTTCCAACTAATCCTGCTACTAACGCTGCATATACTGTTGCTAAAGGTGCTGCTAATAATGCATCATACCCGCTCATCATTAGTCCTGCCAAAACTAAAACTGGACTAAGCTTTATTATTGCCGTTACCGTTCCCATATCTTCCTCCTAAAATGTTTATTTTCTCATAAAATTTAGAGTAGGATGTAAGTGAGTGCTTACTTTAGTTTTGTCATTAGCTATATATACCTCACCTTTTTTCCTAAGTCAATAGCATTTTTTTTAAAAAATATTTTTAAAAGTTTTATTTCAGTGCTAAAACATCTTATTACAGACACTTTTGAACCTAAAAAATATTTTTGAAATTAAAAAAAATTTGACAAATTTAATTATTTTGAGGTAATAAGGGACCGTTAAATATTTTTTAATTACAATTTTGAGAATAGGGAGGAAAAAATGGTATTTGAAAATATTCTAGTTCAATTTCATGAAAAGATTTGTGTCGTAAAAATAAACAGGCCAGAATCTTTAAACGCTTTAAACGAAAAAACATATAAGGAGATTTCTGAATGTTTTTTAGAACTTGAAAAAAATAGTGATGTTGATGTTATTCTTTTAACTGGCGAAGGAAGGTCTTTTGTTGCTGGAGCAGATATATCTTTTATGAAAGATTTAACTACAAAAGCTGCTAAAGAGTTTGGTATTTTAGGAACTAATGCATTTAATGCTGTCGAAAATATCAATAAAGTTGTTATTGGAGTAATAAATGGTTTTGCTCTTGGAGGTGGATGTGAACTTGCAATGGCTTGCGATATTCGTTTAGCTTCTGACAAAGCTAAACTTGGTCAGCCTGAAGTTGCTCTTGGAATTACACCTGGTTCTGGTGGAACTCAAAGACTTCCAAGGCTTGTTGGAGTTGCAAAAGCAAAAGAACTTATCTACACAGGATCAATAATTGACGCTTATGAAGCTGAAAAAATAGGCTTGGTAAACAAGGTTATTGAACACGATAAACTTATGGATTCAGCTTTTGAAATGGCAAAAAAAATAAGTTCTAACGCTAAGTTGGCTGTCCAATACTCAAAAGAAGCTATAAACAAAGGAATTCAAGTGGATGAAGCCACATCTATGTTTATCGAGAGTAGTTTATTTGGACTTTGCTTCTCAACTGCTGATCAAAAAGAGGGAATGGCTGCATTTCTAGAAAAAAGAAAACCTAATTTTACTAACAAATAGATTTATAGGAGGAGTTTTATGAAAGTATTTATTATTGGTGCTGGAGTTATGTCAACTGGTATAGCTCAAGTTTTTGCAACAGGAGGACACGATGTTTTAATTACTGATATCTCTGAAAGTGCTCTTTTGAACTCTAAAAAAAGTATAACGAAATCTTTGAGTAAACTTGTAGAAAAAGAGAAAATTACAGAAGATATTAAAATCAACATTTTAAGCAAAATTGAAACTACTTTAAATTTAGAGGATGCAAAAGATGCTGACTTAGTTATCGAGGCTATCTCTGAAAAAATCTCTCTAAAAAAAGAGTTATTTTCTAAACTAGATTCTATCTGTTCTGAAAAAACTATATTCGCTACAAATACCTCGTCTCTTTCAATTACAGAGATTGCAACTGCTACAAAATATCCTGAAAGATTTATTGGAATGCACTTCTTCAATCCTGCACCTGTTATGAAGTTGGTTGAGATTATAAAAGGGTATACAACAAGTTCAGAGGTATATGAAACTATTCTCTCTCTTTCTAAAAATTTAGGAAAAGAACCTGTTCTTTGTGAAGAAGCTCCAGGTTTTGTTGTTAATCGTATTCTTATTCCAATGATTAACGAAGCCGTTGGAATTTTGGCAGATGGTGTTGCTAGTACTGAAGATATTGATAACGCTATGAAATATGGAGCTAATCACCCTATCGGCCCTCTTGCTCTTGGAGATTTAGTTGGTTTAGATGTCGTTTTAGCTATAATGGATGTTCTAAGTTCTGAATTTGGTGATTCAAAATATCGTGCTCATCCACTTTTAAAGAAAATGGTCCGTGCTGGAAAACTTGGTAGAAAATCTGGTGAAGGATTCTATAAATATTAACAAAAAACGAGAGAGAATTTTTACTATTCTCTCTCGTTTCAATCAACTTTTTTATATTTATTTAAAGAGTTTTGATAAAACTTTATCTTCTCATCTAAAAAATACCCATCTCTATCTTTTGTAAACTCTCCTTGTGTCAATATTTTCAAAAGAAAACTTCCCATAATACTACTCAGTAAATCATTTACAAAAACTTCTGGTGAAAACTGTATTCTATTTTTATAAAAAACTTCAATAAAATGATCAACTAAATAGTTTCGAAAGTCAATCGTTCTAATAAATTTTTGATTGTCACTATCTGATAGTTTTAATTGCAATCTAAAAATTATTTCATGTTGTTGTAAAAAACTTTGATAAAGTAAAATACTTTTTGCTATATCCTGCTCTAAGTCTCCCGTCAAACTTTCGTGCAAAGATTTTATTATTTTACTCTCTTCTACAAACTTATTTATAATCTCTTCAAGAACATTATTCTTACTTCCAAACAATCTAAAAATTGTCACTTCATTACAACCAGCTTCTTTTGCTAATCGTTTTGTAGATACTCTTTCAAATCCCTCTTCTGAAAAAAGCCTTTGTGCACACTCTAATATTTTATCCCGTGTTTTCATACATTCTCTCCCTCATCTAAATATTTTACACTATCCCAATTATATACCTTATTCTTGACTTGGTTGTCAATTCTTTTCAAAAAAATAAAAATTTATTTTTATTTTTTTACAAAGTCTCTACAATATAACGTTTATAATATAAATTTTATGTTCGAAAAAAATATTTTTCATTTCACTATTGACTTTTCCTTTTTCTATGAGGTATATATTCATACTGAAAATACGCAAGTATGTACTTGCTAACTTTAAAAAGGAGTGAGTTATGAAAAAATTAGTCTCTGTTGATTTTGCAGCTTCACTTATAAAAAATGATTCATCTCTTATGATTGGAGGATTTTTAAAATGTGGTTCTCCAAAAGAGATAATTGAAAAACTATTAGAAAATGGTACTAAAGATTTAACTATTATTGCAAACGACACTAGCTTCCCTGATTTTGAAAAAGGAAAGTTGATTGTCAATAAAAGAGTTAAAAAAGCGATTGTTTCTCATATTGGTACTAACCCTGAAACAGGAAAACAGATGAACAATGGAGAGTTAAAAGTCGAACTTGTCCCTCAGGGAACTTTGGCTGAAAGAATTCGAGCAGCTGGTTCGGGACTTGGTGGTATTTTAACTCCTACTGGAGTTGGAACTGTCGTTCAAGAGGGAAAAGAAATTATTGAAGTTGATAATAAAAAATACCTTCTAGAAAAACCATTAAAAGCCGATGTCGCTCTTATTTATGGTACAAAGGTAGATTCATTTGGAAATGTCTCTTTCTTTGGTTCTACTCGAAACTTTAACACAATTATGGCAACAGCCGCAGATATTGTTATTGTTGAAGCAGATGAAATTGTCAAAGGGGCTTTAGAGCCTAATGAGATTGTTATTCCTGGAATCTTTATTGATTATGTTGTTAAAGGAGGGAAGTAGATGGAACTTACTAAAGAGAAAGTTAGAGAGATTATTGCCAGAAGAGTAGCTAAAGAGTTTAACGATGGCGATGTTGTCAATCTAGGAATTGGACTTCCAACTGAAGTAGCTAACTATATTTCAGATTCTATATACGTCGCTTTACAATCTGAAAATGGATTGATTGGAATGGGCCCAACACCTTGTGACGATGATGCTGATTGCAGAATTTCAAATGCAGGTGGATCTCTTGTCTCTATTGCTGAGGGCGGATGTTTCTTTGATAGCTTTACATCTTTTGGAATAATTCGTGGTGGTCATGTCGATGCCACAGTTTTAGGGGCTCTACAAGTTGATGAAAAAGGAAATCTTGCAAACTGGATGGTTCCTGGAAAAATGGTTCCTGGAATGGGTGGAGCTATGGATTTAGTTGTAGGAGCTAAAAAAGTTATTATCGCTATGGAGCATACTGCTAAAGGAGCTACTAAAATTTTAAAAAATTGTACTTTACCTCTAACTGCAGCAAATCAAGTTAACCTTATCGTTACTGAAAAGGGCGTTATGGAGATTTGTGACAATAAAATATTTTTAAAAGAGATCAGTCCCTATTCTTCAATTGAAGATATCAAAAAATTCACTGAGGCTGAACTGATAATAGACAATAATCTAAAAACTATGGAGATTTAAAATGCTTTATTGGGAGGATTAAAATGGAAAAAGTTTATATTGTTAGTGCAAAAAGAACTGCTATCGGATCATTTCTTGGTTCTTTAAGCAAAGTATCTCCAAGTGATCTTGGAGCAGCAGTTATTAAAAATATTCTTGATGAAACTAAGTTAGACCCAAAGTTTTTAGATGAGGTTATTATTGGAAATGTTTTATCGGCGGGACAAGGGCAAGGTGTTGCAAGACAAGCTTCTATCAAAGGTGGAGTTCCACACACAGTTCCAGCATACTCTTTAAACCAAATTTGTGGTAGTGGTATGAAAGCTGTAATGTCAGCATATCAAATTATAAAATCTGGAGAAGCTAACCTTATTTTAGCTGGTGGTACAGAATCTATGTCTGAAGCACCTCTTCTTATGAATAGTAATCTTCGAACTGGAGTTAAAATGGGGGACTCAATAGCTAAAGACCACATGATTTTAGATGCTCTAACAGATGCTTTTCACGGAGTTCACATGGGGATAACTGCAGAAAATATTGTTGAAAAACACTCTATCTCTCGTGAAGAGCAAGATTCTTTTGCTATATCTTCACAGGAAAAAGCAATCGCTGCAATTCAAAACGGTAAATTCAAAGATGAAATCGTTCCTATTTCTATATCTGATAGAAAAGGAACTATTACTATTGATACTGATGAATATCCAAATAGAAATACATCCTTAGAAAAATTATCACAACTTAGACCAGCATTTAAAAAAGATGGCTCTGTTACTGCTGGTAACTCATCTGGTTTAAATGATGGTTCTGCAATACTTTTATTAGCGTCTGAATCAGCTATAAAAAAATATAATCTCGCTCCTCTAGTTCAAATTGTTGGAGTGGGTCAAGGTGGAGTAGACCCTTTAGTTATGGGGCTTGGACCAGTTCCAGCTATACAAAATGTACTACAAAAAACAAATTTAAATTTAAAAAATATGGATTTGCTTGAACTAAATGAAGCTTTTGCTGCTCAAGCTATTGGAGTAATAAAAGAGCTTTCTGAAATCTACTCTATCAATCCAGAATGGTTTAAAGATAAAACAAATATAAATGGTGGAGCTATCGCCTTAGGTCACCCGGTTGGAGCTAGCGGAGCTAGAATTTTAACAACTTTGATACATGAAATGAAAAAGAAAAATTCTGAATATGGTCTTGCTAGCCTTTGTATAGGCGGAGGCATGGGTACAGCTATAATCATCAAAAATATTGGATAAAATATATTAGGAGGAAATAAATGGATTTTACTTTGACTAAATCACAAGAACTTTTTAAGCAAATGATTACAGCTTTTGCTGAAAATGAGGTAAAGCCTCTAGCTGCTGAAATTGATGAAGAGGAAAGATTTCCCGAAGAAACTGTAAAAAAAATGTGTGATACTGGACTTATGGGAATTGTTATTCCCACTCAATATGGTGGTGCTGGTGGAGACCAGATTATGTATACTATGGCTGTTGAAGAGCTTTCAAAAGTTTGTGGAACAACTGGTGTTATCCTTTCAGCTCATACATCTTTAGGTGTTGCTCCTATTTTAGAGTTTGGAACTGAAGAGCAAAAACAAAAATATCTTCCTAAGATGGCTTCGGGTGAATGGGTTGGTGCTTTTGGATTAACTGAACCAAATGCTGGAACTGATGCTGCTGGACAACAGACTACAGCTGTTTTTGATGAGAATACTAACGAGTGGATTTTAAATGGTTCTAAAATATTTATAACTAATGCTGGATACGCTCACGTATATATAATATTTGCTATGACAGATAAATCCGCAGGATTAAAAGGAATCTCAGCTTTTATTGTTGAATCTGATGCTGCTGGATTCTCTATCGGAAAAAAAGAGAAAAAACTTGGAATCAAAGGTTCTGCTACTTGTGAACTTATATTTGAAAACTGTAGAATTCCGAAAGATAATCTTCTTGGAGCAATCGGTAAAGGATTTAAAATAGCTATGATGACTCTTGATGGTGGTAGAATTGGAATTGCTGCTCAAGCTCTTGGAATCGCTGGTGGAGCTTTAGATGAAACTATAAAATATGTAAAAGAGAGAAAGCAATTTGGAAGAACTCTTGGACAGTTCCAAAATACGCAATTCCAAATAGCTGATATGTATGCTAAAGTTGAAGCTTCAAAACTTCTAGTTTATAAAGCTGCATGGAAGAAATCAAGAAAAGAAAATTACTCTGTGGACGCAGCTACTGCAAAACTGTTCGCCGCTGAAACTGCTATGGAAGTTACAACAAAAGCTGTTCAACTTCATGGTGGATATGGATATACTAGAGAATATCCTGTTGAAAGAATGATGAGAGATGCTAAAATCACAGAGATATACGAAGGTACATCTGAAGTTCAAAGAATGGTTATTGCTGGTTCATTACTAAAGTAAATTGGGAGGATTAAGGAAATGAAAATAGTTGTATGTATAAAACAAGTACCTGATACTACAGAGATTAAATTAGATCCAATAAAAGGAACTCTTATTAGAGATGGAGTTCCTAGTATTATAAATCCAGATGATAAAGGTGGTTTAGAAGAAGCTTTAAAATTAAAAGATAAGTTTGGAGCTCATATCACAGCTATCACTATGGGACCTCTTCAAGCTGATGCAGCTCTTAGAGAAGCAATCGCTATGGGAGTTGACAGAGCTATCCTTTTAACTGACAGAAAATTTGCAGGAGCGGATACTTTAGCTACATCACACGCCATCTCCTCTGCTCTTAAAGAGTTGGAATATGATTTAATCATTGCTGGAAGACAAGCTATTGATGGGGATACTGCACAAGTAGGGCCACAAATTGCTGAATTTTTAGATATTCCTCAGATTACATACGTAAAAGATATCGAATTCGATGGAAAAAGTAGTTTCACAGTTAAAAGAGCTACAGAGGAAGGATATATGCTTCTTGGAGTGGAATCTCCGTGTCTGATGACAGTTCTAGCTGAAGCCAATAAACCTAGATATATGAATGTTAAAAATATTGTTGAAGCTTTCAATAAAGAGGTTGAAATCTGGGGTGTAGATAGATTATCTGATGTCGTAGAGGAAAAGCTAGGATTAAAGGGTTCGCCAACAAAAGTAAAAAAATCATTCACTAAAGGAATCAAAGCTGCTGGACAACTTCATGTTGTTGACCCTCAAGAAGCTGCAAAAATTATTGTTGAAAAGCTAAAGGAAAAATTTATAATCTAAAACTTTAAAAAAGGAGAGTAGCATGAATTTAAATGAATATAAAGGAATCCTTGTTTTTGCTGAGCAAAGAGAGGGAGTATTACAAAATGTTGGGTTAGAATTAATTGGAAAAGGAAAAGAGTTAGCAGAAACTTTAAACGAAAAAGTTACTGCCGTACTTTTAGGATATAATATAGAAAAGTTATCTAAAGAACTTATAGCTTATGGTGCTGATCAAGTTATCGTTGTAGATTCTAAAGAACTGGCAATATACGATACAGAAGCTTACACTCAAGCATTTTCAACAATCATTAATACTGTTAAACCTGAAGTTGTTTTAATTGGTGCAACAACTTTAGGAAGAGATTTAGGACCTAGAATCTCTTCTAGAGTAGAAACAGGTTTAACGGCTGATTGTACTATGCTAGAAATTGGTGAAAACAGAGAGCTACTTATGACTAGACCAGCTTTTGGTGGAAATCTAATGGCAACAATTATCTGTCCTGATCATAGACCACAGATGTCAACAGTTAGACCAGGTGTTATGACTAGACTTTCAAAGGATTTAAATAAAGTGGGTGTTATAACTAACTTTAAAGTTAACTTTGACCATTCAAAAATGAAGGTTAAAGTTTTAAATATAATAAAAGAAGCAAAAGCAAAAGTTGATATCACAGAAGCAAAAATTTTAGTTGCTGGTGGTAGAGGGGTAGGATCTTCTGGTGGATTTGATAATTTAGAGCTTCTAGCTAATGAGTTGGGTGGAGTTGCTGCTGCATCTAGAGCTCTTGTTGATGCTGGGATAGTTAATCATGATAGACAAGTGGGACAAACAGGAAAGACTGTTAGACCTGATGTTTACTTTGCATTTGGAATCTCTGGGGCTATACAACATTTAGCTGGAATGGAGGAATCTGAATATATTATTGCAATCAATAAAGATAAATCAGCTCCTATTTTCGGAAGTGCTGATTTAGGATTAGTTACTGATTTAGCTAAGACAACCACATATTTAATAGAAGAGATAAAAAAAGCTAAAGCTGAAAAGTAAAAAATATTAGAAATAAGAAAAGGTTGCTTCCGCAACCTTTTTTTTATTTATTATCTCTATATACAAATAGTCCTGTTAGTGTTAAAGCCACAGATATTGCCATATATCCTGGGTTAGAGATTGCTGCATATACAAATATAGAAGCTCCTCCTATTAACGCTAATACTGGTACTACTGGATAGAAAGGTACTTTGTATGGTCTTTCTAAATTTGGCTCTCTCTTTCTTAAAATGAATAAACCTAAGAATACTAGACAGTAGAATAACCAGAATAACGCCACTGGGACATCTCCAAATATATCTGGATTTCCAGTTGCTAGCATCGCTATAAGGAAAATTATTCCTAATACATACATAACAACTGATGAGTTAACTGGTTGCTTATATTTATCATCAATCTTAGAGAAGAACTCTTTTTTTGGAAGGTGTCCCTCTATAGCTAATGTATAAGGTATTCTTGTTGAAGCCAAAGTCATTCCATTTAATCCACCAAAAGCTGAAATCATAATTCCTAAGAATATAAACTTAGCTCCCATAGGTCCAAATAACTTTGTTGCTACTCCAAACATACCTTGCTGTACAATCTCCTCTGCTGTGAACACATTTAAAAGTGCTACATTCAATGCCACATAGAAAACAGCAATGAATCCTAATCCTAATATAATCGCCTTAGGAAGGTCTTTTTTTACATTTTTTAAATCCCCAGCAATTGTTCCAACATATATCCATCCATCAAATGCAAACATAATTGGAACTAAAGATAATCCAAGAAGTACTAATGGTGAAGATGAAGTTACTTCTCTTGTAACCTCTGTCATATAAAATACTCCAGAAGTGTTATCTCCAGAAATGAATCCAAAAATAGTTATTAATAATAATGGAATTATTTTTGCTGCTGTTGCTGCTGTTTGAATTTTTCCACCTACATTTTTTGTGAATATGTTTATTCCAAATAAGAATGTTATTGCCACAAAAGCTGTTCCACCTAAAAATGCTGTATTACTTGGATCTATATTTAAGAAGTTTCCTGTAAAAACTGCAAAATAATATGCTATTAAAGCTATTAAAGCTGGGAAATATATTATCAACTGAGCCCATCCAACTAAGAATGCAATTCTCTCACCATAGATTCTCTTTATCCAAGCTATCATTCCTCCTGTTTCAGGAATTGCAGCTCCGACTTCTGCTGCTGTCAGCCCTGATAAGATAGAGATTATTCCTCCAAGAACCCAAGCTGCTATCGCTATTTTAGGATTCATATTTGCTGCTGTTAAAATTTGTCCTGCTTTAAAGAAAATTCCTATTCCTATAACAATCCCAACAACCATTGAAAAAGCTACAGAAAACCCATATCTTTTTTCTAAATTTTCACTCATTTTTCTTTTCTCCTTCATCGTTCTGTTCTATTTTTTTAGCATTAACCTACTTATTAAAAAGTATTTTTCGATTAGTAATTTTAGCATAAATCAACTTCTAAAACAACTGTTTTTTATTTCTTGCATAAATATAAAAAGTGGTATATAATGATTTTTGTAAATAAAAGGGGTGAAGAAAAAACAAAATGCTAGACAAAAAAAGAACAAATAATAACTCTATTGTAGACTATTCAGCTAAGTTCTACTTATTCCCACTACTTTTAATTGGATTACTTCTTAGAGCTGTAGATAATTTATTTTTAAAATTAAAATACCAAAGATAAAAAAAGAGAGCCTAGCTCTCTTTTTTTATCTTTGATAGATATTAAATCTATCTGTTATTTTTTTCAATTTATCTAATCTCTCAATACTTTCCTCTTTATTTTGTTTTCCAAACTTAAGAAGTAACGCATTTAAAATTATTATTCCTGGAACAAAAGTATAAGCTTTTCCTCCATTTTTAGTTGTGATTACTAAATCCGATATATTACCTAATACAGAATCCTTCTTATCCGTCATAGTAATTATTTTATTACCTTGCTCTTTAAAGAACTCAGTAACTTGACATGTGAAGTTTGTATATGGATGGAATGATATTGTAAACAATACATCATCAGGACTTGAGTATAATAGTTTATCTGTGAAATCAGAAGCTCCTGATATCATCAGCTCTACATCCTCTCTTAACTCTTTTAACATAAAGTATAAGTAATAAGCTAATGCATAAGAACCTCTAGCTCCTAATATATATAACTTTCTACTACTTTTTATCATTTCCATTGCTGATTCTAATTGTCCTTCAATAGCTGCAACATCCATCTCTTCTAAAAGTTCAATATTTGTAGTTATGATTTCAGAAAGTATTCCATCACCTGACATAGAGTCGATTTCCTCTCTAAATTCTTTCATTTGAGAAGTTGAAATCTCTACATCTTTTTGGAAAACTCTTTGGAAATCAGGATACCCTTTAAATCCTAAATTTTTTGAAAATCTTGTTATTGTAGCTGGACTCGTTCCTGTTTCCTTAGCAAGTTCGTTTATAGAAATAAATGAAACTATACTTTGGTTATGTTTTATAAAATCTACAATTTTTTTAAAACTTTTACTATACGTTGAATAATTCTGCTCTAAATTAGCTAATACCGCCTTTTTCATCTCACACCTCTATAGACTATACATTCGGGTTTAATACAAACTCCGTTAAATCATTTACAAAATTCATTGTTTTCTCATTCTTATCATTTACTGGATTAAACTCTACGATATCTACTGATGTTATAGAGTAATTTTTAAATAAGAATCTGAATGTTTTAAACATTTCATCAGGGGTAAATCCATTTCTTACTGGTGTACTTACTCCTGGTGCAAACTCAGGATCAACTGAATCTACATCGAAACTTATATGAATGTTATCGATTTTTAAGTAATCTCTAATCTCATCTAAAACATTTTCTAATCCTTTATGAACAACTTCATCATAAGGAATTACTTTAACTCCTAACTCTTCTATTACTTCTCTCTCTTTTACATCAAGATCTCTAGCACCTAAAATTACAACATTTTTGCTTTCAATTTTAGCTCCTTCATAGAAACAGTTAACTAAATCTCTATCTCCAGCTCCTTGTAAAAGTGCAAGAGGCATTCCGTGAATGTTTCCTGACATAGTTGTTTCATCTGTATTCATATCTCCATGAGCATCAATCCATACTACTCCAACCTCTTTTTCTAACGCAACTCCAGATATTGATCCTAAAGCTATTGAGTGATCTCCACCAACAGTTATTGGTCTATATCCATCTCTTACTGCTGCATTTACTGCTGAAGCTAACTTTTCACAAGTGTTTAATATTGTATTCTTATACTTTAATGACCACTCGTTGAAGTTTTCTCTTTGCTTTTCTACATCTATATAAGTCATCTCTCCAAATGTATCTGGGAAGTGCTCTGCTAATACTTCTGGTCCAAATTCGATACCTGCTTTATTTGCTCCTAAGTTCATCGGAACAGCAAACATCTTGTTCTTCATTTTTTCAGTATATAGGTATACTGCATCCTCTTCATCTATAACTTTTATAAATTCTAACTCAGGGTCTTCCATACCTTGAACATGAAGTTTAGCTGCTTTTAGGTTTTGAATATAAGTGATTGTATCTTTTGATATTCTTTCCCCTGGAGTGATTACTGGAATTCCTGGCGGATATGCCATTACCATCTCAGCACAAATCTTTCCTTCACTTTCTAAGAATTTAATTCTATTGTTCTCACTGTAGAATGCTTCTCTTGGAATTAAAACTGATTCAGGAATAGCTGGCATTTTTCCAACTGATTCTGCTATAGTTTTTCCTTTACCGAAGAATCTCTTACTTATATCTTTTAAAGCTTCTAAAAGCTTTCCAGTACTAGTTTCGTCGTCTCCTAATGTAACTAATCCTAATACATTATAGAAGTCTGATAACTCAACTTGGATATTGTAATCATCAACTAATAAAGTTTCTAATTCAAATCCAGTTAATCCTAACTCTCTTGCTGATATAGAAAGTTTTGTATCATCAAAATCATGTATTCCGTATCTTCCAATGATCTCTTTTCCGAATGAGAAGATTCCTGGAATTTTATTGATTTCAGCTCTTAAATCTCTAGCTAATTTCAATGTTCTTGTTAATAACTCTCTTCCTTCTGTAGCTATCTGTCTTCTAGCACAGTCTAATGATGCCATTAGTGGGTATGAAGGAGATGTCGTATGTAATATACTTAATATTTGTTGAATTCTGTTAACATCAACTCTTGTTGAGTTTACATGTAACATTGACATTTGTGTCATTGCTCCAATTATTTTATGTGTACTTTGACAACAAATATCCGCTCCTGCATCTATCGCTGATATTGGTAACTCTTCATGGAAGTGTAAGTGAGCTCCGTGAGCCTCATCAACTATTAAAGGAATATCGTAGCTATGAACTATATCTGCAATCTTTTTAATATCAGTTGCTGCTCCATAGTATGTTGGGTTAATGATTAACACAGCCTTTGTATCTGGATGCTGTTTTAGCATATTTTCAACAACCTCTGGTCTAACTCCATGAGCTATTCCTAATTCGTCATCCACTTCAGGATTCATGTAAACTGGAATTGATCCACTTAATATTATTCCACCAGAAACCGATTTATGAACGTTTCTCGGGACTAATATTTTCTCTCCTGGCTTTACAACAGACATTATCATAGCTTGAATTGCTCCTGATGTTCCGTTGACAGCGAAGAAGGTCTTCTTTACTCCATAAGCGTCAGCTGCTAATTCTTGTGCTTCTTTTATACAACTCTTTGGATTGTGTAATCCATCAACCATCTTAAAGATAGTTACATCAATTGAAAAGGGATTTGGTCCCATAAACTCATAAAACTCTTTATCCATTCCCTTTCCTCTCTTATGCCCTGGAACATGGAATGGAGTGATATCTCTTTTCGCATATACGTCCTTCAGTGTTGAGAATATAGGTGTTTGATATTGATTTAATTTAGTCATCTTACCTCCTTGTTTAATAAATTTTGTTATTAAAAAATGATATTAAAAAGTTACAAAATAATATATAATTTACATTATTAATTTCTTTTAAAATACGAGATATTGTAGAGCTTTTTAGAAATTAAGTCAACTATTTTTTGAAAGGAAGTAGAATTTTTATGAAAAAAATTTTAATTTTTGCTTCAAACGGCTTCGAAACCCTAGAATTAGCACCTTTTCTTGATGTCTTTGGTTGGAATAATATTGTCGGAAATAAAAAAATTTTTTCAACAGTTTGTGCCCTTCATGATGAACTTAATGCAACTTGGAACTTAAAAATTGTACCTGAAATTAACTTAAAAACTACTAATTTATCACTTGATGAATTTGATGCTCTTGTTATCCCTGGTGGATTTGGTAAAGCTGGATTCTTTAATGATATTCAATCTGATGAATTAAAATCCTTGTTAAATTATTTTATTTTAAATAAAAAGATAGTTATTGGGATTTGTACTGGAGCTCTTGCTATTGCAATTCATGGTTTTTTAAAAAATATTCCTGCAACAACTTATTTATTAGATAATGAAAGATATTTTAAACAATTGAAAACTTATGGTGCTATTCCAGTTCAAGAGGATATTGTTATATCTGATAATATTATTACATCTTCTGGCCCAAGTACAGCTCTTGATATAGCTTTTCATCTATTAAAAGAGTTTACAGATGAAAAAAATTGTAAGATTGTCAAAAAAAATATGGGATTTTTTAAATAATTTAAGATTTTTAATGAAATTTATTTCGTTTTATGCTATGCTTTAAAGTATCAAATAACCCTATCTTATATAGGGATTTTAGTGAGGTGTTTTATATGAAAATAGAAGAAGGAAAAGTAGTAACACTTGAGTTTAAAGTTTACGACAAAAACAACGGAGAACTTTTAGAGGATACACAAGATGTAGGACCATTTTTCTATATCCACGGATTTGGAAACTTTGTTCCAGCTATCGAAGAAGCTTTAGAAGGTAAAGAAAAAGGACATACTGCTACTATTGAGTTAACTCCAGAAGAAGGATACGGAGAGTACGACGAAGAGTTAATCATCGAAATGGATAAATCTGAGTTCGTTGAATTCGACGATCTTTACGAAGGTCTTGATTTCATAGCTGATATGGACGACGATACTGAGCAATCATTCATTATCACAAAAATCGAAGACGAAGTTGTAACTGCTGATGGAAACCACCCATTCGCTGGTAAAAACTTAAAGTTTGACGTTACAGTTTCTGACGTTAGAGAAGCTACAGAAGAGGAGATCGAGCACGGTCACGCTCACTTCCACGGATTCGAAGACTAATCTAAAAATATTACTATAAGAGTTTAAGGAGTATAAATAAATGAAAATAGCTTTAGGTGCAGATCATGGTGGATTTGCTTTAAAAGAGATTGTTAAAAAACACTTAGAAGGAAAAGGATTTGAAGTTTTAGATAAAGGATGTTACTCAACAGATTCTGTTGATTACCCTACTTACGCAAAATCTGTTGCTAACTCTGTTTTAGATAAAGAAGCTGATTTTGGAATCCTTATCTGTGGAACTGGAATTGGAATTTCAATTGCAGCAAATAGATTTAAAGGAATCAGAGCAGCACTTTGTTCAAATACAACAATGGCTAAATTAACTAGAGAGCATAATGATGCTAATATTTTAGCTCTTGGTGCTAGAATGACTGGTGATATCTTAGCTCTTGAAATTGTTGATGAGTTTTTAAGAACTGAATTCGAAGGTGGAAGACACTTAACAAGAATCGAAGCTATAGAACTTTAATTAAAAAAGGAGTAAACTTATGGCTACTATATTTACTAAAATTATAAATAGAGAGATTCCAGCTTCTATCGTTTTCGAAAACGATAAAGTTATTGCTTTTAAAGATATAAATCCTGCAGCACCAATTCATATCTTGGTTGTTCCTAAAAAGGAGATTCCAACTTTAAATGATATTACAGCTGAGGATTCAGAATATCTAACTGCTATGTATTTAGCTATTAAGGATATTACTAAAGATTTAAATATCTCTGAAAATGGGTACAGAGTAATTACAAATTGTAACTCTCACGGTGGACAAGAAGTGTTTCACTTACACTTCCACATCTTAGGTGGTCAACACCTTGGACCTATGCTATCAATTTAATAGTAATTAATAAGAGGTTGCTAAAAGCAACCTCTATTTTTATACTCTATATATTTTTATTTCTCTACCCATTCTTTTATATCTTTAAAGTTCTTTTTTACAATCTCTTCAACACTTAAAGAAGTTGGTGAAACCTTAGGGAAGAACTTAACTTTTACAGTTCCACTTGTTGGAGTTTTTCTATGAGCTGGGAATAATTCGTAAGCACCTTTAATTCCAAATGGAACTATATCAGCACCTAACTCTTTTGCTAAAATAGCATAGAACTTCTTAAACTCTTTCATCTCTCCATCTCTTGTTCTTGTTCCTTCTGGGAATATAACTATATTCTTTCCTTTTCTTAAAGCCGTTGCAGCACTTTGTAATGTCTCTGCTAAGTTTTTATTTATATCTATCAACATTACATTTGAGTTTTCACCTAAAGATTTCATAAATCCTTTTTGGAAATGAGCTACTTTTGCTAAATAATATGTGTTATCTAAGATTTTATTATCCACACTTTGATTGAAAATAAATCCATCTAAGAAACTTTGATGGTTTCCTACAAATATTGTTGGCGTATTTACATTTGAGTTTTCCACTGTTTCTTTCTCAACTTTAATATATGCAGAGAATACTGGTTTTAAAATTGTTTTTACTATTTTTCCAGCACAGTTAGATTTAGGGAAGCCTTCTAAACTCTCCTTCTCTAATATTGTTTTCCAATCTATATCCTTTACTTCTAAACCATTTGAGTTCTCTTTTAAATACTCAGCAATAGCTATTACAGTTGGATTCTCTGTTAAAACTTCCTCTGTTAAATTTACGCCAAAACTACTTTGAACAAACGCCATAAATTCAACTAAGTCTAATGAATCTAATCCTAAATCTAATTCTAAGTGAGCCTTAGATGTAACTTTTTTACTTTTTAAGTTACTTAAATATTCTGAAATTACAGTATACTCTTCAAACGTTGGAGCGTTCTCCTCTTTTTCTACTTCAACTTTTCCTTCTAATAAATCAGCTACCATAAATCTTCTAATTTTTCCAATCTTTGTTTTAGGTAGCTCTTGTTGAACTATTTTTAAATCTAAAATTTTCTTATAGTTTGGAACCTTGCCATTATATTTATCAATAACATCATTTTTTAATGTCTCGGCAATATTTGTTATTCTATGCTCTTTTACTTTTGCAAAGTTTGGATATACAACAGCTGTCAATAAAGCATTGTATTCTGTTACAACCATCTCTTCTATTAAATCAGTATTAGACATTATCCACTGCTCTATCTCTATTGGATTGATATTTTTACCATTTGATAAAACAATCATCTCTTTCTTTCTTCCAGTTACATATAGGTATTCATCTTTTACCTCTCCTAAATCCCCTGTATGGAACCAACCATCAGCATCAATTACTTCTGCTGTTGCCTCTGGTTTATTATAGTATCCTTTCATTAGGTTTCTTCCTCTAGAAAGAATCTCTCCATCTTCAGCTATCTTAACCTCTACTCCATCCATTATTTTTCCAGCTGAACCTGGTACAACTTGATTGATTGGAGTAAATGAAATCATCGGAGCAGTTTCTGTAAGACCATATCCTTCACAAACATCTATTCCTAATGTCTTAAAGTCTCTTGATACTTCTGGATTTAATTTCGACCCTCCTGAAACGAAGAATCTTATATTTCCTCCAAATCCTTCATGAACCTTTTTAAATAGTTTTTTACTGAAATCTTTACTATCCACTTTTTCTGCGGCTTTAAACAGTGTTTTTATAACTTTATTAGAGTTAATCTTCTCCATTATTTTTTTATGAAGCATCTCCCAAAGTCTAGGAACTCCTATCATCATAGTTATTTTATAATTATTTAAAGCATCCACCATAGCTTGTGATGATAGCTCTTTTAAAAACGCTATAGTAGCTCCTTGTTGTAATGGAACTATTCCAGAACCTAAAAGCGGGAATATATGGTGCATAGGTAGTAGTGCTAGAACTCTATCTGATGGTTGATACATATTATATTTATTAAGTCCTTCGATATTTACTAAGATATTATCAAATGTTAGCATAACACCTTTTGGACTTCCAGTTGTTCCCGATGTATAAAGTATTAGAGCAACTGCATCTCTATCTGGAGCATATATTACTCCCTCTTTGTTTGCATTTGCCAAATCGATTTTATCAACATTTAAAATTGTTGTAGTCACTCCTGAAATTTGCACAGCTTCTCTTGCTACTTCATAAGTATTTTCTGATACAAATATATATTTTGGTCTACAATCCTCTATAAAATATTGAAACTCAGAAACTTTTGAAGCTGCATCTAAACATACACAAGTTCCCTTTTTATCCCAAATCCCTAAAAAAGCATAAAGTAGTTCTGGTCTGTTCTCCATAAATACTACTGCTTTCCCCTCTTTTTCTAAGTCTAACAGCGAAGCATACTCTTTTGCTCCAGCTATTAACTCTTTATACGAATATTCTTTCCCCTCATAAAATATCGCTGTTTTATTATGATTTTTTACAAATTCCAATTTTTCCTCCCAATTATTACAGGTGTTTTTTTAATCTCAGAATGATTATAACATACTTGTGTTATTATTTCAATCAATGAAAAACTGAAAGCTGAGAGAAAAATTTCCCCTCAGCTTCATACCTTATTTATTACTACGAATTTAAACTTTTAACAATCTCTTGCTTTGTAAGTTTTAAAATTTCCTCAATCGTTTTATCTTTCGGAGATATTTCATTTAATATTGTAACACTCATCTCTCCAGATGATGGTTTATTCTGACCGTATGGCATCAACTCGTAAGCCCCTTTTAAAACGAATGGAACTACTGGAATCTCTAACTCTTTTGATAAAATCGCAAAAGTCTTTTTAAACTCTTGAATCTCTCCATCTCTAGTTCTTGCTCCTTCTGGGAAAATAACTAAATTCTTTCCATCTTTTAAAACTTTTGCTGCTATTTTTAAAGTTTCTTTTAAATTTTTATTCATATCGACTAAGATTACATTTCCATTTTGTGCTAAGTATTTTTTGATTTTTCCTTCAAAATGTATATTTATAGCTAAGAAATATGTATTCTTTAAAACATCTTTTGGTAAAGCTTGTCCAAAAGCAAAAGCATCTAACATACTCTGATGATTTCCTACATAAATTACTGGTGATTTCTTTTCTAGTTTCTCTGTATTTTTCTTCAATTTTATATAGTATGTAAATAGAGGCTTTAAAAGATTCGTAATTGGTAAAACAACTTTTGAAGTTGGCATATTTAATTCTACAGGCTCTTCAAATATTTTTTTCCAATTTACTTCGCTCTCTTCAAAGTTCCCACCTTTTTCTCTCACATACTCACATAGTGCTTCTACTGTTTTTATTCTTGCGAACTCCTCTTCAGCAATATTTACTCCAAATGTATTTTGAATATATGTTATAATCTCAACTATATCTAAAGAATCCAATCCTAAATCAATCTCTAGATGTGATTCTGGAATTATATGAGCATCATCATGTAAAGTATTTATAAATTTAGATATTTGTTTAAACTCTTCTGTATTTATCTCTTCTGAAGTTGAAACCTTTTTCTCGGCAGGTTTTGATTTCACACTTTCATTTTCAGAATCATTAACTTTTGCAGTAACTCCAGTTATTAAGTCTTTCAACATAAATCTTCTCAATTTACCTAACTTTGTTTTTGGAAGCTCCTCTTTTACAATAACTATATCTAAAATTTTTCTATAAGCTGGAGCTGTCATATTATATTTATCAACAACTTCCCACTTAATAGCTTCTTTTGCATTAGCTATTCCTCTCTCCTCTAAAACCTTAAAGTTAGGATAAACTATTGCTATCAAATGCTTTTGATACTCTGCAACTGCTACCTCTTCTATTAAATCTGTTTCCTTCATAATTTCAGCTTCTACATCTGATGGATTTATATTTTTTCCATTTGATAGTACAATCATCTCTTTTTTTCTTCCAACTATTTTCAAATGATCTCCATCAAATTGTCCTAAATCGCCTGTATGGAACCATCCATCTTTATCTATAGCTTCTGCTGTAGCTTCAGGTTTATTGTAATACCCCTTCATTACATTTCTACCTTTTACTACAATCTCTCCATCTGTCTCTAGCTTTACTTTTACTCCAGGAAGAGGCACACCTACTGTCCCTGGAACAATATTATCAATTCTATTGAAAGATATAATTGGTGATGTTTCTGTTAACCCGTATCCTTCTAACATTTTAAATCCAAAAGCGTTGAAGTCCTCACATATCTCTTTGTCTAACTTCGCTCCTCCTGAAACTAAGAAGTTTATATTTCCTCCAAAAGCTTCTTGAATCTTTTTGAAGATTATTTTATTTAAAGGAATTATATTCAATGATTTACAAATATTAAAGAGTTTATAAGTTACAGGGCTACTCTTTATTTTTCCCATTATACCCTTATGGAACATCTCCCATACTCTAGGAACCCCTATTACAATAGTGATTTTATACTTTTGTAAATTTCTTTTTATAGCATCTGAAGAAAGCTCATCTAAAATAACAACTAAACATCCAAAACTTAGAGGCATCAGTACTGTAAATGATAGAGGTAATATATGATGAAACGGTAATAAAGCTAGTAATCTATCTTCAGATCCAACCATTTTTATCTCCTCAATAGCTTCAACATTAGACATTATGTTATCAAATGTTAACATTACCCCTTTAGGATTTCCTGTCGTTCCAGATGTATATAACATAACTGCTATAGCTTCTTTTTCTAAGCACTCCACAGCTATATTTTCCATCTCTATCTCTTTACTTATATCAATTTCATCTATATTTAAAATAACTATCTCTGAATTTGAATCGATTTTTGCTGCTTTTGCAATTTCTATATTTTCATTAGAAGTTATTATATATTTAGGATGAGAGTCATTAAAAACATAACTCAATTGCTCTGAGTTATAACTTGCATCTAGATTGGTACAAGTTCCTTTTTTATCCCATACTGCTAAAACAGACCCCATGTATTCTGGTCTATTCTCCATAAATATAACTACTCTATCCTCTTTTTCTATATTTAATAAACTTGAATATATTTTAGCCATTTTAATAAGCTCATAGTACGAATACTCTTTATCTTTATAAATTACTGCAGTTTTTTTTCTATCATATATAAAATTCATAAGCTTCAAGCCTCCCTATCGTTCTGACAAATAATAACCTATTTTATAATAACTTACAGTAATTGTCTACTTTTTCCTCTTCAGATGTTGACTTTTTACTATTTTTAAAGTAGTATTGATTTAAAATGCTAAGGAGGTTTTTTATGTTAGATGAATTACTATTAAAGACTCGTTCTTACAGAACATTTGATTCAACAGAGATTGATTTTGATACTTTAGAACAAATGATTAATGCCGCTAGATTAGGTGGATCAGCTAGAAACAGTCAAACATTAAGGTATACTTTAGTAAACTCGACAAGTTTATGCCACAAAATATTCCCACACACAGCTTGGGCAGGTGCTATTCCTTGGAGCCCTACTTTAGAAGAGGGACCTAAAGCTTATATTTTAATAAGTAGTTTAAAAGACTCACCTTTACCTCCTGTAACTTTAGGAATGGATATCGGAATCGCTTCTCAAAATATTCTTTTGAAAGCAACTGAACTTAATTTAGGTGGATGTTTAATTGGTTCTTTTAATAAAATGGAGATTCCACAAATTGTAGATTTAGATACTGAGAAATATGTTCCTCAAATTTTAGTTGCTTTAGGTAAACCTACTGATAAAGTAATTCTTACTGAAGGAAATGAGGGAAATCTAAAGTATCATAGAGATTTAGAAACTAATACTCATTATGTTCCTAAGCTACCATTAAAAACTTTAATATTAAAAAAATTCTAGGAGGTTTTAATTATGAAAAAAATAGTAACTTCTATATTTATTTTGGCATCTTCTATAGGTTTTGCTAATGATACGCCAACAATATCTGTTACAGGAACAGGTACTGTCTCTGGAAAGCCTGATACATTTTCACTTATAGCTACTGTCGAAACTTCGGATAAAGAATCAGAGTCAGCTATCAATCAAAATACAACTATAATTAATAATACTGTAAAACTTTTAAAAAAAGCTGGTTTAAAAGATAGTAATCTAAAAACTGAAAACTATACTTTAAACTATAGAACTGACTACAATACAAATAATAATTCAAATAGTGATATGAAATATTTTGTTAGAAATCAAATAACAATCACAAGCAGTGATTTAAAAAATGCAGGTGATATTCTAACAGCCTTAAATAAAGGTGGAGTAAATAATATTGGTGAAGTTAACTTCTATATTGCAGATAGAAAAGAGCTTGAAAACAAAGCTTATAAATTAGCTTATGAAGATGCTAAATCTAAAGCTTCTTTAATTGCAAATCTAGAAAACTTAAATGTAACTCCTAAAAATATTGATTTAAACTTCAACTCACCTAGAACGCTTCCATTTATGCTTAATGGTTCATTCAAAGGTGATAGTGCTCCTATTCCAGTAACTGTTCCAAGTAACATTGAAGTTACTGCTAGTTTAAACGTTACTTTCTATATGGAGAAATAATTTTTTCAAACAAATTAATAAAGCTAGACAAGTTAAAGATTATAACTTATCTAGCTTATTTTTTAGTTTAATAATACAAGGTAATTCCTAAATAAAAATCTAATAAGACTTGAAACACAATGGCTAAGAACGCCAATAAGACTACGCCTAATAGACTCGTTCCACAATCTTTATCCTCGGGTTCAAACTCACATCTTTGAAGAACTTTCTTAGCTTTATTATAATATATATCATTTGCTTTAAAACCTATAAATACTCTAATAATAAGAGTTAATATCATTCCAATCATATAAAATTTTGTTTTTATAAGAACTAAGATTGTTAATAAGTTTATTGAGATATTTACTATAACTAAAACGATTGCCCAAGTGTACATTTTTCTGTAAGCAAACCATAGAGCTTCAAATAAAAATGCAGCAAAATTAAATTTAATCCTCTCACTTCTCCAAGCTTCTAAATAATATTTTGAACTACCTCTTACAAAGTCTTCTAAACTTCCGAGGTGTTTATCTACATAGTCTACTCTATCTCCCATGGCTCCTCCTTCAACAATTAAAAGTCTTGGTTAAAATAGTTTACTTTCTCCTTAAATATTCTACTCAACTTCTTCTCTTTATCCTTATTTTTTATGTAAAAACTTTCTATTTTTTTCAAAGAGTTAAAATCTCTAAATCCATATGCCAGTGTTGCTAAATCTTTTATTACTAAACTGATATCAAAATCACCTTTTGTTTTCTCTACACCATCTTTCGTAAGTTTATATACTCCTGTATTTTCAGATATATAATCATCTTGGATATAGATAGATAGCTCTTCATTCTCAAACAACTCTTTTGAAAGTCTATGTAAAGTTTTTTCCACTCTCAATATTCTAGCTTGAACTTTATTTTTCAAAGTTTTAGTTATACCATTTTCACTTTTAAAATAATCCTCTAAATATGTATTTTCAGGTAAAACTATTTCAACTTTAGATGCGTAATCCTTATACCCATAAACAACTGCAAGTAGTGTTTCTAAAGCATCTTTCTCTTTAAACAGAAGTTCTTTTATAAAAACATTTTCAGTTCTAATCATACTCATATATCCATTTATTTTTCCAGAGATATCATAACTCAAGTATACATTTCCCTCTTCAACAAATATTTCTGACAATATTTCTTTATAGTCCTCTTTCTCTCTAGCTACACTTATATAAAAATCTTTTGAAACCTCTCTATAAAAATCTTTCAATTGAATCAAAAGATTTTCATTATAGTTTTCCTCTGAAATTTTTTGTACTCTAAACTCTTTTTTCATACTTTCTAATTTTGAAAAAGGTAACTCATACTTCGAAAGTTTCGAAATAAAACCAAAACCAAATCTTTCATATATATTTTTGTCAATTGGAGTTAAATATAAAAACTCCTCTCCATATTCATAAGCCTCTTTTAAAGTTTGTATAAGAAGAGATTTCATAACTCCCTCTCCTCTTTTTTCTGGAGCTACTCCTATACCAACTAGATAACGTCCTAAAAATCTATCTCTATCAACCGATAGATGATAACTATTTTGAAATAACATCCCTATCGGTTTTTCATTTTCTAGTTGCACTCTTGTCGTTTTCTCTTTGTATATATTTTGAAAATACCACTCTATGTACTCCCACTCATCTTGAAAAAGATCTCTCCACATTTTTTTTAATTCAATCTCTAACATAATCTTTCACCTCTTTATAGAAGAAAAGGTGAGTATAATTCCTTATCTCACCTTTCAATTTTTTATCTATTTTTTACATAGCTATAAAGTGCTTTTACTCCCACACCAGTAGCTCCTTTTTTAACCCACTTCACACTGCTATTAAATGATGTTCCAGCGATATCCATATGTATCCAAGGTAACCCTTCAGCAAATCCTTCTAGGAACTTAGCAGCTGTTATAGATCCACCCATTCTTCCACCAGTATGCTTTATATCTGCAACTGTTGATTTAAGTTGCTCGTTATACTCATCAAACAGTGGCATTCTCCAAACTTTTTCACCATGTAATCTACTTGCATCCTCTAGCATTGAATATTTCTCATCACAGTTTGAAAATACTCCCGTTGTTAAACTTCCTAAAGCAACCATTATAGCTCCTGTTAAAGTTGCTACATCCACAATCTCTGTAACTTTCTCATTTCTTACAGCGTACGTTATTGCATCAGCTAAGGCTAATCTTCCCTCTGCATCTGTATTTATAATCTCGACTGTTTTTCCATTCATTGATTTTATAATATCTCCAGGTCTGTATGCATTTTCATTTATTGCATTTTCACAAGCTGGAACAATTGCCACTACATTTCTCTCAACTTTTCCTGCGGCAATAGCACACATAGCACCTATAACAGAAGCCGCTCCTGCCATATCACTTTTCATTTCAAACATAGAATCTGCTGGTTTTATACAAAGACCACCTGTATCATAAGTCAATCCTTTTCCAACTAATCCAATTCTCTCATCACTATTTTTCCCATTTAAATACTTCATAACAATCAGTCTTGGTTTTGTAATTGAAGCTCTTCCTACAGCTAGTAATAGATTCATATCTAGTTTTTCCATATCATTTTCATCTAGAACCTCTACTTCAAACCCATATTTTGCTCCTAACTCTACAACTCTTTGTGCTAAAGTAAGTGGATTGATAATATTTGCTGGTAAATCAACTAAATCTCTTGCGATATCTGTAGCCTCTCCTAAGAAAATAGTTTCAGAAATATTTTTTTCCTCTCCTGCTACGAATAACTCAACTTCTAACTTTTCAGCTTTTTTCTCTTTAAATGTATCAAAAGAGTAGTTTACATTTGATACTATCTCTCCTAAAACTTCGTGATTTGAAAGAATAGCTTTATCTGAAGATATTAAAACTGATCCCTTCTCTTTAGATAAGAAATCAAACATCACTTCTCTATATACATCAAAAGTGAACTCTTCCTCTTTTCCCATTCCAAGTAAAGCCATTGAAATTAAGTTCTCTTTTTCTAAAAAGTCTACTTTTAATATCTCACCTTTTTTTCCTGAGAACTCTTTTTTATCTATCAATCTCTTTATTAACGCTCTGTTTTCTGCTGAAATATGTTCACAAATCTCTACCCCACCATCAAACACTAAAGCAACATTTAAATCATAACTTTTCCCTATCTTGTTAATAACCTTAAACATAAAATCCCTCCTTAGTTTTCTATTTAGTAAATCGTTTTAAATACTATATTTTTTCAAAAATTTAATCGGTTGATATGATAATTTTGCCTCTCTCAAACCTAAACTTCCAAAATCATCCTCTCTATTTAAAAATTCGACATCTGGAAACTCCTCTCTAGCAAGAAGCATATTTATCATCTGATAACTTCCCATATATTCGAAATCTCCCTTTTCTATATGAACAACACCCATATTTTCTGTTAACTTCTCGCCAATTGCATAAGCTACAATTCTGTTATCTACCTTTAAAACTCCACCTCTCAATTTCAGTTTCTCATAGTTATTTAAAACTCCTTCAATTCCTAGAGTTTCAGATAAGATTATCTCATCCTCTTTTCTATTTTCACTCCATTTTTGTTGAAAAGCTCTAACCTCTTCAATATTAATATCTGAAATTTTTTCATATGTATACTCATATGTTTTTATAAATTTATTCACTTTATTTTTTTTCGAAGAAAATTTTCTTCCTTTTAAAAATGCTAAATCTTCTCTTGAATAGATATAATCAAAGGAATCTCTCTCCTCTTTCAATTCAAAATCATCCTCTAAAAACTGTGCATACTCCTCAGGAATAAATACTAGTTTTCCATTTTTGTTTTTTATCCATTTAACTGCATCTATTATTTTTTTCTGATTTCTCTCTCTAGAAATTGGTGCAAAGTAATACTCTTTTCCTTCGTAATAACCTCTTATATAAAGAACATCATCTTGAATTGCGTATTCTATATTTTCGCTAAAACTCCATAAATAAAAATTTGTAAAGTTTAGATCTGATGTCTCAAATCTATTTTCTAAAAATTCGTTAATTTCAGCTCTACTTTCTGTTAATAACCTCTTCCAGTTCATTATTCTACACCGCCTTTATATACTATTAAAAGTATATAACAATACACAAGCTCTTGTCAATTAGTTGTAAAATAAAAAAGAGTCAGACTAATCTGACTCTACCTATTAATTCATCTCTTCTAATCTTCTTATTCTTTCAGCTGTACTTGGATGTGTACTAAATAGATTCGCCATCTTACTACCTGCTAACGGAGAAACAATAAACATATTCTCAGTTGCTGGTGCTGCATCCATAGGGATTCTTGTTGCGTATGACTCCAATTTTCTTAAAGCGTTAGCTAAGTATCTTGGGTGTCCAGCTACTTTTGCACCAAATTTATCAGCTTTATACTCTCTACTTCTTGAAATAGCCATTTGAATCAACATTGCTGCTAATGGAGCAAATATACTTATAGCTAAAAGTCCAAAAATTCCACCATGATTATCGTCATCATCTCTTCTTCCACCACCAAAAATTGCAGCCCACTTTGCCATATTTGCCATATATGCAATAGCTCCAGCTAATGTTGCAGCCACACTCTGAATCAAGATATCTCTATTTGAAACATGTCCTAACTCATGGCCTATAACTCCTGCTAACTCATTATCATCCATTAACTCTACCAATCCTCTTGTTACAGCTACTGCTGCATGGTGAGGGTTTCTTCCAGTTGCAAATGCATTTGGTTGACTTTCATTTATCATATAAACTTTTGGCATAGGTAATCCTGCGCTCTCAGCCAATTTTTTAGTTATCCAATACACCTTATGGTTTTCTGGTAACTCCTGTGCTTTATACATAGATAACACAATTTTATCACTAAACCAATATGATACAAAGTTCATCACTCCTGCAAAAACTAAGGCTATTGTCATTCCATTTCTTCCACCTATAGCTCCACCTATAAATAGCAATAGGAAAGTCATTACTAGCATTAATATAAATGTTTTAAATCCTTGCATTTTAAACCTCCAGATTCTTTTTGACTTTTCTATAAAATACCATACTTTTTATATTTTGTAAATAATAATGGAGCTATATATTTCCTCTATTTTAGAGACTCCGCAGCTTCCTCTCCTGCTAAACGTCCAAACACTACTGCTCCACTATATGCTGCACTCGTACTAGTTACTTCTCCAGCTGCATATAATCCTTTTACTACTGCTCCATCGTTATCTAAAACTCTTGTCTTTTCATCAGCAACAACTCCACCCTTTGTCATATGAACAGCTGATTGGACCTTAGCACCATAGTATGGTCCCTCTTTTTTTAAATTTTCTGTTGAGGCTTTTAATGATTCAAGTGGAATATTTAATTTTTTTGATAACTCATCTATTGTATCCGCCTTTGTATGTAATTCTAAATCTGTATGTTTTTGTAAACGATAGAATGACTCATAAAGATTTTGATCATATATATAATAAGCATAACTTCCTGTTTGAGCCTCTATAGACTTAGCTCTTTCCATACTTGTCGGTTTATCTTTTAAGAAGGTCTTTCCCTCTTGATTAACTAATACATAATCATTTCCTCCACCTGTTAAATCTCTACTAGGAACAAGAATAAATGAAAAAATACTTAATACATCTAGGTTCTCCATCTTTAAATTATTTTTTTCAAACACAGGTATAAAATCTCCTGTTGCCGACATCTGATTTGATGTTGCTAACGTTTCAGAGCCAGAAGCATATTTTGCCAATAAATCTTTATTATGAGAAAATCCTCCTGTTGCTAATACAACAGCTTTTGCATTTATATCATAAAAGTTATTTTTGTTTTGTACTTTTATTCCTACTACTTCTCCATTTTTTATAACTAAATCCAATCCCTTTGTTCCTGTTCTAACATCTATTCCAAGCTCTTTAACTTTTTTTTCAAGTCCATCTTGAATCTCTTCTCCTGCATAAGCATTTTTCTCTGCCATATGATTTCTTAATCCATAGTTATGATTTAACTCTATCCCCATTCCTCTTAGCCATTTATCTAATACAAAAGCCCCTTCAGCCTGAGCTTTTGTTCTTTCAATAGTATCCATTTTATTAGCTTTATCTTTTATAAAACTTTCCACAGTATCAAAAGTTCCGTTTGCCTTTTGTGCTTCAGAATTTATCATATCAAAAAAATTCATATCAAACTTTCCGTTTCCACTTAATATATCTAATTTTTCAATCAAAATTATATTGTTCGCTCCCGCTTCTTTTGCTGAAATTGCTGCTGCTAATCCAGCAGGTCCCCCTCCAACTATAACTATATCTGTATTTACAGCCTCTAAATATGCTATTGGTTGCTCAGGTAAATTTGTTTTCATAGTTATTGTTCCATAATCTTTTCCTGCAGATTTTAAAGCTTGAGCAACCGCTCTTTTTACTCCTAATGATGTATATGATGCCCCACTAACACTATCCACTATTGGAGTTTGTTCTTTTAAAATTCTTTCTTTTAAAATAGGAAAAGCTCTTTTTACAACTGGTGAAGTTTCCTTATGTGAAAGCAATTCTAAATCTAAAATCTTCTCCCCTTTAGTTTTTACATTTACTTTTAGCTCTCCACCATACCCATTTCCTTTTCCAATAAACTCTTTTTCACTTTGAGCCATTAAGAGTGTACTCACTGCCATCAAAAATAAAACCTTCTTTTTCATCCAATCCCCTCCACATTCTTTTCTATGTTCAAATTATATTGTTATTTGTTTATTATGTAAACATTTTTTTGCTGAATTTGCTTTTTTCTGATAAAAATATTATACTCTATAATGTAACAACAAAAAATAAAAGGAGAGTTCTATGAAAAATTTAGTTATGAAAACCTCTATAAATTCATACGACATTCTTATTGGACAAAATACAATAAATAGACTTAATGAGTTTACTGAAAATTACGACAAAATACTACTTTTAACAAATAAAACTATTGGCGATTTACATGCTCATAAAGTTTTATCAAATTTACCAAAAAAGAAAACCTATACATATAAAATTGAAGATGGTGAAGTTCATAAAAATATGGATACCACAATGGAGATATATTCATTTTTAATAGAAAATAATTTTTCTAGAAATTCATTAATTATCTGTCTTGGTGGTGGAGTGGTTTGTGACTTAGGTGGCTTTATCGCCTCTACTTTTATGAGAGGATTGGATTTTTTACAAGTTCCAACATCTTTACTAGCTCAAGTTGACGCAAGTATTGGTGGAAAGGTGGCTATAAATCACACTCTTGGAAAAAATTTAATCGGTGCTTTCAAACAACCAATAGCTGTTATTATTGATATCGATTTTTTAAAAACACTTCCACAATGTCAGTTTAAATCTGGAATGGGAGAAGTTATAAAACACAGTATAATATCTACTGATAAATCTTATCAGAAATTCCTTATAGATTCATACCGAGAGATTTTAAAACTAAAACCTGAAGTTTTAATTGAGATGATTTACGAATCTTGTAAAATAAAAAAAGATTTCGTTGAAAGAGATGAGTTTGAAAAAGCTGATAGAGCATTTCTAAATCTTGGCCACACTTACGGTCACGCTTTAGAAACACTTTTTGACTATGAATACATGTCTCACGGTGAAGGAGTTGCCAAAGGAATTATATTTGAACTTCAAATTTCAAAACTTTTAGGTTTTGTAGATGATAACTATATAAACTCTATTGTTGAACTTTTCAAACTTTATAGAATAGATTCAACTCCTATTAATATAGATGAGGAAACTTTGATAAACGTGATGAAAAAAGATAAAAAAAATAGTCATAGTAAAATTAAGTTTATCATAGATAAAAATAGTGTATTTGAAAATCTACCTATTGAAAAAGAGACTATTTTAGAAGCGAATAGATATTTTAAAAACAGATTTTTAAAAGGTGTCATCGATATTGGAACTAACTCATGTAGAATTTTCATTGCTGAAGTTGAAAAAACTAATAATAAAATTGAGATAATAACTTCAATTTTTAAAGATTTAGAAGTTTCTAGACTTGGAAAAAACTTAAATCAAACTGGTTTACTTTCTAAAGAATCTATTGAAAAAACATATGAGATTATTAAAAGGTTTAAAGAAAAGTCTGATTCTATGGGTGTTACAGAACTTATCGCTTTTGCTACTGCTGCAACTAGAGAAGCAAGTAATGGAATTATGTTTGTTCAAGGGATTAAAAACGAATTTGATATAAATACTCTTGTTATTCCTGGTGAAATCGAAGCAAAATTAAGCTTCAACGGAAACAGTAATATCTATAGAGAGAAAATTGCTACTATTGACGTTGGTGGAGGAAGTAGTGAAATAACTATTGGAAACTACAATGGGATTGATTATATTAAAAGCTTCCCGATAGGAGTTGTAAAATTAACTGAGATGTTCTTTGCTGATGAAAATTACAATGAAGAAACTCTGCTTTCAGCTCGTAACTATCTTAAAGGATTCTTTAATGAGCTAACTAAATTTAGTCAAAACTCATTTAAAATAATTGGAGTAGCTGGAACAGTAACTACAAATGTAAGCATTGTTAAAAGGCTTCCTAAATTTATAGAAAGTGAAGTTAATGGACATGTTTTAACTAAACTAGACTTAGAGGAAAATCTTTTCCTATTTTTAAGTAAAAATTTAGACGACCGTAAAAAAATAGTTGGATTAGAACCTAATAGAGCTGATGTAATTATAGCTGGAAATCTTATTTTACTTACACTTTTAGAGATTTTAAATAAAACTACTATCACAGTATCTACCGTTGATAATTTAGAGGGCGGTATGGTATTAAACATATAAATATGGTATAATTTAAAAATTCATTTCAGAATTGATAGAGGAGGCAAATAACTGTTGAAATAAATCTATAGATTTGTATAAAAATATAGTATAATTTTGTAGAGGTGATTAAATGGAATTTATTTTAATAGGAGAATTTGCTAAAAAAATTGGTGTAACTATTCAAACTTTAAGAAATTGGGATAAAACAGGTAAACTAAAACCTAGCCATATTTCTAAAAGTGGATTGATTAAAGATGATCTTAGCCAAGAAGATTAGATTAAAACCTAATAAAAATCAGGAGATTCTTCTTTGGCAATCTGTAGGAACGGCAAGATTCATATATAACTGGACTTTAGCAAGACAGAAAGAAAATTATGAGAGTGGTGGAAAGTTTTTAAGCGATAATGAGTTAAGAAAAGAGATAACAGTATTAAAAAAAACAGAGCTAAGTTGGTTAAATAATGTTTCAAACAATGTAGCTAAACAGGCAGTAAAAGACGCTTGTAACAGTTATAAAAGTTTTTTTAAAAAGCAAACTGGATTTCCTAAATTTAAAAGTAAAAAAAAATCTAAACCTAGTTTCTATAATGATACTGATAAACTTAAAGTAAAAGAAAAGCTAGTTTTAATAGAAAAAGTTGGTTGGATTAAAACCGCTGAACAAGTTCCAATAGATGTTAAATACACAAATCCTAGAATTAGTTTTGATGGAAAATATTGGTATATCTCTGTAGGAATAGAAAGAGAAAATAACATTTTAGAATTAAGTGATATTTCACTAGGGATAGATTTAGGTGTTAAGGATTTAGCAACTTGTTCTACCGGTAAAGTATATAAAAATATAAATAAGAAAAAAACTATTAAAAAATTGAAAAAGAAGTTAAAAAGACTTCAAAAACAGGTTTCACGAAAATATGAAAAATCTAGGGAGGTGACAAACCGTTATCATAAGAGCCAAAATATCGTGAAACTAGAGAAAAAAATAAGGCTCGTTCATAGAAGAATTTCTAATATTAGAAACAATAATCTTCATCAAATTACTAATGAGATAGTGAAAACCAAGCCATCTCGAATTGTAATGGAAGATTTAAATGTGAAAGGTATGATGAAAAATAAGCATCTCTCAAAGGCAATAGCTGAACAAAATTTCTATAAGTTTATAACTTATATGAAATATAAGGCTGAATTTAATGGAATAGAGTTTATACAAGTACCTAGATTTTATCCGAGTAGTAAAACTTGTTCAAAGTGTGGAACTATTAAGAAAGATTTAAAACTTTCTGACAGAGTTTTCAAATGCGAATGTGGTCATATTATGGATAGAGATTTAAATGCAAGTATAAATTTAAGCAATTATAGAGTTTCCTAAAGAAGAAAACTATAATATGTACCGTTCGTTATGCGGGAATTTAAGCCTTCTGAGAGTTATATACACTAAAGTAGATAAAGTGATTTATTGAAATAGAATTCTATGAACAAGGAATTGAACCTATAAAACTTTATAGAGTTTTATAGGTTTATGATAACGGATAACTTATGAAACTTTTATTAGATAGATGTTCAATCGGTGGTTGAGCAAGCAAAATAGGACCGGAGGTTCTTTCGAATTTATTAAAAAATCTTCCGAGTGTGGAAGATAAAAATCTTATCGTAGGATTTGAAAAATCAGATGACGCTGCTATATACAAACTAACAGATGATATAGCTTTAATACAGACTTTAGATTTCTTCACTCCTATGATTGATGACCCGTATATATTCGGGCAAATCGCTGCTGCAAACTCTTTAAGTGATGTTTATGCTATGGGTGGTGAACCTAGAACAGCAATGAACATCGTTTGTTTCCCTGAAAAGGAGAATATTGAAATCTTAGGTGAGATTTTAAGAGGTGGAGCAGAGAAAATAGCTGAATCAGGTGCTGTCCTAAGTGGTGGACACTCTATTCACGACCCTGAAATAAAGTATGGATTATCCGTAACTGGATTAGTTCATCCAGATAAAGTTTTTAAAAATTATGGTTCTGAAGATGGAGATGTTTTAATTATTACAAAACCTTTAGGAACTGGTATTATCTCAACAGCAACAAAAGTTGAGACTTTGTCTGAAGAGGTAAAAAATGAGTGGGTTGAGGTTATGACTACCTTAAACAAATACTCTGCTGAGATTATTAAAAACTACCCTGTATCAGCATGTACAGATATTACTGGATTTGGATTTTTAGGTCATGCCTATGAAATGGCTGTAGCATCTGAAAAAACATTTACATTAGAAGCAGAGCTTATTCCATACATAGACATTGCAAGAGATTTTGCTAAAGAGTTTTATATAAACTCTATGGGACAAAAAAATAGAAACTACCTAAACGATAAAGTGGATATATCATCTGTTCCATTCTGGCTACAAGAGATTATGTTAGATCCTCAAACTTCTGGTGGATTACTATTCTCTCTACCTTCAAAATATGCTGCAGAAGTTATGGAAAAACTGAATAACTTAAAAATAAAATCAGCGTTAATTGGAACTGTTGATAAATTTACTGGAAAATATATTGTAGTTAGATAAGGGGAAAATATGAATAATAAGCAAACTCTTTTAAGAAACCTGCCAAAAGTAGATAAAATAATTGATCTACTTAAAGAGAAAGAGTTTTTTAAAGATAAACCATATAAAGAGATTTATGATGCTGTAAATGAAACTATCAATCTTTTTAGAAAAAATATTTTAAATGAAACTATCTCTAGCTACTCGTTAGATGATATAGAGATTGAGATTACTAAATTATTATCAAAAAATTTAGAATTCAATCTAAAAAGAGTTATAAATGGAACTGGAACTATTCTACACACAAACCTTGGAAGAGCTCTTTTCTCTAAAGAGTTAATAGAGCATCTTTCAAACTCACTTACTGGATATAGCAACTTAGAGTTCGATTTGAAAACTGGAGAAAGAGGAAGCAGATACTCTCACGTTGAAGATCTTATAGCTAAAGTTACTGGAGCTGAAGCAGCTCTTGTTGTAAATAACAATGCTGCGGCTGTTATGCTTTGCTTAAATGAGTTCAGTAAAAATACCGAGGTTGTCATATCTAGAGGAGAACTTGTTGAAGTTGGAGGTTCTTTCAGAATCCCTGATATTATGGAGCTATCTAATGCTAAGTTAGTTGAAATTGGAACTACAAATAGAACTCACCTAGTTGATTATGAAAAAGCTATAAATGAAAATACGTCTATGCTTTTAAAGGTTCATACTTCAAACTACCATATCTCTGGGTTCACTAAATCTGTTTCTAATAAAGAGATTGCAGATTTAGCTAGAGAGAAAAATATCATCTCTATGGAAGATTTAGGTAGTGGAGTTCTTGTTGATTTTTCTAAGTATGGAATTAAAAAAGAGCCAACTATTTTTGATTCTATCGAATCAGGAATGGATTTAATAACTTTCAGTGGTGATAAACTTCTTGGCGGACCTCAATGTGGAGTTATCATAGGTAAAAAATCTTTAATAAATAGACTTAAAAAAAATCAATTTTTAAGAGCTTTTAGAGTTTGTAAAATGACTATAACTGCACTTGAATTTGTTTTTAAACAATACTGTGATGAAAAAGTTGCAGTTGAAAAAAATCCTACATTAAATAGAATCTTAGAACCATTAGAAAACGTTTTAGATAGAGCTAATATTTTAAAAAATCTATTAGAAACTCTTAATATTGATTCTGATATCATTAAGACATCTGCAATTATAGGTGGAGGTTCAATGCCTGATGCAAGTATTGAAAGCTATGGTGTTCTTATAAAATCTCTAGATTCTATGCAGTTGAATAGATTTTTCTTAAAAGCTTCTACACCAATTGTAGGCAGAATTCAAAACAACTATTTTATTATAGACTTAAAAACTATTCACAGTGATGAATACTCAATTATTTTAGATAATTTTAAAGCTTTTTTAGAAAGTAGAAGTTTATGAGAAATTGGGTTATTGGAACTGCGGGACATATCGACCACGGAAAAACAACTTTAGTAAAAATGTTAACAAATATTGATACGGATAATCTGAAAGAGGAAAAAGAAAGGGGCATGACCATAGATCTTGGTTTTGCCCCTCTCCTTACACCCGATGGAAATACTATCAGTATCATTGATGTTCCAGGACATGAAAAATTTATAAAAAATATGGTAGCTGGTGCTAAAGGAATAGACTTCGTTCTTTTCCTTATAGCTGCTGATGATGGAATTATGCCACAAACTATTGAGCATAAAGAGATTTTAAAGCTACTCGGAGTTAATAAAGGTATTCTTGTCTTATCTAAAATAGATTTAGTTAGTGATTCTAGAGTTTCAGAACTTAAAGCTGAAATCTCTCAAACGTTTTCAGATGGCTATTTCAACGATTTTCCAATTGTTGAAGTCAGCTCTAAAGATTCTTTAAGTTATAAAAATCTCTACAACCTTATTATCTCTGAGCTAAACTCTTTTTCAAACTCTGAAAAATATAACTTTGAGACTTCTTCTTTCAGATTGGACATTGATAAAATCTACTCTCCTAAAGGAGTTGGGACTATTGTCAGTGGTACCTCTATTGGAAACATAAAAAAAAATGATAGTTTAACTATTTTTCCACAAAATCAAAAAGTTAAAATAAAAGCAATTCAAGTACACGGAAAAGAGGTAGAAGAAGTTTTCTCCCACCAAAGATGTGCTCTCAATATTAGTAATATAAATGCAAAAGATATTGCTAGAGGTAATATTCTTACCAACAACGCATCTCTTGTTTGCACAAAAATATTGGATGTATTATTCTCTAAAATATCTACTGATAAAATCCCAAAGAACAACACAAAAATAAGATTAAATATTGGAACTGCTGAATATTACGGAAAACTAAAATATCTTAAAGATGAATATTCGGATGATATTTTTTTCCAACTAATAATGGATGAATATATCTGTATTGACTTTGATGATATTGGAATACTTAGAAGCCTCGCTCAATCTGAACTATTAGGTGGTATTAGAGTTTTAAATCCAAATGCTGTTTCAACTAAAAAAAACAATGCCAAATATCTTAAAAAATTAAACTATCTTTTAAATAAAAAGATCAATTTTTCTGAATACCTCTTAGAGGAAGGTTATTTCGTTTCTATTCAAAATTTAAAAAAAGAGTTCAATTTAAAAGATATCGATGTTTCGAAAGAGAGTGATATCCTTTTATTTTCAGATGAAGATTTATTGATTCATAAAAATAACTTTGAAAAAATAAAATGTGAAATTTCACTTTATCTAGATAATTTTCATAAGCAGAACCCACTGAGTAATGGTGTGTCATCAGCTACCATCAACAACATATTTTTTAATAATCTCAATTTAATTAAACTGTTTTCTGAAGTCTTTAAAGAGGTAGATGGGTTTATATCTTTAAAAAACTTTAAGGTTAAGCTGTCTAAAGATGAAAAAAAGATGAAAGATGAAATCTTCTTCATTTTAAAAAAAGAAAAATTTAATGGGATTAATAAAAAAGATTTAGATAATCTTTTTAAGAATCGATTGTTTAAAAATATGTTTATGTATCTTTTAAATAATAAATTTATAATAGAGATAGGTGAGATTTTTATTTTAAATGGTTTCTATAAAGAGGCTTTAACTCAGCTAAACATCTTCTTTAATAATCATGATAAAATTACTCTTGCTCAATTTAGAAATCTTTTAAATTGTAGTCGAAAAATTGCTTTAATATATCTTGAGGAATTTGATAAAAATAAGGTAACTACAAAAATAGATGATTATAGAGTTTTACTTCAAAGGAAAAAGAGAGCAGATTGATAACTGCTCTCTTTTTGACTTCATTCTATCCCTATCCTATTTAACTATAATTCTATTTTCAAGTTTTGGATTCAACTCTTTCTTCTCTTTTACATAATCTATGAAAATATCAGAATCGATAACTTTTTCTGAATCTATCTCGACTGTTCCAACTGGATTTTTTAACATCTCAAACCCATCTCCTCCATTTTTTATATATAGAGGTAATGCAACCGTGTAAACTTTATCTAATATAATCGGCTTGCCATCTATTTTTACAGATATAACTCTTTCTCCAACTTTATTCTCTGGTTTGTATTCATATTTTAATCCAGATACCTGTAAGAATCTTCCTGATTTTTTTTCTACGCTACTTACACCATGTTCTATAGCTTCTACTATCGTTTTACCAGTATATTCAAAAGCTCCAACTTTATTTGAAAACGGAAGTAAAGATATAGCATCTTTCAACTTGAATTGTCCTGCATCTATATTAGCTCTCAATCCACCACCATTCATAAACCCTATCTCAGTTTTGAAATGATTTCTATACGCATCTGCAATTAGATTTCCAACATTACTCTCTTCATATCTAGCATGGTGATTCTCTCCAAAACCTGAATCTAATTTAACCTTTGCCTCAGCAATCACAATCCCTAAATCTTTTTCCAATTTATCCCTATAATAATTTTCTAACTTTAATAACTCTTTATCAGATTCTACAGAGTTATTTAACGGAATAAACGACAAGTTTTGTGATATTTTACCATCGTTTTCTTTTATAATTTCAACTTTTACAATAGAACCCATATTTCCTTGAGGTGACACAATTGGCTTTTCACCAACATAAGTTACATAGTTATACTTTTCAGATTTCTCTTCTGCTAAAATTGAGTTAATCTCTGGAAATTTTTCTAAAATTTCAATATTTAGTTCTGGCTCTGACTGAGTCAGTAAAACTATAAAATCTACTTTTTCTTTTTTTAACTTATTTAAATTCTCTTCAATACTCTTAAATATATCAGCTTGATATATCTCTGTTGTTTGAATTGTTGTGCTCATTCCATCTGTAGTTCCTAGAAAACCTATTTTTAAATCTCCAAACTGCTTTACAATATACTCTTTTGATTTATTGAACGATTCTCCTGAGCTTTCTTTCAAATTACTTGAAATCCATTCGAAGTTTGATTTATTCACTAAATTTCTAGCTTCTGTCACTCCAAAATCAAATTCATGCTGTCCAAAGTTAGATATATCTATCTCAATTTTATTAAAAGCTTCAATCATAGGAAAACCATGATAAATAGCTCCGAATAAAACTCCTCCTCCTAAATCTCCACCTTGAAGAACTAAGGTATTTTTATTTTCTTCACGAACTTTATCAATTACAGTTTTAGCTCTCGCTACCCCCCCTCTTTCACCGTGTTTATCCACCACTGGGTAAATTACATGTGAATCGTTAAAATATAATAGTGTTGCCTTTTCCTGAGCCATCACTATCGATGAAAGTAATAAAAAACCACATAAAAATCTTTTCAAAATATTTCCCTCCAAAACCTTTTTTTCTAAGAAAATAAACAATGTTCACAACATTATATATTCAAAAAAAATCTCTGTCAATTTCATTAACAACATTTATACAATTTAATACATATTTAATCAAACTTTTTCAGTCTCAAAAAACGTCTAATAGTTATAATAATAGTTAGAAGAGTAAAGTTTTTAAAAGTTTCAGTATTAAAAAAGCCATCACACAGATTCAGAGTTGTTTATTATTAAATAAATTGTGCAATCTAAATCTAACTATTATGAGAAATAGATTTAAAGTTAGTAAGTTTTGTTTTAATTTTTAAGGCATTGTTTTTACGAGTTTTAAGGTTATTTAAACGGAAGATTTTCAAAGAATTAAATATTTAGTAGAAATAGAGGGATTTGTGATGGTTGCCCTCTATTTTTTATTGCACTAGAACTTTATATATCTACTAAACTTAGGATTAGTTAACATATGGCCATGCATAGGTTTTTTACTATGACAGGTCACACAAACCACTTCTAAATTTGTTGCTTTATTATTTGATTTTACTCCATCTACATGATGAACATGCAGTTCATTTGTATCTTTTGAACAATCTTTTCCACAATCTTGGCAGATAAACCTCTTACTTTTTTTATAGTCAAAACTTATTTTACTCCATTCCTCTGCGTACTCATTTAATGGTTGAGAGCTTGAAGTATGAGTTGGTTCTATATAAATCTCTGTATTGTATTCATCTAAAAATTCTTTTACATTAAAACTGTTAAAAATATGATCTTTCAAATTATATGACGAACTATAACCTTTATAATTTAAATTTCCTAAACAATATTTACACACATTTAATTCTAATTCTATATCTCTTTTAACTACTTTTCCATTTAAAGTTTTATTCAATAAGAAAATCCCGTCATTCCTCTGACTTACAACATATCTATCATACCTTTTACTTTTGTGCATTTTATCTAAAGCCTGGCACCAAGAAAGATGAAATTTAGGAAAAGATGACATATCATTTTCATCCTTCACATAATTCCCCATAAAGTCTCTTATATACACAAGCATCTTTTGCCCAGGGAAATCTTTATGTTCTAACGTCTTATCTTTTGCTACAACTAATTCATCAAATGATATATCTAAACCCTTTGTTTTTATATTACTAAGCTTTAGCTCTTTCATAATAGCTTCTGAACTCTGAAAATTTGGCTTAAAATCCTCTGAAATCCCCATACTTTTTCTTATTTTTTTAAAAGCTAAAAACTCATTAAAATTAATTAATTTCATTTTTTTCGCCTCTTTCTCTATCATTCTTTGCCAGTATTTGATCTATCTTTTGTTCAGCTTTTGTCCTTATTCTAAACTCAACTCTTCTAGACATTTTCTTATCCTCTATACCCTTAGTTATAATTCTTTTACTATATGACAATCCATTCGCAGTTACTTTTTCTATCATAAACTTCTCATGCTTTCTCATTCTAGGTAGTGTCATTACATATTGCAAAGTTGTTCTCGTTCTATTTTGTGATAGCTCCATATTTTTAAAATAAGAGTCCATAGGAGATGAATTTCTTGTCCACTCTGTTGATGTATGCCCTTCTATTCTCACCTCTTCAATTTCACTTTCAAACTTTTTAGAATTTAATATTGTTATATATCTTGGGAAAAAATCATTTAATATATTTTTAAACCCATCATTTAATTCGCTACTTCCTTGCTGAAAAAATATATCTGGTTCTCTGAATTTTATTGATAATGTTTCTTCATCTATATAAGCATTCCAGTCATTTAAATCGGTTTGGAACTCCTTAAAAAGCTCTTGATAAATTGATATCTTTATTTTTCTATAATCTTCGGCTAAGTCAGTCATACCTTGTTTTTCTTTTGCCACCTGTGACATAAAAGATATTGCGATAAACATAAATATAATCATCAATCCTGACATTAAGTCTGATATAGACGGCCAAAAGTCATCATTTTGTATGTATTTATTCATTTAATTACCCTACCTTTTTTGCCAAGTTAATTAACTTTTGAAGCTCTATAGTCAGTGGAGTATAATCACTAACAAATTTCTCTGAAACAGCTGCTAATTGATTTCCTAAAGACTCTAGAGATGTATTTAACGTTACTCCTAAAGCTTTATTTATATTTTCAACACTTGTTTGTACATTTGAGTTGTTATTTTCAACCATTACTTGAATATTATCAGATATTTTTTTAGTCAGTGTAAATCCTTCATTTTCAAATCTAACAATTGCTTTTTCAGTTGCTATAATCTGCTCTTCCATAGCTCTTATATTAAGTTCACTCACCCCTGAAATACTTGCTGTTAAATCTTTTAAAGATGTTACAACTTCTTCTTGTTGTTTTTTTATACTTTCTGTCGAAATCTGTGTTAACTCTTTAATTGAATTTCTTACTGAAACAATTTGATTATTATTCTCATCTATATTTTTCGAAATCCCATTTGATACACTACCTGCTGTTAACAGTAAATCATCCATAGATGATTTTATAGAATTTTGTATACTATTAATATATCCTATAGATTCTGATGATTTCTCTTCAAAGTGATCTGATAATTTTGATATATTTTCTACAGCTTTTTGATTAACTAAATTTATTTTTTGTAGTATATTTTCTGATGATTTATTCACTTCTTCAATACTTTTTTCAGTTGTTACGACCACATGATTAGTTATCTTGTCCGTGGCTAAAACTGTATGCTCTAATAACTTCGAATCAACGTCAATTATATATCCCTCTACATTTTTTATACTTTCTAATGTTTTTTCTTTTAACTCTGATGTATACACATCTAAATTTGGAATTAACTCCTTTGCTTCTTTAGATATTTTATTTAAGATTTCGATAGAATTATTTAAAGTTTGCTGCTGAGTATCAAAGGTTACTATTTTATCTCCAAGTTTATTTGCAATTTCAACTATTGATGAACTTCTTTCATTTATCTCAACAACTAAATCTCTAGCCATGATCATTCCATTATAAAGTTCTACTTGATTCTCATTTGTTTTTTCAATTGTTTCTTTATAATGAACTTGCCACTCCAATAATTTTTCTACTGCATAATTTAAGTGCTTAAAGTTTTCACCAAATTGCTCTTGCAGTTGATTATTCAAGTCTCTTATACACTCTTGAATAGCTTCTGTAAAAGCTTTCATATTATTTTCAGCCATATTTTTAGCAAAAATTCTAAACTCTTCAATTAAAACATTATTTCCTCTTTCTATCTCTGTACTAATTGCATTGTTTGTCTTTACTAAGTTATCCAGTTGATTCCCCATATTTTCAAGCCCTATATTCAATCTTTCCTGAGCAGTCTCTTGAGCTTTTATCATACTCTCTCTTAAAATTTTCATTTGACCTACAAGAGATGTTGGTTTATCTCCTGTTAATTCTTGAACTAGAGATTCAATTGCTACTCTACTTACCTCTGATGTTTTCTGTGTATTTTCTTTTATATCGACTATTGCTTCAACAACTTGTTTGTTACTTTGAACAATCGCTTCTTTCATTTCAAACATTAATGTTGCTATTTTTTCTAAAGAAACCTCTCCAACATTCTCTTTTTCATTTCTTATTGCTTCTTTTATCATCTTTGATTGAAATGATTTTAAAATATTTGATAAAACTAATCCAACTAAAGATGTAAAGAAGGCAGTTTTCATCCCTTCTAAAAGTTTTGGTATACTTTTGTCTAAGTTTACAGTGTCAAATTCTAATAATCCCATAAAAATTCCAAAAAATGTTCCTATGATTCCTAATCCTGCTATTAAGTTAGGTATTGTTGTACTCTCTTTCGGCTTTGAAAGTATTTTCTTTAATGATATTAAAAATAATCCTACCATTAACACTCCAAATACAATATTCGTTGGTTCTAATATTTGTTTAAAAAAACTGTTCATTCGCTCTCCTTTAACTTCTGTAATTTTATTGTGTAAATTTCTAAATTATTATAACATAAAAAATGCCACAATAAAAATACTGTGACATCCTTTTATAACAACTCTATATTCTGAACAATCCCTCTATTAGAACTTCCTTAAATCTGATTACACCATTTGAAATCCCTCTCTAATCAACAGGTTTAAGAAGTGTTTCTAATAGGTTTTTAGGGTGTTTTAAAGCTTTTTATAGCATGTTTTTTCCACCCGACTTCTTATAAGACCGTTTTTTTTCGTTGGGCTTAAAATCAAAATAAAAGCGTCATTTTTATGGACCTTTTTTGAAAATATACCATTTCAAAAAACTCTGTCCTTAAAAACGAACTATTACTTATTTAGTGCTTTAATATGAGTACTTTTCGAATTAGATTTAGTTATCAATATATCTACATATCCTTCAATATCTCTAATAAAATCGACTTTTTCTCTTCCTCTTTAAGAGCCATACCCATAGATTTAATAGTTGCTTCTAACTTCGTCTTCAACATCTTTCCAATCGCTGTATGCTCTTTCATGATCTCCAATACAACTCTCTCTCCATTTGATATAATTTGAACAGAGTTTTCAGAATCAACATTCTCAACTTTTTCCCTTACAGTTAAAAACTCTTTCATCTTATTTTCAAAATCAGTTATATCCTCTAAGCTCGACCAATTTTCATAACTAAATCCTTTTATTTTAGCAGTAATATCTAGTATGAATCTTCTATCTCCAGTATATCTATATTTTTTTAACCATGTTTTAATACCGTTATCTAAAATGCTATCCTCTTTTTGCCAACTTTCTAAAGCTTCTTTTAAGTCAATCTCTCCTTTTAACTGGTCTATTATTAAGAGTTTTAGTTGCTCTTCAATTTTTAACTTTTCATCCTCTAAATAAGTCATCTCAGAGTTTACTAACGAGATAACTTCATCATAACTTTTAGCTCTAGCTCTTTTAGGTAACTCTTCAAATAAAAACTTATATGGATCTTTATCTTGGAATAAACCTTTAAATACTTTTGAAAGTAGTTTACAGTTATCTAAAGAAACTCTGTTTATCAATCTACTTAAAGAGTAGAAGTAACTCTTTAATCCTTCAACTATACCGTTCTCTATATCTAAACTATCTACAAAGTAGATTCCTAAACTTTTCATCAACTCATTTAAATATCTTTCCTCTTCTTCACTTTTCTCAACATAAGTCAGATAGTACTTCTCAGGATTTTTTTCGATTTTTTCAATCAGATCTCCACTTAAATTTTCTTTTTGTTTATTTTGATTTTCAATTATTAAAAGACTATTTTTATTTTTTATTAAAAGTACACCTAAAAACAAAGTAAAAATACCACTTCTTAATCCATAAGCTCTTTTATCACTTGTATAATCTAAATATAGCTCTTCTAATTGGCACTCTTCATTTTGTAATCTATTTAAAATTTCATCACTTAGCTCCTGCCATTCATCTTTAAGTATTACCTCTGTTTCACCAATAGATATAATTTTGCTTAAAACAGTTCTTGCTACTGAATTTATTGCTCCTGTTTCTAGGTAAAAACTGTCTTCTAATAATATTTTATCTCCTTCTAACAACATTTGAAGAAGTGTCGTCCTAACCTTTTTCATTGGAGTACTTATTTTATCTTTATTTAACAACTCATAGTTTATAGGAATATAATTCTTAAATTTTTCATTTAAATAATAATATGTCACTTGAAGTAAATCTTTTTCTATTTGAGTTTTTCCTAAGTACGTTATCTCTCTCTCATCTTTAGAGAAATACCTATTCAGTTCCTCTTTTAAAGTTTGAATCAACTCCCCTTTATATAAACTATACTCCTCTAAAATAGCCTTATTGTTATAATTTTTCTCCAATAAAACTAAACATTCAATGGCTTCTAACTCTTTTAAAATTCCATCTATTTTTAAATTAGAATTTTTTATATTTGATACAATAATAATATCTTTTAATTTTAAAGAGGTCTTTATAGAATCATAATCTAAAGCTTTTGATATATTTGTTAAATAAACAACCCTACCATCTACTTTATCTTTCAACTTATCTAAATAACCTATGTTTGAACAATCTAAATATATTTGCTGGAAATATCTTGTTATATCCATTTCAAAATTGTATTTAACAGGATAATAGAAATCGAGCTCTATAAATTTATTCAATGATTCAGTTAGATTTAGACTGTGTAATTTGTTTATTACATACTCTTTAATCTCCTTTTGAATATTTATATCGCTATCCTCTACAATCTTGTAATGTCTCTTATTTCTTTTAAAACTTATTATATTCTCATTTTCTAAATCTTTTACAATTTTATCTAACTCAATATCATCAATATTTAAAGATAACTTTAAAATCTCCTTTGTTGGCGGGATTTCAATTGGTCTATTGTATATCTGTAACATACCCAAAGTTTTCAGGAATTTTATATGATTAGAATCTTTTACTAAGTTTAAAGCTTTTTTAGTATTAAAATAGCTTTTATACTCTAAACTTTCATGATTTAAAAACTTAAAGTTTTCTTCAAAATAATCGTATATTCTATCTAGCCCCACTATAAAATCATCTTTTAATACACTCTCTAAACCTTTAACATCTCCAGAACTTAGAAAAGCAAACATAGTTCTTTCATTTTGGGCAATCTTTTGAGATAACTCCGGTAATATATATGCTGTTAAATAGTTTAAAGGATAAAAATTTTTTACTGTTTTATCAACAGTTTCAGTTAACAAATTAGATTCAGTAAGATTTTTAATATAGTTATTAAACTGTTCTATATTTTGGTTATAAAACGCTTCAAACCCATCTTTTTTATAAACTACTTGTGACAATATACTCAAAGAAGTAACTTTATCATAAGTCATCTGCTCTTTATGAAATCTTCCACTTACCTTTTCCCATTCAAATATATTATCTTCTCTATTCAATTTATTTGTATACTGGAAAATATCTTTATGAGTTATTAAAAATAGATATGACAAAGCTTCAGAGTTACAGTATTCTGCCATATCCTGTATCTCTTTTACATCAACTTTGTTTATATTTGATTCCAAATATCTTCCAAACTCATCAAAAACATAGATAACACCTTTATATGATGTCGTTTCAATAACTTTCTCCTCAAAATCTTTCAGTAAGTCTACAATTTGGAAATTAGATTCATAGTTTACAAATTCTTCTCCATAAAAAATCTCTTTATATAACTCTTTAAATATTTTTATAGCATTAGAGTTATTATTTTGAAGCTGAAGCTCTATTTTTTCTAAGTTTATATCTCTTTTTAATAAAGCTTCTTCAAATTTAAAAATTATATCTGAATAGTTCTTTTTCCAAGATTCAATTTTATCTAAAATTATTTTACTTTCCAGATTTAAACTTATATTCAAATCTTCCTTTTTTATAACTTCTAGTATCCCGTGTAGCACTGATTTTTCATAGTTAGAGTATCTATCTTTTGCAAATACTACTAAATATTTTTGTTCATTAAGCTTTGAATATATCTCTTTTATTGGGAACTTTTCCTCAGCTCTATTTAAAAATATATCTATCTTACTTTTATTTTCTACTGATAAAAGATTTAGTAATACCGAAAGAAAATATGACTTTCCACTTCCATATGCTCCTGATAAAATATATGATCCATTTTTTTTATTCAAAACTCCTTTTGTAAGTTTTGCTAAAAGCTTTATATTTTTCTCTGTAGGAATATATGAATTAATTTTCTCGTTATCTTTGTAATCTCTCTCAATATTTACTGAAAACCCTACTTTTGTAATCTCTATTACTTTATCCATCAAACTAACTCACTTTCTAGTATTTTTTTTACGACTTCTTTCTCTGAATATCTCTTTGTATCTATAGTTATATTTTGTAATCCTGCTGCTCTATCTACAGATAACTCATTTTGGAACTCTAACTCCTGTATAGTTTTCTCAAAATTAAGATAACTCATCTTCACTATTTTATTTACATACTCGTAAGCTTCTTTTATTGTTATTTGATTTACAATTCCCATCTTTTTAGATTTTCTATAAAGTAAATAGTATATCATGTAATCAGAAATATCTTTTCTTTCTATATTTTGAAATTTAAACTCACCATTAATCTCTTTTAAATAATTTAGTCTTACAAATGGAGAAACTATATTTTCTTCTGGATTAACACTCTCTTTAGAATCTTTATAATATGTTTTTATAAAAACATTTATTGTATCTAAAACCATTCTGCTTGAAAACTTACTTCCATTCTCTATATAGTAAAGCTCTATACTCTTTTCCAAACTCTCTTTTGTAAATGTAGCACCTTCAGGTAATGAAAAAGCTTTCTCCCAAACTAGAGCTTTCTCTTTTTCTTTCAAAAAAATATTTGAATGTAAAATCCATAAACTGTTATTATTTTGTAAGTATGGATCTAATTCAAAAACGACTTTCATACTTTCACTTAACTCTATACTTTTAGCTTTTTTTTCAAGAATACCTAAAAAATCAGCCCAAAACTTTATAGATTCTACCATCTTACTTCCTACACCCAAGATATCTATTGCATTTATTAAGTTAGCTTTAGAGAAAAATGAACTTTCTATTTTTTTATTTACATCTTGTTCAAACACCTTGTAAAATAGTTTATTTATCCAGTTCTCTCTGACATAAAAAGAACTATGACCACTCATTATAATTTTCATTTCTACCTCTTTTTTATTTTTAATGCTGATGCTATTAAACATCCCGAATCAAATTTATCTATACATTTTAAGCAGTTTACACACTTATTTTCATCTACTATGTATTTTCCGTTGCTAACGTATATAGCTCCTGTCGGACAAGCCGAGTTACACCCTTGACAGTAAAGACAACTATTAAATTTATTAAACTGCTTTTGAATTTTATTGAATATATATTTATCATCAGTTTTCATGATTGTAACTTTAACTTCCGTTCCCTCAATTCTATAAGATAACTTGAAGATTGGAGTGTTGCCTCTATCCATTAAAATTATTTCAACCGCTTTGTTTTTTTCAAATATCTTCATAGTTCCAAACGGCTTGAAAAGTTGAATAAAATCTTCGTTTACAGATTTATTTAATACAAACGTTTTTGAATTTTTCTCATTGATACACTCTTTAGCTTCTACAATTATCTCTGTACTTTTTTCTAATCCATCTCCTCCTTGTCTTGCTTTCCATTTACCATCTTTAACATAATCCTCATAATCTAACTTCCCTATTCTTTTAGAAAAATCAATTAAAAATGAATACCATTTATCATATTCCTCTGAATTATATATTGATGAAAGAAGTTCAGACCATGAACCGTTATTTGGACATACCCAACATCCTACTCTTGCAAATCCTTGTCTATATGAATCATTAAAATCTAATTCTTCTGTTAGCATATATAACCAAACATCTAAGTCACACCAATCTATAATTGGAGAAGCTACCATCTGTTTTAATATTTTTGGACTTTGAGATACTTTTTTATATTTAGATCTAGACGCTGACTCTCCTCTTCTAAGACCTAAAAATGTTATTATATTTTCATCAAAATTTGCAAGTGTTGTTCCCATTGGTCCAGTTTTAAATATTGAGCAGCACCAGCTTTTAACTCTACTTGGTGGTCCAATCTCTTCACACATTTCGAAGAAATTATTCTCTTCATTTCTCTCTTCGAAAAATGGTGTAAATGGATTTTCCTCTTTAAACCTCTCTACATATTCATATGACTTAGGCAGTTCTAATGTTGTATCTCCAAATATGTGTAAAATACTTTGATTATTTAAAGCCAATCTCACCAAATGAGAAACAACTGTAGAATCTTTTCCACCAGAGAAAGATACTAGCATCATTCTATTTTTATATTTTTCTGCATTTTCAACGATAAAAGGAATTGCTCCTATGAACTCTCCCTCTTCGTCTCTATTCTCACTTTTTACCAGTATATTAAAACGACTACTGTTTGCTTTTATAAATTTATCGAAGCAATCTCTTTCAACTTCTAAATGCTCCTCTGTTATTGAAAACTTCATCACTTCTTTCCTTAAATTTTCAATTTCTGATTGAGTCATTTTTTTAAATTTTGATGTTGCTATTAAACCAACCATCTCACCGTTAACTATATATCTATTCTGTTTTGTTGCCCAAACTGATTTTTTTAAGAATTTATCATCTAATCTATCTGGAAACAAGTTCATTAATAACCATTTTTCTTGTAAAAATACTGGTCTTAAATCTTTTGCGATCTCTTTTAATGATGATGTCACACCCTCTTCTAAAATTACTGGAACATTATCTATTTCATTCCAACAAATTTTAACTTCTTTTTTTTCCATTTTTACATCCTCATTTTCTATCTTTCACTTAAATAGTGAAGCTCTCTTAACAATGTATCTTTTATTATATTAAATCTATTTTCTAAAACTCTTCTATAGTATGCATTTTGTTGTTCATTTTCCTTCTGCAACAAATCTTTATTTATCATCTGACCTATTCTAGATATATCTTGTACATCTTGCATATACTTTTCAAACCCCATATCTCTAATTTTCCTATTTGCTTCTTTGCTTATAAGAGTTCTATTTAAAACACTATTTAAAATATGATTTTTATCGTTTCTTATTTTAGAACTCAGCTCTCCATATTTAGTGCCTGTTCCTAAAGGTATTAAATGATGATCTTCCAGTTCTACTGATGCTTCTGTTATCTCAAATGCTTTAAGTTTTTTCGAATGATTCTCTGGTAATAAATCAAATGGTTCTAAACTTAAAATATAGTATAATAAATTCTTACTAACTTGAGATGGTGTTTTAGAATCATTTAATAATGTTTCTAAATCTGAGTACTCCTCTACATTTAATACCTTCCCTATATTTTCACAAACTAATTCTTTAACTTTCAAATCTTCTAAATCCTCTTGAATAATCCATCGGTAAATAGTTTTTAAATCATCTACGGTTCTTATATTTTGACGCTCTCTGTATCTTCCTATAAATATTGATGTCCAGTACCAATATTCAACTTTATCTAATACTTTTTTATTGTTCCAATTTTTATCTTCAGAAAATATATAAGCCATAGGTAAAACCATTAATTCAAATGAGAAGTTACCAAATTTCGTTATTCCTAATCTAGTATTAACAAACGCTAATGCTCTCAACAATGAAATAACTGTTTTTTCAGTTAAAGAATTTATATCTTCTGATGAAATTTCAAAAATTTTATCTCTTTTTATATGTTCTAATTTTAACTTCAACGGATCTTTTACATGAGAAAAAATTGATAATAAGTTTAAATATTGATTTTTAAATCTCTTATTCAACTCCTCTTGTCCTTCAATCAAACCAAAGTTTATTCCATTCCAACTTCTTTCTTTAAAATCTTGTGGTAACTCAATTCCTAACTCTACAATTCTTTTTATTCTTTGAGTTAAAGATTCTAATTTAGAATCTTTTGCTGCTTTAGCTACAATTAAATCATAATTATCTAAAGGTGTCCCACCTTTATTTATTGTTTCGAATATGGCTATTCCTCTACTTATCTCATTTTTTTCTATTTCAATTATCGAAACCTCTTGTTCTACTAATTTATCTAAGAAATTTATAATTTTAGTTTTCCATTTCATTGACAATTCATACTTTAAACTATTTTTTCTTGTTTCAAATTCATCTATTAATTCTTCTTCATCTACTTCAGAAGAAAAATCCTTAAAATAACATTTTATTTTCTCTATTTTTTTTATGTTTTCGTACTCTTCTATCTCATCTATTATTTTATCTGCTCTTTTATTTGCAATCTTTTCCACAACTTTATCCTGAAGTTTATTACTCTCATTTAATCCAAATAGTGGAATAAGATTTTGATCAGAACATAAATTTGCAAACTCGTTTATCTTTCCTGAATCAGTTGTTTTTTCAAACTGAAATTTTGGATGGTACCAGCAATTTATATTTTTTGTTTTATGAATTTTATACTCTTGAATAAAATCTATAATTTCACTTGGTGTATATTTTCTTAAACTACCATGCTCAAAATCTAAATTATTATAACCAAATACATCCTCTGTTTCATCATCTGAAGTTGAAACTTTTAAAAACCATCTATTCTTTATTTTTCCATATAAATCTGAGTAACTATTCTCCCATTCACCTTTAAATAAATCAACAAACATAGCTTTTAAAGTTGACATTCTCTGCTGACCATCTAAAAGATACATGCACTCCTCTTTAGCACATTCAACTTCATTTGAATAACATAGCTTTCTATAATTAAAATCATTACAGCTTCCTTTTAACAAAAGAATGCTGCTTATAGGTAACTCCACTAAAAATGTCGCAAGTAACTCTTTTTGCTGCTTTGTATCCCATACAAAATCTCTTTGGAAATTTGGAAGTATTATTCTTCCTTCATCTTCGTCTTCAAATATCTCTTTTAATCTCTTTACCTTCATTTTTTATCCTCTCTATGAATTAAAATATTTTATTTAATGTTTCTTTTAAGCCTTCTAAATCTTGATTACTATTAAAATATCCAACTGAGAATCTAAGTGTTCCTCCATCCTGAGTTCCTATATGATGATGAGCAAGTGGTGCACAGTGCATCCCTCTTCTCGTTATAATCTCGTTGTCATTCATAATCTCTTCTAACTCTTGAGGTGAGTAATCAAACCCAGTTATTGATAATACTCCAATATTTTTCTCTTTTTCTGAGTGTATTTTTATATCATATGAATACTCCTCTAAAAGTTCATATAACTTTTTAAAGTTTTGTTCTTTTTTTGATTTTATATTTTCTATTCCTACTTCTAACAACTCATCTGTTGCAATTTTAAGTCCAATCATTCCTAATATATTTGGACTTCCAGCTTCAAACCTCTCTGGCAGTTCCTCTGGCATCTCTTCATCTTCAGATTTTATTCCTGTTCCTCCATATAGTAGAGGTTTTAAAGAAATTTTTTTATTGTAGATATACCCTCCTATTCCTGAAGGACCATATAAATTTTTATGACCTGCAAATACTATAAAATCTGCGATTTCAGAAATCTCTGAAAAATCTAAAACACCTCCTGTTTGACTTGCATCTAAAACTGTAATTGCATCATATTTTTTTCCAGCTTCAAAAATATCAAGAACAGGTAAAATGTTTCCAAAAACATTTGAAGCATGATTAAGTATAATTAAATCTGGTTTTTGTGATAAAAATTGTAAATTCATATCCTCTATATCCAATTCAAATTTTTTAAATTTTAAAATTTTCAGCTCTATATTTTTTTCTTTTGCTACTTTTTTTATAACTCTGTAAACTGAATTATGTTCGAAAGGCGAAATGTAAATTGTTTTTATATTTTCATAATTTAGTCCTAATATTATCTCATTACATGAAAAAGTTGCTGAAGAGTTTAATATTACTTCATTTTTTGTTGAAAATATATTTTTGATGTTATTTATTAAATTTTTCTTTATCTCTTTTGCATTCTTACTTTTATCTGAACTATTTCTAGTAAAATTAATCCCTATCTCTTTGTATAACTCCATTGTTCCATCATATACTCTATTAAACTTTGGATATGTCGTTGATGCATTATCATAATAAATCATATTTTTACTCCTTTTAAAAAAAAAAGACTGATTTTTATATAAAATCAGCCATTTTTGTCATTATTTAATTTCTTCATGCGTCATTTTATTTTTAGAAAATATTTTTAGTCACATTGTAGCATATTTTATTTTTCTTAACTACTTGAAATTTTTTTAAATTTTTTTAAATTTTCTTCAAGAAGTCTAAAAAATGTTCTATTTTAGAAAAAAATTAAAAAAAAGAGGCTAGAAAAACTCTAACCTCTAAACTATTAACATAATGATTTTTTAGAATCCATCTTAGTAGCTAAGTATAGGAACGGTGTATCTAAAGCTGCTACTATCCACTTTAAGATATATGTACTTAAGAATATCTCAAACATAACTGAAACTGGGAACACTCCTATAAATGCAAATGTCGTAAATAAAATGTTATCTACTAACTGACTTATCATTGTACTTCCGTTGTTTCTAATCCATAAATGATTCGGAAACTTCTCTTTTAATTTTTTATATAGATAGATATCTATATTTTGAGAAATAGCATAAGATACTAATCCAACTATCATAAATCTAGGGAACAATCCAAAAATAGATTTTAAATTACCAAACGTTTCCACTCCATCAACTTCCGGTGTAAACATAAGAGCAAAATTTATCATTAAAGCTACAACTATATTAGTAAAGAATCCAATCCATATAGCTTTCTTTGCATCCTCTTCTCCATACTTCTCTGAAAGAATATCTGTAACAAGGAAAGCACTCGCGTAAGGAATATTTCCTAAAGAAGCGTGTAGCCCGAATAACTTAACTAAAATCATAACCTCAACGTTTGCTATAAACATAGATATTGGAATCCAAACAAACAATCCAACTTTACCAAAACACTTATATGCTCCTAAAACTGTTATAAAACTTACCAATAATTTTATTGCCCATAATACTTCATTTTTTAATAATATATCTGCCATAGTCATTTTTAATACCCCTTTAACACGATTTCTGTATCTTTTATATTTTCTGGAAAAACTCTTTTGAAGAATAGATTAAAGAACTCCTTCTCATCTACCTCAGTGTTTATAAATACATTTGGATTTCTTCTATAGAAATCACCAATATCTATCAAACTCTGCCCCATAGCAGGTCCATCTTCCACACACTCTAAATGTGTCAAAACTCCCTTACATAACTCTGGTTTTATAAAATATGCCACTGCTAAAGGATCGTTTATAACACACCCTAAAGTCCTCTCTTGCATCCAGTGGAAATCTACATAAAATCCTGTTACATCATAGATAAACTGTGCTACATCATTTTTCATCTGTCTTAGATACTCTCTATAATTTGGTGTTAAAACTATCTTTCTAGTTACATCTAGAGGTATTAGCTCTATCGCCTTATCAACATTTTCAAAAACTACATTTACCGATTGAGGATCAACCCAATAGTTAAACTCTGCCACTTGTGAACAGTTACCATTTGTTCTAAAAGCTCCACCCATAGAAACTATTCTCTCAGCTTTTTTCAAAATATCTTTTTCCCTCTCCACAGCCTTTGCTAAATTTGTCAACGGACCTAAAGCTATAATCGATACATCTTCACTATTTTTTAAGGTTTGAATTAAATAATCCACAGCCCCTAACTTTATAGTTTCTTCTGGAATTTCAATCTCAGGTAAAACTTCACCTAAGCCATCCTCTCCATGTGTATCCTGAGCTGTAACAAGCTCTCTTTTCAACAACTTATTATCTCCTAAATAGATTGGAATATCCTCTCTATTCATTAGTTTTAGAACTTTATAGGCGTTTACTCCTCCAAGTTCTACTGGAACATTTCCAGCACAAATCGTAATTCCAATAACATCCAATTCTGGTGATTTTAATGCTAAAATCAGTGCCAACGAATCATCAATTCCTGGATCACAATCAATAATTACTTTTTTCATAACCTCTCCCTTTCTGGGACCCACAAAACAAAAAAGGACACGAAAAAAACCGCATCCTTAGCTGGTTTTTTTTACAGATGGATCTCCCAAACATCTTGTTTATTAAATTCTTTCGAAAAAAATTATACCATTTTTTTTAGCTTTTTACAATTTAATTATGTAATATTTAACTCCATTTACTACAATTGTTTCCTCTTTTTTCTTTCCGATTCTATCAAATTTACTATGAGTGTATCTTCTAACAAGCTTAGCTGGATAATCTCTTGCTGTTTTCATTGAGATTAACTCAATTGTACCTAACAATTCAACTCTATCACTTGAAACTAAGTAGTCATCTATTCCGTAAGAGAATAACACTCCTTTATAGTATCCATCAGGTTTTATCATTTTAAAATTAAAATTCTTTCCTGTTTCTTTAACTAGATATTGCCCTAAAGCAGATATTTTATTTTTCATTTTTTACCTCTTTTTCTATATTTCTTTTAACATTTTTTCACAAAACTTTTTAGTTTTTAAATTCTCTTCAGATATTTCTAACTCAATACTTTTTATAGCTTCATCTTCCTCTTTCAGGTGAGTCAAAATGAAATATCCTAAGCCTTTATTTTGATATTTTGGTGTTATAAACAGTTTTTTAACTTTAAACTCTCCCTCTATATCTTTTGCCTCTAAAAATATAGCTCCTATTATCTCATTTTGTAAAACTAAGACTTTTCCAACTGTATTTTCGATAGACTTTTTAAAATCATCTAAGCTCTCTTTTTTAGAATAACTTCTAAATGCATTTCTATGAATATTGAAAAGCGATTTGAAATCACTTTCAACATAATTTTTTACCTCAAACATCGTTCCTCCTTAAATATTGCCATCTTTTAAAATTCTTTCTGGCTTTCCTAAATAGTACCCTTGACCATAATTTATTCCAATCTCTTTTAAAAACTCGTACTGCTCTTTTCCCTCTATTCCTTCTGCAACAACTTTAAGTTTTAAACTTTTTATCATCTTTGCTAATCCTATATAAACACTTCTTCCTTTATCTGAATTTTCACATATCGTTGCCATTAAAGACCTATCAAACTTAACTACATCTATTGGCAAAGTGGTTAGTAATCCAACTGTTGAATATCCTGCTGTAAAGTCATCTACAGATATATAGATGCCTTTTTCACTTAATTTTTGAAGTTTTAATATCACATTTTTAGCATCTTTTAAAAACATGCTTTCTGTGATTTCAATTTCTAAGTTTTTTCCATCTAGTGAATACTTTTCTAAAAGACTAAATATATATTCTACAATATCATCTCTTCTAAAAGTTTCTACTGACATGTTAAATGACATTCTGAAGTCATCCTTTACTCTTTTCTGAGACAACATTTTTTTTGTTTCTTTTACTGCAAGTTCTGCAATCTTATAATCTATTTTATGAATCATTCCTAGCTCCTCAGCTATCGGAATAAACTCTATTGGCGGAACTAATCCTAAATCACTATTATTCCATCTTGTTAAGGCCTCTGCTCCTATTAAATCTTTATTATTCAAATCATATTTACCTTGAAATACAGCATAGAACTCTTTATCAAAACCTTTCTTTATAAGTATCTCAAGCTTCTTTTTTCTTGCATTTTGATTTATAAACTCATCAGTGGCTTCTTCATACCACTCTTTTTTTTCACGTTTTGCAAAATACATAGCCATATCTGCATATTTGAAAGCATCAATCATAGTAACATCATCTTTTTTATAATAATACCCTAAACTAAATGATATATTATAATTTCTTAATATTGTAGAATCTTTAAATATTTTTTTCAGTTTTCTAAACTTTAACTCTACATCTTCAATACAGTTTAAAAATACATAAAATTCATCTCCAGATATTCTGAATACATAATCTTTATTAAATACCTTTTGTAAGCATTTTCCAACTTCAATCAATATCTTATCACCATAGTCATGACCATAGGTATCATTTACACTCTTAAAGTTATTTAAATCGAGTAATATAGCACACCCTTCTAACTTTATATTTTCTCTGCAAAATTCATTATACACTCTTCGACTATATAATCCTGTTAAATCATCTTTTAATAGCTCTTTAGTTGTTTTTTTATGCTTTTGCATTTTTGCCGTTTGATGCATCACTAAAATACTTAAAAAGAAACAGCTTATTACAATTAAAACAATTATGTTTTTATGAGCTCTTTTCTCATAAAGTTCAGTTTTCCTTCTCGTAATCTCAGAATCTTGCATAAATTCATCTATATTAATAAATTCATCTATAACTTTATTAAATATATCCCTTAATATTATGTGTTCTTTTTTCAAGACTATATTCATTGGCACAACATCTAAAACTCTCACAGTATACTTAGAAATATCATAATTATCTGCGTTTATAGACAATATTGTATCTATTTTTTTTCTTTTAAAATCTTGATTTATTTTTTCTTCACTTTCATACCTTTTAATTTTACTATTTATAAAGTACTCAAGAGCTACTTTTTCTTCAATGGAATCTTTTATAACTCCAATTGTTTTATTTGTTTTATTTTCACTATTTAAATCCGTTATTTCATATATGTTTAAATCTGATAATTTATTCGTAAACAGAAACTCTTTTTCACGTTCTGAAGTTTTAGAAAGAAGCATCATATCAATATATCCGTCTGAAAGTTTTTCTTTCCAAGCTCTCCAATTTGTTTTTCTTAAATTTACGCTTTCGATAACTTGAATATCTGTTTTTTCAGAGATATAATTTATAATTCTTGGTGCTATTCCAATATATCTATTTTCTAAAGATGAATAAGTACTAATCTTTTCAATATCTCCATATGCTACTCGAAGCACTGGTAGATCTGTCAAATACTGCTTTTCATTTTCTGTTAACAATTTATCTAGTTTATCTTTAAATATTTTTTCTTTTCTTTTTTCAAACCAATTTTTTATTAAAGCTCCATATTTTTCATCCAAAGAGTTATCAATTATTTTTACTAATTCATCATGCTCCTTTAATAGCCCTAAAGTAGCTTTTGGAAGTCTCCCTAATATTAATTTATTTTTTTCGCCGATAGTATTCAAATCAGAATCGACATAAGAAAATGGTCTTTTATCTCCTATATCTGAAACTTCAATATACTTTAAATCGAGACTATTTTTATCAATCAATCTCTCTAAAAACTTTTGATAAATACTATTTTGAGTTACATACACTTCTAAGCCATTTAAGTCATTTATTGTATCTATTTTCTTATCTCTTGAAACTACTACTAAGTTCTCCTCAATAATTCCTTGAGTGAATAAAGCATAATTTATTCTATCCTCTGACGGTGTTAAATACGTTAAAATATCTAACTCACCATTTTTAAAATTACTATAATTCTCATCCCATTCTCTCTTTTCAATAGCAACATTCATTCCTAAATAGCTTCTAAACATATCTTCAACAATATCATTTAACGATACTCCATCAATTTTTTCTGATGCAAAATAATTTTTCTGAACTACTCCTACTTTAAATGTTCTCTCTCTAGCTTTTTCAAGATAATCTCTTTCCTCTTTATTTTTAGGTATATATCTTTCTGTTGAAAATATCATGCTAAAACTTATTAAGAACATAATTAGTATTCTTATCCTATTCATTCATCCCCCTTAATTATAAATAGCACACACTAAAACAAATCCTTCGTCATCTTCTATCAAATTTAATCAATTTTTTTCATAACAAAATAGTTTTCTATAAATTATATCTCGAATTCCATTTTTTTTCTAGGTAAAATATACTTTTTTTTCGACTTTTTACTTTTTTTCTAAAAAATTAATTCATTTTTTGGTTTTGGTTGGTTTTATTCCTCTGTGAGATATTAATATTTAATTTTTTTATGGTTTTACCTTTCTTTTACCTTTTTTTCATTTTCTCTTTACATAGATAAAGTATAATCATTTTATAAAATAAACTATGGGGTGATTTAAATGATTAATAAAAAAATAATTGGTTCACTACTTTTTGCTGGACTTTTAGTTGGGTGTGGAAGTTCTGAGAAACCCTCTGCTGCTGGTAACAAAAACAAAGAGATAACAGTATATACAGCTTTAGAAAACGAACAAATACCAGAATATTTAGCATCTTTCAAAAAACAATATCCTGATATAAAGTTAAATATCGTTAGAGAATCTACGGGTGTTATAGTTTCTAGAGTTTTAGCAGAGAAAAACAATCCTCAAGCTGATGTTATATGGGGAACTGCAGCAACTGGATTATTAGTTTTAGATGAAGCTAATCTTTTAAAAGCATACTCACCTAAAGGTATAGAAAAAATAAATACAAAGTTTAAAGACAACAGTGGAAAAGATCCTAAATGGGTTGGAAATAATGCTTGGATGACAGCAATCTCTGTTAACACTATTGAGATGAAAAAACTTGGAATAGAAGAACCTAAAAACTTTGCCGACCTTTTAAAGCCTGAATATAGAGGATTAATCTCTATGCCAAACCCAGCTTCATCTGGAACTGGATTCTTAACTGTTTCTGCTTTAGTTCAACTTTTAGGAGAGGAACAAGCTTGGCAATATATGGCTGACTTAGATAAAAACATGGGAGTTTATACTCACTCTGGTTCAAAGCCTGCAAAAACAGCAGCTTCAGGAGAATATCCAATTGGAATCTCTTATGGATACCCTGGAATCAAAATTAAAAATGAAGGAGCACCTATAAATGTTTACTTCCCTTCAGAAGGATCAGGTTGGGATTCAGAAGCAAACGCTCTTATAAATAAAAAAGATATAAAAGATGAAGCAAAAATCTTCTTAGATTGGGCTATATCTGAAGAAGCAATGGCTATGTATGCTAAGTCATATGCAATTGTTTCAAGAGAGATGGATGTTAAACCTCCAAAAGGGTTCCCTGAAAACCCAATATCTCAACTTATTGCAAATGACTTCTCTTGGGCTGCAGCTAACAAAGAACGTGTTCTTTCAACTTGGGAAGCTAAGTTCGGTTCAAAAACTGAAAAAAACTAATACTTACTTTAACTAGCTACAGAGAAATCTGTAGCTTTTATTTTTTAACAAAATTTTAACCTTTGTTTTACTCGTGTTTTACTTGGTTTTAATTTGTTTTTAACTCTGATGTAGTATTATAACTATAGATGATGAAAGAGGGAGGATTTAATGAGTTATTTAAAAATAAAAAATATTGAAAAAACTTTCGGTAAATTCAAAGCATTAAACAATATAGATTTCGAAATAGAAAGAGGGGAGTTTATCTGTTTCTTAGGACCATCTGGTTGTGGTAAAACAACACTGCTTAGAATAATTGCTGGTCTTGAAACTGTGGATAGTGGTGAAATTTTCTTAAAGGATGAGAATATCACAAAGAAACACCCATCAAAAAGAAATATGTCAATTGTGTTCCAATCATATGCTCTTTTCCCTAACTTAACGGTTGGTGAAAATATAGCTTACGGAATGAAAAATAAAAAAATACCAAAAGATATAATCAGAAAAAAGGTAGATGAGTCTCTTGAACTTGTTGGTTTAAGAGGACAAGAAAACAAATACCCAAATGAACTTTCTGGAGGACAACAACAAAGAGTAGCTCTTGCAAGAGCAATATCTTACTCACCAGATATTCTTTTACTCGACGAACCACTTTCAGCACTTGATGCTAAAGTTAGAGAAAAGCTTAGAAATGATATAAAAGACCTTCAAAAGAAACTTGGAATCACAACTATCATGGTTACTCATGACCAAGAGGAAGCTCTTTCTATGTCAGATAGAATAATTGTTATGGATAATGCTAAGGTTGTTCAAGTTGGAACACCTCAAGATATCTATGAAAACCCAGCTAATAACTTTATTGGTGATTTTATAGGAAAAGTTAATAAGTTTGAAATCAATGGAACAAAAGTTATGGCAAGACCTGAAGATATCTCGTTAGCTGATGAGCATACTGAAAACTTCTTTATGGGAACATTGGAATCGTGGGAATATATGGGATCATACTATAGATTAAAAGTTAACAAAAAGAACTATATAATCGAAGTTGATATCTGTAGAAATAAAATTGCTCATATACCTTTAAAAAAAGACCAGCATATCTTCCTTAAAGTTGAAAGAACTTTAGGAGGCGAAGTTGAATGGAGTTAGTTTTTAAAAAATCTGAGAAACTACTTTCTGAAAAAGTCAGGGATATAATGGTTTGGGCAATCGTAGCATTTTTCATTGTTACATTGGCCTTTCCTCTAATCACTTTAAGTATAAAAGCGACAGAGGATAATGCTGGAAACTTTATTGGATTACAAAACTTTATACAGTATCTAACTAGTCCAGGGGTTATGGCTTCATTCTTTAATACAGTTAAAATTGCTAGTTTAACTATGATTATAACTTTAATTTTAGGATTTGGGTATTCTTATGGAATGGCTAGAAGTAATATAAAAGGAAAAGGAGTTTTAAAGTTTCTAATTCTTCTACCTATATTTGCTCCGACTATGTTACACGGTATCTCTCTTGTATATCTTTTCGGAAGAATGGGAGTTATTACAACTGGTTTCTTTGGAAACTTTCCCGCTATAGCAACTGATATAAATCTTTATGGTCCTACTGGAATTGTAATAAGTGAGGTAATCTACACTCTACCTCAAGCTTACTTGATTATATCAATGGCATTACAAAATAGTGACTATAGACTTTACGAAGCTGCTAAAACTCTTGGAACAAGTAAAGTGAAGCAGTTCTTCACTATAACTTTACCATCTTGTAAATATGCAGTGTTCTCTACTGCGACAGTTTCATTCATTCTTGCTTTCACAGATTTTGGAGCTCCAAAAGTTGTTGGTGGAAACTACAATGTTTTAGCTACAGATATCTATAAGCAAGTAATTGGACAACAAAACTTAGGAAGAGGAGCAGTTGTAAGTATACTTTTACTTATCCCAGCAGTGATATCTTTCTTCTTTGAAAAATCTTTAGAGAAAAAGCAAAGAGATACTTTCAATGCAAAGTCGATGAACTACAGAATTGAAAACTCTACTGGAAGAGATATTTTCTTCTACTGTTTCTGTTGGTTAATTGGTCTTAGTGTCTTAGGGCTTTTCGTTGCAGCAGCAGTTGCATCTTTCGTTAAAATGTGGCCTTATAACTTTGAGCTTACATTGAATAACTACAAATTCTTTGACTTTAACGGTGGAGCTTTCCACTTCTATAAAAACTCGGTAACTATCGCAATGCTTTCAGCACTGTTTGGAACAGCTATAGCATACCTTGGTGCATACATCTGTTTAAAGACTGAAAGTTTAACTAAGCTAAGAAATGTTATCAAATTCTTTGCTATCGTACCTTTAGCTCTTCCCGGAATGGTTTTAGGTTTAGGTTATATCTTCTTCTTCAATATGGATTATATAAGAGTTCCACTACTTGGTTGGGTAGGTAACCCATTCAATAGTATCTACGGAACACTTTGGATTTTGGTTCTTGTAAACATTGTACACTTTTTCTCAGTTGCTTTTATGACAGCATCAACATCTTTGAAAAAGTTGGATAAAGAGTTTGAAATTGTATCTCTATCTATGGGTGTACCTTGGTATAAAACATTCTTCAATGTGACTCTACCACTTACTAAGCACACTATCGGCGAGATTTTTATATACTACTTCGTTAACTGTATGACTACAGTTTCAGCAGCAGTTTTCCTATACACATCAAAGACTACTCTTGCTTCTATAGCAATGGTAAACCTTGATGAAGTTGGAGATCAAGCTAAAGCAGCAGCAATGGGAATCCTGATTGTTGGGACGAACCTTTTAGTAAAAGCAATATATGAATTAATTAAAAAAAGATACTTTGGGAGGAATAAATAATGAAAAGAGAGATTAAAGCAGTTATATTTGATTGGGCAGGTACTACAGTAGATTATGGATGTTTTGCACCACTTGATGTTTTCGTTCAAGTATTTAAAGAAAATGGAATCGAAATCACTTACGAAGAAGCTAGAAAACCTATGGGAATGTTAAA